>JAPOWH010000025.1 GCA_026707735.1 Gammaproteobacteria bacterium | reverse complement strand
GATCGTCGAGCAGCTCGGATGGCGCTTTCCGCGCCACGTCGTCTCGCCGGTCGCCCATTCGCGAAGGAGCCATGGTTGCTTTACTGGATTGGGAATTGTGCACGCTCGGCGACCCCCTGGCTGATGTTGGCTACCTGTTGAACAACTGGGGGGAGCCTAGTGACGTGGCTGAAGACGGTTCGCCAACTAGCATTGGAGGATTCCCAACTCGCAAGGAACTCATTGAACGCTACGAACTCCTAACAGGTCGTGCTTTGGAACGTATTAATTATTACCGGGCGTTCTCACATTGGCGACTAGGAGCTATCGCTCAAGGAGTGTATAAGCGCTACTTGGTTGGTGCTATGGGCAAGCAGGATTTTGACTTGGATAGATA
The DNA here is from genome assembly GCA_026707735.1 of Gammaproteobacteria bacterium. Lineage (GTDB taxonomy): Bacteria > Pseudomonadota > Gammaproteobacteria > Pseudomonadales > Azotimanducaceae > Bin55. The sequence continues at coordinate 44,642 of JAPOWH010000025.1, read as the reverse complement.
TCTGCAAGGAGTCTTCGCCAAGGCACGAGCTGCTCGTGAATTGCTCGAAGCAGGCTAAGCAACGCACGCGATCACTGGCCTTCTGCCTCGGTCACTAGCTGGTTCAACTTGAGGCCGACTCGTTGGCCCACGTTGACATGAACTGGATTGCTCTCAATGTCGTCAATTGCCCGCGTGGCACTTCCAGTACTTGACACTCGAGCAAGCACTTCGATCGCTTCCTGCGGAAACTCCGCCCCAGGGAGCATTGCATCGCTCGCCGAAAGCGTTAGCGTGATTGGAAGGTCGCGCACTTCCACTCGCTTCACCAGAAGAGGTGGACCACTCTCGCCGATTCTGCGGCCAATTATGAAGACTGGCCAATCGTCTTGGGCCTCAAAACTGGGTTCAAGGGCAACGCTGACAGTTATGGACTCCTCGTTTCCAACGTCGGAGAGCCGAAGAGAAACCGAAGCTCGATTTGAAGGCGTTATCCAGCCACTCTGAATTTCGCTCGTTTGGTCAGAATCGCCCACATCTGCATTGGGGGAAAGCTGTGCAACTACGTTCACCCGGTCAAATGAAGAGAGTTTTCGTTCTGGAATCATGGATACGATGTCATCGAGCAGGAACGTGTAGATACCGTTAGTTATGTTTGGACGACGCACAACGGCAATTGGAGGGGAGTTGTCGTCTTCGCGTGCGAACACCGTGAGCCACTGGTGAGGGGCTGCCAGATTTGTAACTTCAACGGTAACTCGAACTCCGATGTGGTCGGCATCCAACTTTTCGTTCGTGCTTGACAAAAGACGATCGAAAAGTTCGCTTGCGCTCGGTGGCAGCGGTTGCCGCAGAACTCGCTCCAAAAAACCACGCGCCTCACCAAACTGATTGAGAGAGTAGGAGTGAATTGCGAGAAGTTGCATCACCGTCGGATTCTCTGGATCTTGCACCAATATGCGTTGGATGACCGCTAGAGTCTCCTCCGTTAGCTCTTGGTTGTCTATGTTGAATGCGGCTCGGACTCGGAGAATGTCCGAGTTCAGCGAATTAGTACCTTGTTGTTCCGCCAATTTGTGCGTGCGTACAACGTTTTCATAGTCTCCTTTGTCGAAGTACAAGCGAGTAAGGTACGCTGACGAACTCACGCCCCGTAGGCGCGAGTCATTGCGCTTTTCCAGCAACATAATGACTTTGTCTAGATCCTCCTCACTGGCATTTTCGTAGGCCTTTTGAATTTGCGAGTGAACGCTCTCCAACCGTACTGCAAGCGGATCCCCCCAGTAGAAATAGCCGGATAGAGCAAGAACACAAATAAGGATGATTGTTGCCAGTGGCAGCCACGGGGTGGCACGCAGTTGCTTGGGAGTTTCGTGCTCATTGCCAACATCCTCCAGCAGCAAGAGACTGGCTTCCAATTCCTGTTCCTTGCTGTCTTCATCTAGCGATTCCGCGATGTCGCTAGAGCGTTCGCGATAGATGGCCAAGTTAGCTTGATGTCGATCCCATCGTCGTCGGTGCGCCTGATACTTGGTGTCAATATGGATCCAATAGCCCACGATCGCCAGCAGTAGAACGAGGACTACGAAGATCACGAAGTTAATTCGCGTATCCGCTCAAGTTCGCTTGAACTGGGCTGGATAGGCTGTCTTCTGTCCTTAAGCCTAAGTACGAGCCAAGTTGCTATGAGCACAAGCAGAAAGGGAGTACACCAGAGTACTAGAGTCTTTGGTGTCAACCGGGGATCGTATAGGATGAAGTCGCCATAGCGTTCTCGCATGTAGTCGCGAATCTCACCGTCTGATTTCCCTTCAACAACTAGCCGATAGACTGCCCGACGTAGATCTTGAGCGATCGGCGCATCCGATCCGGCGAGATTGGTATTCAAGCATTTTGGGCATCGAAACTCTTCGATAAGCCGAGCATACCGGTCGGCATTGACTTGCGAATCGAATTGAAACCCGTCGACTGTTACTACAACACTCAACGTGACAATTAGGAGTGAGGTTAGCATTGGGTTCTCATTGCAGTGTCGCCAGTAGGGGGCGTATCTCCTCCAGCCAGTCCTTTTCCGTCAATGGACCCACATGTTTGTAGCGAATGATGCCGTTGGGGTCTACAAGAAACGTTTCTGGTGCACCATACACGCCCAGATCTACTCCCAAATCGCCGTTCGCATCGACGATATTGAATTCAAACGGATTCCCCAATTCGTAGAGCCAAGCCACAGCATCTCCTCTCGCGTCCTTGTAATTGATGCCGATTAGGGAAATTTCGTTAGCCTCCGCAATTTGCTTGAGCACATTGTGCTCTGCTCTGCACGCCACGCACCACGATGCCCAAATGTTCATTAGCCGTGCCTTTCCAATCACTTGCTCGTTGGAAACGGATTGGGATTCCAATAGCGTGGTCAGTTCAAACTGGGGAAGGGATCGTCCCAATAGGGACGAAGGATGAATGTCGTGGCGACCCAAATTGAAGCCAATGGCTAGAACAAACGATAACGCCGCAAATGCGATAAGTGGGCAGGCGAGCAGAAGGCGTGTTTGACGCGGAGTCATTGTGACGTCGCGTGTGCCAGCAAGTCTCGGCGAGAAAGCCGACGATATCTCTTGTCGAGACAAGCTACGACAGCTGCGGCTCCCATAATAAAAGCACCCAACCAAATCCAACGAACCAATGGTTTCTCTTGGATGCGAACCCCCCAAGAGCCATTGGCTATTGGTTCTCCAAGCGAGATATAAGTGTCCTTAAAGAAGCCTGGCTTAATTGCGGCTTCAGTGGTTATGGTTTGCCGAATTGGATAATTTCTGCGCTCGGGATGCATTTCAAGTCGTCCGTCGACATTGAATGTTGCCTGGTCGGCAATGTAGTTTTGACCTTGGGAGCGAGTGACTTCTGCAAGCTCGTATGTCTTGCCGTTGACATCCAAGGATTGACCAGGAGTCAAGCGAGCATCACGCTCTAGCGAAAACGCACTCGTAACTGCGACACCAACTATAGCCATGGCAAAACCAAGATGGGCTGTAGCCATGCCCAGGTTGCCCATTGTCAACGAGTGTCTTTGTTTCCATAGCGAATTTACGTGAGTGATCGCAATCCAGAGTGCCAGAGCAAGTGCACAGGAAACACCAAAGTTGAAGGAGCTCCAGAAAATCCAAGGCAATATCAGCGAGACAATTGCTGATCCAGCCAGCAATATCAAACCTCGCATTATTAGCTCCTTGGGCGTGGTCTTCCATCTGGCGATAGGCGCGAGCGCAAGGAAAAAGGACAGAACGATCATCAACGGAATGAACATTCTGTTGAAGTAGGGCCCGCCAACCGACATCGTGTCACCGCCTGTAAACCATTCGTAGCCCAGTGGATACAACGTTCCAAGCATGATCGTCACAACGGCCAGCACCAGTAGAGCGTTGTTCATGAGAAGTAGCAGTTCGCGGGATATTCCCCAGTACTGAATACGGCTGCGAATTGTTGACGCACGAACTGAGTACAAGTAGAGCGCGCCACCCGTTACAACGACAAGAATCCCAAGCAGGAACAGGCCACGTTGAGGATCTACGGCAAACGCATGGACACTGGTCAGAACGCCGCTACGAACGAGAAACGCTCCAATTAGGCACAACGAAAACGTCAACAATGCAAGCAAGATGGTCCAATTCTTGAAAGCTCCTCGTTTTTCGGTTGCCGCCAGAGAGTGTATGAGCGCTGTACCGGCCAACCACGGCATGAACGAGGCATTCTCTACGGGATCCCAGAACCACCAACCACCCCATCCAAGCTCGTAGTACGCCCACCAACTTCCCAGTGCTATTCCAACGGTAAGGAACACCCACGCGGCATTGACCCAAGGCCGAGTCCATCGTGCCCACGCAGAATCCAGTTTTCCGGTACATAGAGCCGCGATTCCAAAGCTGAATGCCACAGCAAAACCAATGTACCCAATGTAGAGCATTGGGGGATGAATGATTAGTCCGGGATCCTGAAGCACAGGGTTGAGGTCCGCACCTTGCAAGGGGACGTTGGGAACTAAACGAACGAAGGGGTTGCTCGACGCCAGCATGAATGTTAGAAACGCCGTGTTAAGAAATCCCATGGATCCCAAAACGTAGCTATGGAGCTCCAAGGGTAGATGCTTTGATCGTAGGGCAACAGCTAACGTCCAGCTAGCCGTTACCAGCGTCCAGAGCAGGAACGAGCCTTCGTGTGCGCCCCACACGGCGCTAATCTTGTAATACCAGGGCAGTTCAGTGTTGGAGTTGTTGGCTACGTAAAGAACTGAAAAGTCGTCTTGCAGAAAGGATGCGACCAAGAGCAGGAACGCAATTGCGAGCACAACGAATTGCAGCTTCGCAAGACGGATCGCCATGTTCGCCCAGGAATCCTGAGCATTAAAAGCGCCCCAAAAGGCCGTAATGGCGACGCCAAGGGCACTTGCTAGACCTAGAATGGCGGCAAAGTGGCCTAGCTCAGGAATCATCGATTTCGTGCAATTCCTTCAATTCTGGCGGGACGTAGTTCTCATCATGCTTCGCCATAACCTGATTCGCCTCGAACACGCCGTCAGACTGCAACTTGCCTACAACGATGGCTCCTTGTCCTTCGCGAAACAAGCTGGGAAGCAGCCCCTTGTAGCTCACTGAGAATGTGGACCCTTTGCGATCGCTAAGCTCGAACTCCACACCAAGTCCAGTATCGTCATGGACTACGCTGTCGATCACGACCATACCACCCGCACGAATTGTGTGCTCAATGGGTACAGACCCAGCAACGACTTCGTCAGGAGGGTAATAGTGATTGATGTTCGATTGGAGTGCGAAAATAGCAAGCGTTGCAGTTAGAGAACCGCCGCAGAACAAAAACAGCAACACAAGCATTCTGCGCCGTCGCAGATCGTTCATCGCTGCTCCTTGTCTTCTCGTCGCCTACGCTTCAATCGTCTAAGCGCCATATGCGGATAGGTGCCGATAGCACCAAGAAATATCAATCCAATAGCATAGACGCTCCACACGTATATGCCATGATCTCCCATACTTAGTAGCTCCATAGCGGTCAATTGTTCCTAAACCATTCGCTAACCCAGGAGGTAGTTTGATAGCGATTTACAAGATCAACCCTCATATTTGCCAAGATCACTCCGGCAACAAAGACATACAAACTCGCCAAATTGACAAACAACGGTAGCAGAAACACCGTGTCAATCGCAATATTCCTTCCCAACTCAATGCTTGCTGGTTGATGAAGTGTTGTAAACCACTCCACTGAGTACTTTATGATCGGAATATTGATTGCTCCAGCAATGGCAAGTACGCTAACGGCAAACGCTGCCCGTTCCCTCCGTCCGATCGCCTGTCGCAACGCGACTAGACCGAAGAACAAGAAGAACAGAATCAACACGGATGTTGTTCGCGCGTCCCAAATCCACCACACGCCCCAGGTTGGGCGCCCCCACATGATTCCAGAGATCAGTGCGAGAGCCGTTGTAATTGCTCCAATGGGTGCTGCGGCAGCCATGAAGACATCTGCCATTTTCAGCCGCCATATGATGTGAATCGCTCCTGCGACGGCAATCGCAATGTAGATCATTTGGGCTAAGTGAGCTGCCGGAACGTGCAAATACATAATGCGTACGCTATCGCCTTGATATTTTTCAGGGGGAACAAAGAACAAGCCCCACGCTGAACCAATTGCAAGCCCTGTGACTCCCAATAGGTATAGCCAGAAAACCCACAGGCGAGCTCCTGCAAAGAAATGTTCCGGAGATGCCATCCGATGAAACATTTGCACAAGACGGTTCACTTGTCGATTGGGCTCCCTTCTGTATGCCGTGGAACAGCTATTAGATGCCGCAATTGCATTCTTGAGACAGTCAGTATGTGCATGCTCAATTGCTCCAAATTACCGATCTTGGCTGACACGTAGGATCGGACCTAGGGCTAGTGGTACGGCGGTTAGAGTACCCGTGAGAATAGCAAACAAACCAACCAGCTGCGGTGTGTATACCGCGCCAGCGTGAAACTGGTGGCACACCCCGATGCCCAAGAGCAAGACAGGTACGTAAAGTGGAAGAACAAGAAGGGTAAGCAATACGCCACCGCGACCTAATCCGACAACTAGAGCTGCGCCCATTGCGCCGATCAATGTGAGAGCGGGCGTTCCTATCAAAATCGTCGCCATGAGCATTGCCAAAGTCACTGGAGGCAGTCCAAATCCAACACCAACAATGGGAGCCAGAACACCGATCGGAAGTCCCGTTAGCAACCAATGTGCTCCCAACTTTGCGCAGATGGCTGGCAAAGTAGCAGTTTTATCAAGGAGCAAGTGAGCGAGAGTTCCATCGTCGTAGTCACGCCGAAATATGCCTTCCATAGCCAGCATGTTGGCAAATAGTGCGGTCGTCCAAACAGCGGGAATGCCAGAGATCTGTCGAGTGTCCAGATCGCTTCCGAATACGATTGCAAATACCACTCCCGTCAACGCAAAAAATGCAAGCGGATTGAGCATCTCCACACCAGAGCGGATGGCAATAAGCACATCTCTCTTCAGCGTGGCAGCAAATCGCCTCATGCTACGCCCAATACTATGTGCTCATCGGTCGGAGAAGCGATTGGAATGTGAGTGGCAACTATGGCCGCCCCACCATTGTTTCGGTGGACATCGAGCATGGATGCTAGCAATTCCTCGCCCTGTGAATCAAGCGAGGCCATTGGCTCGTCGAGTGCCCACAACGAGTGTCGTGCGAGGGTTAGCGCACAAAGCGCACCGCGCTTGACTTGTCCAGCTGACAGCTCATTGACCGACACGGTAAAACACTGGTTAAGTCCGAATTCTGCCAGTCTATGGCGAATCTCTTTGTCGCTGACTACGCATTGGGACAGTGACAAGTTCCACCTGATATTTTCCACTAGAGTCAGCAGACCCGACAATCCAGGTCGATGCCCAACAAATCCTATGCTTTCCGCGTAGCAGATTGCTTTCCCTCGGTCGGGTTTTTGTAGGCCTAAAAGGATTCTGAGTAAAGTGGTCTTTCCGCTACCGTTCGGCCCATTGAGTTCAATCAGCTCTCCTTCCTGGACGTGCACGGAAAGCTCCGCGAACAATTCGCGGCTATCTACGGAGTGGGTTAGACCTTGTGCTAGGAGAAGCGACTTAGTCAATGCGCGTGTCTAGCTGCGTGAATTGCAATGCACTTTCTCCAATTCGTCGTTCGCCCAAATATGTGCTGTTTCCGATTGGGTGTCGAATGTTATCTGGGCTTTGCCACTCCTAAGTGCGTTCACTACATTTTCTCGTTTCTGCTCGATAGTTCCGTCTGTGACTGAACTGTCTCGCGTTATGAATTCATCGATCAGGTTGTCAAGAGCGGCCTTCGACAATTCGGTGTAGGGAATCTTGATCATGTTGTGGACGATCTCTTGTCAACGGGACGGCTCTTGAGAAACATGGTCGGGTTGCTGCCATTGCCAAACGGAAACAGGTTGGAGTCGCCCAAGTGCGAGGGTTTGACATTTCGTATCGCCTTTGCGATGGTTTCTACACGGCCTGGAAAGCACTTGTCCCAGCTTCTCAATGTTCTCTTGATTTCCTGGCGCTGAAGACCTTCCTGTGAGCCACAAAGATTGCAGGGAATTATTGGGTGCCCAACCAAAGTAGAGTATTCCTCGATCAGTCGTTCTCGGACGTAATACAACGGACGTATGACGTGATTGCATCCATCGTCTGATATCAAATGGGGTGGCATTGATTTCAGTGTGCCGCCAAAGAACATGTTGAGGAATAACGTCTCTACGACATCGTCGGCATGATGTCCCAGGGCGATTTTGGAAGCGTTCATACGTTCGGCGGCACTATAGAGAATTCCCCGCCTAAGTCGAGAACAGATCGGACATTGAATCTTGCCATCGGGGGTCAATTCTCTTGCAATCGAGTAGGTGTCTTCTTCGATGATCTCGTACTCGACATTTCTTTCTTCAAGAAACTTTGGGAGAACATGAGTGGGGAAACCTGGGTGCTTTTGATCGACGTTTACTGCGATGATCGAGAATTCTACGGGCGCGCTTCGTTGCAGAGCCAACAACGTTTCAAGCATTGTGTAGGAGTCTTTACCACCGGACAGGCACACCATCACCCGATCGCCTTCTGCAATCATTTGATAGTCGGATATGGCCTGACCAACTAGACGTCTGAGCTTGCGCGAGATCCTATTCAAGTCCAGTCGTGCTCGATTTGCATTCGACGGCAATTGTGTGTGCTCTTGTTGTGTGATTGCTTCGAAATTCATCGGGCGCGACCTTTGTCGGGTGCCGTGGTCAAATAAATGGGCATTCCATGGCTTGGCCGATTGCGTCCAGTAAGTCAAGACTCATAAGGTATGCCATGGTGTTGGGACGGTCCGAGGTGTCGAAGATTGTGTTTCTTGGCAAATTGAATCTGTCGGGTCCTTTCAAGCAATCCCTCGCGACGCGCAGATGTCAAGTCGCCAACGCATGCAGCGCAGCTTACACCAGGAACGTAGTGCTCCGATTCACGATCACGCTCGGTGAGAGGCCGTCGACAACCGTGGCATTGCGTAGCAGTGCCTTGGGATAGATCAGGCAAGATGGACACTCGCTTGTCAAAAACGAAACACTCGCCGTGCCAAAGCGACCGCTCAGCAGTCGAGGCGAAATATCCCAGAATTCCTTGATCAAGCTGGTAAATCTCTGAAAACCCGTTTGCCGCCAGCGTTTGAGCAGCCTTTTCGCAGCGAATTCCGCCGGTGCAGTAGAGCGCAGTTCGCTTGTCTCGAAGAGCGGCGGAAGCATTGGCAGCCCAACGTTCAAACTGTCTAAAGCTCTGAGTATCAGGATCTATGGCGCGGCGAAAGTGACCAAGTCGAATTTCGTAGCTGTTTCTAACATCAAGCACATTGGTGTCTGGTTCTTGAATCAGTTGCGCCCATTTTTCGGGTGAGAGTCTTGGCGGACGTATCCCCCTAAAGTCAAACTGTCGGCCCAGACTAACAATTTCGTTCCGCGGACGCACGATCAAACGGTCGAACGCTACACTCGATTTACCGGTCTCCGACCATTTGGGAACAATGTCTACAAGATCCTCGATTTTCCTGATTGCACCGAGCGTGCGGTCAAGAGCTTCGCGGTCGAAGTGTCCAAGTGCCGCATTGATCCCTTCTGAAGCAACCAGTACGGTACCCAACGTGCTTTCTTTAGAACAGACCCGCTCAATGGATTTGCAAGTAGTCTCAGGACTAGAAATAGGTACAAACTTGTAGAACGACACGACAATCAAGAGTCGAACTCCATTCAATCAGCTTTTGAACCACCTCGGCATGGAGGCGACATTGGAGCTTTGCCAAAGCGCTTTTGCCAGTCCGCTGCGGTATACAGGTGTAATGCCAGAGCGTGGACTGACTCGCGTAGTTCATCCGCCAAGAGATCGTTAACCATGCGGTGGCGTTGTATCAATGGCAATCCGTCGAATCGTGGTGAAACCACAACGACTTTGAAGTGCGACTCCGAACCCGCCGGCACATTGTGATTGCTGCTCTCGTTCACTACTTCAAGATGATCGGGAGCCAATGTAGTGAGCTTCTCTTCTATGGTTGCTTGAACAGTCATCATTTGATCTTCGCTACAACGGCTGTAATGTTGTCTGTGCTTCCGTGTCGATCAGCTGTTTCGACCAGGCTCCCTAAGAGTATCGGCAAATTGTGCGAGTGGGCATCCATGATTTCACAAATCTCCACGTCCGATATGAAGTCGGATATTCCGTCGGTACACATCATAATCACGTCTCCAGGAGCGAGTTCTTGAATCGTGATCTCGGGTTCGACGTTTTGAAAGGGTCCAATGCAGCGCGTGACAATGTTGCGATTGTGGGCAGTTCTTGCTTGCTCCAATGTCATTTCGCCTCTGTCGACCAGCTCTTGAACTACTGAATGATCTCGCGTTATTCGCGACAGCTCTCTGCGCCTCAACAAGTACGCGCGGGAATCTCCTACGTGTCCGCAAGTTGCTCGATACTCGTCGACCGCCATTGCCACCAATGTCGTGCCCATCCCTTGAAAATCACTATAAGTCTGACCTCGATCGAAAACTACTTCGTTCGCCAATTCGATCGCCTTGACCATGTCTTGCGACTCAATACTGCGTTCCTGGCTCACATGGTTGAGATGGTCCGAGATTTCATCGATAGCAATTCGAGCAGCAATGTGTCCAGCTGAAGTACCTCCCATGCCATCAGCAACCGCGAAAAACCCAAATTCAGGGCGGAGCGTGTACACATCTTCATTTCGGCTGCGAATCCGGCCAATCCAAGTCCTGCCGCGCGCCACGACTTCTTGCGTCAATAGGCTACTTAGGAGTTTCCTCGTGTTTATGATAGTGCCTGCGTAGAGTTCGGCTTGATGTTGAGAAGGTCGATGTGAATCAACTGCAATCGAAATGAGAAGCACAAAAAATCTCGCGATTTGACTGACGTCCCCGGTGCCACATGTCCAAAAGCATCCAAGTCTGGAACGATGTATTGCAGGATGTACCGCTACAATGCGTCGAGCGAAAACCTCGCTTGCTAGATGCGCAATCCTGCTTCCTTCTTCGTGTTGTTCCGGCGGATGACAGTATGGTGATTCTGAAGTGCCATCTGGCAAAGTAGAATTCACTTCTGAGAGTCGCGCCTAAGTTTTCACGCCATGCTTGTACTGCTGTCTCCTTCCAAGAATCTCGACTTCAAAACCAAATCGGTAACTAGGAAGCGAACGGAACCGATGTTTCTCGAAAAGGCGGAAATCCTTATCGATGAATTGCGCACATTGAAGCCTCGACAAATCGCGAATCTCATGGGCATCAGCAACGATTTAGGGGAATTGAACGCTGACCGATACTCGAATTGGGAGCTCAACACCCGGACTGGGCGACCTGCAGCTTTGGCATTTCGCGGTGATGTCTACCTGGGATTGGGGGCACGCGATTTCTCTGAACGAGACTTCACTTCGGCACAGCGCCGAGTTCGAATACTCTCCGGACTCTATGGAGTTTTGCGGCCGCTCGACATGATTCATCCGTATAGGTTGGAAATGGGTACGGCGTTGCAGTACGGCAACTCCAAGAATCTCTACGAGTACTGGGGATCAACAATAGTGGATCAGTTGAACCGAGAATTGGAGACTCATCGTAATCCGATCTTGGTGAATTGCGCTTCGACAGAGTACTTTCCGGAGTCCAGTCAGAAAGGATTGAATTTTCCTGTAGTCAAATGCAGTTTCCTAGAGAAGCATGGGGACGACTACAGGTTCATGAGCTACTTTGGAAAGCGGGCGCGGGGACTCTTGGCGCGCCATGTCGTTCTAAACCGAACTGAGACTCGCAAGGGATTGAAAGAATTCAGTTCCGAAGGCTACTACTTCGCAGATTGGCGGTCCTCTAGGGACTCCTTTGTGTTTCTGCGGGACGAGAGACCGACCAATTAGATAGAACTTGCCCTTGATTTTGCTCTAGTTCTTCTCTCTGCGTACGGCTGAAGCGGCTGAGTAATACAGGTCTCCCAACTGCGCTTTGCGCAATGAGATTTTGGGCCTCTTGCTCAATAGCATGTTGAGCATTTGCACACCGAACGAAAATGCCATTGCAACGTAGATGTAACCCTTATCAACGTGAGCTCCCGATCCTTCGATGATGAGCACCAGACCGATCAACACTATAAAGCAGAGAGCTAGCATCTTCACTGGAGGATTCTCGTCGACAAATCGACTGATAGGACCTGCAGCAAGCAACATGACCAGAATGGAAATGACGATCGCAGCGATAATTACTGGAATGTTCTCTACGAGCCCAACTGCAGTTATCACCGAATCGAGCGAAAAGACAATGTCCACCATCACAATTTGGAGAATGGTTCCCGCGAAAGTCACTTCTTTCCGTTCACGAATAGTGCTCTCATCAACCACCTCTAGCGAGTTGTGAATTTCGCGTACTCCCTTGAATAGCAGGAACAGTCCGCCGCCGAGCAAAATCAAGTCGCGACCACTAAATGTGTGTCCTGCGATTTCGAGCCACGGCTCGGTCAGGCCCATCATCCAACTGACGCAAAGCAGCATCAGTATTCGCCCAAACATTGCCGCGCCTAGACCTATTACCCTGCCCAATCTTCTCTGTCGTTTCGGCAGTTTGTTTGTCAGAATGGTTATGAAAACAACATTGTCGATTCCCAACACTATTTCGAGCAGTGTCAGGGTAAGAAAGGCCGCCAACAGTTCGTAACTGAAAATGAATTCCATGCAAACTATCCCGCTAAATTGCGCGTGTCGAAAAAGGTTTTGCTACTATCCTTGGTCAAGAAAGTTGGGTTCCTAACCGATACCGACATGGTAGACGAAACCAAGACCTCTAGCGAAGCACTTGAGGCCGCTGTGTTCCGTAGATTGCTGCAACACCTCGGCGAACGAACCGACGTGCAGAACATCGAACTCATGAATTTGGCTGGTTTTTGTCGTAATTGCCTGTCCAAGTGGTATGTCGCTGCGGCAGAGGAAGCCGGTGTGTCAATAGACTACGAAGGTGCTCGCGAGATGGTGTATGGAATGCCGTATTCGGAGTGGAAGGAACGGTTCCAAAGCGAAGCGACCGCAGATCAATTAAGGAAGTTCGAGACCGGCGACTAGCGGCTTGCCTCCGTGCTTAGGGTTCCCTCCGGCACGGGATGCAGTCTCATCACTCGACAAAATGACCGACTCAAGAGATTGGAAAATTATTTGGCGTGACCGTCTCTATGCCTTTTGGCGCGATTGGCGGGCATTTTTCATATTCGTCGTCCTGATGTTGATTTTCCGATCGGCCATTGCCGATTGGAACCACGTGCCATCGGGCAGCATGAATCCTGGCATTCTGGAAGGCGATCGGCTGGTTGTGGACAAAATTGCTTACGACGTTCGCTGGCCATTCACATTGCACCGTATAGCTAGGTGGGGACACCCGGATCGTGGCGACATCGTTACGTTCCCTAGTCCCGAAACGGAAAAGGATCTGCTAATCAAACGCGTGGTTGCGTTGCCGGGCGACACGATAGCGCTGGATGGCAACAACCTAATTGTTAACGGAGTTCGTGCTTCCTATACTCCCCTAACGAGCGAGGAAATTGACACTCTTCCCAAAAGCGTTCGGGGTGCCTACGACTTCATGTACGAGGACATTTTGGGTGATCGTCGCGTCGTGATGTGGGCAAAACGACGCTCTGGCGATCATGCCATGAGAAATCTCGCTCCAGTCATCGTGCCTGACGGGCACTACTTCATGATGGGCGATAACCGCGACCGCAGCCGGGATTCTAGGGCCATTGGATTCATTGAGCGCCGGCGTGTAATTGGTCGCGCGCATACGGTCGCTTTTTCCCTTGATCTCGAAAACTACTGGCGTCCGAGAGCGCGACGATTCTTTACGGAATTGCTGTAGCCCATCAAAAGTGGCACTAACCAAAAGACTGCTTGTCTACTCTAGAAGACTTGTCCAATGCGCTGCACTAACGTGATTTGCGGACATTGAACGAAAAGTCGACAAGAAAGTAGCTCCAATTAGCGATGCATCGTGGCAGTTGGACTCAGGACTCAATTGGAGTGCGAAAATTGAAAGCCGCAAAGGCACAGGAAAAACGTTCGACTTGTGTAACATGTCAATCATCGCTTGCGTGGCGGCTATCCTTTAAGGCACCTTGATGATGAGCAGGATGCAAACCAGTGGACGAATTCACTGAATTGATGCGAGGAACTCTTATGCACAAATCTATCAGTTCGATTTTTATTGTTTTTGCGCTTGCGTTCGTTGGAAATTCTGCAGCGGCACCGGTACCCTCAGGGGAAGAGGTTGCGCCAATTGAGCCATTGGATGTCCATGCTCGAACTACGAGAACGGTGGTCGACCTAGTTAGGAGCAATCACTTTAGCCAAAACTCAAAGCTGGACGACGAAATTTCGTCAGAAATTTTCGATCAGTACTTGGAACGTCTCGATCCGCGAAGAGCCTACCTGTTAGCTGAAGACGTTGAAGAGTTCGAAGACTACAGATTCAAGATTGACGATGCGTTGAGAATGGGCAAGTTGGGTGTTGCCTTTGAAATGTTTAACCGGGTACACCAGCGTCAAATCGCACGACTGGATTGGATACTGAATCGCTTGTCCCAAGGAATCGAATCGTTCGACTTGGACTCAAAGCAAACGTTGACGGTCAGGGACGAAAATGTTTACTGGCCAACTGATCAGGACAAAGCAGATGATCTATGGGAGAAGATTCTGCTCGACATCATTATTAGAGAACGATTAGGTGAGGAGACGGGCGAAGAGGATGTCATAGCAAATCTAGTGAAACGCTACGAAAGGAATCGGCAGTACGTATCGCAAACCAATTCAGACGATGCATATCAAACTTTCATGAACGCGTTTACGAAGTTGTTCGATCCCCACACTGAGTATCTCCCGCCGCGCGCTGTTGATCAGTTTGACACTCAGATGTCGTTGAGGCTCCAAGGTATCGGTGCATTGCTTGGGATAGATGACGAATACATTCAGATTCAAAGTCTCCTACCAGGAGGTCCAGCCGAGTTGAACGGGGGCGTCAAGGACAAGGATCGAATTATTTCCGTTGGCCAAGATCCCACCGGACCGCTAACAGATGTTGTTGGCTGGCGCCTAACCGACGTCGTGGAACTGATTCGCGGTCCGAAAGGCACGACGGTTCTTCTGGAACTAAAGCAACCCGGGGAAGCCAGTGAGTCTCGAGTAGTTGCCATAGTGAGAGACGAGATCAAACTCGAACAATCCGCAGCGAGCAAGCGGGTTTTGGAAATCGAGGCTGGAGGACAGAATCGTAAGATTGGTGTGATTGACCTGCCGTCAATGTATGTTGACTTTGAGGCAAAACGTAGGAATGAGCCGGACTACCGCAGTGCTACCCGAGACGTACGCAGGCTTATCAGCGAGCTCAAGTCGGAGGAGATAGACGGTCTGATAATAGATTTGCGAGCAAATGGCGGTGGTTCACTTGATGAAGCTCATTCGCTCACGGGCTTGTTTGTTGCTACGGGACCGACTGTAATAGTCAAGCATTCCCGCGGGCGCGCCGAAACGTTGCGGGATATGGACCCGGAACAAGCTTGGGACGGACCACTTGCCGTTATTGTGGATCATCGATCGGCATCTGCGTCCGAGATTTTCGCAGGCGCCATACAAGACTACGGTCGGGGTTTGGTCGTTGGCAATCAGACATTTGGCAAGGGTACCGTACAGCAGTTGCTGCCGGTTCGCTATGGACAGCTGAAGATAACACAGGCAAAGTACTATCGGATTTCTGGAGAGAGCACACAACACAAGGGCGTGGTTCCAGACATCGAGTTTCCTCTACCGATAGATCCCTCTCGCCATCGGGAAAGCAGCTTAGACAGCGCTTTAGCACACGATGAAATCGAAGGTCCAATATTCAAGACCTATGGTGATCTAACTCCCTATATTGGAGAATTGCAGCGACTTCACGAGAAACGCACGTTGGAGAACCCTGATTTCGTGTATCAACGTGCATTGGAGCAACGCTTCGAAGAAGACACAGAAGAGTCGGTTATATCGCTTAACGAAGAGGAGCGTCGTAAAGAACGGGACAGCTACAACGAATGGTGGTTGGATGTAAATAACGCTCGGTTGGTGGCGAATGGAAAGGAGCCAGCTGAGGACATTGAGGAATTGAGCAAGATAAGGGCTGAACGGAGAGAGGCGGAGAAAGACGAGCCCGATGAGATGCTCATCGAAACAGGCCACATCCTGAACGACTTGATCAATTTGAACAACCCACTTGCTTTGGTTGAGTAATAGCTGATTGGCTCAGTGTCATAGTTCAACAACGACTGCCGAGTCAATTGATTCAATTGGTTAACTAGCTATTGGCAACGTCGTGTTGTTCGATCCGGCAACTTGCCCAGTTGTTCCGCCTTAGCTAGATCCTGCATTTTTCTGTCCCTTGGCAGACTACGATGTTGTCATAGTTGGGGCAAGCTTTGCGGGGCTCTCGTGTGCCCGAGCGATAGCTCGCGCCGGTCTTGAAGTACTCGTACTTGAGAGAAAGTTTCGGCCTGATGACCTTATACACACTACCGGCATTCTGGTTAAAGAAGCACACGAGGAATGGAGGGCGCCAGAAGAGCTTGTTCGGGAGATTCATCGAGTTCGGGTGTATGGCCCGAGTCTACGTTCAGCTGCGGTTGAGCGAGACGACTACTTCTTCTTGGCTACGGACACAGGCAATCTCCTTGGCTTCTTACAGGAGGAAGCCCGCGATTGCGGCGTCGACGTTCGACTAGGGATACCCTTTCATGACGCGGCTAGACGCAATGGTCAGTGGCACATAGATGGTGCAGACATCTGCTGTCGCTATTTGGTGGGTGCTGACGGTGCGCGTTCCCAAGTTGCAAAGTCGCTTGATCTAGATCGCAACACGAGATATCTCAAGGGCGTGGAATACGCGTTCGAGCCTTGTACTCGAGAGGAACTTTCTCTACATTGCTTTGTGGACCCGAGATTCGCTAGAGGCTACATGGGTTGGGTGCTTCCAGGTGTGGGTGTGACGCAGGTTGGCATGGCCTATCACCCTTCGCGTGCAGTGGACTTGCTTGAGTTTGTAAAACACATTGACCCGATCTTCGATCTTTCTGACCGGAAAGTACTGGAGAAGCGCGGAGGCATTATTCCTATTGGAGGACTGTTGCAGAAGTTTTTCACAGAAGGCGCCATGCTCGTTGGGGATGCAGCCGGTATGGTGTCACCGCTAACAGCAGGTGGCATCCACCGCGCCTATCGGTTCGGGCGTCTTGCCGGCATCCACATAGCGCAGCATTTGCTGGCAAATGGTCCCGATCCAGGACAGAGCCTCAGAAATTTGTACCCCAAAAGACACTGGCAACACGCTGCTCGCTGGGCGTTTGATCGTCTTCCAGTGGGTTCAATTACCGATGTTGCGTTGCGCACTCCACGTATGTTTCGGCGTGTTGTTGGCAAGATCTTCTTTGATCGCATGAACTGGCCAGAATGACCTCGGACCCGCGACGACGACTCCGACAGTATTAGCCTATTGCAATTGCGGGCGAAGCTTGGTCTCTACTCAGTCAACTAAAGAGACCACATGATCGTAGGGAAACTTATGGATGTCCGGAACGGTTGCATCCTGTTGCGGGTAACCCGCCACCAAGAGCAGGAAAGCTCGCTCTCGAGCCGGGCGGTTCAGTATGCGATTTAAGAAGCCCATAGGACTGGGCGTATGCGTTAGAGTTGCCAATCCTGCGTTGTGAAGCGCACAGAGCAGAAACCCGGTGGCAATACCGACAGATTCTGGTGTGTAATAGTTCTTGATGCGCTTTCCATTAGAGTCAATGCCATACCGCTCCAGAAAAATCGCGATCAATACCGGTGCTTCAGTCAGGAAAGGTTTGTGTTCGTCGGTGCCCAGTGGAGCCAGAGCTTCTAACCACTCATCTGGCGCCCTACCGGCATAAAACTCTTTCTCTTCTGCTTCGGCCGCTTCTCTAATCTTTTGCTTAATCTCTGGATTCGTGACTACTACAAAACGCCACGGTTGCCGATTCGCACCGCTAGGGGCTGACAACGCGGCTTTGAGAGCATTCTCGATCACACCTGCTGGAACGGCGCGGGTATCGAAGTCTCTAACTGTCCTTCGTCTCACAACGCTTTCGAGAAACTCGCTAGATTTTGCAAGCATTTCCTTTGGTTCGTACTCTCGAAACTCTAACTTCACTCTTGGTGCTCCTAAACGTCGCTTGGATGTGCTGAAGTCAGCGGGACCGCTCAGTTTGACTAGGGTACGACATTTCTCCTGGTCGACATCGGAAGAACGTTAATCGACATCTGAGAGTTGCATTTTCTGTGCTGATTGGAACGACATAGAATTTTTGAATGACGGAAGAGAATGTTGGCACTATGGATTTCAAACTAAGGTCAGATCCTGCGCTTCTTACGAAACGGCTATGGAAGGGAGCGTTACATGTTCTTGTAGCTGCAACTTATGTGGGCTTGATATTGGTTGTGTTTGCGCAAGCCCATTGGTTCACGGGCCTAATCACTTTGGGCATAGTGTTGGTTATGCAAACGCTGCGTTACATTGCCAATGCTATGGACCGCATCGCGTTCACACTATCGCGTCGAAGCGGTGAAGAACATCACGCAAATAAGTCTCCGGGACTACACAGGGCCTCTGCCGTGGTAGTTTGGTTGCTGATTCAGGGGTGCAATGCATACGTGATCTACGTTGCCCTCGCTGGAGTTGATCGGGGTTTTGGCGTCCGCGTAGGCGTAGCTTTGCTAGCCATTGAAGTGGTCTACTTTGCAATAAGGTTCATCAATAGAAGAACCGTTTATGCCTCGGCGAGCTTTGGGGTGTCAGATCGAAGTCTTGTGCGTCAAGAACCAACTTTCCAAGCGCAACGAGAACGCGAAAGGCAACGCATCGACGCAAAGCTAGAAACGTTGCGCGAAATGTACGAAAAGGGAGAGATTTCCGTAGAAGCTCACTCGAAGGCGAGGGACAAGTACCTCGTGAAGTATGTCATGAACTTGCCGGACGACGAAACCAACGTTTAGTCCAAGTACTCTTCAGAGAGTCCCAAAACTAGGATTCACTAGAGCACATCGAACTCAGGCGAACGGTTCGCAATCGTTTGGACTACGGAATCCGCAAACTGAGACAACGGCATGTTGATTTGCTCACGTACCCCGTAACGACGCAAGGTGACCGTTTCGTCCTCTTGTTCTTTAGAACCAACAATCAGCAGATTGGGAATTTTCAAGATCGTGCCCTGCCGAATCTTCTTGGAAACGGTATCGGACTCAGAAGCTAGATCGGCACGTACAAATTTCGAACGAAGCTGATCCACTATGCGCTGTCCATACTCGTGAAACTGTTCGGAAACAGTAATCACCTGGACTTGGATTGGTGCCAGCCAGGTAGGGAACGCGCCACCGTAGTGCTCAATCAGGTACGCCACAAATCGTTCGTGGGTCGAAAGGGGTGCTCGGTGTATGCAATAGGGAGTGTGTTCCTGCCCATCTGCGCCGATATAGACAAGATCCAGGCGTTCGGGTATCGCGAAGTCCAATTGAATAGTGCTTACCGATTCATCACGGCCCGTAACCGTCGGAAATTGGACATCAATTTTTGGCCCATAAAACGCTGCTTCGCCTACCCCCTCGACGTAGTCAATGCTCATTTCGTCGAGCAATTCGGTCAGTAGCGACTCGGAATTCGCCCAAGCACTAGGATTATCGACATATTTTTCCTTTCGCTTTGGATCTTCAGGATCCGACTTTGACAACCGGAGGTAATACGACTCAAGCCCCAATATACGATACGCCTCGTCGTAGAGCTCCATTACATTGCGGAACTCTGGCTTTATTTGATCTTCAGAGCAGTAGATGTGGGCATCGTTCATGCACATTCCGCGGACCCGAACCAATCCGCCCACTGCCCCCGACTCCTCGAATCGATATACGTGACCATACTCTGCAAGGCGAATAGGAAGTTCGCGATAGCTCCGTGGTTGTGCGGCGAAGATCTTGTGATGGTGCGGGCAATTCATGGGTCGGAGTATGTACGCTTCCTTGGTGACCTCGCCGTCTTCAGTTTGCTCGGTCAGTTCCATGGGCGGATACATGTCGTCCGCGTAGTAGGGCAGATGTCCAGTGCGATAGAACAGTTCTTGCTTTGCAATGTGAGGGGTAGCCACCCGTTGGTAACCGGCTTTGAATTCAAGCTCGCGCGCGAGCTTTTCTAGCTCGTCCCGTATTACCGTGCCATTGGGTAGCCATAGTGGCAATCCTCGCCCAATGTCGTTGTCGATGGCAAAGATTCCTAGCTCTTTGCCCAGTTTTCTGTGGTCTCTCTTCTGAGCTTCTTCGAAAGCATTCACGTGGCTGTCTAATTCGTCCTTTGAACGAAACGCCCATGCATAGATTCGAGTCAGCATTTGGTTGTCGGAATCGCCTCGCCAATACGCGCCAGCAACACTGCGTAACTTGAAGGCATCTCTGGGGATATCTTTGGTGGTGTCGACATGAGGTCCTTCACACATGTCGACAAAGGGACCATTACGATAGAACGTCAGTGCATCAAGACCATGCTTGTCGCACAGTTCAAGTGCGTATTCTCGTTTATATGGCTCGCCCATTTCCGATAGTCGTGCCAGCGCTTCGTTGCGTGCCAGGTCTTCGCGGTAAAACCGTTGTCCGCTCTTGATGATCTTGCGCATTCTGCGCTCGATTTCCGGGAAATCGTCGTCAGTAATTGGTTCCGTCAGTGCGAAGTCGTAGTAGAAACCGTCGCGAATTGGCGGGCCGAAACCGAGGGTCGATCCTTCTCGCAGATCGAGTACTGCTTGGGCAAGAACATGCGCCAAGCTATGGCGAATCCGGTAGAGCTCGTCGTCTGCAGGGAGTTCGCCCTGATGTTCGTAGGACATTGAGTGTGAGATTCCAGCTAGTGTTCGGAGTCTTTGGCCAATAGGTTGTAGAGTACGTGCTGGAGGATTCCTCCGCACTTGAAGTACTCGATTTCATTTTCGGTATCGATTCGACTTTGCACGTTGACAATTTGTTCCTCCCCAGATGGTTTTCTGACTACCAAATCGAGAACTCGTCTTGGTTGCATTCGGTTCGAACCGTGTGGAACCCTAACGCTAACAGTTTCGTCTCCACGCAATCCCAATGTCTTTCTCGTAATACCTTCGGTAAATTGCAGGGGAAGAACGCCCATGCCCACGAGATTGGATCGATGAATTCGTTCGAAGCTCTCCGCAATGACTGCTCGTATACCTAACAGTCTGGTTCCCTTGGCAGCCCAATCCCTGCTGGAACCGGTTCCGTACTCCTTACCGGCGAACACGACCAAAGGAGTTTCTTCACCTGCATAACGCATGGCTGCATCGTAGATAGATAGTTGGTCTCCTGTAGGAGCAAATCTTGTATAGCCTCCCTCGACTCCTGGCACCATTTCATTGCGGATACGAATGTTGGCGAATGTTCCCCGCATCATCACTTCGTGATTGCCACGCCTTGAGCCATATGAGTTGAATTCTGCGACGTTGACCCCACGCTGTTGCAGATACTCGCCTGCAGGGCTGGCAGGTTGAATCGCACCTGCGGGAGAAATGTGATCCGTAGTAACTGAATCTCCTAGGAGAGCAAGAATGGAGGCGTTTTCGATTTCTAGTTCTTGGTCGTGAGTCTTGCCCGCCGAAAAGAAAGGTGGCTGCCTTATGTAGTCAGAAGCAGCCCAGCCGAATGTGGGAGTCGCGTCCGTCTCGAACATGCGCCAAGCTTCAGGTCCGGTAAATACGTCCGAGTAGTGCAAATCAAACATCTCAGCGGAAACCTGATCCACCAATGAACGAATTTCTTCATTGGTGGGCCATATATCACGTAGGAAGACATCTCTACCTGAACTGTCTTGACCGAGCGGTTCCCTTTCAAGATTGATCCGGACCGTGCCCGCGAGTGCGTATGCGACAACTAGCGGCGGCGAAGCAAGCCAATTTGCGCGAACTTCCTGGTGTACTCTTCCTTCAAAGTTTCGGTTGCCCGACAAGACTGAGGAAACTATGAGATCGCCCTCAGTAATCGCCTCCGAAATGGCTTTTGGAAGCGGACCGGAGTTTCCAATGCACGTCGTGCAACCGTAGCCCACCAGATTGAATCCAATTTGATCCAGCGACGATTGCAATCCCGTCTGAACTAGGTATTCAGTAACCACTTTGGATCCCGGTGCCAAAGAGGTCTTCACCCAAGGTCGAGTCCGCAGACCACGTTCCAGTGCTTTCTGAGCAACAAGCCCTGCACCGAGCATGACTGCCGGATTGGACGTATTCGTGCACGAGGTGATGGCGGCAATTACGACATCGCCATCGTTGAGACTATAGCTTGACCCTTTCACAGGGACCGCATTTGCCGTGGAGACTTCTCTACTGCCGTTCTGCATGGCAGCTAAATCGAAGCTAGACTTCAAGTTTCTCAAAGCAACTCGGTCCTGAGGTCTCTTTGGGCCCGCAAGGGCTGGTTCGATGGTGGCAAGGTCAACGTCTAAGGATTCGGAGAACTCTGGTTCGACGAGATCGTTGCGCCATAGGCCTTGAGTCTTTGCATACCTCTCTACCAAATCGATGAGTTGCTTTGGACGCGATGTCAGTTCGAGGTAGGAAATCGTCTCGTTGTCTATGGGAAAGAAGCCGCACGTGGCTCCGTATTCCGGCGACATATTGGAAATCGTTGCACGGTCGGCAAGCGACAGTTGACCGACACCAGAGCCGAAAAATTCGACAAACGCGCCAACCACCCCAACGTTTCGAAGAACCTCAACAACGTGCAGGACCAAGTCAGTGGCGGTGACTCCCTCGGTCAGCGTGCCGGTTAGCCGTACACCCACGACCCGAGGAACCAACATGGATATGGGTTGACCGAGCATTGCTGCCTCAGCTTCGATCCCGCCGACACCCCATCCAAGCACCCCAAGCCCATTGATCATGGTCGTATGGCTGTCCGTTCCGACGAGTGTGTCCGGGTATGCAATGGATTTGTCACCGTTGTCCGATGTCCACACCACCTCGGCAAGGTGCTCAAGGTTCACTTGGTGGCAAATACCGGTACCAGGGGGCACCACGCGAAAGTTCTCAAAAGCCGTTTGCCCCCACTTAAGGAAGCGATAGCGTTCTCTGTTGCGCTGTATCTCTAGGCCAACATTTGAGTTGAATGCCTCGGGAGACCCATAGTGATCCACCATGACGGAGTGATCGATAACTAGGTCTACAGGTGTCAATGGATTTATGATCGAAGCGTCGCAGCCAGCTTCAACGACGGCATCGCGCATCGCTGCAAGGTCGGCAATTGCTGGGACGCCAGTAAAGTCTTGCATCAGCACGCGTGCGGGACGGAAGGCGATCTCCTGACTTCGTGGCTTGTTCTTACTCCAGTTGCCCACCGCGACGACATCTTCAGCGCAAACTGTGCTGCCATCCTCGTGTCGGAGCAGGTTCTCCAGTAGGATTTTCAGGGAGATTGGGAGGCGCGAAACGTCCCCGGCGCCCTGGGCGCTGGCTCGTTCAAGATCGTAATAGGTGTAATTGCGGCCGCCTACCGACAGCTCGCTTTTGCTATCAAAACTGTTGTTACTCATGGGGAATGAGGTCTATGTGTACTACGAGAGACTGAGCAGCGTTTTCCCCTGGATTCACCAGCGGAGGAACCAAGAATGCGCCGTTAGCTCGGGCGTATTTTAACTTCCATTGCTCAGCGGTCTTGTTAGAGCGCGTTATAGCGCTTCGACAATCTTGACAATTAGTAGAGAAGCGAGTTTGTGTCAACTGCAGATGCAGGTGGTACGTCGCCATTCAGTCTACATTTGAGCCAAGAGTCTTACAATTGATGCATTTCTCTCTAGCCGACAGAGCTTTCAATTTGGGTGTTGCAATGGCAACAAATGTTGCAGAAAGTGCCTTTTCATTACGTGGGAAATCGGTAAAGGTCCCAAAGTGGTTGCAGCAGGACGTAGAGAATTGGATAAAGCACCCCCACATCGAGTCTGTGCTACTGTTCGGGAGTAGGGTAACGGGGCACGCTACGTCTGTTAGCGATTGGGATGTTGCAGTTCTGTATAACGGGCATCGTGCTCCTACGTTGCTCCCATGCTCCAATCGCACTAAACACCATGTGGACTTTGCGATGCTGTCAGTGACCCGATTGCAAAAGGAGTCTCATCTTATCGGGACGCTAGCTCATGAATTGGTTCAGCATGGCAAGTTGCTTGCTGGTTGGCTACCTTCCATTAACGGGAATGACATTGCTATGAGCGAGGACGCACTTGAACGACACTTGGAGTACGGTTTCAAGGACTTGGCGAGAGCAATTCGTGAAATCGTTTCAGCATGGGAATATAGTGGCTACATTGAACCAATTGAGGATGTTGTTGCCGGTGATGCAAGTAGTTGCAGTGATAACGGTGCGGAACACGTAGCTAAGGCACTCTGCGTGTATTTGGGAATAACCTACCAATATACCCATGATGTACGAGTACTTGCTCAAACAGTCCCAGCAGAATGGAGATCCAAAGTGCTGGCGATGGACGGTTATACCTCGACCGCTCATGTCTCACGTTACACGGGAGACGAAGAGACTATAGGCGAAGTTTCGGTTCGCATACATCGATCTATGGAGCTGCTATTGGAGATCTTGAGACCCTGCCTTGGCAAACTGTCACAGGAGTCAATTGAAGCTTTGAGCGGGAAGTTGGACGTTTCATTGGATATTCGAGACTTAGACAACATGGTCGACGCTAAACAACAGCATTCGTTAGTAGCTCAGCTAGCGACTGTACTCCATGGCTTGCGACTCGAGTTAGCGAGCCACGGAAGTTAGACCAACTACAGGCTGGGCGATTTGGCGTGAGAATTCATGGGCGAAGAGATTCCAATGCAAGATTTCAATCGACTTACTCTTTCTATTACATAGTTGCGACACGGCAAATCAGGTTACGATTCGTACGGTCGAATGTCGGAGTCTATCTCGTATCTACAAACTAGGGTCGCCAACGCTTCAGTCCCAAGTTTAGGAATGCAACACTCTAGGTACCGAAAACGGTGTAGTTGTTCTCAATGATCAACCTGACAGACACGTATCCTCCGAGCAAGCCAAACAAAATCCAGGCAGTGTTGATACCCCAGATCAGAATGTTTGTTTGAAGCTTGGGGATGAGCTTCTGCCGTTGTGCAATGAAAAAGCTCGCTATGTACATCGCTGTAGCGTGTATCCATTGCCAAGAAACCATTAGTCCAACTATGCCAACAACAATGGCCGGCCTGAACTTTACGGTGTACGCAAACAACAAGAACAACGTCGGCAGCAACGTCACAAATCCGTTGCCTATATCGACTATGAAACCGTAGCTACGTCGGTCTACGTACGAGCGATCATAGATTGAATATGCTGCCCACGCATCTGCCCACTGCTTTGTTGTGAAGGCTTCAGCAATCGAAATTCTCGAGTCTAGGTAGTTGATGGCTGGAGTTCGACCCGTGGTTGTACCAGTTTGCTCCCAGTAGTCAACTCGCTCGTGAACGTAGTCTCTATGAGCATAGAGACAAATTTCCCAGATGCACACCAATACATTTGAAGCAAGAAAGAAAACAAACAGGCAATAGGCGACATGTGCATTGCCGTGTAGCCATACGTTTGTTCCAACGCACGCCGTTGCAATAGCCAGAATGAAGACGAGGACGTAGATCCAAGTAGGAATCTTCATTGGGTTCGTTGTCCTTGCGCAACAGCCTGCATCTATCTTGACGGGGACTCGACTGTCTCTTTCTCTTGAGGTGGATCCAACAGTCCTGAGGCATAGCCGGTATTCCGAGGATCGCTAACTCCGATAATCCACCCATCGCGCGAACCTGCTGTATTGGCATCACCTATTGCATTTCTATATTTGATTTCGTGATCCAGCTCCTGCAATTCGTCAACCACATCAGTGGAAAAACCGTTTCTTTCTAAAGTCACGACATCGGGCAGCCATTGGTGGTGAAATCGAGGTTGAGCAACGGCGTCATTGAGAGTCATTCCGTGATCGAGTACGTTCGTGATTACCTGCAGGACCGTCGTAATGATCGTCGATCCACCTGGCGAACCAGTAACTATCACCGGTTTGTTGTCATGTACCACTATTGTCGGCGTCATCGAGCTCAGCATTCGCTTTCTCGGTTCAATTGCATTAGCCTCCGCGCCAATCAATCCAAACTGATTCGGTACACCTGGTTTGGACGAAAAGTCATCCATTTCGTTGTTTAGCAAGAAACCTGCTCCCTGAACTACGATGCCGCTTCCGTAACCGCTGTTGAGCGTTGTGGTATAGGCCACAGCATTGCCCTTTCCATCGATGGCGGAGAGATGGGTGGTTTCTTCGCTTTCGACTAACAAATTGCCAGCTGCGATGTCTCGCGACTGGGATCTCTTGTTCGAATCGAAGTCCTTAAACCTCGACAAAGCGTAACCCTTGTTTGTCAAGAGGGCTATTGGTACTGGATAGAAGTCCGAATCACCGAGATGGATTGCGCGATCGGCATAAGCTCGACGCTCGATTTCGACCATCAGATGCATTGACGAGCTTGTTGCAACGCCCAGTTCTGACAGGTGGAACGGTTCGAGCATATTGAGCATTTGCACGAGCAGCACGCCACCGGAAGAAGGGGGCGGCATGCTCACTACTTGGTAGCTCCGGTAGTCCCCAACAATAGGGTCCCGCCATACTGATTCGTAGGATTCCAAGTCGTCGAGCGAGATAAGGCCACTTCCACGTTCCATCTCTTCCACAATCAATTGGGCTGTTTTGCCCTTGTAGAAGCCGTCACGTCCTTGGTCGCTTATGCGTTCTAAAGTTAGTGCCAAGTCCGCTTGAACGAATAGTTCACCGGGTTCGTAGCTGCTTTCGTCCGGTTTGAGAAAGACCCTCTTAGCGCCGGCAGATTTGAGCCATTGGTCTTTTCGCGCGCTGAACTGCCGAGCCAAGTCTTCTGTGAGGGGAAATCCTTCCTTCGCGAGCCTGATACCTGCAGCCATGACTTGTTCCCGCGACAACACACCAAATTTCTCGTGTACTGTCAGCAGTCCTGCGACAGAACCGGGAACTCCAGAAGCTTGGTGACTTCGCAATGCCTTTTGAGGGTTGTAGTCGCCATCGGCGTCTAGAAACATATCGCGAAATGCAGCGGCGGGTGCTATTTCGCGGTGGTCGTTTGCGAATAGGGTCCCATCGGCAAGGCGTATGACCATGAATCCCCCACCACCGATATTTCCCGCTGCGGGGTGAGTAACTGCAAGAGCAAATCCGGCAGCCACGATGGCATCGACAGCGTTTCCACCCTGAGCCATTGCCTCGGTTCCAGCCATGGATGCCAACTCTGAACGGGTTACGACGACACCGTGCTGCGAACGAACTTCGTTTGCAGTTGCCAAGCTACCAGCAAGTAGAGCAATGGCTAGAACTGCAGCAGCGATTGCAGAATTTGGTTTGAAGTTCATACTACCCCTTGTGTGATGTGAGCGTCTCGCCATGCAATAGGTTAACGGTAGTAGGACAGTTCGAAGAACACGCCTGCCTGTCCGCCAATCGTACTTGTGTCGTCCACTTCTAGAGGACCGAACTCTTCATTTCTACCAGCGAACGGTACACGAATTCCAAAGGACATACTTAGGTTGTCCGTGGGCAGGTGATTGAAAAAGGTTTGAAGAAGAACACTCCGATCGTTCAAATTGCTCAAAACGGTGAGGGATTGGGTCCAAAGAGCATGCCAGGTGATGCTGGAACCGGCCGCCAAGACACGTCTTCCATATGCGAAAACTTCCCCTCGTTGAATGCCTGACGCAAGACGAGATGGGAGATTGCGTAGACCGTCCCGCAACTGTGAGACTCCCGCGCCGTTGTAGTAAAACTCTATAAAGGTGTAGAGGATTCCACCTCTGACTCCCCAGCTGTAGTCAACATTCACGGCGGCCGATGTCCAACAACCGTCTTTGCAGGTAGTAGCAAGGTCTGCGCGAAGGAGCATGCCTCCCAGTGGCAAAGCCGACGAAACACCGACAATAGATGCGTCGTAGTGCTTGCCAAGCATGAACTCTAGTTCATTCTCTTCAATGGGGAAGTAGGTCTTGATTGCAAAGGTGCCAGTCTCACGCGCGGAAGACAGGTTTGAGTCTCGCAAGATGCTAAGAAACTGAACTTCTGAACCGTTGGACATGAGACGTTCTACCACAACCGAGTCATTGCCTCTTTTGAATTCGCGATCTATGGTGGTTGGAGGGTGTGCATTGAACACGTCTAAAGGCTGATAGACGATCCCTCTCCCCCAAAACACCGGCATCCTTCCCAACATTACTCGCCAACGTTCGTTTCGATAGGTGACGCGTAGTTGGTCGACAAATAGCGAGATTCTGTGGTGTGAACCAGAGCTCAATTGCGCAGAAAGGTCCCACGCTCTGCCGATTTCAATCTCATTGTGTCGATTTGCCCCAAACACGGAAGCTTCGGTACTTGTGTTGCTTGCGTTTGCCAGAGCTACGCTGTGAAAGTCGAAGCTCCAGCCTTCTGTTTTTCGCTCAACAATGTAGCGAATGTCCGTCGAGTAGTTTTGCCATATGGAATCGTGGACTCTTGTAGCTGGATCCTTAACTGCCGCTTCCCCGATATCGCCTGCCAGCCTAATGCGGACACGGCTGTCGCCCGAGACGTCCGCAACGAAGACAGCTATGGCAATGAGTAGCAACCCAGCGCGGTAGCTATTTGCTAGCGTCTTGAAGGATTTTTCCATCTTCGAGCGGTATGCGGCGAGTGGCGTAGCTCATGACTGTTGGGTCGTGCGTCGCTGTGAGAATCGTTATGTCGTAGTCGCGATTGACCTGTTGCAACAATTCGCACAATTCCCGAGTCATAGCCGAGTCTAGATTGGCACTTGGCTCGTCTGCAATGAGAAGCAGCGGTTTACCCACAAGAGCGCGAGCAATTGCCACTCGCTGTTGCTGCCCCCCAGATAGTTCCCCGGGTCGACGATTAGCGGCATCCTCCAATCCAACGGAACGAAGTACCTCCAATGCTCGGGATGTGCGCTCATTGCTCGAAACTCCTTGGAGCTGAAGAATGAACTCTACGTTTTCCAAAGCAGACAGTACTGGAATGAGATTGAACGCTTGGAAAACAAACCCTATTCTCTTGAGTCGCAGATCCGACAACTGGTTTGAAGATAGCTGAGCAATATCTTGATCTTCAACCCAAACCTTGCCTGATGTGGGCGAGTCCAGTCCTCCTATGAGATGCAACATGGTGGACTTCCCACAGCCTGATGGACCAACTATGCTGACGAATTCGCCACTTTGAATTGATATGGAGACCTCTTGTAGAGCGTGCACGGCGACATTGCCCTGCCCGTAAGTGCGAACCACTTTCTCCAAACGAACAACTGTTTCATTCATGATTTGGCACTCTTCAATCTCTTAACGCCTCCAAGGGATTCATACGGACGGCACGAATTGCGGGAAAGAAGCTTGCGACAACCGACAACACCAAAGAAATCAGTATGACTATAGAGATGTCGCGAGGGAGTGCCGCCGGATTGATTCGAGGCGACATACCCATCATGTCTACGCCTGACGCGAACGCGCTGAGGTCTATACCTTCACTTAACCATGTGAAGACAGCAAGACTTCCAACAAGACCAAGAGCGATTCCGATAACCATGAGGATTACTGACTCCAAGACAACCTGGGAAACAATGACTGTTGGTCTCATACCGACCGCGCGAAACAGCCCAAATTCCTGCGTTCGCTCAAGTACAGCTGTGATCAAGGTGTTTACAAGACCAAACACTAGGGCTCCCAATACTATTCCGAGCCAAATGTATATGACTACATCTACTGTCTCGTAAAGGAACGCAACAAGAGGGTTGCTTTGCTGCCAGCTCAATACGTCGAACTCAGAAAACGCAGTTTGCACGATGGTGTAGTCCGCCTGGTCTACATATCGTGTTCGAAAGCGTATTGACAGCTCGGTGACTTGGTTTGTAGCAAGCAGTCCTTGCAGTGCTTCAAGTCCAGTGAAGACGAAAGCTCGTTCAGCGCTTTCGGACTGAGCATCGTAGACGCCAGCGATCGTATAGCCGATTTCCTTGGATATGCCATCCGCGTCCTGGGTGATGACCACGATTCTCCGGCCTAGTTTGGTTTGCAGATCGTCGAGCAATGCGCGGCCGATGAGAATCTGGGAATCGTGCACATCTGCAAGTTGAGTACCCTCCAGAGTCGCACTTGAAATGAAGGAAATGCTTTCTCGATCTGGGTCAATGCCTACCAACTGGGCACCGCGTGTCTCGCGTTCACTCATTACTACGGAGGGAACGGTCAATCGTGTAGCCCACCCCATGACCGGCAAGTCTTTCAGTGCGAAGTCCACATCGTCAGTTCCGATCGAGAAGCCTCTTTCGACCGTGGGGTCGTCCCTGTACCCATGAGCATGCAGCTTTATATGGCCCGAAAGATTGTCAACCACAGTGTCGACCATCTGTACTTGCATGCCGCGCACAAAACTGTTGAGCACGATAACGCCACCTATTGCGACCGTGATCGCAAAGAGCAAGATGGAGTTTCGTCGCCATTGGCGTCGTAAATTCCTAGCACTCATGCTGAATATGAGCTTTACTCGACTCATGGGTCCGTGTTTCCAGCAATTGAGCTCTTGGTAGGCATTGCTCTTACTCTTTGTAACGCAGCGCGTCGACCAAGGACATTCGATAGAACCTGATCGAAGCAAGTGCGGTTGAAATCAGCATTCCAAATCCAATTGCAAAAGGCGCAACAAGAATGACCTTGAGGTCGACTGCGGGGTAAATTCGATCCGGCAGGAAGAACATTCCTGCAAACTGCTCCATTCCCATGGAATCCATGCCTATTCCTATGATGGCCAAGGGAACTAGAGCACAGGTGCTGAGGCAATAGCCCATGAATACCCCAAGCATCCACATAATCAGCGTTTCGAGCACGAACATGCCGAAGAGCGAGTTGGACCGCATGCCAACAGCGCGCAACATGCCGAATTCGCGTGTCCGTTCGAATGCAGTCATGACAAATGTGTTAGCAATGGACAATACGACAATCACGGTAAGGGTTCCGTATACGATGCCGTTGCTAATCTTGTCTAACCTTATGTTCTGACTGATTTCTGGCATCAGTTGGTGCCAGTCATAGAGTTTGGTGGCCTCGGTGAGCGTAGTGCTGATGCTTGGAACAACTTGCGTGGGTTTCATTGGATTTGCAACCATGATCACCACCCGATGCGCACCGTCGCCGAGCGCGAGTGCGCTATTCATGGAGGCACGTGGAACCTGAACCAAAGCTCGATCCAAAGCATCGTTTCCTATCTCGAAAATTCCCGTCACAGTCGGTGCCATGAAGGCGACGCTTCCTGAAACATCCGTCGCCAAGATGACGAGTTCGTCGCCGATCTCGATTTCAAGATTCCTAGCCAATGCACTACCAATGAATGCACTATCTGGCTCATCGAGATACCTGCCATCGATTAATCGTTCGGAAACGTACGAAGTTGTTGGATCGACAATTGGATCCACCCCTACAACTAACGCTCCATAGCTCTTCTCGCCTTTGCTGGCAAGAGCAAACGCCTCAGTTCGATTCGAAACAGACAAGACTTCTGGAAGTTGCAACAGTACTTCCCGCAATGCCGTAGCATCTGCTACTACGTGCTCGATACGAGGATCGTCCTTGTAGCTTTCATGTTGGACTTGCAGGTGTCCACTCCCAAATCGAGTCGATACTTCCACCATGGGTTCGTAACTTCCCGCTTGGAATGACATTCCGAGTTGGATGAGAAGCACGGCAAACGCGACGGCCCCTGCCGTTAGAAATGTTCGTCGCTTGTTGCGCCACAGGTTGCGCCAAGCTACTGTGAACGACAGCAATGAGTACTCCTAGGTCCTACGCCGACTTGAAGCGGCAAGGCTTCATTCCGATCCGCGCAATGCGAACAACGTGAACATGGACTCGTCGATCTCAATGTCGAAGTCCGCCTTTTCATATGAAACTTCCGTCCAGCTGTCTTCTTCCTCGCTCTTGCGTATTCGCATTCGCTTGGGAATAGTACGACCGTCAAATTCGTCAATTTCTAAAGTTTCTAGCCACTTGACCAATACCATTTCCTGGTCATAGTAGGAATGGCGAAGAAGAACAAAATCGTCTCGCAGAACGACAACTTCCTTGCCCCAAACCACAGGAGCGTTTTCTTTGGGAATTGCTTCAATCGTGTATATGGTTCCGTCATCGGATTGGTCTACATTCGCGAGTCGAAGCGTGTATTCGTTCAGCAGGTCGTCCGAGCGTGCCAGATCGTTGTATGAAAAGTCGGATCCAGCCCAGTCCTGCGACATCATGGATTTTGGCAATCGGACCGTGCGCTGGATCTTTGGCGAATAGGTCCACATGCGCTCGCCTTTCTTTAAAGTAGAAAAGCCAGCATCGCGAGCTGGGGCAGTAAATCGGATAAGGGCATCTTCGCGCCCTCTGGTCCAAACCGAAAACGATGAAGTGCGTTTCCAATCCGGTCGATTGATGGTCATCGTGAGCTCGGAATACGATGACAGACCGCGTGTCTGATCGAGCACTTTTGCCATTAGCTCGTCAGCCGTTAGTTCTACATCGCTGTTTGCCTGTAGTACTCCGGAAATTGCTAACGCTAGTATGGCTACAGTAGCAAGGCGGCGAACCAAAAATTCGAGCTCCACTCGACAATAGCCTAGATTTTGCACATCAAGTTTGTGATATGTCGCGTAGACTACGCGCAGAATTGCAGGTAGGTGCCAGCGTGCGCGAAGCATTTGCAGCTAAGCTAAGTCTGCATTCCACAAACGAGCTGGGGCAAGCACAATGGGGATAGAGCCGCGACATGCTGAACACTATGCAGAGCATGGTTTTGCAATTGTCGAGAATTTCCTCACGCCTGCGGAACTCTCGGGGGCCCAAGAAGAGCTTCGAGCAGTGTTGCCGGGTTGGCTCGAGTATTGCGAAGATCCTTCGACCGAACCACAGGCGTGGTCGAATCCTAAGACGCGAAACGTACGACGATTCCCTTTTCCTGGCACGTGGCTCAACCAAATAACTCTGCATCCTCAACTCAGGATGCTTGCTCGCCAGTTTGCTGGGGACAGCGAACTCTATTACGAACAGAGCGGCTTGCATGCCAAGCGAAAGGGAGATGGATCTGATGTCGACCAGAGGATGCATTGCGACTATGGCAACCACACGCTAGCCTATCCTCCCGATTTACCGGAGTATTGGCAGACCGCATATCTGTTGTACTACACGGACGTTACACACGACCACGCTCCCACCGCGGTATGTTCATGGAAGCACTACCCCGAGAAACTCCGCTTTCCCGCACACTTCACGAGAGAACAGCGACCAGAGCTATACGAGAACGAGGTAAAGGTTGTCGTGCCAGCAGGCGGACTGCTCATTTACAGCATGCGTACCTTCCACCGCGGGACTCCATTTGTTGCAAACGCCGGTCGGTTGGGGCACTTCATCACTTACTCACCAGCAGCGTGGCGCTGGCTTGGCATTGACAGCTGGTCTGTCGAAGCGATTCGACCAGAATTCCGCAACTGGATTGAGAATGCCAGTACTCAAGAACGCGAATTGCTGGGATTTCCCGAGCCGGGTCACCCCTACTGGACCGAGGAGACGCTTGAGGGAGTGTCCGCGCGATATCCGGGAATGGACATGAAGCCCTATCGAAAAGCCATGTAATTTTCTTTGGCATTGAGATAATTAGTCAACTCAAGTGCCGTTGCGACGAATAGGACATTACTCATGGCTGTTCACGTTGACAAATTAGCCGTTGTTGATCCTCAGGCAAACTTGGGCAACGACTGCATCATTGGGCCTTTTTGCCGGATTGGTCCCCACGCAGTCATTGGCGAAGGCACACACTTGCAATCGCACGTGGTCGTGGATGGCCATACGAGCATAGGATCGGATTGCAACATATTCCCCTTTGTAACGCTTGGCGTTCAGTCGCAAGACCAGAAGCACCAAGAGGGTTCAATGACGTTCACCAAAATTGGTGATCGCAACACTATACGCGAGTATGTGAGCATTCACAGTGCAACGGAGGAGGGCGGCGTAACGGCCGTGGGCAATGATTGCGCCTTGCTTGCCCATGCTCATGTTGCGCACAACTGCAATGTGGGCAATCACGTGATCATGTCACATGCAGCAACTCTCGGCGGCCACGTGGTGATTGGCGACTACGCAAACATCGCGGGACTAAGTGCTGTCCATCAGTTTTGCCACGTCGGTACCGCCGCCATGGTTGGAGGCTTGGCCCGTGCAACGCAAGATGTTCTGCCATTCACCATTGCGGAGGGATTCCACGCACGAATGCGTGTCGTCAATAAAGTTGGAATGGAACGCGCTGGCTACAACGACGAAGCCGTCCGAGAGGTTCGGTTGGCATTTCGCACGCTCTTCATGAGGGATCTACGCCTAGAAGAAGCCGTTGCTGAAGTTACGGAGAAACTGGGCCATCGTGAATACATACGAACGCTTCTAGATGCCATTGCTTCGTCCCAACGGGGATTGGCCCGTCCAGATTCCGCTACCTTGGAACTTAATACCGACGGTGAATAACCACACACGTGAACGGACTCAATAGCTTCGCTATATTCCTAGCGAGTTTGCCGCCTGCTTAGTGAGAAAACCATGTCGATACGTTGGGGGATACTAGCTACCGGTCGCATTGCACACAAGCTTGCAGTCGCCATTGAAAGCTCATCCTCGGGAGAGTTGGTCGCAGTTGCAAGCAGAACGCTAGAGAAGGCGGTTGCTTTTGCCTCACGATACAACGAAGTCACACCTTTGGCTTCGTACGACGAGCTAGTTTCCTCGCCTGGTGTCGACGCAATCTATATCGCGACTCCCCATCCGCAACATGCCGAATGGGCTATCAAATCTTTAGAGGCGAACAGGGCTGTTCTGTGCGAAAAACCAATGGGGATCAACCACGCGGAAGTGATGGCCATGGTGCACGCCGCACAATGTAATGACACCTTCCTTATGGAAGCGTTCATGTATCGATTGCACCCCCAGGTAGCCAAAGTCTTAGAACTAGTGGAAGATGGAGCCATCGGTGAATTGCGACACATTCATGCCACTTTTGGATTTCATGCGAACTACGATCCAAGCTCGCGCTTATTTGCTAACGAATTGGCAGGCGGAGGCATTATGGACGTGGGTTGCTACCCCATTTCGTTTTCCCGACTCATCGCGCGTTCGGAGCCTAACAGAGTCGAAGGTCATGGCCTGCTATCTCCAGAAGGCATCGATCTCTATGCTGCAGGAATGCTGTATTTTGACAATGGGTTAACAGCGCAAGTAGCCACGGGAGTGGGTCAGCAATTGGACAACGTCGTCGAAGTCTTTGGAACGCGAGGGAGCATTCAGATTCCGTGGCCGTGGCGTTCGCCCTCTGAATGGGAGATTGAAGTTACTCGTGGCGGATCGACGGAGAGAGTGGCCGGCGAAGCCGCGGACGCCTACGTCAGCGAAGTTGACGAGGTTGCCAGGTGTATTGGCGAGAATCTTCTCGAGTCTCCAGCAATGACATGGGACGACTCGCTTGGCAATGCGCAGGTCCTCGACGCGTGGAAAAACAAAGTTGGTGTGAAGTTTCGAGATGAAGAACTCGCAAACCGAGCCCGCCCAGTGCACGGGCGACCACTCGTGGCAAATGAGCACCTGATGAAGTACGGAAGTATTCCTAATCTACAAAAGCCCGTATCACGGCTAGTCTTTGGTTGTGACAATCAACCAAGCGAATTACACGCGATGGTCATGTTCGACCATTTCTTTGAATCGGGAGGTAATGCCTTTGACACTGCCTTTATTTATGGAGGCAATCGATTGGAACAGTATCTGGGAGCTTGGGTTGACGCTCGTGACATACGCGAGGACCTAGTAATCATTGGCAAGGGAGCCCATACGCCGCACAACTTCCCTGAATTCGTAGAGCCTCAGCTGGTTCGTTCGTTGGATTCTCTCAAGACCGATTATGTTGACATCTACTTCCTGCACCGGGACAACCTGGATGTCCCTGTAGGCGAATGGATAGACGTACTGAATCAGCAGTGGAGCGAAGGCCGATGCACCCTGTTTGGTGGTTCCAATTGGTCTCTTGGACGGATTCAAGAAGCGAACGAATGGGCAGGCAAACACGGCAAGAGTGGACTCGCTGCAGTCTCCAATCAGTTCAGTCTGGCCCGAATGCTCAACCCCGTGTGGCCTGGTTGTATCTCGTCTAACGATTTGGAATTCAGGAAGTTTTTGACAGATTCCGGATTGGCGCTCTTTCCATGGTCCTCGCAAGCCCGTGGTTTTTTCACCAATCGTGTCGACAGTCTTGTTAACACTGGAGCCAGTAAAGGTGGGTCTAGATTCGGAACTGATCCATCCGATGAAGAATTGGAGCGCTGTTGGTTTTCGAAGGAGAACTTTGAACGAAGATCCCGCGCGAGAGATCTCGGTGAGAGACTGGGTGTTGAAGCTATCAATATTGCTCTGGCCTTTGTGCTAGCACAGCCGTTTCGATGTTTTCCCCTCTTCGGACCTAGGCAGCTCTTGGAAACCTCTAGCTCCTTGAGATCGGTGCATATCGATCTTTCGGACGACGATATTCGCTGGCTGGACTTAAGAGTCTGATCAGCAATCTCTCAACCGGTCCGATATGAGTGGTGATTGTGGACAATGAACCTAGACAAAGTAAATATTTCCCAAATTCAATACGTTATGGAGGAGATTGACTCGATGCAACCCCCCAACAATGCAGATAGGAAATGGTGCACTATTGCGTGGTTCACATGTATGGCTCTATGCGCTTTGTTGCAGCCTGTCCTTGCTGAGAGCGTAGAATCCGGAGCCGCTAGCACTCCTGAATCTGGTATGCATTTTCACCATGGAACATTTGAAGAGGCACTCAGTCTTGCGAAGGACCAGGATAAACGGGTCTTTGTGGATGTCTACACCATTTGGTGCGGTCCATGTGTTGTGATGCAAGAAACCGTGTTTCGGGAGCCCAAGGTCGGTGAGTACTTCAATGCAAGATTCGTCAATTACAAGCTTGACGCTGAAGACGAATCCCAAAATGGACCGGAATTGGCAGCCCGCTATGACATTGGGGTTTACCCAACCTACCTGATACTTGACAGCGAAGGCACAGAGCTTAGTCGAGCGTCGGGAAGCATGTCAGGCGAAGGCTTTGTTTCCATGATTAGTCAATTGCTTGGCGAATCAAGCTCGTCCTTTGAGCAATTGCAGGAACGTTTTGCGAATGGTGAACGATCGCCCGAATTCGTGCAGCAGTATTTATTGGATGCCATGGTGGAGCTTGGCTTGCGACCATCGCCCGACAACACGCTTGAAGGAACTCAAGCGTACTTTGGAGAGTTCGAAAAGTACCAAGCCATTGCAGAGGAGTACTTCGCCGAGCGCACCTATCCAAAGCTGATCAATGAGACAGACGTCCAGTTGGTCATGTATTACCTCGAACGCGTGCCCCGCGGGCACGAAGTCGTCGATTTTGTCTTTGACAACTACGATGCTGTCCGGGCGGTTTCTTCGGATGCCGCAATAAGCCAATTTGTGCTAAATGCAACTCTCGGCGCAGTGGCCCAAGCAGCTCAGGCAGGCGACGTGAAATTCGTTAGCTACATTGAGGCACTGTACGAAGAACCCCTGCTCTATGCCGTCGAATTTGAACGTAATCGGTATCCACGGAGCGGATTGCTACCCGAAAATATGAAATCCAATTGGGAAATTCGCTATCTAGTTGCTAGCGCAGAATGGGATGAACTCTTGCGCGTGTATCAATCTCGAATTGAGAGTCGTGGGGATGCAGCGTCGGCAAGACTTTACAGCTCTGCGGCGCGGGACCTGTCACTATCTGAAGATCCAGCTCATCGTGAAATGGCAGTTGAGTACGGCAAGAATGCTTTTGAGCTGGAGTCCAAAGATCCCTTGGTCGCGGTGTCGTATCTAAGCGCACTGCGCGCGATAGAACGGGATGAGGAACTAATGCAGGTTGCAGAAACCTACCGTAGTGGACTTTCTGACTCAGCGGCAGACAAGGATAGATTGGCGCTATTTGATCGCATCGCAGCTGGCTGGTTAACCGAAGAACCAGACGAAGCACAATCCGATCAACCTGATGGCTAGAGTTTTGCCTATCTAATCCAACATTATTCGCTTCCTTTGGCCGTAGTTCGGCCAATCGGTCGAAAAACTCAACTACGGCGTATCAATCGGAATATCATGGTGTAGATTGGGTTCAAATCCTTGTACATTCAATGAGTGTGGCTGGGGGAACCACTAGCAACTTGACGCCAAAGCTCTGTTGCTGGGCATGTAACTTGTGGGAGGCACGACACGATGGTGAATAGTTTGGCAAGAGGCGCGCCGTGGTTGGTTGTTGCAGCGTTGTGTGTGTATGCACTGAGCGGTTGTTCAGGTCCGCCTGACGGGAATGAAGCTGCCACATCGGAAGTATCGAACGAGGCACCTCAGGTGGCCGAGAGCACTGGAATTGACTTCTTTCAGGGAACCTTTGAAGATGCGTTGGCGCTTGCTAAAGAAGACAGCAAGAAGGTCTTCGTCGACGTCTATACGACATGGTGTGGTCCATGCATAGTGATGCAAGAGACTGTCTTCAAGGAAGAAGAAGTAGGCGAGTATTTCAACGCGCGATTTGTCAACTTGAAGCTCGATGCAGAAAACGAAGATCAGAACGGGCCAGAAATAGCTGCTCGCTACGACATAGGCGCCTATCCAACCTACCTGATTCTTGACAGTTCTGGTGTCGAACTGAGCCGGGCGACAAGTGCCATGTCCGGCGAACAGTTCATTGCTTTGTTCAGCCAAATGTTGGGAGAAACAGAGTCTACATTTGAAGGCATGAAAGCTAGGTACAACGCAGGCGAGCGATCACAGGAGTTTGTGCAGCAGTATCTGATGGATGCTGTAGTCGAACTTTCTTTGCGACAACGACCGCGAGATGACATTGAAGCACTGCAAGCGCACTTCGAGGAATCCGATCAATATAAGAAAGTGGCCTTAGAGTATTTTGAAAGTCGCCCCTACGCCCAGCTAGCCAATCCGGAGGATGCCAAGCTGGTGTTCTACTACAAGGATAAGACGTCTCGTGGTGACTCACTTGTGGAATATGTACTCGAAAACTTTGATGATTTTCTTGTGGTCTCGTCAGATGCCGAGATGAGTCAGTTTGTGCTGAATGCCACGTGGTATGCAGCGCTTGACGCTGCACAAAATGGCAGCGAGGAATATGTGAGCTACATCGAAGACTTGAGGAGCGAACCTCTATCCCACGCAGTGGACTACGAGCAAGCTCGTGACCCCAGCAGTCTTCTTGTGCCGGAACATCTGACTAGCAGATTGGAAATGATTTACTTCCAAGCGGTAAACGATTGGGACAGCTTGTTCGAAACCTACAAGAAGAGATTCGAAAAGTCCCCAGATGCAGCGTCTGCTTCAGCCTACGGTAGTGCTGCTCGCACGCTCGCCTCGTCTGAGAGTGCTGAGCATAGAGAATATGCAGTCAAGTGGGGGCGACAGGCGTACGACATGGACAAGAAAGACCCCTTCATTGCCGCGAACTACATCATGGCGCTCAATGCCCTAGGTCGACAGAAAGAAGCTGAGTCTATCGCTGACAGCTACCGCGCAGGATTGTCAGACTCGGACGCAGACAACGAGAGTCTTGAGATATTCGCCCGTATGGTTCCCAACCAGGGGGAATACGCTGCAGCAACTGACTCTGAGCAGGAGTAGGAACTTCTACAATGGGTTGGTTGTCGCTGGTTGGCTGCAAAGTCATTTGCAATCTGCTTCCCACTCAACTCAGCGTATTGTGAACTAGCGCAGCCAACGGGCACCGCATGGAGGCGAGGAAGCTCTTTGACTCTAGCCGCTGCTGTTCCTTCGAATTCTCTAAAGGTCAGAGCTGTGCCGGAGCACATCTCAAGAGTACGGTTGCTATTCCATTGGAACGCAACCAGACCAAAGTGGCTCAGGAGGTCGAAGATCTGAGTGCTGACAATGTGGAATAGCAGATTCCAGCATCGGACTGCTTAGGTGTTGGGTTTCAGAACGCCAGTGAAATTTTGGTTTCCAATTTCTTTTAGGAAGCTAACTATGTTGGCTCATTTGTAATTCAGTGTTGAAATCTTCTCCATTTGATGGGTTCAAAACCATGCATTCGCTGAGCGCAGGCTTTCGAACCGCCTGACTTCGGTCATCGATCGGTCGACATTCTTGAGAGCTTCCATTTCTGACGATCGCCATGCAACCAATGGGCCTACTCCTCCTGCTCTTCAAAGGACATAAAGTACAACAATTCCAGAATAGAGGAAAATATCTGTTCGTCCATAGTTACTTTACGCTGCAAATCAATCACTTGGAACAAACATGGGCTAATTTACCCCAACTTCAACACTTAATTATGAATGAGCCAAGAAATTCGAGAATTCTTCAGATTCATCGATGTGATGGCGCAGCACAAGTCACTAGACTGAACTGAAAGCGCCCCCGACAGGTTTTGTCGCATTGACGCCTATTAAGCCTTCTCAAATGTGACTTTCTGTGTCAGTTCATTGGTAAAGAGCATTTGCCATCTTATCGCTAACCGTAAATTGTGTCTGTTTGATTACCTGAGAGAATATCTGTCCTGATCAATCATAGGTTTGTTAGGTCGAAGATCCAAGCATCCGGGTGAATCCCACTGTAGTGGACACATCTCTACACAACCAATATTCACTTAGACGTACAGTGACAACTGCTGTCTGGGTTCGGATTTCTACAATGTTGATCGGGATGAATCATCCATCGGATCACACGATGTCAGCAAAGGGAGTGCAAGAGAGCAGATTATGTCAATGGAGTCGAAGGTTAGAGCACTTGAAGAGTCACTCAGTCAGATTGAGCGTTGGAGCAAAAAAGATTCTGACGGAACTTGGTTGGAAGACGAAACCGTTAAAGTCGGGTCTGTGATTCGGGAGTGGGACTTCTCGAGTTGTGTGTCATGGGATAGTTGGAAGAAGAGTGAACACTTTCACGGCTACACATCAAGTCAAGACATTGGCATTGATGCCGTAGGCACTCGCGACTCAGGGCGATTTGTCGCCATTCAATGCAAGTCAAGAAAGCTGAATTATGACGGAACGGGAAGGCAGATAACGAAATCCGAGATTGACAGCTTTGCGAGCATGACACAAAGCGACATCTGGGAGGAGCGATGGATTGTCACAAACGGAGACAATCCATTAGCTGCTAATGCTCAGCAAGCAGTTTTGACAATGCCGAATCCATTGAAGATGGTGATCATCGGCCGTGACGTTCAGCAAGAGCTTTATGCACTCAAAGAGGCTCTAGTACAAAACGAAACTTCAACAAGCAAGACTGAGATGCAGAATGAAGTTGTAGCCCAATGTGTGTCGAGACTCAGGGAGCACGTCGAA
This sequence comes from Gammaproteobacteria bacterium, assembly GCA_026707735.1. Lineage (GTDB taxonomy): Bacteria > Pseudomonadota > Gammaproteobacteria > Pseudomonadales > Azotimanducaceae > Bin55. Next base: position 3,509 of record JAPOWH010000025.1, on the reverse strand, counting down.
TCCAATTCCGGAGGATGTCCAAGAGGCGAGGCTCGGGGACGGCTTATATTGCCGTGTGGGACGGGAAAAACACGCATTTCATTGCGGATCATTGAAGAGCTTACAGAATCGGGCGGACTCTCAGTGGTTCTCTGTCCTTCCATAGCTTTGGTGGCACAAATACGCCGAGAATACTTGCAGTTTTGCGAAGAGAAAATCGATGCATTGGCGGTGTGTTCGGACCAATCGGCAGGAATCACCAAGAAGGATGAAGGCGTGCTTCCTGAAAACGATCCCACTAGAGACACCAGTTTTGTCAGTGCAAGCGAGGTGAAAGGGCGCGTGACAACCGAAGTGGAGGAAATTGCTTCCTTCATGTCATCCAAAAGAGCAAAGAGTCGCGTCAAGATTATTTTTGGAACCTATCAAAGTGCACGACGCATAGCCGAAGCACTAGAAAGGACCCGATCAACAGTCGACGTATTAATTGCAGACGAAGCCCACCGTACAGCGGGAATTCGACGTCCGAACTCTAAGAGGTCGAAAGAGCGAGTCGGTGAATTCACGCTGTGCCACGACCGACTCGCCTTCCCAGCAAAATTTCGTGTATATCAGACTGCCACCCCAAGAGTCTATTCGATTGAGCGGCAACGCCGGGCTAAAGACGACTGGGCCGTTCGCACCATGGATGACGAATCCATTTTTGGGGTGCAACTTGCTCGTCGTTCTTATCTGGACGCGGTGCGAAACGGCTGGCTTTGCGACTATCGGATCATTGCCGTTGGTATTAACGACGAAGCTGCTTTCGAACAAGCAAACAAACTGGCATCAATGGCACGTTCCGATTCCGTCGAGTCGCTCAAGACAGCCCATTACCTTAGAGGACTGTCTTTTGCGCTGGCAATGTCAGGGGCCACCCTTGATGAAAGCAAAGGAAACGTATCCATTGGTTCCTGTATTGCTTTCATGAACACAATTGAGAAATCCAAGAACATGGCAAAAAGCCTATCCCAGCCTGAAGTACACGACTTCATATCAAAATGGTTTGCAAAGAACGAAATCGAGCAAAGTGCTGCGAAGTATAGTCTGAGGCACTTGGATGCGTCCGCAAATGTAACACGACGCCAGCACGCACTGCAAGAACTCAGCCTAAGCAGTACGGAAGAACCCTTTGGAATTCTCAATGTTGGAATTTTTGGAGAAGGAACGGACTCACCCGCACTCAATGCTGTTGCATTCCTGGAACCGCGAAAGAGCCCTATCGATGTCATACAGGCAGTGGGTCGTGCAATGAGAACTTCGCCAGGTAAAGAGGTCGGCTACATCATATGCCCAGTGCTCATCCCTCCGAATGTAGATCCCGAAAGTTGGTTGAGCACGAGCAGTATGGCTGAAGGATGGACCGAACTCGGAGAGATACTCCTCGCGCTGCGTGCACACGACGGAAGGATCGAGACCGATCTGGAACACCTAATAAATTTCTATCTGCCAGCAGACCCCAAGGTCACTCGAAATTTGGTTGCAGTTGTCAATGAGAGCAACAAGATCGAGTACTACGAACATGAAGGGGCGAGTGGAGATGTATATGACCTAATCAACAAAGTTGCAACTGAGGAGACCACACCTCGGCAGGCTGGGTTAGTCAAACTTGCAAACAGAAGTAGGAGAAACTGGCAAATTTCCGAACCCGGATTGATGATTACAGGCAAGCTCAAGGACGGTTCGGTCGAGATTCGAGAAGATGCTGTGCAGCGTACCAAGGCTAAGGACGGAGCACGAGGAGCAATCGACTTAAAGAAGTGCCGGGAACGAATGGCCAAAATGATCAATGACAATTTTGGCCGCAAGCATGTCAAGCGCAAAAAGAAACGCAAATCGAAACCTGAAACGGCAGGATTTAGACTCCTTCGATTGGCAGATGCAACTGGCAACGAGAAGGCTATTCGATTGAACCTCTTGAAAGAATCAGGATTGCGAATCAATCGTGTGGATCGAGACCTAAACGTTCTTCAAGCGTCAGTCAACGAAGCTGCTAGGCACCTCGAAACTGACAATCTCGAACCAATTCTTGCGCAGCACTTTGGTTATGATCGCCTCAAGAACGACAAGAGCAAAAAGCGCGCGAACGCTTCAACTGTCGCTAGCTTAATCTTGATGAATGCTGCGATGATGCAACAACGTATCGACCAAACCGGCTACATCGACACGCGAAGAAAACTGGCAGAGGCACAACATCATCCAGACCTGGTTTCATTTCTTCGGAGGTGTTGGAATAGCATATTGTCCCATGACTACAAAACTGTATTTGAACCCGCCGTCGAACTACTGGACACAATTGAAGATGAATCCGGCCGGCTAGCGGGACTTGAAAGGGCACTGCATCATATAGCCGGCGAAGCGGAGCGTATAGCACAGACTTATGCAGACATGGGAATGGACCATGCGGGTCCCTTGTTCAATCGTGTAATGGGGGACCAAGACAGCGACGGTGCATACTTTACACGTCCTCTAGCTGCATTTTTGGTAGTGGCTCAGTTTGAATTTCGCTTCTTGTAGGGACCACGCTTCTTGGGTGCAGGCTGTGCCTTCTCGACCAGATCCACAAGGTCGCTAATTTCCCAAATTCTGTCTGTGACACCTGCCTTCATTGCAGGGGTCATTTTCAATGTTTGGTGCAATCGGCAGAAATTGTAGTGCATGAAGTGGAGTGCCACTGCATGCGCATGGTTCTCCAGCTTCTTGCTGAAGGCATTGGTCAATCGGGTGAACCGTCGCATGCTCATTCGCATGGTCAAATTCTGTCGCTCGACATAGGATGTCGATACAAGGTTCCTGTCAGGATCACCACTGACCACTTGCTTCCTTGCACCAACGCATTGGCTTGGGCTGTAGCGTGTTGTTGAATCGGGCTCCGGTGTCGTGCCATAGATTTTCACCAGCTGGGCATAGTCCACATCGCCACCGAATGCTCCCTCGACTGCATCCAAGTAAGCCCTGTGCCCGTCACTGGTGAGTTGCACTCTGTTGGCCAGTCGTGATCGCAGGTCGTCCATGAACTCAATGCCTGTGGCACTGGTGCGGTCACCAATTCGCCATGAGGGAACCAGCTTGGTGTCAGCGCATATGGCAGTCCATGTCCACACATCACCTGCTTCTTCAGGTGCATTCTTGGCACGGATGACATTCTTCTCCTTGGCATAGACAAAGCTCCAAATCTCATCGACTTCCATGCGTGTGCATGGCAGGTCTCGCAGTGCCTTGTCCTGATACTCGCTGCATGCCTTGCCAGCATCAATCAGGAGCTTGGTGACTGTGTTGCGGGATACCTTGGCAACTCTAGCTGTGGATCGGATGCTCATGCCTTCGACCAGAAGGTTGAGCACCAGGGTTCTTGTGTGTCTTGGTAGTGTATTCATAATGATTTATTATACATATAAAAGCATTGAATACAAGCATTTTAGGTTAATTTATTAAAATTCATGCAACCAGTTTGACAAGCGAGGAATGGTTCAATGCAGCTGAAAGGTACT
>JAPOWH010000011.1 GCA_026707735.1 Gammaproteobacteria bacterium | reverse complement strand
TGATGACTCGAGTCGACCCCAAGCAGATAGAAAAACTTATCGAAGCATCCAAGGAAGCTCCCAGTCAAGAAGCGAGCAACACACCCGCTCAATTTGTCGATTTGGATGAATTTCAAAAGATAGACTTGAGAGTGGCTAGGATCCTTGAAGCATCTCACGTAGAGGGAGCTGACAAACTTCTACGCCTTCAACTAAGTCTGGGTGATGAAACCCGAACCGTGTTTGCAGGGATTCGTTCCGCATACGAGCCTGAATCCCTGGTCGATCGGTACGTCGTCGTTGTCGCTAATCTGGCGCCACGCAAAATGCGATTCGGTACTTCTGAGGGCATGGTGCTAGCCGCGGGACCGGGCGGCGAGGACATTTTTCTGCTTTCACCGGACAAAGGGGCAAAACCTGGCATGGAGGTTCGCTAGAACCCACGCAACGTGACGGACCTTTTCGTTCTCTTCGTCGGCGCGGCCCTCGTAAGCAACTTCGTTCTCGTTCAGCTGCTGGGCTTGTGCCCCTTCATGGGCACATCCAACCGGATGGAGACGGCTGTCCCAATGGGAATAGCCACCATATGCGTAATTACTATTTCGACAGTAGTCTCGAACGCGCTCAACCAGTTCGTCCTAGTTCCTCTTGACTTGGAATTCCTGCGAATCATTACGTTCATCGTGGTTATCGCAGCGGTCGTTCAGTTAGTTGAACGGTATGTTCGATTTGCCAGCCCGTTGCTGCACCAATTGCTTGGACTATATCTACCCCTCATCACGAGCAATTGCGCCGTCTTGGGCGTGGCACTGTCCGTAGCCGATCTTCCACTTGCAAATGCTCTTGCCGTAGGCGTAGGAGCTGGGGTCGGGTTTTGCTTGGTTCTTGTGTTGTTCGCAGGGCTTCGTGTAAACCTCAATCACTCGAGTGTTCCACAAGCATTTCAAGGCGCACCTATTGCATTGATCACAGTGGGTCTGATTGCACTGGCGTTCGCCGGGTTCAGGGGAATCTTTTGATTCAAGCGCTGACTATACCGGTGCTGGTTTTAGGAACGACTGGTTTTCTACTCGCCGCTGTTGTAGTTGCCCTGGACGCCATTGTTGCATCAAGAATTCCCAGCGACGATCTCGTAAGCGCAGTGGACGATCTCTTGCCGCAAACACAGTGTGCACAGTGCGGATACCCCGGCTGCAGACCTTACGCCAATGCCGTAGTCAACGGCGAGAGTACTGCCCTGTGCGTTCCTGGGGGCGAGGAGACACATCAAGCGTTGACGAAGCTTCTCGACCGACCCGAGGACAATGCGACACTAGCTGAACCTCTCGAGCTGACCGCCCGAATTCAAGAGGAAGAGTGCGTTGGATGCGGATTGTGTCTAGACGCTTGCCCTGTCGATGCGATCATCGGAGCTCCTCAGTTTCTACACACTATATTGGAATCGCATTGCACAGGCTGCGAACTATGCGTGTCTCCCTGCCCCGTTTCATGCATTGAATTGGTAGAGCCGTCGTGAAAGACGAGAACCCACACTTTACTCCCATGGATTGGCGCAACACTTCGGCCGAGCGCGTTATTGAACGCGTAGAGGAAGCCAAGATAGTTGGTATGGGCGGAGCGGGCTACCCAACTCATCTCAAATTAAGAACCGCAATCGATACCAAGACGCGCATTGTCATCGCAAATGGTGTAGAAACCGATCCCGATGTGACTGCAGACCGAACTCTACTGGCCAACTACGGAGTAGATGTCCTGGAGGGCATTCAGATCGTAGCGCACGTACTCAATACGACCTCCTGCTATTTGGCCGTCGACGAAGGGATACTGGCAAACGAGTTGCGAAATTGCAGCAAACACAACATCCGAATCTCAGTGGTAGCACCTTCCTACCAAATTGGCGAAGAACGCGTTCTCATCAAAGCGTTGACCTCTAAAGTCATTCCTGCGAACAGCTACCCAGCGAGTCACGGGATCGTCGTGTTGAACGTTGCAACGTTGTATGCGATTTGCAGGTGCGTAAGGGATGGAGTATTGCCGACACAAAGAATCGTGACCGTGCTTGGCCGAGACGAGTGGCACCGAATTGGCACTCCGATCGACTCGATCGTTCCCGACATTCGAGGCATTCGAGTGGGCAGCAGCGCTACTGGGCATGTTGCTTGTTCAACTAATGTGTTGGAGGCGACCCACAATGCCATTTCTCGAGATCATTCCACTGACTCATTGGCTTGCATCCGCTGCGGAAAGTGCAGCGACGCATGCCCTAAGGACCTGCCTGTAGAACGCATGTATGACGAGGCGATCAGTACAGCCCTTAGCTCGGTCTCACTTCTCGATCTGAACGCATGCAACGATTGCGGCGCTTGCGTAGTGGCATGTCCGAGCAGAATTCACCTTCTGGACCACATCCGTCAATCCCGAAGTCGATGCACAAGCATGGCCATTCGCGACGCGAATGCAGCAAGAGCACGCAGGCGACACCAAACAAAAGCAAAACGGCTGCAGGATCGAGCGCGGCGCGACCAAGACGAACGACACACTCGCATGCAGCAAGACCATCAGTGGCTTTAGGCAGGAAGTCTTCTCTAACCACTGAAGGAATCATGGTGCGAGTGGTGATTGCACTTGTACCTGGATTGGCGGTGACAGCGTGGGCAATTGGCGTGCGGGCACTATTGGTCGTGGTTGCCAGCACCGTCGCTGCAGTTGCCACCGAAGTTGTGTGTACCCGGGCGTTCAGGCACCTAAGAGACTTCAGTGCCGTCGTGTCAGGTTTGCTCATTGGTCTCTGCATGCCGCCATCCGTACCTCTATGGATTGCAGGCATCGCTTCCGTGATCGGTGTTGGATTGGGAAAGCATGCCTTTGGAGGGTTGGGAAAGAATCTCTTCAACCCAGCTATGGTGGGATACGCAGCGGTTCTCGTGAGCTTTCCCGATCAGCTCACTCACTACGATGCAGTTACAGGCGCAACCGCATTGGAGGTAGTGTCCCATCGAGGCGGAGCAACTCTCTCTGAGTTGACCGGTCACTCATCGTTGGGCTACATTGGGGCGAAAGGCTACGAATGGATCAATAGCGCTTTTCTGGTTGGAGGCCTATATCTAGTAGCAATTCGTGTCGCATCGTGGCATATTCCTCTCGCGGTTCTCTTAGGTGTCACGCTGCCTGCTGCGATGTTCTTTGATGCTGGAAGCGCGTCAAGCTGGGGTTCGCCCCTGTTTCATTGTTTTGCAGGAGGAACAATGCTGACAGCTTTCTTTATCGCAACGGACCCCGTCACTTCGCCATCCAATGCGCGACAACAATGGATCTACGGCATTTTCATCGGAGCTGTAACAATGCTCATCCGAAAATATGGATCCTGGCCAGATGGTTTTGCGTTCGCAGTTCTATTGGCGAACGTGGCATTGCCATTAATCGAAGGGAAGTCGCGACTAACCGCGCTGCGCAACCGATGAAGTCCATCTTGACCTTAACCTTGCTAATGATTGCCGCTGGTGCCGTCATTGGAGCTGCAAATTGGTACACGAAAGAACCCATCGAGCGGAACCGCAAGCTTGAAGAGCTGCATCGACTGGATGGTCTTGTCGATGAGACCGATCCTTTGAAGCTCTGCGAACGCGGAATCCATCTCTTGGAAGTCGAGTCACAGGGCTACGGAGGCTCAATGCTAGTAGCGATCGCCGTGCATAGAGGAGAACTTCTTGGCGCTCGCGTAATTCGGCACTCTGAAACTCCAGGATTCTCGGACGTCCTGGAACCGGACAACTGGATGGGGCGATTTGGAGCTGAGCCACTCGATGGCATCGACGCAGTCACGAGAGCAACCATCACTTCGAATGCCGTACTTAACGCAATACAGTCAGCTATGAGTTCGCCAAATTGGGAGTTGGGAGATTGTTGAAAGACGCGATAGCAGATGGCATCTGGCGCAAAAATCCGGCAACGGTTCAGCTGCTGGGATTGTGCCCGCTGCTCGCCGTGAGTTACAACGTTCGGAACGCATTGGGTCTAGCCGCCGCCAGCTCGTTTGTGCTGATCGGTTCTTCGTTAACGATTTCGTCAATTCGCAGAATCATTCCAGACAACATTCGCCTACCGTGTTTCGTGCTGGTGATCGCGACATTAACTACTCTTGCCACCATGTTCATGGAAGCCTTCGCATTCTCGATCTACACGCAGGTGGCACTGTTCGTGCAAATCATTGTGACCAACTGCATGATTTTGGGACATATTGAATCCGTTGCTTTCAAGCAGCCCGTGGGCACTTCACTTGCCAATGCCGTGGGCACTGCGGTCGGATTTTCCGGTGCGTTGGTAGCACTAGGCACGATCCGGCAGACACTCGGTCCCATTGTCCCTTTGATTCAGCAACCTGTTGGGGCGTTTCTCACTACCGGACTGTGTTTGGCGTGCTTGAATGCCGCCACGCGATTCATAGACTACAGGTTGTTGCGCAGAGCCAGCGACTAGCCCCAATCGAAACGGACAAAGCAAATGAGCAATGAAAGAACGGACATTCTTGAAGACTTGTGTCGGGGATACCGGCTATTCGCATCGCTTGGGTGGGGATCTACTGGAGACGGGCACATTAGCGCTCGAGATCCACAGGAAAGTGATTGCTTCTGGATGCTCAGGTATGGTGTGCCCTTTCGACTGGCTTCAATAGACGATCTAGTGATGATCGGGCCAGACGGTTCCACCGTGCTCGGTGAGGGAAACGTCAACGAGCCCGCCTTCAAGATCCATCGACCGATTCTCACTGCGCGTAGCGACATCGCTTCTGCCGCACATACACACACTGACTGGGGCACCCCTTTCTCCGCGGAGGGACGGCCATTGCAACCTATCACTCAAGAAGCGTGCTTCTTTTTCGACGACTGCGTCGTCTTCGATGACGACGAGGTGCAGATACAAGACCTTGCCGCAGGAGAGCGCATCGCACAATGCTTGGGACGCAATCATGCGCTAATTCTCAAAAACCATGGTCTCCTGACAGTCGGATCAAGCGTGTCGCGAGCGATCTGCCGATTCGTGCTGCTGGAAAAGGTGTGTGAAGCCCATTTGAAGGCTCGCGAAGCAAAGCCCGTCAACTCAAATGCTGCACGCTACGCAAAGTCGGACTTGACGCGACCTGGAGCCTTGGAGAACATGTTTGGTTATCTAACCAAACACCACAGTGTGCACTAGGTTCCTTACTCGCAAAGCGCCTTACTCGCAAAAAATCTGGACTTTGTCTTCACCGTCTTCTATGTCCACGCGAAGGTCTCCGATTGCTTCGTAGAACTCTTCTTCGCTAATGTCGCCGAGGCCCGACAGGTCAACTCCTTGGGCGGCAATGGCATCTCGAGCCGGCTCTGGCACTATTTCCGAGAACTTGGCTCCTAACCTTACAAGCTTCAGCGGCACGCGTATGTCCACCTTATCCGAGTCTCCATCTAACACCAGAACACGTAGAAACGTCGGACGACGACTAGTACTTACGGCTGTAGTGCTCTCCATTTGATTTGGATCACGTTGAGAACCGAGTGCGGGGTCGTTGTATTGCTTTGGCTGCAATTGTTCAAGAAGGCGTGTGGCTTCGTCGACACTGATCTTGCCTTCGGTCAGCATTGTGAGGACTTGTTCAATTTCCTTTGACATGGCGTAACTCCATTGTTGATGGTGTGTACATGAAAATTAACATGAATATTAACTATATTATCAAATTTCGGGTTATTCATCATTTATTTTAATTCTAAACTGCAAAATAATGGCTATTCAGCTTGCGAAGCTCGAGTCAGCACTCACACTTCTCTGCTGCGTCCGTGGCATCTCCAAGCGGATGAGTGGATCGTGAGGACCCAAAAGAACCACACACTTGACGAGACAAGTTAGCCGACAACGCCGTCGCATTTGAACATGGCTTTCAGGCCTCCGAGCGCGTGTTGCGGTGAACATGCTCAGCAACAACCGCAAACCTATAATCCGAGATCACTCGTCCTCTTTAACTCGTGGGTTGGCTATGAACCGCAGTGTTCGCGAGCAAATATTCGAAAGGTTTCTTGAAGAGAATCCTGACCCGCGAACGGAATTGACCTATACCTCTCCCTTCCAATTGCTTATTGCCGTGATACTTTCCGCACAGGCAACCGATGTCAGTGTCAATAAGGCAACAAGAGAACTCTTCAATGTTGCACCCACGCCCGAAGCGATGCTCGAGCTAGGACACGAAGAGCTCAAGAATTACATTCGAACTATTGGCCTCTTCAATACCAAAGCTGACAACATCTTGAAGACATGCCAAATCTTGATTGAGCAACACGCCGGCGACGTACCCAAGAGTCGAGAGAAACTAGAGGAGTTGCCCGGTGTTGGTCGCAAGACAGCCAATGTGATATTGAATACTGCGTTTGGAATGCCCACTATCGCTGTAGACACTCATATATTTCGAGTGTGCAACAGAACCAAGATCGCGTCGGGCAAGACGCCAAGGGAAGTTGAGGGCCGCCTCGTACGGCTAGTACCTAAGGAGTATCAACTGGGTGCGCACCATTGGCTAATTCTCCATGGGCGCTATGTGTGTACCGCACGCAGCCCCAAGTGCTCAAGTTGCCAGATAGTAGACCTGTGCGAATTCAAGCAAAAGAATCTCGACGAATGATCTGTCCGGTTGAGACTAGCTATCAGTTGGATTGATTCTGTCCCAAGTCTCGACCCTTACGTGCACTCATGCGCAATCTCAGTGCATTCAAGCGAATGAATCCAGTTGCATCCGCTTGATCGTACGACCCTCCATCGTCGTCAAACGTAACCGTTGTCGTGTCGTAGAGACTACCTGACGACTCGCGACCCACTATATCGACGTTCCCTTTGCACACACGAATGCGAACTGTGCCGCACACGGGAACCTGCGTTTGATCGATCAGAGCTTGTAGAGCTACCCGCTCTGGCGACCACCAGAAACCGTTGTAGATCATCTGAGCATAGCGAGGCATTAGCTCATCCCGCAAATGCACTACTTCTCGATCAAGGGTCATTGACTCCATCGCGCGATGCGCCTTGAGAAGAATCGTGCCTCCTGGCGTTTCGTAGCAGCCTCTGGATTTCATGCCGACGAAACGATTCTCAACGATGTCACTTCGTCCAACTCCGTGTCTTCCGCCAATTTCGTTCAGTTCGGTAAGTATCGAAGTCGCCGACATGCCGGTAACGTCGTTGACACCGACTGGATCACCGCGTTCGAATTGAATTGTGAATACCTCGTCTTCGTCTGGTGCGTCCTTGATCGCAATCGTGCGGCGCCACATGCTTTCCGATGGGGGTTGATTCGGATCCTCAAGCTCTCCTCCTTCATAGGAAACGAGAAGTAGATTCGCGTCCATCGAATAAGGCGATTCCTCTCCGCGCTTGAAGTCAACTGGGATTTGTCGCTGTTCGCAATAACTCATCATTGCCGCGCGCGAGTTCAAGTCCCATTCTCGATGCGGCGCGACAATTTCAATCCCTGGCGACAACGCGTAAGCGCTCAGCTCAAACCGCACCTGATCGTTGCCTTTGCCGGTCGCGCCATGTGCAATCGCACTTGCGTTGGTTGCCTGCGCTATTTCAACCAGGCGTTTGGCTATAAGAGGACGAGCAATGCTCGTCCCCAGCAGGTACTCGCCTTCATACACCGTGTTCGCGCGAAACATGGGAAAGACGAAATCACGTACAAACTCCTCGCGCAGGTCCTCCACGAAGATTTGCTTCACGCCAAGTGCCTCGGCTTTGGCACGCGCAGGTTCCACTTCCTCGCCCTGCCCAATGTCCGCCGTAAACGTTACCACCTCCCGATCGTAGACGTCCTGCAGCCATCTGCATATCACAGATGTATCAAGTCCCCCGGAGTAGGCGAGTACGATCTTTTCGCTCAACGTTCGATTCCTCCCGTATTCAGCAAGTCTAGCAGTCTCCGATTGATATGTCGGTTACACTGCTAACGCGTTACAGCGAATTGAAGCAAATGGAGTTCAGCAGCCGATTTCGCGGCTTTCTGCCTGTGGTCTTGGATTTGGAAACGGCCGGTCTGAATCCCAATCGTCATTCGTTGCTTGAGATGGCGGTCGTAATTTTGGACTGGCAAAACGACACGCTTTCCTGCAAAGAGAGCCACACCTGGTCGATAATTCCGCACAAGGCAACCGAGATTGACTCGAAGTCTCTCGCCTTCACAAACATTGACCCCTACGACCCAGAACGAGAAGCCGCGGATGAGGAAAACTGCATTCGCGAATGCTTCCGATTGGTGCGCAAAGCCGTAAAGGAAAGTGGCTGCCAACGTGCGGTATTAACTGGCCACAACGCTCATTTTGACCGCCAATTCCTGAAAGCAGCCCAATCGCGCAATGCCATTGGGCGCGATCCCTTTCATCCCTTTACGGTGTTTGACACAGCCTCGCTAGCAGTATTGACGTACGGCCACTCAGTGCTGCGCATTGCCTGCGAGAGGGCGGGAATCGACTTCGATCCCGACCAGGCGCACAACGCTCACTATGACGCTCGTGTGACGGCAAGGCTGTTCTGCGAGATTGTCAACAGCTCGAACTATAAGAATCAATGGGAACCGAGCGATCCCGCTAAGAATCTGTAGATTCGCCCGGATTTGGTGGCGTCGCTTCAGCTGCATCGTCAGAATCGGACTTGGACCCTGGGTCTATGGCCATCTCAATATTGTGAGCTTCGTCTTCAGCGCTTACGACAGTAATCTCAAACTCGGTTTCACTCTTGCGGTGATAGGTGAGAGTCTTTAGTGGACCTTCATCCGTTGCTTCGAATCTAGCTTGCTTATCCTTCAACTCGGTCAACTCCATGGTTTGACGGCCTGTCTCCCGAGGTTCCATGCCCGGGTCCCATTGCTGCAACCTCAAGCGAAAGCTGTCTTCATGTTCGTCAATGACGATCATTTCAACCATTAGCATTTCGTCTCCATTGCGAAGTCGCGATACAGCTTGGATAGAACCGGCTTTGGGTTGATTCCACGTTTCCTCCAATTCCATGTCGCCGATTTGACCGACCCATGTGCCTGTCAGCCAAGACAGGTCTTCAATCTCTTTTGCAATCGCTTGACTCATCATTACTAAAGCCATCGATCCTGCCAGGCATAGTCGAATAAGCGATTGTGTCCTTGAATCAATCATTTCTGCTGTTCCTATCCGTTTGGGATGAATCTCGGTGCTCGTTTCCCCACTCTGCTACGTGAGCGTTTGCCGATACAACATGCGCTATCTAATGGGAAACTCGCCTAATTTGGCACCTTTGTTCGAGATGTCAATGGAAAAAAGAGCTTCAGTGCACTGGTTACAGTGCACTTAACTCAGTAAGTTCCTTATTCCTCGCCTTCAGTTTTCTCTGCCGCAGCGTCCAATAGTGGCTTAAGTTCGCCGCTCTCGTGCATTTCGGAAACTATGTCGCACCCGCCGACCAACTCACCTTCCACATAAAGCTGCGGAAAAGTGGGCCAATTTGCCACAGTTGGCAATGTTTGGCGAATGTCAGGATTGCTGAGAACGTCGACATAGGCGAACCGTTGACCGCAATCCATCAAGCACTGTACCGTACGCGCCGAAAACCCACACTGCGGAGCGGTCGGGGAGCCTTTCATATACAAAAGAATAGGATTGTTTGAGATTTGCTCTCGTATTGCGGATTGAATGTCGTCTGCCATTTCCTCAGGTTTCCCAATTCGAGGGGAACCACTATTTTAGCGGTTTCCGCTTAAACGGTCAGAAGTCGCAATATTGCAGAAGTCCCTTCCAACATTGCTAAATTGCATTCGTATCATGGCGGAGGATCACAATGGCGACAGCTATGAACTACGGAAAAGAGACATCATCAACGTTGTTGGCTGCCATGGCGGAAGGCATCGGCGAGACGATTTTTCTAACAGAGAGCTGGGTGGAGACAGCACAAGAGGTGCTATCGGAAGAGGCTGACAGGCGTTCAGGGCAATTGCGAAACACAGAGTCCTTTACGCTGTGCGAAGTAGCGGTCAACCCTCCTGCCTACCTCAAGTGTGGAGGAAGGCTCTCTTGGAACGTAAGACTCGACGGTTCAACCGTGTCGGTTGTACAGGGAGAACTACCCGCTAGTGAATGCGACCTCAAAATCACGGGGGACCACTCAATTATGAGCAATATGGCGCGAATCCAATACCAAAACCGAGATCCTCGCGTTGTAGCCGCTGCTCAAGCAAGATTGCATTGCGTGGGCAGATGGGAAATCGAAGGCAAGATGCCACAAGATCCCAGTTTGATGCAAGTCTTGCGAACTCTTCATGATGCGATGGCTCCCAAGACCATGCCCCGTTTCGTCTGGATGTCGCCGGAGTGGGTCACCTGCACTCGAGCGATCGTAACCAATAGAGCAATCTCGGAGAAGTATCGAAACGACCTAATTGATGTCGAGTACACGTTCTCGGAGGAATTTGTCAATCCTCCAAAGTACGCATTTCCAGACCGGGAAACCGCAGGATTCTGGGTGCGTTGTGAACGTGGAGGGGTTACGGTTGGGTACGGTGCTTTACCGGACCATCTGCAACCGGCGGATTTTCAGAATCGAGGAGAGTACACACCCGTTGTACCTGTGGGACGCACGGTGGAATCTGCCATGTCCGAAAGCGACCGGCAAGAACAGCAGAGCTACTTGCGTCAAGCGTTTCGGTACGATGCCGACAAGGGCGAGAAACCGGTATTTGAACAGACACACAAGTCTGGCGAACCCAACATGCCACAAGCGCTGGGACGAGTGATGATGGTTCTTCACGATGAGCTTTCCAAGCGTTCCTCCGCGATCTGCCAAGTGATTACGAAGAGGTTCCTGAGAAGTGGCGGAATCAGCCTAATTTCGACCGAGAAAACCAGTATGACCCGACTTGGCTCAATTACGACAAGTACGACATCTATGGAAATCCCAAAAAACGCTAAATGGCCGTGCCAACAGCCGCGAGCCGCACATTCGCTTCTTGGAGCCTAGACATACATGGCAATATTGCCGTAGTGCCACCGAAGCAACGGGCAACTTGGTGAACACAAAGCGAAAAACGCTGTAGATGTTTGACTTCGACACGCCAATCGACCGCAAGAGTTGGGACAGCGTCAAGTGGACCAAATACAGCGGCAGAGACGTGCTGCCGTTCTGGGTTGCAGATATGGATTTCGCTACCCCTAGGTTCATCCGAGATGCGCTTGCCAAACGACTGCGACATCCCGTACTTGGCTATACATCACCGCCGCAAGAGCTTATAGAGGCATTTATCGCATGGGCTGCAAGAAGGTTTGAATGGCTCATTGATCCAGACTGGGTTGTACCTGTCACGGCGGTGGTTCCTGGACTGAACTTGGCTGTCCGATCTATCGGGACCAATGGGGATGGTTGCTTGATTCCCTATCCGATATATCCGCCCATTTTGGAGGTGCCGGAGCAAAACGGTCGGCTGGCTTTGCACTCTCTGCTCGAAAAACACGGAACGAGTTGGATCATGAACCTTGACGATATAGCAGCTAAAGCCAGAAAGTCGTCAACTCTAATCTTGTGCAATCCACAGAATCCGACTGGTCGAGTCTACAGCCGCAATGAACTCCTCGAACTTGCAAACCTTTGCCTTGAATTCGATACAGCGATTGTTTCGGACGAAATCCATTGGGGGCTCATTCTTGATCAAGACTCGTCGCACATTCCCATAGCCACCTTGTCTCAAGACATCGCCTACAACACGATTACGTTGATTTCACACACCAAGTCCTACAACGTCGCGGGATTGCTCACCGCAATTGCAATCGTGCCCAACGACTCCACTCGCAGACGAATCGAGGTTCAAATTGATCGAACGATGCCAAGTGGCTCGCCACTCGCCTACGCGGCGGCAATAGCCGCTTACAACGACACGAGCGATTGGTTGACGGAACTCAACTCCTACCTTCGAGCAAACAGGGATTTGGTAAAGCAGACCATGGACGAGCTGCCGCTAACAAGTATGGAACAGGTGGAAGGCACCCATTTGGCGTGGATTGATGTACGGTCTCTGCCCGTGCAAAATGCCGTAGCGTATTTTGAAGCCTTTGGATTGGGATTGTCGGACGGTGCGCAATTCGGAGTTCCAGGATTCGTTCGCTTAAATTTCGCGGTGCCTCGAAAGCTGCTAGAACAAGGTTTGCAGCGGTTTCGATGCGCGATTGACTGCGCTAGCGAACCAACGCGCCAATCCAAGTGATATCCCGCTAGCGGCAATACTCTGCGTTGTGCGTTGTCTAAACGGGCATGGCCAGGCGTCCCTGCGACTCGACTCAGCACCAAACTGCCGGATCTTGCTTGCGGCGAGATTGGACTGTTCAAAATCTGACTGGTGGGTGTTCCCGTACTGCTCAAAGTGGTTTTCCCTCGAAATCTGACCGGCCAAACGCTTGAATGTTGTTCAAGTAGTTCGCCTCAATGAATCGCGCAATCCATTGATCAAATTCAACCTCGGGGAGGCGTAATGAGAACTATTCAGCGTGCTGACGCTATCAAGTGAGATCCTTCCGCGAATGTATACTCTCTTCCTTCATCACCCGTAGAGATCGAAAAATGAAGCGCCGAAACTCCCTTAAGTCGTTGATAGCAAAACACTATCTTGTCTCGACCATAGCAACGATTTGCCTGCTTACATTGGTGTTTACCCAAGCTGCAAATGCTGTAGAGGTTGAAGAGGATGTCATCTATGGAAAGAAGGATGGAATGGCGCTCATCTACCACGTGCTAACGCCTGAAGAGCAAAATGGGGCAGCGGTCTTGCTGATGCTTAGTGGAGGCTGGTATTCATACCTGATCGACGGGGAAGTCTTGGCTACCTTCACCGATTTTCTCACCGACGAAGGGTTCACACTCATTGCAGTAAATCACGGAAGTTCTTCGCGCTATCAGGTTCCCGATGCAGTTCGCGATGTGCGTCGCGCTGTTCGACACATACGAGCAAACGCTGACCGCTTTGGGATAGATGGAGACAGAATTGGTGTATATGGTGCAAGTGCGGGAGGACACTTGTCGCTAATGCTAGGGTTGACAAGCGATGAGGGTGATGCCGAAGCTGCAGACCCAATCAATCAGGTATCAAATCGAGTCCAAGCGGTGGTTGCCTACTTTCCTCCTGTTGATCTAAAGGACTGGGTGAATTCTGAATCAGAATACCCTGCGTTGCGCTTCGATGCAGAGTTGGCGCCAGCCAATTCGCCGATTGAGTTTGTAACCGAAGATGACCCACCCATACTCCTTATTCACGGGGATCAGGACGAGGTGGTGCCAGTGAACCATAGTCAGCGTATGCATGCTGCGTTGCAGGAAGCAGGGGTTACCACTGAGTACATTGAAATCGAGGGTGCAGGGCATTCTTTTGGTGCACCTGATCACTCCGAGCGAGTGGAAAAAGCGACTCTCGACTTCTTCAAGAAGCACTTGGGCGCAGAATAGCGCTTAGTTTGAAGCTCTAGTCTTCGACTTCAAGCGCGGCTTCCTTAGCATCTTGGCGAATGGCCATTGACTGGCGCGGTTCGAAATGAACGCGAAAGCCGTCATCTGGATGCAGAGTCGGGATCGGTCTCATCCGCAATGTGTACTTTGGATTGCTAAGGCGAATGTCAAAATAGTGAATCAGCGTCGCGATATTCGTCATAACCAAGAGTTCCGCGAAATCTGCCCCAAGACATCTATGGGCTCCTAGTCCAAACGGCGCATATGCACCGAGTTTTCGGTGCTCCTCGCGATCAGGAAGGTATCTGTCTATATCGAATTCCTTGGGATTGGGAAAGTATTCCTCTAGGTAGTGTGGAACCGACACGGCGACCATGACCTGCTCACCCGCTGGAATCCGGTACCCCTCAAAATCGAATGAGTTCGAAACCGTGCGGATTATCGAGGGAACTACGGGAAATAATCTCATTGTTTCCATCATCGAACGTCGAATTACATCGAATGTCTCAAGCGCACGTTCGCCTGTCATCGGTCCCTCAAAGAACTCAGCTGCTTCCTTTCGCATTTCCTCAAGCAGATCTGGTTGCGTGAGTGTCGTGTAGAGCAGAAACGATGACGCTGTCGCCGCAGTTTCCAGGCCGGCAAAGAAGGGTCCTAGGGACGTAATTACCAAATCGGTTTCCGGAACCAAAGTCGGGTCTTGGCGGTGCAATTCCAAAATCGTGTCAATCAAGTCTGGTTCCTGCCTTTGGCGCAGGTGTGGATCATGCGCGTTTAGCACATTGTTTGCAAACTCTATCAAGCGCTTCTGAGCGCGCTTCACACGAGGCATAGGCAATTCCATGCTCGGACGAGCTTTGGTAACACGTAACAAGAGCATCGTTTCCAAGAAAAATATGAGATCGTCCACGCAATCGGCAGGAGAGACCCCCGTCGTTAGGACTCCGATTTGCTCGGAAACTAATCGCTGCATCGTGTAGTGGACCCGTTTGGGTCGTTCGTCGTTCAGCAAGCCAATTTCCCTACGGGCTATAGAGACGACTCTGTCGATGTGATTGGTTACTACTCGTTGCGAGAACGCATCGCGCATTCCACGTCGCAATTTAAAGTGCTCTTCGCCATCAGCGCTGACCATAGATGTCGACGCACCAAGTTCGCTGTCAAAGTCCTGCCAAGTTTCCTTAGATCGCAGATACTCACGCCCTTGCCGGTTTACAAAATTGTTAGCGTTTGCTCCCGCCAGCACCGTGTACTCCCTATTGAGTATCTTGACTCGATACACTGGACCCAATTTGAGATATTGGTCCGTCAGGAACTGACCAACGTTACCCGCCATCTCGATCGCGTTGCCGATAACCGGCAATCCTCGAGCCGTAGGGGTGTGTGACTTCGACTCGATGCCATGTTCGATGGTCTCGTGCAAGACTTGCAATGCCCTATTGGTGCTACATACCCGATTGCATTGTGCTTCGATATCGGCAAATTCATCGCGCGACATGAGCGCAGCAAACGCATTACATGCGTGAGCAACAGCCACGATGGCAACATCGCGCTTCGAGGGAACAACCCCACTTAGCAAGGCTTCCATCGCTCGAACCTTGACTTCGAAGTTCTCGCCTTCGGCTAGTATTGGATACTTGTGTGTGTCGCGCACCCATCGTGAGCGTCTGTGCAGGCCATCCTCGTCAACCACCAAAATTCCACTCGACACAAGTCTGCGAAGAGCTAACTCTCGGATAACCTCAGCTCGCAACGCAGTGTGCTTGAGCCAATACAGCAAGTCTCTAGATTTCTTGCTGTTGCCTATGTCGGAGAGGGTTGGATCGAGCAATAACTCACCGGTTGGAGACTCGTTTATTACTTCCAGTTTTGACCTGCCAACTTCGATACGCTCAAGGAAGTGGAGATCGGCAAGAACGCCTCCTGCCGTCAGCCAATCGAGCCGCATTGGCTCAATGTGGACAAACGATCCTTCCTGATCGTCAATCAACAACAAAATCAGTTCTTCAGTAACAGTTAGCATTCTCCTCTCTACCGCAACTTGATCCAATGTGTCGCGTTTAGCCTCGTAGGACCTTAGACAAAATCATAAGAGGAAAGTTAGCAATTGCAACATTTGTTTGCTCTATTGCGTCAGTAGCTACGCCGGTTGTACTGCTACGACTCATTGACGACCAACAGTGCGTTGACTAATATCTTGGTTCAGACAGCCCAACGGCTGCTTTTTTGTTTGTGCATAACCAATTCCCCTGGAATTGAAGGATTGAAAGCATGACTTCCGTTATGCCCACCTACAACCGTTTTCCGGTTAGTTTTGTCAAGGGAGAGGGTTCCTATCTGGAGGACGAGGATGGGAAACGGTACCTCGATGGTCTGTCAGGCATTGCTGTCTGTGCACTGGGCCACGCCAATCCCCGAGTGGCCAAGGCAATCTCCGACCAAGCGGCAACCCTACTCCACACATCGAACTTGTACGAAATACCGCTGCAAACCAAGTTGGCCGAACGTCTGTGCGCCCTCTCGGGAATGGACAACGTGTTCTTTTGCAATTCAGGAGCGGAGTCCAACGAGGCTGCATTGAAGCTGGCACGGAAGCTCGGGAACCAACGAAAAATCGATACTCCTGTAGTGATCACCATGGAAGGGAGCTTCCACGGCCGGACTATGGCTACGTTGACAGCGACCGGCAATTCAAAGGTACAAACCGGGTTTGCGCCTTTGCTTAGTGGCTTCGTCCAAGTGCCCTATAACGACATCGAATCCATCAATTCGCTGGCGGAATCGAATGAGTCTGTCGTCGCAATTCTCGTCGAGCCAATTCTCGGCGAAGGAGGAGTGCGAATACCTGACGACAACTATCTGCCGCACCTGCGACAAGTATGTGACCGCAGAGGGTGGCTCCTCATGCTGGATGAAGTCCAAACAGGAAACGGGAGAACTGGCAAGTACTTTGCCTTTCAGCATTCAAGCATCGTTCCAGATGTAGTGACCACAGCGAAGGGTTTAGCAAACGGAGTGCCGATTGGTGCGTGCCTAGCCAGGGGCGATGCGGCCGAGATTCTTGTAGCAGGGACACACGCCACGACATTTGGGGGCAACCCATTGGCTTGCGCGGCGGCGTTAGCAACGATCGAGCAACTCACCGATGGCGTGATAGATCATGCGGCAGAAATTGGGGTAGCAATGGTTCAGGGATTACGAAAAGCCCTTCGAGGCTGCAACTTGGTCAAGGACATTCGTGGCAAAGGCATGATGGTTGCCGTTGAATTGCACGAGCCCTGCGTCGATGTTGTAGGGCGAGCGCTGGATTGCGGCGTATTACTCAACGTAACAGCTGACTCGGTGATTCGCTTACTGCCGCCGCTGAATCTGTCAACCCCGGATGCGGAAAAGCTTGTCAAAACAGTAGCGGATCTCGTCCTGGAACGCACATGAAGCCGAAACACTTCCTTAGTCTCTTTGACTGTGGTGAGGAAGAATTGCATGCGATCGTCGCTCGAGGCATCGAACTTAAAGAGCATCAGCAAACCGGGAAGAGCCACACTACCTGTGCGGGGCGCGTGCTTGGAATGATCTTTGAACTGAGATCTACACGAACGAGAGTGGCGTTTGAAGCCGGAATGTATCAGTTGGGTGGATCATCAATCTTTCTCAATGCAGACGATACGCAGCTCGGTCGTGGAGAACCCATCGAGGACACGGCTCGTGTGCTTTCTCAGATGCTCGATATAGTCATGATTCGTGCCAGCAAGCACGAGACGATCGCGAAGTTCGCGGAAGCTGCAACAATTCCTGTAATCAATGGCATGAGCGATTTGCTTCATCCGTGTCAATTGCTTGCCGACATTCAGACCTTCATTGAACAGCGGGGACCGATCAAGGGTAGAACAGTTGCATTCGTTGGCGACGGTTACAACATGTGCAATAGCTACATCGAAGCCGCTGCCCAATTCGATTTCCAGCTACGCGTGGCGACTCCAAGAAGTCATGCACCCACGTATCTACCAGCAGAGTCTCGCAGACACGTCGTGTTACTCGAAGATCCCGCTTCTGCCGTAGACAACGCGGACCTCGTTGTCACCGATGTATGGTCCTCGATGGGTCACGAGCAGGAATTGGATCGCAAACAATCGTTTGATGGATTCCAGATCGACTCGCATGTCTTGGACAACGCTAATCCCGGTTGCCTGTTTCTGCATTGCTTGCCAGCCCATCGTGGTGAAGAAGTAGACGAATTCGTGCTAGACGATCCTCGCTCAGCGGTCTGGCAAGAAGCCGGCAATCGGCTTCACTCGCAGAAGGCACTGATCGAGCATTTGCTAAGTGTAGATTGAGTTTGTCACCTAGTCCGACTCCATCTCTCGAATTCTCTGAACCAGCAAATTTGCCAGGTCCCCATGGCCTCCAGCATCTGCCCAACCTGCCGCATTGCCATTGAATTGGGAATCGCGCAATGTCGGATCAGCTCCGGCTTCGAGTAGCAACTCAACCATGCCGCGGTCGCCGTTAATTGCTGCGTTGTGGATCGCACGCACATTTCTCCTTGCGGTCGCATTGGGATCTATCCCGGCGCGCAGCAAAGCTCCGACCAATTCCGACTCACCAAGGATTCCAGCCTTAAGAAAGGCCTCAAGTGCAGAGTCCGCTTTCATGTCGCAGGCATGTAGAAACTCTTCCAGAGTGCCTTCAATGCGACGACCATGCATCTCGATGAGCATTAGCCACCCTGCACTAACTTCGGCTCCACCCAAAACCAGTTTGTGGGCCATAGCCAACGTCAGACCTATCTCGCGAGGATGACCTGACGAAGTCAACAATCCAACCGTGTTGTTGTCAGGGCCGCCGCGATACGTGTAGTTCCAAGCCTTTGTGTCGCATCCCACTTCATCGATTAGGTAATCCATCACTTCCAAGACGTTGGTGGGTGTGATTTGGCGTTCTGCCTCAAATCCGTTGACTCCAATGTAGTTCAGGAGCGTACTGTGATGAGGCCGTGGAGATCGGGCATGAGAAAACTTCGGAAATTGGCAGCAAATAGATCGCAGCTTTTCTAGGTCGCCATCTGGAATGGCGGTTGCGGCTTTTTCAAACGCGTCCTTTTCTCGCAGTGAGAGACGCAGGTCTGGAAGATCCATCGACGCGTCTCCTAGCAAATCCAACAAGTGGCTGTCGCAATGCACCTCTGCCATGGCGCAGTCGATAGGTAGTCTCCCTTCGAAGTTCGGGACATCAATTGCCGCCCCCGCCTCGACAAGCATCCTGCACAGTTCGCGATTTCCGCGTGTTGCCGCAAAGTGCAGCGCTGAATTGCCGTCGTAGTCGACGGCGCTAGGATTCATTCCTCCCTCCAACAGCAATGACACAGTCAGCAAATCGTCATTGCGTACGGCGTGACAAAGCCATAGGTGATCCTCAAATCGCCATTCATCAGGCCGCGGCAACGCACCAGACAATTCAACCGCCGAAATGCGATCATGCGCAAAGCAAGCTCCTACCCATCGATCGAAAACACTGCATTTATTGGGATCCGCACCGAATTCAATCAGCAACTGGATGTACTCGGTCCGGTTCAGAGCAGTGGCCGCAGAAATCGGAGTAATCGCTCTGACATTGTGTTGATCTATATTGGCATTGGCTTCAATCAGTTTCCTCGCGACCGCTATGGGACTGCCTACGACAACTGCTTCATGTAGGCTGTTTCCTCCATAGCTCCTTGCGGTCTTATCCCAATTCGGATCCGCTCCGGCTTTGAGTAGTTGGTCGACTATCTCGTAATGCTCCAGATCGATTGAGTGTGGCAATGCGTGACACAGGTGAAACATTGGCGGGTTCGCGTTGAGCAGATGTTCCATGCTCTCCAAGTCGTTCAGTTGAACCGCATACCACATCGCACTGCCCTCGTAGCGAGAGGGACCATCGTTAATGTCTGCGCCTGCGTTCAATAGCAATTTGACCAGTTCCTCGTCGCGTCGAAAGCCTACTGCGCCACCAAGCGCAGTTAGGAAGCCATGCATCGTGTCACTCTCATAGAGACCAACGCTTGGGTCGGCGTTCGCTTCAAGGAGTTGCCGAACTATCTTTCTAACTTGTGCGCCGCCCCCAGCATCAATGCAAACCTGTGAACAACACGCGTAAGTGATTGGGTGCCAACCCATGGGATCCAACCGCATGTTCACGTTGCCACCATCGAGCCAATTCGACGGCAGCGTCGTTCCTAACGACAATGCCAAGGCGGGTGACTCAGTCAATAGTCGTTCGTCCAATCCCAAAAGCTGAGCCACTCTATCTTCATTGCCTACAAAGGCTGCAGCAATAGTTGCGCGTTCCATAGCATCTAACGAGTGGGTTTGAGGAGCCAACAGACCATCCAAGTGCTTGAAAGAATCAAAGCCGTATTCGCGGGAAACTAGATCCTTGAATGTTGCGGTGCTAAAGGGCGGCGTTGTTTGAAATCCGTGCCGTAGCAGTCTCCAGCTTAGAGAGCTGTTGCTCTCCGCGGCAAATTCTTGGTACGCTTCGATTCGTGCATTGAATTCGACAAAGCTGAACTTAGCGACAGCCTTTTCCACGTGGGTAAGGGGCTGCTCAGATGGCTCGATCTGGTGAGACATTCCGCGACTTTGGTTGCGTTATATTCGATATCTCGAATGGTTCGACAATATGTTAGGGCAGAGGTGGATTGTGTTAGCGTTAGTTAGTGAGCTTCTGTAGCATAGTTTTCGACTGATTGTGTCTGCATTGCTCGCCAGCCCACTATGGCGAAGATGTGGCCGACTATGTGCTCGACGATTTTTGTTTGTCAGATTGGCAAAAAGCCGGCCATCGACTGCACTCGCAGACGGCACTGATCGAGCATTTACTATGTGCAGATCGAGTCTGTCGGTTAGTCAGACTCCATATTTCGAATTCTCTGAACCAGAAATCTTGCCAGGTCTTCATGGCCTCCAGCGTCTGCCCATCCTGCCGCATTGCCATTGAATTGGGAATCGCGCAATGTCGGATCAGCTCCGGCTTCGAGTAGCAACTCAACCAATCCACGATCCCCGTTTATCGCAGCATTGTGGAGAGCGCGCACATTTCCCCATGAGGAAACATTAGGATCCATTCCAGCTCGCATCAACGCACCGACCAATTCCATTTCTCCAAGGTTTCCAGCTTCGAGAAACGCCTCAATCGAAGATTCCGCATTCATGTTGCTGTCGGCGAGGAACTCATCCAATGTTCCTTCGATTCGATGACCATGCATCTCAATAAGGAACTGCCACCCTGCACTAACTTCGGCTCCCCCTACGACCATTTTGTGAGTCATAGCCAACGTCAGCCCCATCTCACGAGGATGACCTGATGAAGTCAACAATCCAACCGTGTTATTGCCTGGTCCGCCACGATACGTGTAGTTCCAAGCCTTTGTGTCGCATCCCACTTCATCAATAAGGTAGTCCATGACTTCCAAAACGTTGGGTGGAGTGATTTGGCGTTCTCCCTCAAATCCGTTAACGCCGATGTAGTTCAACAGCGTACTGTGATGTGGACGAGGAGAGCGTGCATTGGCAAATTTTGGATTGATCTCACAAATGGACCGCAGCTTTTCCAAATCGCCCTCTGGTATCGCAGACGCAGCTTCTTCGAATGCGTCTTGTTCTTGCAGCGAGAGACGTGAGTCCGGAAGATCCATCGTCGAATCTCCAAGCAATTCCACAAGTTCATCGTCGCAATGCAACTCGGCCAGGGCACAATCTAGAGGAAGGCGACCCTCGAAATTCACGGCATCTATTGCCGCTCCCTTTCTAACAAGCATCTTGCACAGTTCGCGACTACCACTTGTTGCCGCAAGGTGCAGCGCGGAATTGCCGTCGTAGTCAACAGCTCCAGGATTCGTTCCGCCATTCAGCAACAATTTCACTGCCCCCAAGTCGCCGTTGCGTACGGCGTGACAAAGCCATAGATGGTCTTCGAACCGCCATTGATCGGGTGATGGCAGTAACCCGGCCATCTCAGTTGCCAAATTTTGATCATGTGCAAAGCAAGCGCCAACCCAGCGATCAAGATCTCTGCACTCACTGGTGTCCACACCGAGTTCCTTCAGGAATTGGATGTATTCGGTACGGTTCAACGCGGTCGCCGCTGAGGTAGGTGTAATCCCTCCGCCATTGCTCTGATCCAAATTCGCTTTTGAATCAACCAGTTTTCTAGCAACCGCGATGGTACTGCCTACGAAAATCGCTTCATGCAGACTATTCCCACCGTAGCTTTTGGCGGTCTTATCCCAATTCGGGTCGGCTCCTGCACTCAGCAGTTGGTCGACTATTTTGTAGTGCTCCAAGTCGATGGCGTGCGGCAAGGCGTGACACAAGTGCCACAGTGGTGCATTGGCGTTGAGCAAAAGTTTCATGGATACCGCGTCGTTCTGCTCCACTGCATACCACATGGCACAGCCCTCGTACAGGGTGGGTCCATCGTCGATATCCGCACCAGCCCCCAACAACAGTTCGACCAATTCACCGTCGCGACGAAAGCCCACCGCACCTCCAAGCACCGTAAGGTAGCCGCGTATCGTGTCGCTCTCATAAAGGCCTTCACTTGGATTAGCGTTGAATTCAATTAGTTGGCGAACGAGCTTTCTAGGTACCTCTTCGCCGTCAATATCAACACAAACCTGCGAGCAACACACGTAGGTGATAGGGTGCCACCCCATGGGACCCAATCGACTATTTACGTCAATACTGTCGAGCCAATCGAGTGAATGAGAGATTCCCAAAGACAAAGCGATCGCTGGCGATTCGTTCGTCAATCGGTCATTAATTCTCAAGATTTGAGCAACTCTAGCTTCGTTGCCAACATAGGCAGCGGCAACTGCCGCTCGCTCGGCCGACTCGAATGAGGGGAATTGTGGGTGCAGCAATCCATCCATGTGAGCGAAGGAATCGAACCCGTAGTCTTGAGCTGCTAGTTCCTTGAATGACAAGTCAACCGACGCACGATCCCACGCAATTCCGCGTCGGAGCATTAACCGTTGAAGAGTGGCGCTTTTCTCGGAAGCCAATTTTTGGTACGCTTCAACGCGCGCGTCAAATTCGACAAAACTGAACTTTGCAACCGCCTTTTCCACGTGAGTGAGAGGTTGCTCAGCTATCTGCATTTGTTGAGGCATTCCGTCTAATTGAGTCCGCTATATTCGATTTTTTGAATCTAAGGCAATATGTTAGGCTAATGTTGGCACGCTATCGTCTTTAGGTCAGTCAGAAGATAGCTTGTTAGGGGGGAATACCAAGCGCGATTGCGCGAGCGGCCGTTCTAGGCGTGAGCTTTGGCGAAGAGAATCGGGTACAGAATATGAGCATTGCAGGAACTCTAAGGGTTATTAAACGCGACGGAACCGTGGTTCCATTCGATGGCACGAAGATTGTCGCGGCGATAACCAAAGCATTCATCGCCGTGGAAGGTTCCGCATACGTTACGGCAAAGTCCATTCTGGAACAGATTCAGCAGCTAGCCTCATCAGTAACTGAAAGAATTTGCAGAACAAACCCCGATGGCAGCACGGTCGACATCGAGGATATACAGGATCAAGTCGAACTCGCACTAATGCGGGCGGAGCTGCATCGCATTGTCAGAGCGTACGTCATTTATCGCGAGCAACGGGCAGAAAAGCGCCGCGAGAAGGAACTAGCCAACTTTGAACTCTCTGCCAAAACCATTGAGTTTATTCGAGCCGACGGGACTACCGCACCGCTGGAACAGAATGTTTGGGCTGGTGTACTCGACGAAATTTGTGCGGACTTGACCGAAGTCGACCGCGACCGGTTGTTTGACGAGATGCTGAATGATGCACACAACCAAATCACCGAGAGCGAAGTGTTTTCTCTGTTGGCTATGACTGCCCGGTCGCTGATCGAGGAAGAGCCCGAATATAGCTATGTCGCGGCGCGTGTGTTGTTTGTGAGCTTGCGCAACGAAGTTCTTGGATTCTTGTTCTCGGATGCATTGCAGTTTCAGAGGCAGGAAAGCTCCCCTGACATGAATGACGTGTATGCGCGAGCCCTACCCGCATTCATCGAACGTGGAGTCGATTTGGGCTTTCTCAATCCAGACTTGGCCCAATTTGACTTGAACGAATTGGCAAAGGCATTAAAGCCAGAACGCGACAAACAGTTCACATATTTAGGATTGCTGACGCTGTACGATCGCTACTTCCTACACAGCGACAAAACTCGGTTTGAACTACCCCAGATATTTTTCATGCGCGTAGCCATGGGTCTGGCACTGAACGAGACGTACCGCGAAGCCCGCGCAATCGAGTTCTACGAAAAACTCTCTTCGTTCGACTTTATGAGTTCGACTCCAACGCTCTTCAATTCTGGCACAGTGCGCTCGCAACTCTCCTCCTGCTACATATCGACAGTACCTGACGACTTGGAGGGCATATACAACTCCATTCACGACAACGCCATGCTGTCGAAGTGGGCAGGTGGTCTGGGAAACGACTGGACTCGCGTTCGAGCATTGCATTCCTACATTCGAGGAACTAACGGAAAGTCCCAAGGCGTGGTGCCGTTCTTGAAAGTCGTGAACGACACAGCTGTTGCAGTAAATCAGGGAGGAAAGCGCAAGGGAGCAGTTTGTTCCTATCTCGAAACCTGGCACCTGGACATCGAGGAGTTTCTCGAACTCCGCAAGAACACGGGTGACGACAGGCGACGCACTCCTGACATGCATACAGCCAATTGGATTCCAGACGTGTTCATGGAAAGGGTAATGAACAACGAGTCTTGGACGCTTTTTTCGCCCCACGATGTTCCCGAACTTCATGAACTGCATGGACGAGAATTTCGCCAAGCGTATGAAGCAGCTGAAGCAAAAGCGCGTTCAGGGGAAATCGAGCTCTTTAAAGTAATCGGTGCGGTAGACCTGTGGCGAGACATGATTACTGCTCTATTCGAAACTGGACACCCGTGGATCACCTTCAAGGACCCGATAAACATTCGGTCTCCGCAAAAACACGTTGGCGTCATTCATTCGTCCAATCTTTGTACGGAAATCACACTCAATACTTCCGACAACGAAATTGCAGTTTGCAATCTTGGCTCGATAAATTTGGCGAACCATGTCGGTGAGCTCGGCGAGTTGGACTACGACAAGCTTCGTTCGACAGTTAGAACAGCTATTCGCATGCTTGACAACGTCATAGACATCAACTACTACGCCGTGACGGCAGCACGCAATTCCAACATGCGACATCGTCCAATCGGATTGGGACTCATGGGGTTTCAGGACGCGCTATACATCAAGCGAATTCCGTATTGCAGCAAATCTGCCGTTCAGTTCGCCGACAACTCTATGGAGGCCATTTCATACTTTGCGATCGAAGCCTCTTCAGATCTCGCGGCGGAACGTGGAACGTACAGCACCTATGAAGGTTCACTGTGGAATCAAGGAATCCTGCCCATCGATTCTTTAGAGCTGTTGCAGCAAGAACGCGGCAATCCTGAATATTGTGAGTTCGACACTTCATCGACCATGGACTGGGAGCGATTGCGCGGAAAGGTGCAGGAACAGGGCATGCGCAATTCCAATGTCATGGCCATTGCCCCAACAGCAACAATTGCCAACATTACCGGCATCACACAGTCTATTGAGCCCACGTATCAAAACCTCTTTGTCAAAGCGAACTTGTCGGGCAATTTCACTGCCGTCAACCCTTTCCTCATAAACGATCTCAAGAAATTAGGGATGTGGGATCGTGTAATGTCCGTTGAATTAAAGGCTAACAATGGCAGCGTTCAGAAAAACGATCACTTGTCGGACGATCTCAAAGATCTTTATAAGACGGCGTTTGAACTCGACCAGCATTGGATATTGGAGTGCGCTTCAAGACGTCAGAAATGGATCGATCAATCACAGTCTCTAAACATATATTGCGCTAAAGCGAGAGGTCCTGTGTTGGATTCGATCTATCGCAGTGCGTGGAAGCTTGGCCTGAAGACGACCTACTATCTGAGGTCACTTGGCGCTACAGATGCCGAAAAGTCCACTTTGGAAAATGACGATTCGCTCATTTCAGTGAAAGCATCTGTTAACGCTCAGGCAAGTTCAGAACCGTCGTCTACTACGGTCGCCCCGATCGGCCGCGGTGTGACACAATCTGTCGCTAGTCAGGTGGTAGGTGATGTTTCAGTGCCGCCATCGTGTTCTATCGATGATCCTGACTGCGAAGCGTGCCAATAGAGTGTTCAACTCAATGGCGTAGAACAGCTGTAGGTTCGATTTGGTGCGTTGTGGTTGATTCGTGCATGACCGAACTGTACGTTGCATAGGTAGCACGCTTTGCTGCCAGTGCGTTGTTTCGGTTAGTTCCTAGAGCTGAGAGACTTGGTGGGTCACCCGGCGAGAACTCGGCGTCCTCTCTGGGCAGCTAGTATCTAGTACTTTAGATAGGGCAACGATTATGGATGCGACGAAGAGGCATTCCAATCGACGCTAGCTGCTGTCTAGACAAGCTTGGTAACTTCGCCAGGTACGAGATTGAGTCGCATTGTGGATCCATGTTCGATGGTGCCTGCAGTGTCCTAATGCATTTCCGTTCTAGATTCACTGATGAACGCACAGAACACATTCTTGATCGTACTGCGAGAAGCTCCTGTAGATGCATCGAATGAGACGTCAAAGGATACGTTGGTTGGTTGGTCGACAATTCACAGAAACGTCGCGTTGACCGTCGTCTCGGTGTCAAACAGGGCCGTAAATAGGATGAAAAAATTGGCGATTGCAATGGCTAAAATGACACAAAGGGAGAACTCGTTCTGTTGCGTCGAAATGGGCGGAAGGCAGGCGAATTATTGTGTTAACAAGACGTTAACAAATCGGTACAATGTCATAACAAATCGTTAATTGAATAGGGTTGGGAGGAACGATAAAGATGCTGACTTGGGACGACGACAAGGACGTAGCTGTAACAAGAACGGCGGATACGCTTCCCTCGCCCAAACGGGGCGAAAACAGTCACAGCAAGTTTCGCAAGGATGCGGAAATCTCCAATTCTCTTACTCTTCGTGACCCGGAGAAACTGGAGAACGCGAATCAAATGCAGCACGGAGCTACGGAAGCGCTACTGCAGAGCAAGGCTCAGAACGGAAGTATTGACGACGTAGTCTTCTCTGAGGACGAAGACTTCGAACGAGTTACAGTTGACCAGAAGCGCATCATCAACTGTAGAGCGGACCTCAATCAATTGGTGCCACTAAAGTACAACTGGGCGTGGCAGAAGTACATCCACGGCTGCAACAATCATTGGATGCCGCAAGAAATCGGCATGCAGGCAGATGTAGCTCTGTGGAAGTCCACAGACGGGCTGACGGAGGATGAACGTCGCATCGTCAAGCGCAGCTTAGGATTCTTTTCGACCGCTGACTCGCTAGTCGCCAACAATCTGGTGCTAGCCGTTTACCGCTTGATCACGAATCCTGAATGCCGTCAGTATTTGCTGCGCCAAGCGTTTGAAGAAGCCATTCACACGCACGCCTACCAATACTGCATTGAATCTCTCGGGATGGATGAAGGCGAAATCTTCAACATGTATCACGAAATTCCCTCGGTAGCGCGGAAGGCTTCGTGGGCACTGAAGTACACCAAGGAACTTTCCGATCCGAATTTCACAACGGGAACGATTGAGACGGACAAGACCCTTTTAAAGAACCTCATCGCCTTTTATTGTGTTCTGGAAGGCATATTCTTTTATTGCGGATTCACACAAATCCTTT
Organism: Gammaproteobacteria bacterium; assembly: GCA_026707735.1. Classification (GTDB taxonomy): domain Bacteria; phylum Pseudomonadota; class Gammaproteobacteria; order Pseudomonadales; family Azotimanducaceae; genus Bin55. The sequence continues at coordinate 25,468 of JAPOWH010000011.1, read as the reverse complement.
CAATGGGCCGCCAGAACAAGATGGTGGGGACATCGGAACAATTCCAATACATCCTGCGCGATGAGTCCATACACTTGAATTTCGGTATCGATGTAATCAATACGATCAATCAAGAGAATCCCCATTTATGGGACGAAGACATGCGGCAATTGGCTTCGGACATGATCGTTGAAGGAACCGAGTTAGAAGTAGACTACGCTCACGATACGATGCCTCGTGGAATCCTTGGAATGAACGCTCGCAAAATGACCGAGTATCTTCAATACATAGCGAACCGTCGCCTCGCCAGCATTGGGTTGGAACGACGCTACACCGGTGTATCCAATCCGTTTCCATGGATGTCCGAAATCATGGATCTGAAGAAGGAGAAGAACTTCTTCGAAACTCTTGTCACGGAGTATCAGACCGGCGGCGCGCTGTCTTGGGACTAAATTGCGTTAGTTAGAGCCGCTTAGTCGATTTCTCGCATTGGTGTCGGCCGCTTTCAGTTGCGACTCTCATTTAGCTCTTACTTCCTCGATCCAACTGAGGGTCTTTCGCAGTTCGGCAACAAAGAGCGTTGGCTGGTCGAGAAACACGTGGTGACCCGCGTCGGGAATCGCTACTGACCTGAACGGTTCTGGAACTAGAGTAGCCATGTGTTCGTTAGTTGTCGTCGTGTAGGAATTGCTATTTGCACCATAGATCACAGCGACCGGCAAGTTCAGCGATCGGTAGTCGGCCTCTTGTAGTTCACTGTCTTTGAAGGTCAACGGCAGGTCCGGATCGAATTTCCACGTGTATCCACCACCGTCAACAGGCTCGACCGAGTTCTTGGCAATGTGTTTCAAGACAAAGGGATTCTCGCAGGGCTGAGGAGGGAACAATCGAAAGCGAGCCTCGGCCTCGTCTCGAGTTGGATATATTTTGCTTCGACCCGTTCCCGGCATAGACTGCATGTAGTTGCGCTCTGGCTCACCAGGCGCGCGCATCCCTGAATCCACCAGCACCAACCCCGCAAAACGATTGGGATACAGACTGATGAGTTTGGTTGCCATGCGACCGCCGAAGCTGTGTCCAACCAAGATCGTCGTGTCTTGGAGCCCAGCATGGTCCGCCACTCCCAAGATTTCGTCGACACAGGTGTCAACGGAGTATTCGTACCTGTGGTCGGAATCTCCCATTCCCGTAAAGTCCAACGCTACAGGCTTGTACCTCTCTGCGAAATGAGGAGCAATGAAATCCCACCATCTGGAATGAGCGAACATTCCGTGTAGGAAGAGAACGCTCGATCCGCCCTTCCCGTCCCATGTACGATAGACAACATCACCATCTTCAATTTCGACCACATGCGTCGCCGTTGGTGACTCTATTGCATTCCAAAACCAGTCTGGTACTTCGTTACTTCTGTTCCTATCCCACCTTGCCAATGTATCGCCCTACCCAACTGACGCTCGTTGCGCCTTACTGCAATCCTTGTTGCCTACTTTGTGGCAAGCTCCTCGCAAATCAAGCCAACTCATCCTTGCTTGCCCAATCCAATACCCCATCGAAACTGACACATTTTGTAACATAATGCGATTGGTGCCGACCACTATTGCACCGTGACTAACTGCCGCTTAAATTTCAAGCGTAACTGCAAAAGGGCTTGCATTGGGTCACCAATGCAAGTGACCACGGATTTACCGTCATGCTCAAGAGCTTTTTCCAACGAAGGTCCAAATTAGACCACCCCGATCCCCAAGTCAGGATTCGCGCTCTTAACGACGATCCAAAGCTCACTCTAGAACAATTCGCGAAGATTGCCCGGGACGACCGGGACTTAGGAGTTCGAAGAGTAGCCTTGAGCAAGGCAAATTCGCTAGAGCTATACGAAGAATTGCTCGATGAGGAAGAGCTATCGGACATCTGTCGAAAATTTCTCATCGACAACATTGACGACAACCATCCTCTAGCTCTAGACCCGCGCATACTTCCTATGCGACTCCAAAGTCTCACGGAGCCGGCGAAAATCTACGATCTAGCGCAGAGACTTGGTTCCAGTGCGGAAACAGCTGGTGCGCTTGCTGCCTTGCCGACACCCAAGTTGAGAGAAGAAGTGCTGAGTCTGTGCTTTGACGAAGACGTCCTAGGGGAATTGCAGAAACTTAGTCGGCACCAAAACAAGAGCGTCAATCGTTTTGTGAGAGACCGACTCAATGCTTTCAAGGAACTGCGAAATCGCAAGCAGAATCTTACAGCCCAGGCGGAGCACATCATTGGCGCAGCAATTCGTTCGTTGCCACACGATCCTCACTACACGGCTCGACGCGAGAAGATCGAGCGTGAATGGGAGCACACACTCGAGGCAATCGAACAGCTTAATGCTCAACTGGCGGCGAATGCACACGCGGAGATCGATATCGACGCGCTCAAGAGCGAGTTTCCGAATCGTGCTGAGCCGTCTGCGATAGATGCCGGCGGGCCTCAACAATTTGAAGGCATCTTGACCCGACTGAGGGAATGCAGCAACAACGATGAGAATGAGATCGACGAATGCGAACGGCTTTGGCTTGATGCCCTCAAGGAGCAACCTGCACCTCGTGCAATTGCCGATCAGTTTTACCAACTTGCCAACTCCAAACGAAGAGAAATCCGCGAAACAGCGACTAAGAATCGACAAAAGCTCGAGATAGAAGCACTGATTGAACCAATCATGCTGCAAGAACCGGGTGCGCAATCCCAATCGTGGTTTCGCGTTTGGTCAACTCGGAGTGCTGCGCAAGGACGCCTTCGCAAAATTGAGCGTTATCAAGAACGGTTGGCTGGCACTGGCAAGACCAATACTCTTGCCGATGAAACCTCCGCACTAACAGAGATGGTCCCATCTCTAAAGTCAATTATTGAACGATGCAACGAACTTGAGGAAGAAACGATACGACATGTTGAGTCCAATCTCGAGTCGCTTAGCAAGTTCATTGACTCGGGAAGTCTCAAGAAAGCGAAGTCCGCCGAGCGCAATATTTCTGCACTTATCAATCGATTGCCTAAACGACAACAAGGCACGTTTAACGCCCGCCTAGCTCCAGCGATTACTTCGATACGTCAATTGTCAGGATGGCAAGAATTCGCCGAGGAACCCAAGAGGATTGCGCTGTGCGAAGCAATCGAAGAACTCGCCAACAACCCCCTGAGCCCAGAAGACCAATTCCACAAGATTAGAGAATTGCGAGAACGATGGAATGGTTTGGGCATGTTGAGATCTCGCGACGAGAGAAGCCTACAAGACCGCTACGACAAAGCCGCGGAAAAAGCATTTCAAATCTGCGAGTCTTGGTTTAACGAACAAGCCGCTATGCGACAACGAAACTTCGAAGGTCGCCAGGAGATTTGCCGACGATTGCAGTCCTTCGTCGAGGAATATGACTGGGAAAAGCCAGATTTCAAAGTCGTTCATCGAATGTTGCGCTCGGCACAGTCCGAGTGGCGTTCCTTTACGCCGATTGAGCGAACGAAGTCCAAGTCCATCAATGCATCGTTCGGTAAGTTGACGAGGGAGTTGGAATCGCGGCTTGCCGACCACTGGTCAGAAAACTCTCGGCAAAAGGAAGAAATAATTGACGAGGCAAAGACAGCCGTAGAAGACAGTTCGCTAAGTCCTATGGAATTGATTGCCGCAATCAAGGACCTGCAGGCAAGATGGAAAAATGTAGGTCCAGCCGGACGGCGCAAGGAGCAAGGACTTTGGAAGAACTTTAGGGCTCTATGCAACTTGGCGTTTGAACGACGTGAAGCGCAACAGCAGGAGAGACGTTCCCAACTTGATGCAAACATTAAGACAGCACAGGATGAAGTAGCCAAGCTTGATCAACTGCTTAGCAATCCCAAGACGACTCTTCAACAACTGGACTCATCGCTGCTCAATGAGTTGCGTTCCAAACTTAGTGATTTGGAATTGCCAACCCGCATTCGCAAGAGCACCGAAAACGAGATTTCGTCGCTCGCCACGCAGTTGAACAAGCGGCGTGAAGAACTCGAGACTCGACGAAGCTCCGAGGAATTGATTGCGCTGATCGACATTGACATAGAGATCGCGAATCTAGAGTCTGACGGTGTGGATCCACCGAACGAATTGCTAGAAAAGGCGGGCACGGGAAGACCTTGGTTTGGCGCGCGCAACGCAGAGGACGCTTCTAAGAAGGCTTTTGCGTTGCACGAGCTGGTACTGCGAGCAGAGGTGTTGGCGGATGTTCCTTCTCCGCCGGAAGATGCAGGCAAGCGAATGCAAGTACAGGTCTCTCGCCTGCAACACGGTCTTACTCGAGGAGGTGAGTCCGAAGAGCAAAAGGTGGAGCGTCTAATTCAAGCGTGGTGTTCTACTGCCCATGGGGACCAGCCATTGCGCGAAAGATTCCACAATGCGATCCGCAAGCACCTCGACGATCTAGCAAAGTGAAATAGCGACAAAATCGTCATTGTCGCTGCTCGAAACCGCTCAACGCCGATATTTCGTGTCGCTCGTCTAGTGTCACCACAACATCGGCCTTGCATACCAGGTCCTCAAGCATCCACATCGTAATCCGTTCATAGTGTTCGATGAATTTGTGGATGGACGCCTTGTCCATGCGCAAGTGCCTCGGTCGTTCCTGCTCTTGGCGCAACCGCCATTTGCGCACGTGCTCCATGTTCACCGTGCGAATGAAGACTAGCTCGTTCAACATTGTCGTCAGCCGCCTATAAGGACCGGCAAGTTGGTCATTGATCCAAGTTCGGCACTTGCCTCCTGCGTCTTCCTGGCGTTCGAGTCGGTTTATTGGGTTATTGAGACGATCTACGGGTTCTGCAGCAGCACCCACGCACCAACCTTCAATAACGACCCTTGCCGTTCCCGCGTCAACCGAGCGCACGCCCACTCGATCATCCAAGCCCTTGTCGAACACAGGAACTGTTACGAGACGGCCTTGCGACAAGTTTTCGACAGTATCCATAAGCCGGTCGACATCGTGTGTACCTGGTGGCCCTCGAGTTTGCAACGAAGGATGAATTGACTTTGCCAGTGCAATGCGCTCACTCTTTGTCAGATAGAAATCATCGAGACACAGGATGGCGATCGTGTCGCCACAAATCCTGCTTGCATGCTCGACGAGCGAACACAATGTGGATTTGCCTGTTCCCTGTCCACCTCCTATCCCAATAATCGGTGATCCTGTGCGTTGCCAGCGAGACGCGAGCAAGACGGCCAATTCTCTATACTCGACCGGAGCGTTGCGATCCAGAGAATTAAAGCTCTCAATCTCAGCAGGCGTGATGCTGCAAGTTCCGAGAATCTCAAACGGGCTCATAGCAAGGGCAACTCATTTAGAGCTTGCGTCAAGGAGAGGACCTCACCTTTCTCAACCTACCACTTCACTCGATCAACCTACGGTAGTTGGGTAAGGCTTCCAGCATTTGCTTGCCGTAGTGCTTTGTAACAATTCGTCGATCTAACACAGTAATTCGACCCCAATCATGCTCGTTGCGTATGAGCCGGCCACATGCCTGAACGAGCTTCAGTGTGGCTTCTGGCACCTGCAACTGCAAGAACAGCTGATATCCTTCAATACCTGACTTCTGAAGCAGCTCCTTTTTGGATTCGACAATTGGATCGGTCGGTACATCAAAAGGGAGTCGTGTCACTATGACATGCCGACAATAGGCTCCTGGCAGGTCAATGCCCTCTCGATAGCTTGCCAAACCAAAGATATAGCTCGATTTTCGAGAATCGATCCTTTTGCGATGTTTTTCTAGCAGCGCATGCCGGCCGCTGGCAGACTGCACCATGCAGTAGCGACGAACCCTTTCAGGCAGTCTTGCCGAAACCGATTCCATCATCGATCTGGATGTAAATAAAACCAGCGCGCTTTGTTCAAGTTCCAGCAACTTGGGCAGAACCCTTGCAACTTCATCAGAGTAGGATTGACCTTCCCCGGCGGCGGGCTCGTTAGTCATCTTTGGCACACAGAATTCAACTGCTTTCTGAAAGTCAAAGGGGCTCTCTAGAGCCAACAAAGCTACTTTCGATTCTTCCAGCCCTACAGACGACATGAAGTGACGAAAATCGTCACCGGCATTGAGAGTTGCGGAGGTGAATATCGTGGCGCTGGCTCGGTTCCACAGCTTGTCCGACAGGATCTCGCTAATCTCTATAGGAACTGACTTGAGACGCCATTCCTCCCGGCTCTCGTGGGTTATGTGCTCAATCCAACGGCCACACACCGAACCATGTTCTGCGTAGCCAAAGTCTAACAGTAGTTCTCTAGCGTCATCAAAATGTTGGGTTGCTGCTGTGAGTTCATCCAAAACGTCAAGCGAGACGTTGCCACCCAGCGTCGCTTGGTTCGATTCGCCTTGTTCCTTCAGCCACCCAGTCACGCGCTCGATGGACACCGCGATGTCTTGGCAAACTTTGGCCAATTGAGCCGCGATCGCTTGGATGTCCGGCGGCACTTCTCCGTATGCAAACCGGCAACGCCTTGTGCCCTCCCGGTCATCTCGAAACTCTAGGTTGGCAATATGTTTGTGAAGCTGTTTGGATAAATTACCGTAGAGATCGTTGGCATGACTAAACTCTCCAACATAACGCTTCAATAAATCTGGGTCATCGAGTTGTTCGAGCAAACGAACCATGCCCCTGTTGACGTCCCTGAGCAGAGACTCAGTGGCAATGAGGCCGAAAGACTTTGAAAACGCATCCATCGTCTTCGGTGCAAGGTGATGCGCTTCGTCGAGCACATAAATGCAATCCTCAGCTGCCGGTAGGATGTCCGACTCTATGCGTAGATGACTTAACAGCAAATCGTAGTTGGTCACCACTACATCGACATCGGCGAACTGCGCTCTCGCCTTGAAGTACGGGCACCTGCTATACCACTCGCACATGTTGTTGATACAGCCTCGAGCGTCAGTGGTAATGGCTTGCCAGTGGCGCGGGCTCATACTCACGGGTGAGTGATCTATGTCGCCTGCCCAATTTCCGTGTACGAAGCTGTCGAAGAGCTCGACGTAGTTTCTTCCGACTTCGCGTTCTGTGGTATTGACTTCGGCCAACGAATCAAGCACTTGTGCGGACGTAGCGTTTGCAGAATGACTGAGCCTTCGAGGACACACGTATCTCCGGCGTCCTTTTGCTAATACATAGGTGAACGGAATGTCGGTCAGAGTACGCAGTTCTGGCAGATCCTTGCTGGTAATTTGATCTTGCAAAGCGACTGTTGCAGTAACAATGACGACGCGTTTGCCCTGCTCCTTGCCGATCGGTACAGCAGAGGTGGCGTAGGCAATTGTCTTTCCCGTACCGGTTCCCGCCTCGACTACGCCTATACGAGGTCGTTTCGACTGTAGGACGCTATCTATGAACTCAATCATGCGTAGTTGGCCTTCCCGCTGCTGGTAGCCCTTCGCTTCCAACCAAGCGCCATACATTCGTTCGATGCGTTCAGTTATGCTCATTTCTGAACTTGGAGACCCTTTCGATGAAGCACTTCACAATTGCCGCGCTTTTCATATTAGCTTTAACGTGCTCAGCACAGGAACCGACCGAACTAACCGACAGCCTGGGCAACGTGTTTCATCTAACAACCGTCACCGACAAGGTGCCGTCTGCCCGTCAGATGGCATTGACAAAATCCGGTGTGCTTTTCGTTGGGAGTAGGGGTCGCGGCAGTCTCTACGCAGTTGTTCCATCTGACGAGACCGCGACAGAGCCCGAGGTAGTAACCTTTGAGACGGGCTTAGCGATGCCCACTGGCTTAGCACTCCATGGCGATGATCTCTATGTCGCAGCACACAATCGAATCCTGAAATACGAAAACATTGAGGAGACCTATCGTTCGTCTCCAGAACCGAAGGTTGTTAACGAGAGTTTGCCCCGCGCGAGAGCTCACGGTTGGAAATACCTCTCCGTTGGCCCCGACGGATTCTTGTACTTCAACGTCGGTGCCCCATGCAACATCTGCCTATCCGAAGATGAGATATTCGCAAGCATCGTTCGAATGGACCCTTCGAATGGAGAGTTCGAAATCTATGCCCACGGTGTGCGCAATAGTGTGGGAATTGATTGGCACCCTGAAACCAATCAGATGTGGTTTTCCGACAATGGTCGTGATTGGTGGGGAGACGACCGGCCGCCTGAGGAAATCAACGTAGTGGAGAAACCCGGTTCGCACTTTGGTTATCCCTTCCTACACGGCGACAATCTAGTGGACCCAGAATTTGGGAGCCAACGTCAAGAGGAAGTCGACTACAAAACGCCCGTCGTCAACATCCAAGCCCACGCAGCGGCTCTTGGGTTGGATTTCTATACCGCGAATGCTTTTCCAGCCAACTACCAAAACGCGTTGTTCATTGCGGAACACGGCTCATGGAATCGATCGGCAAAGGTGGGTTATCGAGTTTCGGTCGTACGTTTTGACGAAGATGAGCCTACCTACTATCCCTTTGTCGATATTTGGCTAGACGGGCAGCGTTCCAACGCGAGGCCTAATGATGTACTAGTCGACAACGATGGCAATTTACTGATCTCAGACGATTTTCGTGGAGCGATATACAAAGTCGTCCACGTTCCAGATGAAGTTGACTAGTAGTAGTGTCGGCCTGGCCCTTTCGTGCATTCGCGCAATTGGTTTTCGTAAGTTGAAGACATTTGTGCGACTTCCTCTGCGACAAACTCCAAGCGTGGATATTTGTTCCACTCTCCAGACATGTAGCCGTTCACACCTGCATAGTAGGTGAGGTATAGACTCTTTGCATCCCAACGCTGCAAATTAGCTTGGTGCGCAGCGCCGTCCAAGTACCAGCCCACGAAATTAATCGAGTCTCGAAAATTGCTCCGCTTAGCATTCCTGTTCCCCGTGCGTTTGACGTAGTCCGACCAAGTTTCATCAAGCGCTTGCGCATAGCCGAAAGCGGTTGATGGGCGTTTCCAAGGGATGACAAACAACACTCTCTTACGCGGGGGACGTGCATTGTGGATAAAGCTCGACTCACGGTAAATGACCGCCATGAGGATCGGAGCAGGAATCTGCCATTTCTTCTCGGCATTCAGGGCGTGTCGATACCAAGCGCGCTTCTCCTCGAATACCGTGCATAGGTTCGCGGTATTGCTGGGAGGCTTGAGAGACATGCAACTTGATAGCACGACAAGCATCGCTAGCATTGTCACGCTAGAACCAATCACGTAGAGCAGAAGTCTTGCTGTCCTGTCTTTGATCAAATCCGTGAATTCCATTTCACACTACTCCACCACGACACTTGAATCCTTGTGCGGCCCGCTTCAGTTGCTACCTCCATCGGACGTCCAAACCACAGAATTCTCGTCGCGTATACTTGAGACAACTCAAACTACCAACCATTCTTCGACATGTCAATAGAAGTAGGAAAAGCTGCTCCCTCGTTTACCCTAGTTGACACTGACGGCAACAACGTTTCACTGGAAAGCTTCAAAGGCAAGAATGTCGTAGTCTACTTCTACCCCCGCGATGACACGCCCGGTTGCACCAAGGAAGCGTGCGGCTTCAGAGACTTGTGGGACGAAATCCAGGACAACAACACCGTGGTCTTGGGCATTTCGCCCGACAACGAAAAGGCTCACAGAAAGTTTGTAGACAAGTATCAACTTCCGTTCACCCTACTATGTGACCCAGATCATTCAGTCATGAAGAATTATGGAGCATACGGTGAGAAGACTATGTATGGCAAGAAAATGCTGGGTGTCATCCGATCAACCGTGGTCGTCGGCACTGATGGTTCGGTGTTGAAACATTGGAAGCGAGTGTCGAGGGCGGCCGATCACCCCGAAAAAGTCCTAGAATTCATTCAAACTGCCAACCAGAATTGAATTGCACATCGATTGTTTGGCAGATCTCACCTAACAATCACTTCGTGCTCAAGCGTCCCGATTGGATTGATTGATACCGCCACTCTGTCACCTTCGTCTAAGTAGACCGGTGGATTGCGGGCAGACCCGACTCCACCAGGGGTACCAGTCACGATTACGTCTCCGGGTACAAGATCAACGAAAGTCGAACAATACGAGATCAAATCGGCAAACCCAAACACTAAATCCGAAGATTTCGCGTATTGCATGAGTTTGCCATTCACATGAGTTTTCAGTTCCATCTCATCTAAGTCGTCAATCTCGTCCACAGTCGTGATCCAGGGGCCAAATCCTCCTGTGTTCATGAAGTTCTTGCCCGGAGTAAACTGACTCGTGTGTCGCTGAAACTCTCGTACACTGCCGTCGTTGTAGCAGCTGAAACCGAATATGTGCTCCATGTAGTCGTCTTTTTGGATTCGGCGCCCGCGCTTGCCAATGACCATGGCAATCTCGCCCTCGAAGTCTAGCGTGTTCGATTCAATCGGCCGCACCATGTAGCCCCGATGGCCGACCTGAGCTGCGGCAAACCTCACAAAAATCGTGGGATGATCTTCTCCCCCTCTGCCGGTTTCCTGCTGGTGTGCCCGGTAGTTCAGTCCTACGCAGAGAATCTTGTCTGGGTCAGTAATCGGCGGCAAAAGCGTCACGTCTGACAAAGTGTGAGTTGGCTCATTCTCACTGGCTATGGCAACTAGCCCTGGCAAGGCACCACCTCTCAGTGCCGCTCCAAGAGTTTCGTGCTTCGCAATAGAGCCGACGTCATGGATCAAGTCATCCTGAGTAAGGAAGCCAAATGAATTGGCATCGCCCGCTTGGAAGGAAATCCAACGCATTGCTGTTGCTCCTAGAAAGTGCTGTTCATGGTCCGTGGTCTTTCAGTGGCGACTTTGCCAGGACACCGTAAGTCATGCGGACTCAAGATTAGACGTACCAAAATCCTTGGTCGTCGTTAGTTGTAGCGACGCGTTAGCTAATCAAACACTATTACGTGACGCGCTTCTTCGCCGGTTTCCAGCTTGGCTAGAGCGTCATTCACTTCATCAAGCTGGATTGTCTTCGCCAACAAGTCGTCAAGATGCAGCGAGCCGCGAAGGTAGAAATCCACGAATCGAGGCATGTCTACACGAAATCTGTTTGAGCCCATCATCGAGCCTTGAAGGGTCTTTTCCTGCAGAAAATCTGGACCATGGAGAGAAACCATTTCTCCAGGCGGGATCATTCCGATGACGGTCGCTGTGCCTCCAGCACGCAGCATGCGAAACGCTTGCTCCGCTGTTATTTTCAATCCTATGGCCTCAAAGGAATAATGGACGCCACCGCCGCTAATTTCCCGCACTGCATCGACAGGATCAGTCTGGCTGGCATCTACACAATCTGTCGCGCCGAACTGTTTTGCAAGCTCCAACTTCGATGCTACGCGGTCGACGGCAATGATTTTCCCCGCACCGGCTATTGCCGCACCGTTTACGCACGACAGGCCAACCCCTCCACAACCGATAACGGCCACACTGGATCCCGGCTCGACGTCTGCTGTGTGAATGACCGCTCCAATGCCCGTGGTGACGCCGCAGCCGATTAGCGCTGCTCGATCCAACGGCATATCTTTTCGGATCTTAGCAACCGAGTGTTCGTGAACCAGCATTAACTCGGAAAATGAACCCAAGTCGGCGAACTGAACCAACGGATCGCCATTCTGGGACAAACGCGATTCCTGATTTGGTCCTCGTCGAGTCTCTGGCGACTGGCAAAGCGACAGATGTCCAGTGAGGCAGTATTCGCAATGTCCGCAAAACACCGACAAGCACGTAATCACATGATCGCCCGGGCTGACGTAGTGAACGTCTGATCCCACTTGTTCAACTATGCCGGCGGACTCATGGCCCAGCACCATGGGCGGGCGGCTCGGATATGTGCCGTTAAAGAAGTGAAGATCGGAGTGACAGACTCCCGCCGCCACTGTCCGAACTAGAACCTCGCGTGGTCCAGGCGTTGAAATCGAGATCTCCTCGACTTCCATTGCTTTGTTTACTTCTCTGAATACAGCAGCTCGCGCCATGCCGTGCTCCCGTTTGCGCAATTCCTCAGAAACTGAATCCAATCACAACTTGCCGGTAGAAAGTGTAATCGCAGCTTCAATGGCTGCGACGGTGCTCCGAGGATCCGCAATTCCCTGTCCAGCGATGTCAAATGCCGTACCGTGGTCAACCGAAGTTCGAACGAATGGAATTCCCATCGTTGCCGAGATGCTCTCGTGAAAATTGTGGACCTTTATTGCGATGTGTCCTTGGTCGTGGTACATGGCCAGCACCACGTCATACTCGCCAGCAATAGCCTTGTTGAATATCGAATCTGCTGGAAGAGGTCCTTCCGCTTGTATGCCACCTTCTCGAGCTTCGCGAACTGCAGGTCCAATTTCGTCCAATTCCTCACGACCTAGCAAGCCGCCCTCACCACCATGCGGGTTAAGCGCTGCAACGCCAATTCTCACATTAGGTAGACCCCATTGGCCGAAAGTCGTCGCACAGAGCTGCAACTTTTCGAGGACATTTTCTCTAGTGGCGAAACGTGCCGCTTCGATGAGCGACTTGTGTGTGGAGAGATGCACAACACGCAACCCAGGAGTCATAAGCATGGTCGCGACGGCTTTTGATCGTGTAATCCTTCCAAGTATCTCTTGGTGGCCAATGTCCGCGTAACCGGCCGCATGAATGGCTTCCTTGTGCAACGGACACGTCATGATGGCTCGTATATCGCCGCGCATCGCATCCGCAATTGCGGTCTCCACGGACTTGACGGCAATCTCGCCACACCGTGCCGACACTTTTCCGAATTCGAATCTGTCTGGTCTGGGGATGTTGACGTCAACGATCGTGAACCCGTTACGCATCTCCAAATCAACGTCCCCAACCCTTGCGCCGTCTCTCAATGCCCACTCGCATCCATAGATAACTGGCTCGCACTTGCTTTGGACCGTAGTGAGCACCTTGGCCAGCACTTCTGGACCAATGCCGGCTGGGTCGCCGAGGGTAATTCCAATTTTCGGCAGAACTGAACCGCTCAAGGCACTAATTCCCTAAAGATCAAATTGTTCATTCGATAAGTTTCACATCATCCACATGTAGGCCAAACCCTTCCAATCCCACATAGTCCACCTTTCTTCCGGCCAAAATCGTGATATTGGTCAAGCCCAAGTCTCGCAGTATCTGAGCACCAACTCCAATTTCTAGCCATTCGCGGGCTCGAAGAGATTCGCGGCTTGATCTCTCGGCATGTAACTGATCCAAGGGTACACCTGCAAATCCTCCACGAAGATAGATGAACACACCGGCTTCCTCTTGGACTAATCGATCAAGAGAAACGTCTACAAGCCGTGATTCGTGTATGTCTTGTGGGCCAAAGATGTCCTCAACGAGTTTTTCGCGGTGGATTCTAACTACAACGCTACCTGTTGTTCGCAAATTACCGAACACCAACGCCAAATGTTCGGCATCCTCAAATTTCGTTCTGTAGGAGTAGCCTTGAGCGGCGCCCACACGAGTCTTGACCGAGAATTCATGCGTGCGCTCGACTAGCTTTTCCCGCCGTTGTCTCCATGCAATAAGGTCGGCGATGGAGATGATGTAAAGATTGTTTTGCTTGGCAAACTCGATCAATTCTGGCAAACGCATTACGCTGCCGTCATCGTTCACAAGCTCAGCCAATACACCCACCGGCGCACATCCCGCCAATGTGGCCAAGTCAAGCGCCGCTTCCGTGTGCCCGGATCTTACCAACACACCTCCTCTTCGCGCGACCAATGGGAAGACATGACCTGGCCTGACGAAATCCGCGGCCTGTGTATTGTTGCTTGCAAGTGCTTGGACGGTGTTGGCCCGTTCCTCTGCGGCAATTCCTGTTGACAAGCCCTGCTTGTAGTCAATGCTGACAGTAAAAGCGGTAGCGAGCGGGGCATTGTTGCGCGACACCATTGGTTCCAAGCTGAGCCGGTCGGCTTGTTCCTGCGTGATTGGAGCGCAGAGAATTCCGCTCGTATGTCTGACCATGAAGGCAATCTTGTCTGATGTCGCCTTTCCTGCGGCCATGATCAAGTCGCCTTCGTTTTCTCGATCTTCATCGTCTACGACCACGACAAGGTCCCCGCGACCTATGGCTTTTATCGCATCGTCAACCGTGTCGAATACCATTTTCTCGTGATTGGAGTCGCTGGAAAAAGACCCGATAGATTATCACGCCACCCAACTCGCCCAGCGGCACAAACATGTCGTAGCCTGCATAATCCTCAACTTTCGTCCCTATAATTGCCATCTCCACACCAGCGCCCGTAGCTCAACTGGATAGAGCACCAGGCTTCGAACCTGGGGGTTCGGGGTTCGAGTCCCTGCGGGCGTACCATTCAAGGCCGAAAACTCTTGCCATCGTGAAGATGTGTTAGGGATTGCATCGTTGGATAGTCGCTAGTTCGAGGCTGATTGCGACGCTAATGCGGTCAAGAGAAATCGCCACGACCGCCGCCAATTGCCGCAGCACCCGTTAGTTTGAAACCGTGAGGTGTCTCCCACACCAAGTGTGACGTTTCCCTTACAAAATGTCGTTTGATGCGAATGCGAATCTGCGCGTGTTGCGTCTCTCACATTCGTAGCAAAACGACGAGCAAAAGCTATGAATCGGTCCCTAACAGTTGAGATTTCCTCGGAAATTGTTTAAAATAGCGAAAAATAAGCGGGAGATACGATTGCAACAATATCACTAGAAAAAATTTTACGCTAGTGCTTACTAATTATCCGTTTAGCGCAAATCCCGCACTTTTTCGACCAAATCGGAGGTAACCGACCACATCTGATATCTTAATCTACTATACATTTGTATCGTTATAGACTACCGGAGGTTATTCTTGAATACTGCATTACTTTCTTGTCTTGCTGAGTTGGGAATCGGGGAACCCTCGATTTGCAACAACCTAGCAATGGTTCCGTTGTTCCGCAAAGCGAACATTGAGCCCAACTACATCATCCTCGATGAGGGTTTGACTTCGTCGCTGTTCGAAATCGAGGAACTAGACGGAGGCGCCAGCGTCTCGAACATTCTTTTTCGCAACAAAGCAGGCGAGCAAGCTCTCCTGTTTGAAGGAGAAGAGTTTTTGGGTGCGATGCAAAATCGCATATTGAATGTGACAGTGCTCGTTTCTCCCAAGACCGAGCAGAAATTACCCGTTTCGTGCGTTGAAGCCGGCCGTTGGCATCACGAGCACGCTGATCGAAAAAAACAGCGGTTTACGGTGGCAAACAGGATGCACTATGCACGTGGTCGCGCATTGGGAAACAGGGCTGTCTCAATGAATCTAGCGTCCTCAAACGAATATCGCAGCGACCAGTCAGGCATTTGGTCCGATATTGACGAAAAGTCCTCGAGGATGAATGCCCGTTCGCCTTCAGCGGCTTCGGATGCACTGTACGTGTCTTCGGAAGACCGAATCAATGAATACGTGAAATCCTTCAAGCATCATCCCAAACAAGTTGGTTCAGTATTCCTGATTGACGGCCATGTTACGGGGATGGAGCTCTTCGCAAGTGAATCAACTCACAATAAGGTGATCAACAAGCTCCTACGAAGCTATGCCTTAGATGCCGTAGACTCCGCTCTGCCTCAATCCGACAAAGTCACATCGGACTCTGATATGAACGCTCAGGACCAATGCATTCACGCGGTCAATGAGTTCAATGACCAGCTCAAATCGGCTTGGACTAAAGAGTTTCAAGGCGTGTGCGAAGGAATAAACGTGCGCTTCAAGGACGAAAGACTCACCGGCGGCGCTTTGCTGTACGAGGATCAAATCTTGCACTTCTGCGCGTTTGCAATTCCCGAGGAGCTTACTTTTCCGCGTCGACCCCACCGTTCCTACTCCCCTGTTTAGTAGGCCATTGGCAAAGTGGACGAACTAGCACAATGTCGACTTAGATAAGCAAACTTGTCGCTCACAACTAGTGGAGTTGTGAGCGACATTCAATCTAGCAGCCCGTTCTCGAAGATTAGCTAAAGGGAAGTCCCCAACATGCTAAGTAGAGAATGTCGCTGTAGAACAACGCCTCCGATGTTGCCGATCGGCACTAACCTTCAGGATTCGGAGTTGGCTATCTTGAAAGTCGCGCCGCATTGGACAGTGCCAGCAATAGACTCTCTTTATGTCGGCTTGCGCACATGTACCAAAAAACTTGGCGTGAAAATGCCAAGTTCGCCCGCTTCAACCAGAGCGTCTGCGGCGACATTGAGAATCCGAGCGGCCTCGTAGGTCCCGGCGGGGGCCAGACGCATCCATTCAAGAACACGGGTGACTCCCTCGGTCAGAGCACGACCGGCGGGAACTCGAGCGAACGAAGACATGGAAGCATCTCGTCCCTGTAGTGCCATGTACCAAGGCGTTGAAGGATGACAGTTCGTCGCCTGTTGGTCAACGGCTTCGATGACCTCAAAGCCCGCACTGAGAATAGCGTCGACATATTGGTCAGTTGTCAGCAGTTCGGGCGTCGCATTGGTTCTCTCGATCCGGTCCCGAACGTCTACGTGTTGGTCAATTGCGCTATCGAACGTACTGGTTAAGCACCAATCCACTATCGCGGCTTTGCCATTGGGTTTTAGCAGCCTGAAGAGCTCGTGGAACGCTAGCGGCTTGTTTGGCGAATGGCACACAGCCTCGAACGAATACGCTGCATCAAATGTGCCGTTCTCCAGTGGGACATCCATATAGTTCGCATACAGAAACGAGCATGAGTCGCTTAGTCCCTCGCGCCGCACACGGTCCTCGCCACGGCGTATCTGGTGAGAGTTGAAATTAATACCCGTAATACTCGCGCCGGTTGCCCGGGCGATATTGACGAGCGGTCCACCCACACCACAACCGATATCGGCAACGTGCATCCCCGGCTTCAGTTGAAGCAGTTCCCCGATTGCCTCATCGTGTCGTTGCTGCGACTTACGCAAGCTCTGACCAGGCTGTCGCGGGGAGAAGTGAAACGTCGTGCCCCAGCCAAACTCGTAGAACCTAGTGACTACGTCATAGAACCGGCTTACTAACCTGGGCTGCTCTTCGATGCGATGCTCGTCGTCTTTCGAAAGTTGCCGGACGTCTTTGAGGCGACCAAAGTCTCTGAGAGCACTACTCAATTTGCTTCGCTTCATTCGTTACTCAAGCACATGCAATCACGCGTTTGCGCTCACGATGTTACTGGACGTTCCTGGTGACGATCGAGTGCGCGTGAAATGGTCGGTTTCGTGGATCTTAGGGTTTCTCGTGGGTTACGACGATCCGTAGAGTAGATAGCGACAGACCACATTGTGAGTGGCTGCGTAGACGTGTTCACCATAAGGGACTACTGGAACGTATAGCTTGTGCATTGACGGATTCATTGCAGCTTTTCAGAACGCAAGTCCTACCGTGTTGCGACCAGTACAAACAGAGCCTTCTCGCTAGCGAATTCGGGCCAACTCTTCGTGTCACTCTTGCTCGAATTGACAACCTCGCTTCCCGCCTCCACAGATGATCTTTGGAGACTACTTCATTTCTTTTTCTACTAGCTCAAGTTGGATTTTTGAGTACGGTGATAGCTCCAGAGGTATGTTCGGTTGGTTCAGTTCGACAAGAGAACACTAGCCTGATCAGCGACTCGAGTGCCTTCGAAGAAGTTGCTGTTGGTTTCTCCCCAGAATTTCACTGGATTCTCGAACACAAACCTTCTAAAGTCTCGGTCTGTGATTTTTTCCTCTTCAACTAGCTCGTAGGCTTCTGGCAATACGCCTGCCATATCTTGCACATCAAAGTGGCCGATATCAGAACCGAACAATGCCTTGATCTGTGCACCCAGTGGATTGAACCTGCGATTGAACGCCCAAGCATTCGAGGAGTCATCCGCTTCGCAGCCAAAATAGAACCGCTCGACAAACAGGTCTAGGAAATCTCGCTTTGTCGCGATCTCGCAGCGCGAGTAATCGTCCAATTCCTCAATCCCTCCAATGGTGTTGGCATCATTTCGTGTGCTTATGCTGCGACGCTCTTTGACTGCATCGACCATCTCCGTGCCGCCATACTTCTCTACAAGTTCATCCAATACCTCCAAGTCAAGATTGCCTGGGTCTGTGAAGGACAACGCATCCCGATTTCTTATCTCCCAGTGATTGATTAGGTCCGCGTATAACAAGCAGGCAAAGCCGACTCCGCCTTCGAGAAATGCAAAGTTGAGATCGGGAAAACGTCGTGTGACTCCTCCTAAGAACAGCGCTTTGCACACAGCCTCAGATGCGGCCGCAAAGTGACCAATATGGTTGTAGCAGAAGTTTGAAACGGACATTCTGAACGCTCTTCCGCGGGAACCACGGTGAAATGTTGGCGACACCCCCAGCTCCCTGCATTTTTCCCAGACAATGTCGTAGTCGTGAGCGCTATCAATGCCAAACATGTCAAACCACCGTACCAATCCAGCTGCAGATGGGTTTGACTCCTCAATAGCAGGCACTGGCCGATCGATCATGCTATTGAGCATTACGACTTTGTAACCTAGTTCTCCTACTGCATGCTCGAGTTCTGCAATGGCCTCTTCAGGCTCGTGCATCGGTATAACCGCAGCTGGCGTGACGCGATCTCTAAGGGGATCGAACAGCTCAGCGCAATAGGTATTAAATGCGCTGCAAGCGGCGATACGCGACTCCCGATCATTGACCCTCGGCAAACCCAATCCCATAGTGGGATACAAGATCGCGAAGTCGATGCCAAACTCATCCAATCGCTCGTATAGCAACCTGGGCATCATGGCGGTCGCTCGGTCGCGAGTGTTTTTCGTTGGTGCGCCCCAGAATGCCTCCTGCGCAACATTTTCGCGTCGGCGTTGTTCAGGTGTCATGCGCAAACTACGCCCTACTCGACCACCATTAGTGGTTACAGCCTGGGTCGCTGTAGGTCCTCCAATCTTGCGCATCGCCTCAACAACCACTGGACCATACTCCAACCAATGCCCGTCAGCATCAATCACTGGGTGACCCAGACTCTCTCTCAACTTGGCAGCTTGCATTCCAACGCTCATGTTCCTCGATCAAGTCTATTATTGATATTGTCTGTGCCATGGCAAACAAAGGCACATCACCAATACCAAAATCCTACAAACCCTTATGTCGCTAAAATCCGAATCAAGACGCACGCGCACGCAGAAGAGGCTCGCAGCCTCTATGGAGGATCAATGGACTTGAGTGATTCCACATTGCTCGACATTCACCGCCGTATGGTGCGAATCCGGACGTTTGAGACCGAAGCTGGAAAGCTCGCTGAAGCTGGCAAGATTCCCGGTGCGCTTCACCTCTACGTTGGGCAAGAGGCAATTGCGGCTGGAGTAATGTCCCAACTCTCCAATCAGGACTGGATCACCAGCACCCATCGAGGCCATGGACATCTCATTGCAAAGGGCGGGGAATTTGGTCCTATGTTCGCCGAACTCTATGGTCGTGCCACTGGCTACTGCAAGGGCAAGGGTGGAAGCATGCACATATCCAACATGGATCTCGGCATGTTGGGAGCAAACGGCATTGTGGGTGCTGGCCCACCGATTGCCGTTGGCGCAGCTTTCACATTAAAGTATCGCGAATCGGACAACGTCACCGTCACATTCTTTGGGGACGGGGCGAGCAATGAAGGATCGTTTCATGAGGCGGCAAACATGGCCTCTCTCTACAAACTTCCCCTGCTCTTCGTATGCGAGAACAACGGCTACGGAGAATACACTCCGCAAGAGTCTCATCAGGCGATTTTGGATGTCGCTGATCGAGCAAGCGGCTACGGCATGCCCGGCGTGGTCGTCGACGGCATGGATGCCATTGCTGTCTATGAGTCGGTTCACGCTGCGATCGCTCGAGCAAAGAGTGGGTCCGGTCCCACGCTACTTGAATGCAAGACCTATAGATTCTTCGACCACGTCGGCGTCCGTGGCATGGGATTGGCATATCGCACCGACGAAGAGCTTGCGGAATGGCAAAAGCGCGACCCAATCCATATGTTTGAAGCAAGACTGCAAGAACTGGGGGTATTGAGTGCGGATCAAGCAAAAGCTATACATGAAGAGATCCTGAGTGCAGTTCAACGGGGAATCGAATTCGCTGAATCAAGTCCAATGCCGGATCCCGCCACGCTTCTTGAGGACGTATATGCGTAGCTCTACTCTACTTCACACCCCTCCGTTGTCGTGAAGGCCCAAACCGATACGCCAGGTCGGGAAACGACATACATTGGTGCCGTATCCGAAGCGGTCCGATCTATTCTCATTGAACAAGACGAAGCGTTTGTAGCTGGCGAAGACGTAGCTGGCGCTGGCGGCGTCTTCGGTTCGTTTCGCGGCCTGCTCGACGAATTCGGAGATCGCAGGATTGTGGACACGCCCATTTCTGAGGAAGGCATCGTGGGATTGGGCGTTGGAGCGGCAGCAACCGGATTGCGCCCGATCATCGACATCATGTTCATGGATTTCATGGGTGAGTGCATGGACGAAATTGCCAATCAGATGGCAAAGATGAGATACATGTTCGGAGGTTCGGCAACGCTTCCCATTACGGTCTTGACCATGTCCGGAGGCGGAATAAACATGGCCGCACAACACTCCCAGAGTCTGGAAGCTTGGATTTGCCACTTGCCAGGACTCAAAGTCGTGGCGCCTTCAACTCCCTACGACACCAAGGGGCTAATAATCTCGGCGGCTCGCGACAATAATCCGGTATTTGTTGTGATGAACAAACTGTCACTCCGCAATAGAGGACCAGTGCCCGAAGAGCCCTATGAGGTTCCAATTGGGAGTGCAAATGTCGTCCGGGAAGGCACCGACGTAACGGTAGTTACCTATAGTCGAATGGTCGGAGAGGCTGAGAAAGCAGCCGAAACGCTGGCAGGCGAAGAAATCAGTGCTGAAGTCATCGATCTCCGCTCACTCCAACCACTCGATACAGAATCGATTCTTGAGTCGGTCCGCAAGACCAATAGAGCGGTCGTTGTTCACGAAGCTGTGCGATTCGGTGGACTAGGAGGGGAAATCGCCTCCCAGATACAGGAACACGCCTTTGACTATCTAGACGCTCCCGTGACGAGAGTCGGCGCTCCCTTCTCTCCAGTTCCATTTAGCCCGGTGCTCGAACAAGCCTACCTTCCCAACGCAATCAAAATTGCGAGCGAAGTACGCGAATTGTTTAGTTGAGGTCAGAGTTTGCAAATTGGGATCATCGCCAATCCCAATGCGGGAAAGGATATTCGTCGATTGACAGCTGGGGCTTCGGTCAGCAGCACAGAGGAGAAGGTTGCGGTTGTACGTCGCTTCTTGGCAGCATTGTGTTCAAGTTGTTGTCCCGATATTCACTATCTTGACGACTCCGGTGGCATAGTGCGTTCCGCATTGAGGTCACTGGGAATACAAGGTCAAGAACTTGACGTGCAGTCGGAGGGTTTGTCGACGGATTCTGAATGCGCAGCAGACAAGCTACGCGGAGTGGATCTTGTGGTTTCGCTTGGTGGCGACGGCACGAATCGTGCCATAACCAAAGGCTGGCGAGATATTCCTCTAATCGCCTTGAGTACCGGAACCAACAACGCGTGGGCAAGCATGACCGAAGCGACATCCGCGGGAATTGCCGCTGGTCATATAGCCAGGAAGCACTTGGATGAACAGGCGATTTCTGTCAAAAGCAAAGTGGTCCACGTCTCTTTCGACGACAATCGCAACGACAGTCTCGCGCTTGTTGACGTAGTCGGAACTCACGACAAATTTACTGGCGCGAGAGCTATAGTCGACCCAGAGCAGTACGCCTTTGCTGTGGTGACTCAAGCGGATGCCGCGAAAATCGGCATGGTTGGTGTTGCCGGAGCGTGTATGCAAGTTAGAGCCGATGAGAAACGCGGTGCCGCATTGACATTCAATGTCGAAAATGAAACTTCGCGAACTGTGAGGACAGCAATTGCGCCCGGTCTCGTTCGCGATGTCAGAATTGTTAGCTGTGAAGAACTCCGATTTAACCAGTGCAAATCGTTTTCCGGTCCAATGGTCGTGGCTTTTGACGGCGAAAGAGAAGAGTACTTGGCGAAAGACCAAACAGTCAATTGCGTTGTTAAGCAAGACGGTCCCCGACTGTTCGACGTAAGCGCTACATTGAGAGAAGCGTCTCGGTTGGGATTGTTAACAATCGGACGATCTAGGGAAGTTTCGAGTGCCTAAGGAAATCTACTTGGTTAAGGTCGGCATGACCATGACTGAAGGCACGGTTGACGAGTGGTATGTTCGCGATGGCGATCTTGTAGAGGAAGGGGCTCAACTCTATCGACTTGAAACCGAAAAGGTCAATATGGATGTCGACGCAGAGTCGAGCGGAACAGTCAAGCACATTGTTCCATCAGGTACGACTATGCACCCTGGAGATGTCATTGGCTGGATTTACGCTCAGGAGGAATCCATTCCTGACGAGTTGCCCTCCGGCCAACCAAATCCAAATATCGAAGTGGACAACACGGACTTTGATCAGGAGAATGCCTCATCTGCAATGCCAGCAGAATCTGACAATAGGGCACACAGCGCGACTCAAGCATCGCGACAAGATTCCGGGTCCAATTCGCGTCGTGTTGCATCCTCTCCAGCCGCAAGGCGTTTGGCAAAAGAAAGAGGCATCGATCTTGCTTCCCTAACCGGCACGGGCCCACGAGGACGCATTACCCTTGAAGATGTGGAGTCTGTGGATACCGCTGACGCACAGCCAAGTGACGACGGCTTGGTACCCATGACTGGGCTACGAAAAGTTATCGCCCGGCGAATGACGGACAGCTTGCGGGGATCGGCTCAGCTAACGATGAACATGCAGGTCGCAATGGACAACTGCATCGCACTCCGGTCCAGATTGAACGAAGAATGGGCTGCTGACGACGTTCGCGTTGCGTTCACCGATTTGATCATCGTCGCCACTGCCAATGCCCTTATTGTCCATCCCTCTCTAAATGCCTTCCTGCACGACGATCACCTGCAGATGCACGAGCAGGTAAACATGGGTATTGCGGTCGCTTTGCCTGAGGGCTTAATAGTTCCCGTAATCCAAGATGTGAATTCAAAAGACCTCATCGAAATTTCAAGGGAGTCTGCTGACCTGGCGGACCGTGCTCGAGACGGCAAGCTAACACTTGGAGACGTGGAGGGTGGAACATTCACCATTTCCTCCCTTGGCATGTACGGAGTTGACTCTTTCACACCAATCATCAATCCGCCACAATCGGGCATTTTGGGTGTCGGAGGTATCCGCGACGGAGTCCGATGGGAGGCCGAACGCCCAGTCAAGGAAAAGCAAATGAATCTGTCATTGACTTGGGACCATCGCGTACTAGACGGCGCGCCTGCAGCCGAGTTCTTGGCTACACTTAAGGACTCATTGGAGAATCCTGACGACTCAACTTTCTCGTTCTAATTGCCGGCTGTTTTCTGAAGACACCTAAATTTGGCTTGGCCAAGACTAGCGCATCCGCACTTCAATAGTATGGTAAGTTCGACAGGCGTCTATGGGAAACTCTTGCCCCCCTACATGTGCCAACAGGTGGCTCAACAAGCGTAGAGAAGTTTGAAACTAACGTGCTAGCCATGCATTGAATCGTTCAGTGAGTTCGTCTTCGCGCTCGCTCCACCACTCCACGTCATTCCACAAAAAAGTCTCACTGTTTGCAGGTGCAGTTGGCAGATGTGGAAGCATGTCGACAGACTTGGTTGCATGTTTTCCCACTAGTTCCAACCCCGATTTTCTTACGGGCGCATACGGAATATAGCTCGCAAAACCAACCATTCCTCGAGTGCTGGTCGCGTGTGCAATGAATCTCTTTGCGATTTCGAGGTTGGGTGATCCGGCGACTATTGCAAATGCATCGTAGTCTCGGATGTGCCCATTCCAAATGATCTCAAATGACTGGTTTTCCATTACTTGCGCGTAGAAAATCCTTCCATTCCAAGCAGAAGTCATAACCACTTCTTGGTCTGCAAGCAATTGTGACGGCTGAGCCCCAGCCTCCCACCAGACTACATGGTCCTTGATCGTGTCGAGTTTCCGGAACGCTCTCTCCAATCCTTCTTCCGTAGAAAGGACCTTGTAGACCCGATCGGTACTTACGCCGTCCGCAATAAGAGCCCACTCGAGGTTAACTGCTGGACTACGCCTCATTCCTCTCCGTCCAGGAAACTTCGCAAGATCGAACATGTCTGCGATCGTGCTGGGAACGTCGTCGTCGAAGTCATTAGCGTTGTAGACAAGCACTGTAGCCCAAACAAAGGCTCCAATTCCGCAATCTCCGATCATCCCATCTAGGAAATCTTCTGACGCTGGAGTTGCATCCGGAGCAGGCGGCAGTTCGATGTCTGAGAGATCTTCGAACACTCCTTCGTCGCAGCCAACCCTGAGCGATGCACTCTCTACATCGACGACATCCCAGTGAACCGCGCCAGAGTCAACTTGCGAACGAATTTGAGCTAATCCCCCGGTGTAGTCTTCGAACTTTATGCCAATTCCTGTTTCCCTGATGAATGACTTGTGGTAGCCCTCGGCTTGTGCCTTGGCCGCGGCTCCTCCCCATCCAACGACCGTCAATGTGTCTTGAGCAATCACAAAATTGGCGACAGTCAAGAGGCAAACCAAAGACGAACCGACGCCAATTGCACCGCAGACTTTCATTCTCGAACCAGTCCTAAATTTCTGTCAGCTTAGCACGAGATCACTACGGCGCAGTCTAAGCTGCGACAGTAGGAGAAGCCGTTTGCGTGTAGACAATCCAACCGCTCGAAGATTTGGAATGGCATCGAACTTGACATTGAACTCGCCTGTAGTTTACAATCTAAATAAGAATAGTTCTTACTACGATTCTCAATTGCACGATGAAGTCACTTCACGAACTTGTTTCTGGCCAAACCGCAACCATATTGGGCTACACCAAAGATAGCACACATACCAAACGGCTACGGAGCTTAGGTCTCGTTCCAGGGACCACCATCAAGGTGCAACGAGTCGCGCCTTTAGGCGACCCGCTCCAAGTGACTTTTAGAGGCTACAGCCTCGGTCTACGAAGAACCGAAGTTGACTGCATTACCGTGAGGCCTAATGCCGTCTAAATGACAACCCTTGCATTGGTGGGCAACCCCAATAGCGGCAAGTCCACACTCTTCAATGCACTAACCAAGAGCCACCAGCGAATCGGCAATTGGCCAGGCGTTACAGTCGAGCGCACATCGGGATGGTTCAACTACCAAAACAGACGTATAGAGGTCATCGACCTACCTGGTCTCTATGACCTCGAACCACCTGACGCAGAGTCGGGTTTGGACGAACGGATCGTACGCGATTTCATCCAGCAACATCAAGCCGATGTCTTTGTAAACGTCGTCGATGCCACCAGCTTGGATCGCGGGCTTTTCTTGACAACGCAACTGCGCGAGCTCGACATACCAGTAGTCGTGGTTCTTACCATGATGGATGTCGCTCGTCGCAACCACACTAGGATCAACGTCGAATACCTTCGCGAGAAACTAGGGTGCCCAGTAATACCTGTTACAGCGAAGCGAAACAAGG
>JAPOWH010000003.1 GCA_026707735.1 Gammaproteobacteria bacterium | reverse complement strand
TCAATGCCCTCTTCTGGAACTCCTGCTCCGGCACAGTCTACCACCTGTACGACCCTTGGCTCTACACCGGCTATCAGGTCGAAGAAGTCGAACTAGATGTCAACATCACCGTCACTGAACTTGATACCAACGACGATGAGAATGCGCCAAACGAATTCTGTGAATGGAATGCTCAATATACTAACGACACAATTTGGGATGCCCTCAATGCCCTCTTCTGGAACTCCTGCACCGGCAAGGTCTACCACCTGTACGACCCCCGCCTCCACTTCGGCGGACTAGAGCTTGACCTAGATGTGAATATCACAGTCACCGAAATCACCGTCACCGCAGTTGATGCCAACGACGATGACGATGGCGATACGTCAACCGATTTCTGTGAATGGAAAGCTCAATACAATATCGCAAGTAGGGAATCCCTCAATGCCCTCTTTTGGCACTCCTGCACCGGCAAGGTCTACCATCTGTACGACCCTGTCCTCTCCACCGGCCTCTTTACCGCCGAAGAGGTCGAACTAGATGTCAACATCACCGTCACCGAAATCATCGTCACCGCAGTTGATGCCAACGACGTTGACGATGACGACACGCCAACCGCGTCCTGCGAATGGATAGCTCAATACCATAGAGACGGCCGTTCCATCGTCCTCAATGCCATCTTCTGGAACTCCTGTGCCAGCAAAATCTACCACCTGTACGACCCCCGCCTCTTCACCGGCAACACTGTCGAAGAAGTCGAACTAGATGTCAACATCACGGTCACCGAAATCACGGTCACCGAAGTTGACACCAACGACGATGATGATGCGTCAACAGAATCCTGTGAATGGAAAGCTCAATTCAATTCCACCTCATGGGACGAAGCCCTCAATGCCCTCTCTTGGAACTCCTGTGCCAGCAAGGTCTATCATCTGTACGACCCCATCCTATACACCGAAGGCGATGACGGAGAAGAGTTTGAACCAGATGTCAACATCACCGTCACCGAAATTGACATCCATGACGATGACGACACGCCAATCGAATCCTGTGAATGGAAGGCTCAATACAATAATCTAGGACCCTTTACTGTCTCGGCCCTCAATGCCCTCTTTTGGAACTCCTGCACCGGCACAGCCTACCACCTGTACGACCCCATCCTCTCCACTGGCGGCCGTGACGGCGAAGACGTCGAACTCGATGTCGACATCACCGTCACCGACGTTGATACCAACGACGATGATGATGCGTCAACCGGATCCTGTGAATGGAAAGCTCTATACAGTACCAGCAGAATTGACGAAGCCCTAAATGCCGTCTTCTGGAACTCCTGTACAGGCAAAGTCTACCACCTTTACGATCCCTTCCTCCACACTGGCGATGAGGGCGATGAGGGCGAAGAGGCCGAACTCGATGTCAACATCACCGTCACCGAAGTTGATACCAATACACTATGAGTGCTTTGGGAATTACTGCTTTGAACAAGCGAGCCCATCAAATTGGGCAAGAGCAGTGTACCCAGACCAGATTGGCACGAGCGAGAGAGTGAGAGCCCACGGTGTGCTGCGCAGTATTGGCTAGTATCGGTCAGAGACGCACCTGAAACACAATCCTTCTTCCCGATTAATACAGAAACAGCAGGACAGTCCGTTTCAATCGCGGAGGTGGTATACCTGTTTACTATAAAGCAGTAATTCCCTAGTGGATCAAGCCCGCAACTACTCATCCGCTTACATCACAATTGGCTGCTCCCTAGCCTGCTGCAAATGAACACGCATTGCATACAATTCGTGAACGAATACCCGAGTCGCAACGAGCGTGTAGTGACGTAAATCTACAGAAATTTAATGCACGATTGCGAATCCAGGCTAGCTGATGGAAACCTATGGGCAACAAGACACCTAAAACGATTCTTGAGTCTCAATTTGCGAAATCTGTCGGCAAGCTGCAAGCACTCTCAATTGATCAAGCTCGAGAATTCGTGGCAAACGGTTATGTCGTTGTCAAATCCGCGTTTTCTCAAGAGATCGCCGAGCAAATATGCAAATACGCGTGGAGTGAACTTAGCGAAAACCATGGTATTTCGATGGGTGACCGCTCGACTTGGCGTTCCCACCCCCACGGCTACATTCGCACAAATGGGCAGAACCTGCACATCAATCTTGCCGAGCATGCGCAAAAAGCGCTGCATGCACAAGCTGATGTCGCTGGAGGAATCAATAGATTGCACCAAGATGGTAAACGCCTTGCGTTCACAGGGGGCGTTATCACGAATTTTGGGGTTGAAAATCATGGCGAGTGGCGTCCACCTGGACGACAACTAGGCGGCTGGCATAAAGATGGTTGGCACTTTCGACACTTCCTTGATTCGCCCGAGCAGGGCTTGCTCACCGTACCCCTATATACACAGGTATTGAAAGAAAGTGGCGGGACCTTTCTCGCCAGAGACTCGATTGCTCCCGTTGCTAGGCTCTTGGCCAAGTATCCAACAGGTTTCCACGCAGACAGCGTTCAAGGTGCCGGCTACCTCATCCCATACCTGATCGACCAGTGTTCTGACTTTGTTGAACTGACGGGGGAACCTGGCGACTTGGCCATCCTGCATCCGTTCATGTTGCATCGTAGAAGCATCAATCCTACTGACCGGCCGAGATTCATCGCGAATCTCGCCATCGTGCTGAAGGATCCCATGAATTTCTGTCGCGAACCTGACGACCACTATTCGCTTGTTGAGCTTGCAGTTCTCCGGGCGCTCAGCAAGTCTAGCCTTGGTTACGAACCCGCAAATCCTCGAGAAGCCTTTGTGCCGTTACCGTTTCGCGACGAAAAGGAGGCCAAGCTGCGGCACAAGCAACTAACAATCGAAATGAAGCAAATGGCCTCGGACGGAATCGTAACTCCAGAATGGGGAAGCCGCTTTGGCTACATGTCAAACGCGCTTAGCAACTAGGTGGAACCGGATACAAGACTTACATTGTTGCGGCATTGACACTAGGTCCTGTGTAAATCGAATGTTAGATATCACCTAGCAGTCAAGACCAAGCATTGAAGAGAATTGGCTATTGGCAGTGATGCTTAATAAGAACGCTGTTTGGGAAAACAGCTTTTGATTAGCGGGGCCCCTTCTCTGCACTTTCACTGATAGCTCTTCTCCTCCATCTGTGCAATTTGCTCAATATCGCTTCGCTCCAAGAAGCTCTGAGCAGCGTGCTGTTGACTGTCAGGATGTATTGGTCAATCTCCAACGTGTAAAAGATTGGACTCGTGTACCAACCATGAGAACTGTTGTCCCGCGAATTCTCAATTCTGCGTTAGTCAAAGAGCATGTTGAAACGATAGCTAGCATGCGGAGAATAGCTATTTTTTCTCCGCAATTTCTGCAGAGATCGCTCGTTGATGCGGAGAATAACGTCTATAATATACGCATAATTTGCGGAGATTAGACATGCCGTACTTGTGGGAACAAGAAAAGTGGCCGAGAATGACATGGAATGAAGAACTTCTGGCCTCGCCTCTTGCTACGACTGCCCATGAACAAGGACGTATGCAGGGCCAAATTGAAGCATTGGGGTTTGACTTCAAGAATGAAGCACGGCTAACCACTCTCACGGAGGACGTAGTCAATTCGAGCGATATCGAAGGTGAACACCTTGACCCCAATCAGGTCCGCTCGTCCATAGCTCGCCGGCTTGGTATGGACATTGCGGGACTCGTAGAAGCTGATAGACAAGTAGAAGGCATTGTAGAAATGACGCTTGACGCCACTACCAACTTTGATGCAAAGTTAGATGAAGAAAGATTATTCGCTTGGCACGCCTCTCTCTTTCCAACCGGTAGATCGGGGATGGTGCGCATCAATGTGGGATCTTGGCGCGATGATCGCAACCAGCCAATGCAAGTGGTCTCTGGTCCGATGGGCCGTGAAAGAGTTCACTTTCAAGCGCCTCCCGCAAATCGCGTTGAGGCGGAAATGGCAAACTTTCTGCATTGGTTTGAAAGTCCCAGCGAGGTACATCCATTGTTTATCGCAGGACTCGCACACCTATGGTTCTTGACAATCCATCCGTTCGACGATGGAAACGGACGCATCGCACGCGCCGTTGCGGATATGGCGCTAGCGAGATCGGAAAAATCGCTACAACGATGCTACAGTATGTCTTCCCAAATCCGGAGAGAACGCAGAGATTACTATCAAATCCTAGAGTGGACACAAAAAGGTCAAATGGATGTCACCCAATGGATGGAGTGGTTTCTTGGGTGTCTACTACGATCTATCAAACTGAGTCAAGAAAATCTTGACATCGTCCTTACAAAGGCTGAGTTTTGGTCGCGGTTTGCAACAGTGCCCTTGAATCATCGCCAAATAAAGGTAATGAACAAGCTTCTCGACGGTTTTGAAGGAAAGCTCACGAGTTCAAAATGGGCGAGAATAGCCAAATGCTCTCAGGACACGGCTACACGGGACATTAACGATCTAATCAGTCGCGGTGCCTTGCGTAAAGATCCCGCTGGTGGCCGCAGCACAAGCTATTCCCCAGTAACCGCGAAAACAAAGTAACCCAAGTACAGACGAATCCACGACGCACCCATATAATTCCCTGTAATTTCAAAACAATTTGGCGATTCGGATGTACCAGAAACTGGGTTTGATTGGATTGGTGTTCATTGCGTGGACGTTAGTCGGCTGCAGCGCAAGTCCCTCGAAAACATACACAATTGCAGGCGAGTTCATTGCAATAGAAATTGAAGAGGTAGAACCCGAGAACACAGAAGAGGAGACTATCGACTCGGAGGCTTCGAAAACCGATGGCGAAGATTCCATTGAAGACTCAGAGCAAGCGGAGACATTGGACTGGTCGACTGCAACGGTAGTTGTTAGCTACGATTCCACTAACGAATCTGGTGAAGCGGAGAAAGTTGAACTTGCTTCTGGTAGTTTTGTAGATGGCGAACTCTCTTTCACTGGTGAAATTGACGGAGAACGCGAAGTGGAAATCACGGCTCATTTAGACGACGAGTCTCTGTCTGCGACTGCGTGGATAACACCGGGTGGTGAAGACATTCGTTTTGCGTTGGTGGACTATCCCGATGACTTTCTGAATCCAGATGACCGCCTCGTGCTTGTTGGTGCTTCTCGTCGTAGCCGCAATGAAGGTACGAAGTTCACGTTCAAAGGCGACTTTAGCAACCTAGACACCGATTTGACAGATGCTACCGTCACGATTACGGGTACGGTCTTCGAGGACGGCGAGGCCGTTAACAAGACCTTCGGCAGAGTCATGCCGATAGACGGCAGTTTCTTGATCGAAAGCGACATAAACGAACCTTCCGTCGTTTCATTTAGGATGTTCGGGCAGAACGCCATATCGCGCGGTAAGGCCGTTGTCGAACCCAACTCCACAATCACCCTTTCGTGGCGCGAATCCGCCAGTGAGTTGATTCCAATTGCTGATTCTGGACTCCACGTCAAACTCGTCGAGAGTTGGCAACGGACGGCAGAGTACTTAGCGACTATGGACGAGTACCCGCTCGCGATCGTGGCATGGGCGGAAAGTTTCGCCATAAATGATGATAGCGACGAAGCGGAAAACGGCGACACTGAACCAATGGAGCAAGACAGCTCGAAACCAACAGAATCACAGGAGAGTGATTCTGCAGCGGCCTCTGAACAATCCGAGCCAGTTGTGGCGGAAGTTTCGGAACCGTCGCAAGCTGCTACCACCGCCGAAGGATGCGAACACGTTGAAATTGATGAAGGAAACTCCCAGACTGTCTTTGACATGATGAACAGTCAGGATGGTCCCGAATACATGCTCGTACAGCAGAAGATGGACGAGATGCGGAGAGATGCATTGAAGGAAATCGCCAATATTGCAGAAGATCCACTCCATGTACTTCTGGCAATGGAGCTTGGGGCCTACGGCTCACGCTCGGTCGATCGATCCGATGCATTTCCCATTTACGACAAGCTGGCAGATGAATTGGATTCAGATTTGGTAGCGCGTCGAGTTACACCACGTCGAGACGATCTGCAGCGTTACATCGAAACCGAAGAAAACGATCGGACTTTGGTCCAGGGGCAAAAAGCGCCGGAATTCAGCCTAGCCAACCTGGAAGGCGATGAAATTGCTCTCTATGACATACTCGCTGCTAGCGAAATTGTGCTCATTGATTTTTGGGCGTCTTGGTGTGGGCCATGCATAGCGACCTTCCCTGACTTGAAGCGAATGTACTCTGCCTACGACGACCACGGATTCGAAATCATTGCGATATCGATCGATAGCACGATTGAAGCTTGGGAGGAAGGATCGGAAGAGCACGAACTTCCGTGGATCAACCTTGGCGAAATAGAGGGTTGGGACGGACCAATCGCAGGTTCCTACGGCGTACAGGCCATTCCCAAAGGCTACCTAGTCGACTCCAATGGTTGTATTCTCGAAAAGGATATTGACACAGACGCATTGGAAGAACTCTTGGCGTTGCGGTATGGTTCTGCAATCGAGTCTGAACAGCTGGATGCGGACGAGGATCAGGAATTGCCTGATCCCGCCAACGACGAAATCGGTGGCTAGTTGGCTAGCAAACAACTGACAAACTGCATTTGGCCTCTAATATTTGTAATTTGGAGATTCTAGGCTCCTATTTGAAATATGAGTGTTTGGTCCACTGACAGCTTGGAAGCATAGAAGACACCGATGTTTCATTTTGGGACGCCGCTGAGTACCTGTGGCCTCACAGTGGATTCAAACAATTTCAACTGTCCACTTCTAACTTGTAGCAGGCTCAGATAGCCTTCATTACTTTAAGCTTCCCACGATCACTTTGAACTCGGCTAGCGAAAGTACGCCGTCTTCGTCGGAATCCATAATCTCAAATTGATCATTCTCTTCGGACTTGTCGCCAATTGACAATTGAGCCGATTCGGCTTCTCGCAATCCTGGATACTCTTGACTTCGCAATGCATCCAAGATTTTCAATCCAGTTTCAAATTCTGCACGGGAAAGTTCAAAATCGTTGTTCGAATCTAACGCTAGGAAGACCGCGTTGCCCAGAGCTTTCTCGTCGTATTCATCTGCTGTTTTATCCAATGCCGCCTCAGACCGTTCATGCGCAGCGACCAATGTAGCGAGTTCGCCGTCATACCTTTCCTCTAAACGCTCCCTAGCGACGTCCTGGGCGCCAAGTTCGCTCTCGTACCTTCCCTTCGCACGTTCCCTTGCAACATCCTGTGCAGAAAGTTCGTTCTCATATCGCTCCTTCGAGCGTTCCCTTGCAACATCCTGTGCTGCAAGTTCGTTCTCATATCGTTCCTTCGAGCGTTCCCTTGCAACATCCTGTGCTGCAAGTTCGTTCTCATATCGTTCCTTCGAGCGTTCCCTTGCAACATCCTGTGCTGCAAGTTCGTTCTCATATCGTTCCTTCGAGCGTTCCCTTGCAACATCCTGTGCTGCGAGTTCGTTCTCGTACCTTCCCTTCGCACGTTCCTTTGCTTTGTCTTGTGCTTGAAGTTCCGCTTTGTATCGTTTCTCGGATCGCTCTTTTGCGAAGTCTTGCGACGCTAGTTCACTCTCGTATCTATCCTTTGAACGTTCCTTAGCAACATCCTGTGCTGCAAGTTCGTTCTCATATCGCTCCTTCGAACGTTCCTTTGCCAAGTCCTGAGACGCGAGTTCTCGTTCGTATCGGTCGTTCGCGCGAGCTTTGCTAATTTCCAGGGCATTTCGATTCGCCTCACGCCTGGACGTTGCACTTTCTTTGGCAACTTCCTTCGCTGCTATTCGGGCTTCGTAGCGCAAGATTGCCACAATTCTGGCCAATTGCCGCTGTGTCGTTGCCGAGGGCGATTCTTCGTTGTCTGCAACTGCTACATTTTGGGCATTGTCGCCTGCTATTGGCAGCGTACTAGAGTCAGATTCGCTCTCGTTCTGCGCGTTAGCAGTCATGGTGAACACACCAATGGCTACGGTGAGTAGGCAGATCAATGCCATATGCAAACTCGTTTTCTGCGTCAGCTGGCAAATTCCAAGTAATTCTTTCATATGAGCGATCCAGACGATTGGTTGCGTGATAGGTGCATTATCCATACGATTTGGCACAAACGGGTCCAAATTTGAGAATAGGCCTTCGCTAAACCGCGAACTGTATTGCCGATTGTTCCACGTTTCCCACTTGTTTACCTCGCTGTCGGCTTCGATTGAACCAGAACTGCTGCAAGCCACTGTACCGGGATTTACGCCATGTCATCAAATCATGCAATTATCAATGGACAGACATTTGGTGGCGGGAAATATCGTTTTCCCTTCGTGCGTAAAGCCAGTAGCAAGAATTCTTGAATTCGCTTTTGGATACATCTCAGCGAGGTTTCACTATTCAGAACAGTCGAGCCATCAACAATATTCGGGGTTCTTCGGCGTTGAAAAATTTCAGTCCGACCCAGCGTTCCTAGCCCGCGTCGTTCAGATTCCTGAAAACCACCATAACGTTTCCCGCCAAGAGGCCGACGACTGACGCTGAGACTCCAGCTCTACTCTGCGCTTAATACAGACTCTTCAGTGAATTGAGCGACCAATACTTTTTCAAGAGACTCCGTTGTTAGGTCCTTCTGCAAGATGCACCCCTTCGAATCTATTAGGAAGCCTTTTGGAATAGACTCGACGCCGTAGTTTGTAGGTGTCTCCTGTCGAAATCCTCCAATATCTGCAATGTTCGGCCACGGAAGATCGTGTTCATCCGATGCCTCTTCCCATTCCTCAAACGTGTCGTCTATAGAAATGACGACAATCTCGAATCCATCGCCGTTGAAGTCTTCATAAAACTTCTTTAGGTCGGGAAAGGTGGCAATGCAAGGACCACACCACGAAGCCCAGAAGTCAACAAACACGAGCTCGTTCTTGTCAAGAACGTCATAGAGCGCCAGGTTTGTGCCTTCGAGATCGGGCAGTGAAAACCCCGGTGCTTTCTGACCTGGAACAAGAATCTCGTTATTCTGCCTGACCACAATCCGCTGAGCAAGCGCATTGCGGGGCGGCAAGACACGTCGAGCTACCAAGTCTTCATCCAACTGCGTTGCGATCCTGTCATAAATCGCGAGAGCCAGGTGATCGGTTTCGGTGACCGGCCCTATTGATCGGAATGCTCCCATCTCCATTGCCAACAATGCGCTAATGGGATCTTCGGAGTTCTCAGCGATGTGTTCAAGAGTGCGACTACGTATCTTTCCCAACTCTTGGCGCAAGAGAACCCAGTCCGGATAGCTAAAATTGGATGAGAACGCTATGTCCCATGGACTTGGGATCACCTCATCCAAGGGCACATGCTCACATCCGTCGGCGACAGGTGCGGCGGACGCCATTTCCTCGTCTACAGTCGTATCCTCTTTTTCGGCGGAGCCGTTTGCTTCAGTTTCTGCGTCCTCGGTTTCGCCCGAAGCCTTCGCAACATCATCACTTGTAGGGTTCTCTTCTGCTTCGCTTTGCGAATCTATTGGCTTGTCAATTGAATGCTGTGCAGCTTGTTGTTGTTCCAATCGTTCCTTCGCTTCCCAAGCTGCTATGTATTCCCTCCGCTTTGACATGAATTCAGCACTTTGCTGCCAACTCTCGACAAGTTCAATATGTTTAGAGGCTGTTGAAGTTGCAACAAGCGTACGTGGTGCGCCGTGTGATATCACGGTTATCTCCGACATAGGCTCAACGATGGCGGTACGGGAGGAACGAAAGTCCCAGTCCTTCTCAATTCCGATCGATACCGTCATGACCTCGTCTACTTCTCCTTCTATTACAAATTTGTTGTCCCGAATCAAGACATAGCCATGCGGCACATGCTGCAGACTGCCATCTTTGTTGTACCTAGAACTATCTACGCGGGCGATAGCTAGCGATAGATCCTTCAACTCTACACCACTCACGTCGCCGGAAACGGTAAACTTTTTCTGAGGATCCTTTGCCCGTCTCGAAACTCCGTACAAAAGTAATTGGTCGGGAGGGTATTCACCCTTGTGGTCCACCAATGCAAACGTAACTTCCTCGCCTCCAGGAACCAGAAGAGCATCTGTTGAAAGTCTTGTGTTTTCGTCAACTTGAACGAAAATTTCCACTTCGGTCGGTTGCTCAATCTCGCCCTCTATAGTTACCAATCCGTCCACAAACGCCCCCGTCGCCAACTCAATAGTCTCGACTGATTCGTTGCCCTTGTCGACTTCATCCGTGACTATTACGGTCGCGGTCGACAACGTAGTAATTGCCTCTTGGCTTGATTCTTCCGATGCCGTAGCCTCCTCTATACTTGGATCAACTGTGATGTAATGTCCAACTATCTGGAAGGTCTTCGACGGTGCGTGACTGCATGCGGCAACTGAAACGGCAATGCCGAGCAATGCTGTGGACGCGAGTGTTTTTTTCATGGTGTATTCTCCTCCTTGAGATCAATAGATGTACGACACGATTGTTAGAGTTACATCGCGAAAGGGCAGATTAAACAAATGTCTGTCAGATGCGGCAACTCTGTCTGAAAGAAGAGTCGGGTTTACACAATGCAAGTTTGTCGATATTCAGTTGACTAGTGAAACATGGCTAGTCAAATTTCTAGCTCAGTTCCCAAAACAATCTCGTTGATCGTTTCAGTGTAGCGTTCAGCAATCAGGAAGGATCAGAGCCTGATTGTTAGTAGGAACCACCGCTAACACTTCCTAGCTAGAGATCTCAAAGCGTGCTCGGTTGAAACCCCAAAATTTGAACTTGATACAGCGTGTAACTCTTTCTCAATATTCAGCATCTCAGTACCTAGGGATCGAGACACTGTCAACCTTTTGGTCTCATCCTGTAGTGGGAAACTTAGAGAAATCAACCATGAAGAACCTATTGGCGATTGGGGGTTTGTTTGCAGCCTCGCTGTGTTCGACAGCTGAGCTTGATTCGGCGCAGCAATTCACAGTAACGGGAGAGCTTAAGCCCGACGGAATAATGCTTTTGGATTATGCCGACGAACGACCCACGCGTGTACCAGACGACATGGATTGGTCCAAAGCACGAGTAGTCGTCGCGCACGAAATCGTCAGTCCAGAGGGGGTCATAGAAAATGTCGAACTGGCATCGGGGCACTTTAAAGATGGCTCCTTGACCTTAGAGGGAGAGATCGACGAACAAATTGATGCTCGGATTTTGCTCTATGCTGGCGAGGGTAATCCCTCGACTTTGAAGGTCCTTATTTCTCCTGGTTCGACGACCTCGTTTGCGGTCAATAAGAAATACGCGCATTTGGAGTTGCTTGAAGTCTCTAGCAAAGTTAGAGATGTCTCACAAGCGTTCACCATTACCGGCGATCTTTCTTTCGGTGAGGGTGAATTGGACGGTGCAGTCGCGCGCGTCCGAGCGTCCGAGTACGACGCCTCAGGAGCAACACGCGGATTGATCTTCGGCAAGGTGATGCTTAACAACGGCAAGTTTGTGATCGAGGGGGAAGTCGACGAACCGCGAGTTGTCAATATATCTATTGCCTCGCTTTCCGATTTTGGCCAAACCCACGCGGTGGTCGAGCCAGGAGCAACAATAACGCTCTCGTCGCACGACACCTCGCTCCGCAATATTTTCGCCACTTCAAGCAAAGGAAAACACTCCAAACTGATCGATGCGTGGCAACAAAGCAAAGAATACCTGTCAACCCACCACGACTACCAAGTCGCGTATCAGGACTATCTAGACGCGGAGAAAGCGCGAGAAGAGCATGTCGCTACCGAAGAGAGCGACGATGGTTCGGATGAACGTTCGGTTGAATCATCTGTGGCAGAAACACCGAGATATCGTGATCTCCTGCTCAAATTGAACCGCCTCCGATACGACTTTCTGGAAGATGTCGCTGCAAACGCAGAGGATCCGATGGACGTGCTCCTAGCACTGGAATTGGGGGCCTATTGGGGCGACGAAGAAGCACTGCCAATATACGACAGATTAGCCAATTCTCTTGATAGGGACTTAGTGCTACGGCGTGTTATACAAGATCGAAACGCACATGCGCTCAATCTTGCTCGAGCAGGCAATGACTTGAGTCTCACAATTGGCAAACAAGCTCCTCATTTCGCCCTACCGAACTTGAGTGGCGATGAAGTGGCATTGAACGACATACTCTCAGAAAACGACTTTGTTCTGGTCGATTTCTGGGCATCCTGGTGCGGAGGGTGCATAGCAACATTTCCCGCGCTAAGAGACTTGTATGCGTCCTACCACAACCGTGGGTTTGAAATCGTCTCCATTTCAATCGATGAAGAGCCCGCGAAGTGGAGAGAAGGTTCCGAAACGTACAACCCCACGTGGATCAATCTAGGCGAGCTCGAGGACTTTGAGGGAGAAGTTGTCACTTCCTACGGCGTCAATGGTATTCCCAAGACCTATCTTCTCAACTCAGAGGGGACAATTGTTCAGAAAGACCTCTCAACGGATCAACTCAGAGATTTTCTGGTGGAAGAATACGGTGAGGCCATTGAGGAGGTCGAACTCTAAAGTCCTTATATTTCATTAACTAACATGACCAAGGACTTGTACCATCCACATTCATGCAAAAAGGGATACTGCCCTATTATTGCTTGATCGAATTGGAACGCATCGCCGCGTTGCCAAAAATTTCTCGAGGTATTGAACAAATGAAGAAACTGGCTTACCCACTTGGGATGCTGCTGTTAGCGGGGCTGCTTGTCTCCTGCAGTCTGGGCACCCCAAAGACTTACACAATATCTGGAGAATATGTCGTCATAGAAAACAACCAACCGGTAGTTGCGGATGGCGATGAAGCCTCGGCAATCGAATCGCAACAAAGACTCGATCCATCATCTGTTACCGTCGCTGTAACGTATCAGACAACGAATAAAGCGGGTGATACAGAATCTGTCGAATTACATTCTGGTAGCTTGGCCGACGGCAATCTGATGTTTTCTGGTTCTATCGAGGAGCCTACAGTCGTCGAGATTTCCGCAATGCTTGGAGAAGACGACCCACTCAAAGCAACCACTGTATTGACGCCGGGTGACGCGATTAAGTTCGCTCTCTTGGACTACCAAGGCGTGTATCCTTCGGATCAACTGGTGTTAGTAGGGAGTTCGCGATCATCAGAAGATCCAGAAAAAGCATTCTCCTTAGTTGGAGACTTTACCGCCCTTGAGAAAAATTTGACTCATGGCGTTGCGTCCATTCAGGGCGTGACGTTCGATGAAGATGGCGAGCGGACGTTCGTATATTTGGGTGTAGTAATGTTGGAGGGAAATGAGTTTCTCGTTGAAGCGGACATCGAAGAACCGACTGTTGTATACGTTACGGTCTCAGACGCTGAAACAGATTATTTTTCATCGACACGCGACGTTGTAGTCGAACCCGGCGTTGAGATTGTTGTTCGTCCGCGTGGTACCGCGCGACAGTTGCTGGCAACCTCCGGATCGGGCCTGCATGCGAGTATTGTCGAGAGTTGGCAACAATCGGACGAGTACTTGTCGACTCTCGATGAGAATTCCGCGGCCTATGAGCGTTGGTCAGACGCTCTTGACGCTCAAGCCAACGAGACTGAAGCTGCCGAGACTGAATCTGACGAGAATAGCGGGGAAACTAACACCGACGACGAGGAAGCCAGTGGATCATCGGAAGAACCTTCCGACTTGGATGCCGAATCAAAGTCGTCCGAGGCGAATGATAGCGACGAGGCATCCGACGAAAACGCAGAAGAAACAGTAGCTGTTGCATCTGCAGAGACCTCCACTCCACCCGCCGAAGGTTGTGAGCACGTAGCGATTGAAAATAAACCGGCTAGACCGCGCTCGGCCGTCAACATGGACAACCAACCTGAGTTCTACAGAACGTACTACGAAACCAGAGACAAATTGGACTCGATCCGTACGGAAGCGTTGCAAAACATAGCTGTCAATTCGGAAATCCCCCTCGAATCTCTTATTGCATTGGAGATAGGAGCTTTTAGCGCGTTGGGTGTTGAGAACCGTAGCGATGCTCTCCCTGTTTACGACAGAATTGCAAGTGAGCTCGATGCAGAAACCGTCGCTAGTCGTGTAAACCCGGCACGTGATCGACTTGTTCGCTACATTGAACTCGAATACAACGACAGCAACCTGCAACCAGGGCAAAAAGCGCCCGAATTCACGCTTGCAAACTTGGAAGGTACTGAAAGTGCTCTGTACGATATTCTCGGGGAAAGAGAACTCGTTCTCATAGATTTTTGGGCATCGTGGTGTGGTCCCTGCATTGCAGATTTTCCCGAGTTGAAGAAACTGTACGGTGCTTACAAGGAACACGGGTTCGAAATTGTTGGAGTTTCAATCGACAGTGCATTTGAAGATTGGGAAGAAGGCTCCACCGAGCACAAACTTCCTTGGATTGACTTAGGAGAGATGGACGGATGGGATGGCGCTACCGCTGTTTCCTATGGAGTCTCCGCAATTCCAAAGGGCTACCTCCTCGATTCAGAAGGATGCATCCTTAAGAAGAACCTACGTCCCGCCTCGCTTAGGGAAGCTCTTATAGCCCGTTTTGGAGAAATGCCTGAGCCGGACGATGCTTCTACTTCGACCGATTCCGATTCAGCAAAATCGAACAACGAAGAAATAAGCGGCTGACATTCCAGAGAATTACACGACAAAACAGCTATTTGTAAGAACCAGAGGAGACTATTGGCAAATGAAGAAATCACTACATATGGCAATCTGGGTGCTCGTTGCCGCGCTTGCGACAAGCACCTATGCAACTGATTCTCAAACCTTCACCATGAGAGGTGAGTTAATTGTTGTGGATTGGGGTTTAAAGATAGTAGATGAATCTGCCACAGAAGAGCCCTCAGAGACAGAGGGCGCCGAAACTTTTTCGAATCCCTCTGTTGCAATAACCCAAACCAACGCAGACGGTCGCGACGTCGAGGTTGCTTCAGGCTCGTTTGAAAACGGAAGGGTCGTGCTTGAAGGAACCGTCAGCGAGCGAACCAGCCTACTCGTTTCTGTAAGTGACGTTGACGGAGAACCAATCACCATGAAGGCAGTTGTGGATCCTGGAGAGAGTCTCTCGTTCGTACTCTTGGACTTCATGGCCCCCTACTATGACGACAAATTGCTACTAGTAGGCAGCTCAAGGCTAGAAGAGAGTTCCAGCGCAATGTTCAAGGTTTGGGGCGATCTCAGCTCCATCGCCGACAAAGACTTGTCGGTTGCTGTTGCCGAGCTCGACGTTCGATCACACGGGTCAAAGGGTGTGGTAGTTCTTTCGTCTGAGGCCGTTTTGCTTGACGACGGTAAATTTTCCTTTGAAGGAATTGCAAGTGAGCCACTGTTTGTGGCTGTAGATGTAACCACCGTCGAATCGGGTACCGTTTCTGCCCACAAGTATCGGGGGATTGCCGATGTCATCCTGGAACCAGGCGCAAGAATCAGAATTTCGCCAAGTAAGTCGTCTAGTTCCTTTTCGATTAACTTTGCCTCTGAACTAATGGCTTATTCGGAAACTGAAAATAGCATGCATGCCAAGGTCGTCGAGAGTTGGCAGAACTCCGTTAGCTATCTCGAAAAAATGGACCAGTACGCTAATGCGATCGAATTTAAGCAGAAGAAGGCTGCTGCAGAATCCACCGACGAGAGTGTAGAAGCACAGTCTGAGAGTACAGATTCTGGGGAATCCGAAGCTGTTGACCCCGGAACCGTTTTTAGAGAAATGGAAAAGGTCATGAAGTCAACCTTGTCAGAGTTGGTTCAAGACATGAGCGATGATCCTATAGCTGCTTTGCTGGCCATGGAACGGGGCGCCCCAGAAGCCTTGCAATTGGAGACTTGGGACAAACTTATCGCCACACTTGATGCAGACATAGCAGAGAGACGCGCCGTCCCGCGACGCAATGCTCTTGAGGCACAAATAATCTTGTCGAGGAACTCCGAATTGGTGGTTGCAGGTCATTTAGCGCCCGAATTCACTCTTTCCACTCTAGCAGGGGAAGAAATTGCACTTTATGATGTCCTCGCTGAAAATGAGGTCGTACTGGTCGACTTCTGGGCTTCCTGGTGTGGTCCATGCATTGTGAAAATCCCTGGACTCAAAGAATTGCATTCCGAGTACAAGGATGACGGGTTCGAGATAGTATTTGTAGCCATTACAGATGAGTATGACGACTGGAAGGACGAATCGGGTAGACAGGAGCTTCCTTGGATCAATGTAGGAGACTTGGATGGCGGATGGCATGCACAAACTGCTGTTGACTACGGTGTTGAGTGGATTCCTACGGAATTCGCCGTCAACGCTGACGGTGAAATACTTGCCCGAATCCTTACTAACGCCGAACTTGAAGAGCTACTTGCAAGTCATTTTGGACGTGAATTGAAGCGGGAAAGCACTGACCAACCGGCATCGGGTGGAGAAACTCCAGAAACCGGTTCAGACGACGAATAAGAAAATGCCTATGGTACTCGCGGAATCCTGCGAGCATCACTCTATCCCTGCGTTTATCCAAGACACACCGCGGTGGTTTCTGCCTACCTCGGTGCGTGATGTGCCAATGCCTTGGATTATTGAGCGCTCATTTGCCGGCACGAATTCGTATCGCAACTCACTCAAATTTAGTGGTTCAGGGAATGGAAGTGGAATGGAGTTCTAGGAGGATGAGACGTTCAGTTGGATTTGCATTCATGGTACTTGTGCCGTTCCTTGCTGCGGTCTGCCTTGCCGACGAGTCCCAAACTCTTACTGTATCAGGAAAATTGATTCGCGTTGGAAAGGATTCCAAGATCGTGGACGATGCAACTGGAACTCGAACTGGCGATGAACAAAGTCGCGAGAAGATTCAAGATCCTTCGGTTGTCATCACCCAAACATATTTAAATGACAAAGGCATCCCGGTCAAAACCGAAGTTGCTTCGGCTTCTTTCAAGAACGGAGCAGTTGAACTCCAAGGATTGATCAACAAACGAGCCTGCCTGCTCGTCTCCGTCAATGGCGTTGGTGAGGAAACTCTCTATCTAGAGGCCGTTGCGGCTCCGGGAGACGACTTGTCTTTCGCAGTATTGGACTACGTGCCCCCACGTCGCAAAGATCGAATTTTGCGGGTCGGAGAGTCAAGGATGGTTGAGCATTCGGACGGCAAGTTCACGATACAAGGCGATCTCAGTTCAATCACCGACAAAGATTTGTCGGTAGCAACGGCCGAAATCAGGTTCATGTCGGAAACTTTGCCGAAAGGGAGCGCGACGCCGGCTTCCACTTCTGTGCTGCTCGACGATGGCAAATTTCAGTTTGAAGGATTCGTGGATGAGCCAACGGTCGTTGAGGTGCACGTGAAGGTGTTGAACTTGCGAGAGTACTGGGGCGTCGCTCATTTAGTGGTGGAGCCAAACGCACGAATAAAGATCTCACCAAGCAAGACTTCTAGCTCGTATACGAGGAACAAAGCTTCTGAGCTAAAGGCAACCACAGAAATCGTCGGGAGCATGCATGCCGAACTGGTCGAGAGTTGGCAAGACAGTGCGGTGTATCTTGCCAAGATGGATGAATATGCCGATTCAATCAATAGCAAGGAGCAAGAAATACCGATGCACGCCGAGGTCGATGTTGAGGACTCAGAGAAGTTAAGGAAGGTAGACCCCTATGAAATCTTTGTTGAATTGGAGACCATTAAGCACGCAGTACTTTCGCCAATCGCAAAGGATTTGAGTGATCCTATGCGCGCTTTGCTCGCTATGGAACTTGGTGCGCCCGAGAGTCAGCAATATGAGGAGTGGGACAGACTTGCCGAAGTACTTGACCCAGATTTGGTCGAACGTCGAGTAAAACCGCGATATTCAAGCCGTATGAAGCAGAGAAAAAGTGCAAGGAACTCAAAGCTCGTTGTGAAGGGTAAGATTGCTCCCGAATTCTCGCTCTCAGACTTGCACGGGGAAGAAATCGAATTGTCTGGCGTTCTTGCAGAGAATGAGGTTGTACTTGTCGATTTCTGGGCGTCATGGTGTGGGCCATGTATAGAAACTATCCCACAGCTCAAAGAATTGCACGCAGATTACAAGGACAAGGGCTTTGAAATAGTATTTATTTCGATTGATGCTAAATACGACGATTGGAAGAACGAGTCGGACAAACAGGAGTTGCCGTGGTTAAATCTGGGGGATCTAGATGGAGAGTTCCTCGCGCAAACTGCGGTGGAATATGGCGTCCTGTCGATACCTGCTAAGTTCGTGCTAAGCAAGAGTGGAGAAATCCTACAACGGGAAGTCGACACCGATAGACTTAAGCGCCTTCTTGTTGAGCAGCTAGACAACGAGTCGAGAAAATAGAGCAGCGATGCCTCGATCTGAGAGGAAGATGTACGTCGCCATGGTTCAATCAAGAGTCAATTAGACCGTTTGCAGCGATTTCTTGGATTCAGAGTCAGCACAACCTACTACAGATATCACAGTACATTCATAGCATGTGACCTGTAACATTCTCAAATTGCACCAAATAGACTGTCCAAGAGCTACATTTGCAAGTGTTACGAAGCGCTTTAGGTCATTGGTTCCAGCTGGGAGTTACGGGTCTGCGTGATGCGTTTGGCCACTTCATAGGCAGCTTCCACTTCTGAGCAATCTAGCTCATCCATGACTTGCTTGCGTTGAGCCTTTTCGTGCTTTTCGCTCATGGCCAACGCAAGCGAAAGCGCCGGCGGCACATTTCGAAACAATGTCTCGATCTTGT
Source organism: Gammaproteobacteria bacterium (assembly GCA_026707735.1). Lineage (GTDB taxonomy): Bacteria > Pseudomonadota > Gammaproteobacteria > Pseudomonadales > Azotimanducaceae > Bin55. The sequence goes on along the minus strand of JAPOWH010000003.1, from coordinate 217,897 downwards.
CGGACAGAACGACACCTTCGACGAACTTACCGGGCTCCTTGCGGGCCGACAGCAATAGCAAGCGCTGGTCGTCAGACAATTCGCGGAACCGAGCAATCTGATCTATCTCCTCCTTCGGCATCACCAGGCACATCCACCACTCCATCATGTTGAGCATTCGTCGGCTTGCATCGGGGAAGTCGGCTAGATTCTGCGTAGCAATCCAAAACCATGCACCTAATTTGCGCCACATCTTGGTGATCTTCACGACATAGTTTGCGAGCAGCGGATGGGTCGTGATCAAGTGCCCTTCGTCGGTCACCACCAAAGTAGGACGGTCTGAGTGTTGATTTTTCTCCACCAAATCATTGATATGACTCATCATAGAGAGATACGCCACAGTGAGTTGATCCTCGTAGCCCTCGCGAGCAAGCAGACCCATTTCCAATATCGTCACGTCGACGTCCGGCCAAGGAGATCCAGGACGATTGAACAGCCGGCCCGCTACGCCGGAACAGAACAACGCCATGGAATCCGCCATCTCGCCCGCTCGTACACGACGTGATTCCACCGCATTTGAGTCTTGTGAATGAGCTCTCAGTGCATAGACGACATCGTCGATCAAAACGTCACTACGCCCTTCTTGCTCTATTCTTTTTGCCGCTTCAAGAATGCTGTTGCGGATCAGCAGCCTGTCGGACCTAGAGACTCGATCATCCTCGTTGGAATCTCCCCCGGTAATCATGACCCGAGCAACAATCTCCATCTCGCCAAGTCGGTCGCGAGCCGAGTCCTCGGTGCCCTCCTCTCTCTTTGCACCGACGACATCTTCTTGCAGCAAATCGATGGCATCGGCAAATGGCGGTAGCGAAACATCCGAATCTGCGGTCAGGGTCACTTGATTGACTGACAAGTCGTGGGCGGCGAAATGTTGGCCAAGCAACGTAAACGAACCGCCCGCTTCGATCACGAAGACTCGGGGACGGTGCCGAGCAACCATCTGCTGCAGAAGGTACACCAGCAAGGCCGACTTGCCAGCACCTGTTGGACCCAGTATGAGCATGTGGGCATTCTTCTTGCGATCATCCGGATGAAGGGGATCGAAATCTATGGGTTCCGCACCCCGATTGAAGAACACCATTCCTGCGTGGCCTGTTCCTCGGTTTCTGCCATATATTGGAAGCAAATTCGCAGCGTGTCGGGAGAAAACAAGCCTGGATCGCCTGCGAATGGAGTCCAATTGCGGATCGTACGCCATGGGAAGATTGCGAAGATAGCTGTCGAGAGGAAACAAATCGCTCTCTCGTGCGATGGATTGAATGCCGTTCGACAAGAGCAGCGCGTGCGTGCTGGTTATGTTCTTGCGCAACTCCTGGAGCGACTCCCCGCGAACGAAGAATCCCAGAGACATAGGAAACAGTTTGTTTCCACGCGCAATTTGACGTTCGACTGCGTCTGCATCCTCGCGAGTAAGTTCCGCTTCAGCAGTGTCGCCAACAGCCGCTCTCCGAATTCGACCAATTTGGTTGCGCACCGAAGCCTGGGATCGGACGGTGATGGTCATTGACATGATGGTGTGTTCCGGCATCTGATCGAACACAGCAAAAGTGTTGGTTCCGTTGAATCGTTCAGCCGTGAAGGCCCCAATGGCCGGAATCTGCCTTAGAGTTTGCATCGAGATGTATGCGTGAGGCTTGCCGTCGAACCACCAAACACCATCTTCCGTATTGGAGGTTGGCATGCCTAGTACTAGACTCTCGGCGAGGTCGTGTCCATAGGGAAGTCTCTCTGACTCTACGCAGGGACACAGTTCGTTCAGTGTGCCGGCGCTGCTTAGGCCAGTTTGAGGACTAGGATTGAACCAGGGAAACAGCCATCGATAGAGGTCCTTGTAGGTTCCACGGGTGATAGAGACTCCCGAGACTGCCAACGCCGCTTCTAGCCTCGAGACGGAATCTTCGACCTTTGCCTCGGCTTCGGCCAAGTCGCCCTTCTTGACATCCTGCTGACTCCATTTTTGGTAGAGAAGAGCACGAACATTGCGAATTTGACCGCGCCATCGCGCGCCAGTGACCGCTTTATCCTCGAACATCCCTCCGGGAGCACTGATTCTCTTCACGTGCTCAATGAATTCGCTGTGAAAGAACCTGCCATAGCTGCTATCTCTAGCAGGTGGGCTACCGTATTTCTCAAGCCTGTGCTCGAGAGAACTCAAGTCATGCTCGTCTTGAACGAACATTTGAAGCACCCAGGGTGATGTCTCGTGCTCTGGTATGGCATCGGTAAGAGCCACCTGAATGGCATCGCGCAGGTCGGACATGTATTTTTCGTTTCGAGCTTCCGTACCGATTGGCTGCAACTCCAGCAACGCGGCGACGCTTAATCCATCTTCCAGCAAGAACAGTTGAGAATCGGGAAGGTATTCCACCCACGGCAGAAAATCGGTGAAGGAAGGCGGACGCGAATAGAGTCGACTGATATCGCTTTGGTTTACGGCCTCGTCTCGACGACCAGGGACGTGATTAGGGGACTTTTTGGGGCTGTTTTCTCTTGTTGTTGGATTGGTTGAGAAGAGTTTAAGAAGGTTCAGTTGGACGACCCTCGGGAGCCCTGCTTCTCTCCAGGTAGGGCGAACTCAAACTTCTCGTACATTGGAAAAGCTGTCCAATAACCGGGTATGGGGATTCGACTCTCGGTCGCAACGTGAGGAAACACATACATGATCAACATCGGATTTTCCAGTAGCGGGAACGTATCGTTTACTTCTTGCGTCACTATTGAGGACAGATCTGAACTGTCTGAAACGTGAGGCAAATCACTATTAGTTGAGGTCCTAGCAAGGCTCTGCTTATAGTGGCCCTCATAGATCTCGATCATGGTTGGATCGTCAGTCGTATTGCCGCTATTGCTGTTGGTAACACACCCGCACAGACAGCTAGTCGATATCAAACACAAAAGAATTTGCTTGAGATTGGTCATGGTCAAGTTTTCTTCCTTCTCGGTCGTAGTCGATGCGAATTTCTCGATCGATGTGGATTGCCACCTTTTGTCCGGGCGCTACATAAACGGCATCGAACTCCTGGCTGGCGCGCAGCTCTAGCCAAGCAGCCGTCGCCTGTGTTCCGCCGGCTAGAGTTTTTCCAAGGACGTATTTACCCGCGTCGCCAGTAATCAAGGAGCGAGCATTTCCCAATCCGTCAAACGATTGCATCGTCTCCAGAGACGCGGCGGCATTCGCGGCGGCTTGCGATGCATCTAGTCCTGCTTGCTGGGCGAGAAAGGAGACGGCGTTGCTCTTCCTCTCTCCAGTTATGCAGGGAACTCCGTATTCGTCGGAAATCCAGCCCAAAGAAGACTGCGATGAGGAAGCATTGCCACCTCCAGCAGAAATGGTTTGGATAGTGCCGTTGTCAAAAATGAACGTTGCCGACTCAAGGCGTCCGCTAACACAGCCCAGAGTCCAATCCCCAACTGCATAGCCGCTCCAGACCATTCCTTGCAGTCCATAGATCGTCAATCCGTTGGCTGCGAGGTTCTCCTCTCCCGTCAACACTTTGAACGGCATAGGGTCACGCAGTTGCCCTTGAATAGGAACTCTGCCGATCAATGCAGTCATTGCTGTCGAACTGACAAGTGTGGCGTTTCTCGGGATTGTGATTACGGGCCGCAATTGCGTAGAGGCTGTGGGAGCACCAAATTCGCCAGAAGCAATCGGCACATCCAAAGGATTGATCCAAAAGTAAGACGTTGCCACTCCAACGTTTTGATCCTGGGCCAGCCCATCCAATCCAATGCCCAAAGGAATGTCAGAACCAGACATTGAAATCGAAAAGCCTTCTATCTGCTCGGCGAGTGATTCAACTTGCTCGCGCAACTGCGACACCTCACCCTCAGACCGTCTGCCCACGGCACTCTGGCTTTGGTGATATTGGGTAATTTCCGATGCGATTCGATTGGCGAATTCGGTTTCCATGTCGCTCTTTGCCTCGTGCAAATCAGCGTTGTCGTTTCGGAGAGCGTCGACTTCCGACAACAATTCGCTTACATTGGCAGTCAGCGTCTTGATCGTATCTGCGGGCGAATCGGCATCAGGTTCAGGTGATACGGGCACTTCTGCTAATAGAGTGGGACTTGCCTCGTCCGATCCGCAGGAATTCAGAAGCACGAAGAACAATGCAAGCAAGGTGACCACAGCAACTATAGGAAGCAGCTTGTTGTTGATGTTCCACGGCATGGCTACTGATCCAACGCCTGCGTGAATGGATTGCGCGAGATCACATACACAACGGTCTTGTCTGCACCAGATCCCTTGGTCAACAAACGATAGTGGTGAAATGTGGCCGTAAGCCACTGTCCCCGAAGCACTTTAGGGTGCAATTCGATGGCGTTGTCGCTCTCATTGGCGACTATCACAGCACTCAAATGAAGTCCGTTGGAGGTCTTCCAAGTCGCGTAGGGTTGCGTCGAAACTGGCAGGCCGCGCAGGAGTCCTCCGGCAGACTTAGGTAGAGCCGTCTTTGTCAAGCCCTTTGGCGTCTTCACAAGTCGAGCCGGCGCGTACGCGTATTGGGCAGCGAATCTGGTAAGACTGGCGTAGTTCAGCTCCGCTGCAGCTTCAGATTGCGGATTGGCAGAACTTGACGTACGTACATATACATTCTCTCCTCCTGCCTGCCTTGTGCTCGCTTCAATGTCGAAGACGATCATCGAACCGTCGGCTTTCGACCGCATAAGCACTCTCTGGCGAGCGAAGGGTTTTAAAGCTTTCAAATAGACGGTATCGCCAATGGATTGCACGCGGACTGCATCGCGAAGGTTTGCCGGCAGACCCACAGACATGGCTTGAGCAAAGTGCACCATGCGTTCTTCGCCAACTTCGAGGTCTAGTGGCAATGGAGTTTTGTCCCACACTAATTCTGTGGTTGAGGCCGAGACGGACGATGTTAGAAGTACGGCTAATGAAACGAGTTTACACCTCCAACTCGGCCTCATGTTTTTCTTTGATTTCAGTAATTTAGTTTGTTGGTTCATTGTTTTCGGAATTCTCCTCTGCGTCCGGATTGAGTTCCTGCGGCAATAGACGACGCGGCCCCTCCGCGGAGAAACCGTCGAGCGCAAGTCTCCAGGGATTGGATTCGGGATCCACTGCATAGCGAACGACTCGAATCGGATAGCGAATGAAGGTTCTCTTGATTGCCATGCCCTTCACGGACTCGTGAAGTTCCATGTCCAGCCAAACCACCCATGTGCCCTGCCCCAGAACATCGACGCGCATTTCGCTATAGCCATGTCCCACGCGCTCCTGCATACCTCTGACTCGATTGATGAGTTCGCCTCGTCTACCCTTTAGCTCTACTTCCTTCTGCAACTCGCTTTGATACTTCGGAGTGAGATATGGGGCTAAGCTGTAGATTGCCTTTCCATAGTCGTCTGCACCGTTCTCGGGCCAGCGATTGAGTTGCTGAAAGATGTAGAAAGCAAACGAGTAGATGTTTGCAGGACTCGGTTCGTCCGGCTTGACTGCTGCGCCAGATCGAAGATCCGGGGGAATGTGGACAACGATATTGTCTGGTGCGCGCAGCAGGCAGAACCCCAGCACCAGAATTGTTGCGACTTCAATTCCTATCACAACCCACAGCGTTCTCAAGTGCGCACGGACGTTGTCGATTTCGTGGCGATACCTACGCATTGTCTGTTCGGCCTAGGTCCCACGGACCTGATCGAATCACGAAGGGACTGCTCACTAGCTTGCGTTCTGCAAGCGCAATTCGAAAACGTTGCTGGTAGTAGCCATCCGGACGACCCGATTTAAGCTTTTGAAACACTCCCGCGCCTAGAACGACAGAACCCACAACACAAACTCCGGTCGCACCCAATCCCATGGCAATGGCTCCGAACACAAGCCCAACAATGAGGCAAACAGGAAGCCAAAACGCCGTGGCTACCACCACTATCACTAGCAGCTCAGACGTAGAACACCCCTTGAAAATGGACGGTTCCTCGTTCATGCGGTCTGCAACGCGTTCTTCGTGCGATTCTTCCATGACCTAGAAGATGCCGGCAGCTTCGGTGAGCAGATAGCTCGCGAAGATCAATACGACCGCACCTACTACAGCCAAGACGCCAACTTCTGCCCACTCGGCCTTTCCTTGTCGAGCCTCGTTGAATTTGGCGAATCCCACATACGCCACCCAAAGAAATCCAACGGCAGCAATTGCAAGTCCCAGCACAAGGCTTCCATCCTTGATGTAACCGGAAATCAAGGCAATCCAATCTCCGTCAGTGGGTGCAGTGCTCGGAGCGACAGCAGTGGGAAGGTCTGCCCGCAGTAGATCGAAGATGCCAACATACATCTTCAAGGAAACATTTAGAAAGATGTCCATATTTGTCTTACCTCAGAAGAAATTTGCGTGTAAATTCATACATTTGCTAGCGCACGTAGTAGCCGAGAATCAAGAGAACAATCGCGGCGCGGACTACCTGCCACAACAGGTCGTACATCTCGATGTCGCCTACTCTCCATGCTCTGAAGGCTCCAATTGCAACCCAGGAGACCCAAATAGTTGCCAAGACGGCGATGGTTCCAGCTATCGCAAACAGAAGCATGTCGGCAGGCATGCCGGAGCCAGCGCGAAAAGCTGCTTCCTGAGCGCTGCTCACTGTCGGTAGTCCCCCTGCAAAGGATCAAATGTTCGCGGCTCCGTGGACGGACCATCCAAATGGTCCTGAATTCCTTCCTTGACGAGTTTCAGGTCTCTACGGAGCCAGTCGTAACGGAACCGAATGCGTTCCGAAGGATTGGCTTCGCGTTCGGCTTTGTCAATGAGCTTGTCGAGCTGCCTGAGCTCCTTGACAATCTGCTGGAGCGCTTTGTGTTCGGCAACTGTGTCCGCGTGGTAGACGGGAGCGCAGATCGCGCAAACCATAGCGAGGAAGAGGATTCGTACTTTTCTCATTCGCATGTGTCGTTGATTTGAAAACGGCGCGAATGATGGGCACAACACCTACATGTGTGAACCCAATTTCAATTCGCTTGATGTAGGAAAATACTATTCATTTATATAGGTATGTGTTGAAGACGGAAGCCACCCCGCAATCTCACGAGGTTGTGGACTAGTAAGGAAGCATTTGAAGGGGTGGGGAAGCGTTGTGGAAGCAACAATCACACCGATGCGCAATCACAATTTCCTGCATTAGGAGACCTAGCTCTCAATCTCGAGAACTGTTTTCAGAATGTGGGAGTTTATCGAGTCCCTGTCAATCAAATCCCGCTATAGTCTCGTTCTTAGATGCTTTGAGGGTAATGACTCAACAGTAATGCAATTTCTTGCTGCAATGCGCTTGTCTTGCATAGGCGATTTTGAATCGCGTTAATTGAACTATCAACGTTCCAAGGCTTTTTGCGAGATTCCCAGGAGTATAGCTCCAACAACAGTCTGCTCGCTATAGATCAATGTCTCAGCCGCTTTCCTCCAGACCCAACTGGTTCATAGATGTTCTGTGCCATTTGCTCGTGTATGCTGGTTTGAGTTTGTAACGAGGTCGGTGCCCCACGTCTGTCAGGAGTTGCTCAAGAGAAACTAGACGAGCACGATAGCCGAGGCGGATTCCTACTCGAAGACTTGCCTTGTCCGGGCCACAAAACACCCAGTTGTCTATACGACTTCTTGCATGTGCCCATAGTGCAGCTTCGCCTTGGTCTAGGTGAATATCAGGCACTTCTATACTGAGTTTGGCTCGTGCCGAAGCCTGTACTTCGTGGATGGCCTTCAATGAAAAGCGCAACCCATGCTCGTCGATCAGCAATTCGTCCCTGCGGAGCTGAAAACCGGTTTGAGTTTCCGAAACACAGTCCTCGACCGTTTCGAGTTCGTATCCATTTGCAAGTGCCCGCCAAGAATCTGTTCGTTGGCACTCAAGAATGACATTTGTGTCTACAAGCACGGATCCTTTATGACGAACCATAGCAGGCTAGAGTGCAACACGGTAACTTAGCTCATGGTCTACAAATAATTCGTCTAGGTCCTCGAGCGTCATGTTTAACAGACTCGCGGCAAGGCGCGCCGAAATGACGCCGCTATCCATAGCTTTACCCAAGAGGTCCACAAATCGATTTGAAAACAACCTCGGTCTCATATGGGTCGTACTATTTCGTACGCCGGCATCCCCAATGGAAGGTGATAGACGCCGTGCGACGCTTTGCTTTAGATGGCCAAGTGCAACTAGACGCCAGACCAAAGCGGGAGATGTGACTTGAAACTCGCTTGCAACCGAACTAATCCTCGACTTCAATTCATCCACAGTTAGAACTGACCATCCCTTGTATCGTTGCAATGTCTCAACTGGCATTAGCAGGGCTCCAACAAAGCTGTTTGATAGGCGTTGCGCCTGTCTTCCGCCATACTCTTGAGGTTCCACAATGTGGTTCGGCGAGATTGAATCCCATGTGAGAAGGTGAAAGAGCTGGTTAGCTAATTCGAGGCTGCGTTGGTGTGTTGACTCGTTCCGTGATACCAACACTGTCGTCAAGTCTGGCAATCGACAGGTCGCACTTGATATGCCCTCAAGCGTCTCGATCATGAGAACAAGAATGTCCAGATCTTGTTCCATGGATTGGACCAATCGAAACGAGGGATACTCGCCAAGCTCAAAGCGTTGGACAAATTGTTCGCCAGCCTCCATCGCGTCCTCGCATGTCGACTCGGACGTAATTCCAAGCGACGCACGAATGAATGAAGGCTTATGACCGACTTGTCCAGCCAAGGTTCTATATATCGCAATCCATGTCCGAGCGCTATGTTCGCACTCTCTCAGATTGTGTTTCGCATCGCTATGGCATCGCCACGAAAACTCACCTTCTCCAACGAGTTGAAAGGGATCATTGAAAAAATCGAAGGACACTCCAAGCTGTTCAATCACACGCAAGAGCTCCTGCGCAGACAGACGCCTCGACCCGGTTTCGACTGCGGAAACCGTTTGACGATCCTTCACGCCAAGAATTGCACAAAGATCATGTTGCGACAATCCACGTTCAATGCGAAGCTGCCTGAGCCTCTTGCCTAATGCAACATTCGTCATAATCACTCAAACAAATTAATTTGTGCTTGCAATATTATATTTGCAAGAATCTATTGCAAAAAGTCACATGGAATTTACAATACAAAATGCGTCCGCCATTTCGAAACGCAATCAGAGCCCAGGGTCTCATCGTGCCGGGCACGCTAGGTAGTTGGAATGCAGAGACTTCAGTTACATAGTGAGGCTGGTACGGAAGCTGGACAGCCCTGGAAATTAGCTAGACTATGCACCCTAATTGGATGCCGCGTCCTCTAGGTACGTGGTCAAGAGCTCATGCTGCTCTGTCGTCAGTTTGGTTCTTGGTGAGTATTCAGCTATCGACAGGACCTCTCTTGCAACTGCCGCCCGTGTTCCACCTGTTGGAAATGTCGAAATTGCGTTGAGAAGCTCTTCAATGTCAACCTCCATCCAATGCAGCGCCAAGCCCTTGAAGAAGTCCGTCCGCTCGCCGTCCGACACGTGTTGAGCTAGATCAACCGCCTCGTCGCCCCTGCCATTTGCTACGAGACCCTGCCCTATGCTGATGGTGGCGGAAAGTCTAGCGGACACGCGCACGCGTTGAAGCATGTCCAGCGCAGCGTCCATTTTTCCGTGTGCAACTAAAGCGTCGATCACATGAGTCTCCGCGCCGGACGGATCGGCCTCGCTAAGTTCTTCTGCAAGCGCAAGCTGCAAGGCTTTCTCTGCGTCGGCAAGAGCGTATTGCGTTAGCACTCTCTGCATCAAGCGAGACCTTCTCGAGTCAGCTTCTTGGGCATTCTCATCCACCCATCGCTTTGCTGCGGAGATGTTTTTCTTCGCCCATTCCTCGACCAAGCTGAATTCAGTGAGCAAGTCAACAGATCCCACAATGGGTTTCAAGCGCTCCAAGGCTTCGGCAGCTTTCTCAGGGTCGCTGCGAGCCAGTCCGGGCACCGCCATTCCGACGGCCGTTCCCCACATGGACCGCGGTAAAGACTCCACGTTCCGTAGCAAACCAGAAGGGTCTTTCTGCGCCCAGCCGTACATTACGTTGCTTGTAGCAATTCTCCGCGTCGTGCCGTGCGCAACTTGAGAGGTGGCTTGGAGAGCCTGATCCGGACTTTCTTTGGCCCACTGGCCCAGCAGTCTTGGAGCAATGGCATTTTGCTTCGCAAGCGACATTCCCATCACGAATTGGAACGCACCGCTGAAATCGCTCGCCGTTACTGAACTCAGCACCTGCTCGAACAAACCGACGTCGGTGTAATGCAGACTGTCGAAGAGAGTATCCAATACTTCGAAACCGGACTCTTCCACCCATTCCCGAGCGATTTGACTCAGCAATTCGCTTTGTCCTACGTCGGGAACGCCGTCGTTGACTACCAGATCCCATGCCAACCGTGGTTCATTCAGCAATCGCTTCGCCAAAATCCCTTGAACGTGTTTCGACACCAAGGCTTCCAGGCCGAGGGGCTGCGCAATGTTGAGCACGGCTTCTTCCGAGAGGTCGTCACGTTCTGCAAGAATAGCTTCCACCGCTGTCTCCCTAAACCAACCGCTCAAATCGTTTGCGGCAAGTAATGCTTGCTCAAGGTCTACGACGGACCACTCGCCGAACACAGTGGCGAGCAATTTTCCCCAACGATAGCTGGGAAATCGCCAGATCTCGTCAATGGCTTTCTGGGGATTCTCTCTGGCAAGTTGCCCTATCAGCAATTCCGGCATCGCATGAGTGCTGGTGCCATCACCATCATCAGCAACTTGTCTCAAACGATCAAGCAGATCCTCCTGATTGAGATTGCTGGATCCTTGAAGAAAGTCGTGTAATTCTTGCATGTCGTCTGATGCGCCTTCGTCCATGCTGGAGACGCTTCTGCTTTCCCGATAGCTTCCGATACTCGATCTTTCTCGTTCGCCAAAGAGAGCGGCAATAAGAAAAAAGTAGGCTAAGCAGCCTATGCCTGCGCCCAAGACTAGACCCAGAGCAAAACGCTTGAAGCCGTTGGGCTCTTTCTCGGCAATCACTATCAGTTAGTCCTTGTCTCTTGGTTCAACGACATTCAAATGGAATTTCGCTTCCGAGTCTGAAAATCATTCCGCGCCGGCCGCGTCCAGGAAAGTTCTCGCATACTCGGTTTGTTCCGTCGAAAGGTGTGAAACGTACCTCTGCATGTCCAATGTCGCCTTCGCAACAGCTTTCCGCACTCCTTCGCTTGGCAGGCTCTCAAGATTGTCGATCAGGTGATCCGGACTCAGGGACAGCCATAGAGCCGTGATTCTCGCGAAGTAGTGTTCCTGATCGGCTTCGCTCAGCTCTTGGGCAAGTGTGACGGCTTCGTCAGGCTGGCCGAACTCGATGAAGGCCATGCCCATTGAAGCGAACGAACCTAATCTCATCGGTTCTCGAACTTCATCTAGCAGCGTCCGCGCAATATCGAGTCGACCACTGGATGCCAATCCTTGAACCACCCACATGTCCGGTTTCACGAAGCTCGAAGACTCGTCATAGGGATGTGCTAGAGCTATTTGCATGGCCTCGTCGGGGTCGACAAGCGCGAGTTTCGGCAAGGCATTGCCCAGCAGGGAACCGCGCAAGCTGGATTCCTCGGGAGCAAATTCAAGTGTCCACGCTGTGGCAGCCGCTGGATCTCTTATAGCCCAAGCTCTTACCAATTCGACCGACGGTCGGTCAACAGACTCCCCACGAGACTTTATATCCTGCAAGTGACGCCTAGCTTCGTCTATTGAACCGGTACGGGCCAGCCGCGCTATTGCCGTCACAATTGCCGATTCCCTGTATGCCTGGGGAAAAAGCCGCGCATTCTCCAACAGGTCCGCCGGATGGACACGGCTCCATGCTTCGATCAATCGACTGTAGCTCAGGCCGCGTAGGTATCCATCATTGAGACCCGATACCGCCTGCAGCACCTCGTGGGGATCGCTCTCGGCCCACGCGGCCAGAACTGCGGGTGCAGCCCGCTGCTGCAATTCGACTGAACCACTCAAGACGCCTTCCCAAACCGCCTGGGGATTGTGTCTGGCAATGTCCGCAAACAGACCCTCAAGGATCGTTGTCTTGGCCCGAAATGTGCTATGGATATCGGGGAATAGCGGCAGAATCCCGTCGATCCCATTTCGCTGTATCCAAGTGCGAAAGAGACGCTTGAGAAGGGCGAGCTGCTGACCCTCATCCAAATCAGAGCTTGCGACCATATCGATGGCTCGGGTCGGTCGCCCCATTGATCGCATCACCTGCGACTCGAGGATGAGATGGCTAGCAATGCGTTCCACATTGTGATCCCGCGCAATCTTCATCAGATCGGAGTCCGAGAGGTCTGCCCGCTCCGATATTACTGCTTGCACTGCAACGTCCGCGTATGGAGATTCCATCGCGTGGGCTCGGCGCAATGCGCTTCGCATGTTTGAGCGCGACCATTCTCTGAACACAACCGTCAAGAGCTCCTGCTGCCCATGAAGGGGCATGCGCGACACTTGCCTCAACGCTCTCTCGGGATCAATTCCCGCAAGTTCCTCAAACATCAGCGCTTGCACTGCCCGAAGCTTGGACGAAGCTTCTAAGCTAGCGGATGTTGAGATTAGTATTGCCAGTTGCTTGGCGTCCAGGTCGAAAAGCAGCGAACGCACTGCTATTCGACGTTCAGTGGGACTCTGAATTTCGACGATTGCCTGCAGTTGCTCTTCTTGCGAGGGATCGGTTGCAGCACTTGAGTCCGAGACAGAAGCGGCATTTTCGACCGATGACCTCGTACCCTCGCCCAAGTCACTCGTCAACTCCTCAATACCGATGCACAACACGATGCAAAGTAATGCGCCGGATAGAATCCCCGTAAGGAATCTAATATCCAAAAGTAGATGTCTGCTAATCATCGCAGGTACGATCTAACGCCAATCGTGTCCCAAACTCTGGAACGTCTGCGAGTTCTTCGAATCTGCACGAGGAAATGAGGACTCGAACTAGAAACGCTGCACAAACTAAGTTCGATCCCCACTCTTTCGAGGGATCGAGAACCGTTAAGACACGCTATCAGGACCAAACGCTACGTCAACAACCTCGATCTTCGTTCCACCTCGAGATGAGCCATTCAAGATAGCTATCGCGCGCATTGACTCTCTTCCCAACATCAATAGAAGTGGGAAGATTGAGATAATACACGACTGATGCCCTTCTCAGGTCATCCTTAGACAACGATGCAAGACTTCCGGGACTTTGCGCTTGCCAAGGACCTGCCCAATCTGAATCGGAAAGCGTACCAGTAGCGTGAGCATTCACTATCGGAGCCGTGAGAGTAGCAATATTCGCTGAAGCCTGAGCCAATTGCGCATATGACCAATGCTCTCTAGCCATCACGTAAGATGTGGAAATCAATGCAAGTAGGGCAATCCACACCATGAATGTGTTTCTCGCTCGTCCCATTCTGGCGCCAGGCCTGTGAACTAGTTAGTTTCTCCGCATTGATACTTTACCTAGGTGTGTCATTTGTCTCTTGTCTCTCATGGTTTCCTCCCGAGGGTGTTGTCAAGACAATGGGAATCAGTAATACTGACATTGTACAGATTGATCGGAATGCCACCGTGAGTTGCTAGCAATGCGTTCCACATTGTGATCCCGGGCAATCTTCATCAGATCGGAGTCCGAGAGGTCTGCCCGCTCCGATATTACTGCTTGCACTGCAACGTCCGCGTATGGAGATTCCATCGCGTGGGCTCGGCGCAATGCGCTTCGCATGTTTGAGCGCGACCATTCTCTGAACACAACCGTCAAGAGCTCCTGCTGCCCATGAAGGGGCATGCGCGACACTTGCCTCAACGCTCTCTCGGGATCAATTCCCGCAAGTTCCTCAAACATCTGCGCTTGCACTGCCCGAAGTTTGGGCGAGGCTTCTAGGCTAGCAGATGCTGAGATTAGTTGTATCAGTTGCTTGGCGTCCAGCTCGAAAAGCAGAGACTGCACTGCTCTTCGACGTTCGCTGGGACTTTGCATTTCGAGAATTGCTTGCAACTGCTCTTCTTGCGAGGGATCGGTTGCAACACTTGAGTCCGAGACAGAAGCGGCATTTTCGACCGGTGACCTCTGACCATCGCCCAAGTCACTCGTCAACTCCTCAATACCGATACACAACACGATGCAAAGAAATGCGCCGGACACAATTCCCGCGAGGAATCTAATGTCCAAGACTAAATGTCTGTTGAACATAAGAATATTCGTCTAGAGTTGACGAAATCTAGCTCTCTGTGTCCAAGTCCAAAATTTCGGTGGTGCTTCCCGCACCCACTACGAGAGTCTTGCTGTCGCTGGATATGTCGAAATCATGAATCGGTCCTTCAAACTCAAATTCATGCATCTGCTCGCCAGAATCCAATTGATGAGCAACCAGCCTCTTGGCGTCCTTGCTGGACCTCAAAAAAACCAAGCTGTCGTCGGGAGAAATCATCAGTTTGTCCACTACTCCCGTATGCTGGACAATTGTTGCGGGAGCTTCCGAACGCCACTGAAGTACTTTGGCCGTTCCATCGCGAAACCCCAACGCAATTACGTCTCCATTCGACGAAGCGTCTACCGATGCAATCCCGTTGGTCTCGCTTTCAATCCAGTCTCTAATGACGTCTCCCGAACTGAAATCTACAAGAACGACCCTTCCAATGTGTTCGTCCAAATAGTCTTCTGCGTCTTCCCTGTTCTTGTGCGCTGCTAGATGGTCGCCCAAGTGGCTTTCAGTGTCTTCCTCATTTTTGTGATGCGATAGGCCGATTACCAATAGTGACCCGTCACTAGACAATCCAACACTTGGAGAATGTGATTCCGTGTAGTTCCACTCCCGGATGATTTTGCCTGTGTCGGACTCAATCTGCTGAGCTTGTGCTTTGTATTTGTACATTTCCGATGACGCTCTAACGAGATACCTTCCGTCGTTAGAAAACTCCAACGAGTGGGTCACATCCAATCCTGAAACTGCAAAGCTACGTACTTTCCTGCACGTCGTCGCGTCGTAGAAGACGAACTCAGAGTGGAAGCCAACCAAGTCCATGAAGACATTGTTGTAACGATCTATCAGCAAGTTTTCCCCATCGGGCGTAAAGAGAGGTTCAATCGTCTCCCAGCTAGTGTTCCATCGACATTTTTCCTCTCTTGTATCGACACTGCTTGTGGTTACGGAATAAGGGTAATGTCGTGCAGCAATCTCCTCGGTGTTTGGGGCGATATTGACGAATATAGTCTTAGTATTGTTTTTGTCAGGCAAACTAAGTCCGCATCCGTAAGCGCTCAAGAGAAGGGTCGCAAGCACTGCAGATGCTGCGAGTTTGGGTGGGGCATAGAGGAAAGACTCTGATACTTGTCGTGGCATTGGTTTGAACCCGGTTGGCGTGGTCGCATGTCTCGGTGACGATGCGGTTCTATGGAATTTTGGTGCTCCTGCTCGGCAATAGCGCGAATAAGTGCATTATTCGACAGCCAATTGAAATGGAGTTGGACGAGGAATTGCGAAACGTCTATGGGGTTCTCCCGCTCCCGTCAACATACATGTCAACCAAAGTGTCGCGAACCCTATTCTTGTCGCGGACGTACACTTGCGACCAGCGGCAAGTGTCAAGCACCAAACCGATCCGTTTTTGATCATAGGTTGCTTGCCCTATGCTCGAATCTCTCGATTCGGTTGAACAGGAGTGTCCTTCTTGTAATCGAACCATAGTCCAGGTGACGATGGATCGGCCCGGCAATTGACGCATTGCTAAATTACCGATCTCAACTCACGAAGTGAATTAAGGCATGTTCGGACAATAGCTCTCCATAGCGGGAAGCAGAGGACGACGGTAACTGGAAGTGCTACAAGTGTAGCACCCAGTAATAGCGACCAATCGGGGTCTCTAATGAGCATTCTGACTAGACTAAAATTCAAACCTAGAGCTACGAACCCATATAAGACAGAGAGCACCAACGGTTTTCCCCAAAGCGATTCAACGGACTTTGTCCAGACGTGGTCCAATTTTCGAAGGTCTGGATTTCTGCAATGGAAGTACGCAGCCACTTTGCTAGACAGAAAAGCTCCTGGCCAAATAGCTAGCGCATAGCCCGAAGCCACCAAGAGTAGTGCGATTGGGCGCAATTGAACAAGTCCACCCGAAACCAGCAACAGTAGACCAGCTGAATACAACGCAAGAGAGGATGCAGTGTTGACGGCATAGGTTGCAAGGACACCCAATACTCGCCAGCGCACTATAGCTTCTATATTGCGTTTTGGGACATCGATTTCGGCTGTTAGGACCGAATGGGGTGCAACATAGGGATTGTGCTGATCTACACCGACCACGACTACTCCTCCGTTCCTAACTCATCCAATGAACAGCGAACACGTGCGATCGAGGCTTTCCACAGTGGAATGCACGCCAAAGCAGTCACTGAAGCCGCTACGAGATATGAACAAAAGATGAGCCTACCTTCTGGCTCGTACTGCAAGAGTTGAAGCGGCGGCGCGGACAACCCTAAGCTTAGAAATGCAAACAACGATGAATTAGCAAGCGGTTTTCCGTACACCCCTCGCATTCTCTTCCGCCAAAACTCTAGGAATTCGGTAACGCTCAAATGGGAGTGGTACCAAACAAACAACATGCGAGAGAGAAACCCGCCCGGACAGAGTATCGCTGCAAAACCTAAAACAGCTAGGACAAGCCCGATTGGACGGAATTGAACGATTCTTCCCTGTTCGAATATCGCCAACGCCAACGAGTACAGCAGTCCAGACAAGATCACGGTCGCAAACACTGTCGCCATTCCGGCCACAAACCGACGCCAAAAAATAGCGTCCCGATCCTGCTTGGCGTGTTCATCCCACGGCCGTTCCGGTGCCGGCTTTGATGTTGATGTCAAATAGGGATTGTGCTGTGGATTATTGTCGTCGGTGGAGTTCACTTTAGCAGGTTAATTGACAGTCTAAGACATATGGTTTAGTCCGAACTCGAGCCACTTCATCATATTTTGGTGTAAGTGAGTTTGTGCTTTCACTATTCAAGGCGTTAGGATGCGTCGGCCGTTCCACCGTTTTTCTTTAGAGCCGGAGACGATATTGGATCCAATGGGAGGCCTGAGTCAATCTTCGTTTGAATCTCGACGAGTGTGGATTCTATGACTTTTCGACGATTCTCCAGGTTGCCATGAGTGTCCATAATAGGAGCATCATCGGGAATTAACGTCCAGATGTTAGCGTACTCACTCACATCGATATCAGCCCGAGCTAGCAGGTACATAGCTAAGTAGTCAGCATCCTGTTCCTGGGTTTGGTCGTACCTTCTGGGAGTGGTGGGATGGGGAAAATTCAGAAAACCCCCTCTGCCGAAATCGCCTAACAGTCCAGCCCGTTTAAGTGGTTCTACGCTGATCAGCCATGTCGTTGCATGAGCTCCGTGGCCCACAATCTCATGTGCCAACTCGTGAGCTATGAACATCTGCAGTTCGCGGTCGGTTTGTGCCCATTCGTATAAACCGCTCGATATAAGAATGGTTCCCCCATATGAGATTGAGTTGAGAGGACTGAATTCACTAGAAGAAACAGCCGCGCCGTCAATTTCTGAGGCAAGGAAACTGTACTCAATCACGAACACATCAAAGTCGCACCTTCTGACAGGTTGAATATCTGTTTGGAGAATCTCGTTGCCTCGGCGGTATTGAACCGTAATCGAAGAGCGCTGGCTCAACGCACGATTCAGGAATCGATTGAATCGCCAACGATACAGCCGCGTGTTGTTTACCCAAGCAACCCAATTTCGATCCTTTCCAATACGAGAGCCGTTTAACGACAGCAATGTGTCGCCTTCTTGCAATCCAGCCTTAGCGGCCGGAGATCCCGGCGTAACCACGGTCAGATAGGGATTGTGCGATATGCCAAGATTAATTGCTGCAACACGACCAACCACACCCACAACGTCATTAAAAACAATCCATTGAATTCCTAGCTCGGTGACTACCTTGGAACCGCAAAGGTCGGAGTTTGCCACTAGCAGTGGATACGCAAGTCCGGCAATATGGGATTGCTTTTCTGCATTTTCATTAAACGCCTGAATCCATTGTTCCGATTGCGCTTCATTCGTTTTTTGGTCCTCGGGAGTCGGTAGAAACACTGGTGCTGAGTAGCAACCTATGAGCAAAATGACAGGCAATGAAAGCAACGTTCTAGCGAACCACACCACCATGAATCAACGACCGCACATCGAACTCAAAAAAATTTTACTGAGTTCAAGAAAAGCGACTTGAGCTAGAGCAGGTTCAAATGTGTAAATTCCAACAATCAGCATTCAAGCTATCTCGGGCGCACCAAGTTTCCTAGACTGCTTTGATCCAATGCCAGCTGTAGAGTGATTAGCTATAGTTCGGAATGAAGCTGCGTAGCTTCCTCCATCTTGTCCAGTCGTTTTTCAATGCCAAGGCAAGCTATCCGGCATATCGGGAGTGAAATCACAAATGCGAGGGAAAGAGCAATAACCATCGCCAGAAACCAAGTGATGTTACTCGGTCCAATGTCAAGCCAAATCACCTTCAATCCCTGCCAAACCATAGACAATGCGGCAATCATTCCCACCCATGTAAAGGAAGCTGTTAATGGGCGTCCAAGAATATCCTTAACATTCTTATCCCACTTGTTCAAGAATCCTGACACGCCAATCTTTCGACGGCAAATCTGTACAATAATCCTGCTTGGAACAAAGACGACAATAGGAATCGCAAGAGCTGCACAAAGCACGACCCAGGGTAAGTCAATAAGTATCAAACGAATGTTGTCTTTCAATAGCCAGTAAGTTGACATATGGGCTATCACAAATGTGAAGTAGGTAGCCCAGGCACAGGTCAATACTCGACAAACTATAGCCGTGGCACTTCGGACTGTGGTGTCGTTCCACTCGATTAACGGACCTGTAGACACAGTGAGGTCTGATTTTGGGACGGTGTAGGGATTGTCCTGGTCGCTATCGTACGGCATCGGTATTCGCTGATCCACAAACGCTCAATTCATGAGGTCGATCGCACTGAATCCTAGCTTGCAGTCCGTCGAGTTGTAGCAAGCCAGTACTAGCCAATAGACAGGGATTTTAGTGGCCCATGGATTCAAGAGTTCGACCTTGCTTCTGTGCTGCGTCGAAGTTGGAAATTCCTCGCCACATAGATTGCGTTGTCGCATTTTGGCGTGTTCGTTCACGTCAATTCGTGGATCCAAGATCGTCCAGAGATTTCCGCATCCTGCGCAGTGCAGCCTTGAATACCGGATAGGAAGCCGCTAGAGCAATCGGTGCTGCTGCTACACCGGCTAGGGCACCCGTCATTCTCAGCGGCACGCTATATGCTAGTAGCTCTATTGCGACGTCCAACAAATGTACACCAAGCCATGCAAGAACGAAAATCCCCGAAAGTGCAAGAGGATGAACAAGAACGCTTTGAGCGTACCGTTGAATGTAGTTCTCGACCTTCGAAACGCTTGATGTTCGGGATGAAATATACAAAGCTGCTTTGCTGAACAAGTAAGTCGTTAAAACGCCCGCTACTCCCAACACTACAACCATCACGAACAGATGGTTGAGGCGTAGCTCAAAGTAGGATTCAGTCATGTATGGTTTATACCTATGCAAGACCTCGTCCAAGAGCATGAATGCCTTGTGGGTGATGTGATACACACTGACAGTGAAAAATCCGCTCGCAACGAACCAACGCATAATGGATTCGACACACTTCTTTGCAGATTCGTTCCACGGCGGGCTGGGATCTTGGTCGTCTGTCAGTTCTGAATCCGGCGCACGATAGGGTCGCAGATCTTGACTTGGGGAATCTTCAGGGTTCACGCTAGATCGGCAATTTTTTGGGAATTTGAGTCGCAATTGTTCTACAACCCAATTTACGCGGCCATTCATTGGAATCCGCAGACAGAGTATGTAGCCGCATTGCCAACTAAAGCCGGGACGACATTTGCTTCAAAAGCTCGTAATGCGATCGGCACATTGCTCGAAATATTGGATGCACAATCAATGCAGTAATTGACATTGACATGAGAGCATTTTGGTAACGAATTGGGAGCCACATCCCTTCCCCAATCAAGAGTGAATCAGCACCTTCCATGAGCAAATCGCAAACACACACGCCGATTGACACAATTGCTGCAGCTACAAGTGGCTGATTGAAGAACCAATTGCCCCAACTGAAGCTGCTTACAAACTTTGCTACTGTGCTCGTCTTACAGTCAATGAAGTTCAAGATTCTGCTAACACCAAGCATGATTATCGAACCGAATGCCACCCAAGCTACAAGCACCAAGATTTCGAATGTAACATCGTCGAACCATTCCTCGTCAAATGCAATAATCAGCTTATTGAGGAATCTGTATATTCCCCACGTTGCAAATCCCGCAACTAACAAACGATAGCGGATCTTTCTCGCACATCGTCGCGTGAAATCGCACCATTCCACAGAGGATCTTGCCTCCTTGTCGACGTCAGAGGCTGGAGCCGCGTAGGGATTTCCTTGATTGTTGGGTTCTTCAGTGTGCATTGGCACCGGCAATCTCAGAGCGTTGAGCCTATGCGTTTTTGCGAGATTCCAATAAGGACTTGAACACGATTCGCTGAATCACTCCAATTGGACACTCAAAGTACAGGAACTACCAGCACCATCACGGGCTTGAACACGGAGGTACTGGGAGTTTCCGTTGTGATGTCAGTATTTTGACATAATGCAATGAGTTCAACGGCCAATGAGAAGCTGAACTAATTGAACAATGGTTGAGGAATTTAAATGCGATTTCTAGGATTGATCGGCGGTTGTGCACTTGTACTGATCCCGCTGAACACTGCGCTGGCACAAGAAGAAGGATCTGACGAAGAGTCCCACATCGAGGAAATAGTCGTCACCGCGGAAAAACGAGAGGAAAACATTCTCGATGTACCTTTGACAATTACCGCGTTCAACGACAGCATGATCGAAGAACTAGGTATGACGAAAGCGGCTGACCTGGAGCAGCTTGTACCTGGATTGCAGTTTGGCGACAATGGGGAGCAAGTGGGCCAAGGTACCACGATTCGTGGTATCGGATCGCGTCTAGCCGGCGAAACCCATTCAGACTTGGCAGTTGCTACCTATATAGATGGTGTATACACCATCGGTACATACGGTGTAGCGCCGAACTATTTCGATCTAGAGAGAATCGAGGTTGCACGCGGACCTCAAGGAACGTTGAATGGTAGAAATTCGATTGCGGGCTCTGTCAGTTACGTAACGAAGAAACCAACTGATTCTTGGGATTCCCTGTTCCACACTGAGCTAACGGACCAGTTCTCGCAACGGTTCAGCGCCGCAGTGGGCGGTCCAATTGCGGATAACCTGAGCTTCCGCCTCACATTGAGTTCCTATACTGGCGATGGTGCTCAGGAAAACATTGGTCCGGGCGGAGACTACGACGAACCAGATGAATTCAGCTGGTCTCCTCAGATTCGATTCAAGAACGATAGACTTGACATAAATTTACGTATCGCCCGGCTCGAGGACAACGGTTCTCCGCGTGCACAGGTAACTTTGACGGATCGCGACCGAACGTCAGACTGTATTGTTCCCATATCAGCCGACCCGGACAATCCGAATCCGCCTTGCGATACAAACTTCTGGTATCTCTACGAAGGATCGATTCCTTCTATAGAGGACAATTGCCCTCCTGGCACTCCCGGATTTGAATGCGGCGACATTTTCAACAAGCTCAATGTAAATCGCCCTGGAATTGGAGGAAGCACTGCGAATCAGAATTTCGTCACCGCAACCTACCAACTGACCGACAACCTGACCATTAAGTACAACTACGGCGACTCTGACAATTTTTCTCAGGTTACACGCGATAGGGATATGACTACTAGAGTCGCCAGCGCGTCAGACCCGGCATTGTCTGCAGACGGTGGAGTACCGTTCGAGGACGGTGTTCTCGGTGTGACATACGACTACACCGAAGCATCTCACGAGATCCAACTAGTGTCCAATTTCGAAGGTCAGTTCAACTTCATAACAGGCGTTTTCTTCTATGAGAACGACACGACGTGGAGTGTACCGGTGTGGGACTACGCAAGTTCGTTTCGATTCTTGAATGCCGATGACGCCGCCGCAGCAGCAGGTTCGGTATTTGGGGTGCCAGTGTCAACCTGTCGTGATGTCTTGGAAGATGTCATTGTGGCTTTTGGCATCGGTGCAATAGATCGTGGAGGTGTCGACATAGACCTGTATTGGGGTTGCCCCGAAGGAAATGACCATACGCAAAGTTTCCTATTTACAACAAACGGTTCATCCACCACGAGAGCAGCTTTCATAAGCGCCGACTATGTAATTGACGAACAGTGGTCGGTTTCTGGTGGGTTGCGCTATACGGAAGACGAAAAGAACCAAGGATTCGACGGAGGCTGGCTGATCGGAGACTTCTTTAGCGTGAATGTCCCGCTGACTATCTTCTTTGACGACTCCGACCCCAAGACACGAACGTGGGATCAGCCCATCGGTCACATAAGCGTCGAATACAGACCTGACAGCAATCGTTTGTACTACGGCAGGCTCTCGACAGGCTATCGTGCAGGAGGATTCAATACGTTTTCACCCGGCGCCCCACTCGATCCAATCGGAGAGGAGACACTTGTGAACTACGAGATTGGAATGAAGGGACTCTTCATGGATGGAACTATGCTGTTGACGGCTGCGGGATACATCAATCTCTTCGATGGCTACCAACTGAATGGAACCCAAGAAAATCCCACTCCCATCTTGCTGCCAACACAGGACTCTCCTCTTATCGAATTCACATCCAACATCGATGATTGCAGCCTTTGGGGCGCAGAGGTCGAGTTTGTCTACTTTGTTGACAAGAATTGGCAAGTGAGCGGATACTACAACTACTTGGACTCGGAAATTGGCGAGCACTCAGAAGTGGTCAGAGGGGATCCCAATCCACGCTTCGGTACTTGGGATCATATTGACTTCAACACTGGTCAACCCACGACAAGCCGCTACATACTTCCAACAGACATGACTGGTAACTCTCTACCAATGCAGCCAAAGCACAAGTTAGCCGCTACAGTTACACACACTAGGCCACTTGAAATCGGAGGCGATCTATTGGCAGTTGCAACCTACAGCTGGACCGGCGAACGCTATTCTGATTTGAGCAATGCGTCGCGTTCGACGCTCGAGGCCTATGGAAGACTGGATGCAAGAGCTACTTGGATAAACGAAGACGGAAACCTGTCTGCAACGTTCTTTATTCAAAACATCCTGAACAAGATAGGACTCATTGAATATATCCAACGAACCACAAATGGCGGTGGACCCGCAATGGGCACCTTGACCGATCCTCGTCAAATTGGATTGGAGGTCCGTTGGAGTCCAAGGTTTTAGACAGGCACGATCCTGGCAAGGTTAATTTGGCAGACCCTGTTTCAAATCGGGATTTGAGCAGTTAATTGCGGCATCCTCGAAGTGCCGAGGATGCCGCAACCGTTTTCATTGAAGCTTGAAGTCTGGATTAACATCTGCCGCCACTCCCAGCGTTTAGCCACCCCATACGGGACAAACAGTGGGGTGTGTAGAAAGCCAACTGGCTTCGATGCGATCGCGAGCGATGCGACTTAATTAGGCCAACGAACGTCGAGGATCGAACGCATCGCGGACAGCTTCGCCAACAAAAACCAGTAATGTGAGCATTGTGGCTAGAGTGAAGAATCCAGCGAGTCCCAGCCACGGTGCTTGCAGGTTCGCCCTCCCCTGTGCAAGTAGCTCTCCCAATGAAGGATAGCCAACCGGCAATCCAAAGCCCAGAAAATCCAACGATGTGAGAGTCGTAATCGACCCGTTGAGAATGAATGGCAGGTAGGTCAGAGTCGCTACCATGGCGTTGGGCAATACATGCTTGACCAAGACCGTGGATTTTCTTTGGCCCAAGGCATGAGCGGCTCGAATGTAGTCGAAGTTTCGCGTACGTAGACACTCTGCACGAACAACAGCTACCAACGCCATCCAGTTAAACATTAGCAGGATGAGGAGAAGCACTATTGGGTTGGGTTCGATGATGCTTGTGAGGATTATGATCAGGAACAGCACGGGAAGTCCTGCCCAAACCTCCACAAAACGCTGACCAACCAAATCAGTCATTCCTCCGAAGTACCCTTGGGTTGCTCCGACAGCAACTCCAATGATTGCACTAAAGAAGGTCAGTCCAAGTCCAAACAGAACCGAAAGCCTAAATCCATAAATGATTCGCGCAGCTACATCTCTTGCAACGTCGTCGGTCCCCAGAATGTGTCGAAAATCAGGGGGCGATGGAACCGATACACCAGATTCCATGTCAATGGTGTCGAAGCTAAATCGGATCAACGGCCAGACCATCCAGCCATCGCCTTCCTCGATTAGCTGTTCTACTGCTGGTGATTTGTAAACCGTTTCGGTTTCGAACACTCCCCCAAAGGTTGTCTCGGGGTATTCCTCGAAAACGGGGAAATAAAACTTGCTTTCATAGTGAACGAGTATTGGCTTGTCATTGGCGATGAACTCTGCAAAGAGACTGAGAATCATCATCGTGCCAATAATCCAAAGGCTCACGTAGCCGCGTTTGTTGGCTTTGAAATTCCGCCAGCGACGTTGCGTCAGTGGACTAACGGAGAATGGGCGTGTTGTCTTGAATTCCCTTAGGCCGTTATTGCCAATTGCCGCTTCGGCCACACTAAGTCTCCTGCTTTTCGAAGTCGATTCTTGGGTCCACAAGCGTGTACGTGATATCGCCAATGAGCGTCAACAAGAGACCGATGAAAGTGAAGACATAGAGAGTTCCGAACATTACTGGGTAATCTCGAGTCAGAACAGCTTCGAAACCAAGCAACCCCAAGCCATCGAGCGAGAAAATCACTTCAATCAGCAATGCTCCTGTGAAGAGAATTCCTACTAGGGCAGCAGGAAATCCTGCAATCACGATGAGCATCGCGTTTCGGAACACATGACCATAGAGCACCCGTCTTGAACTGATTCCCTTGGCTCTTGCGGTCAGAACATATTGCTTGGAAATCTCGTCTAGAAACGAGTTCTTGGTCAGCATGGTGAGAGTCGCAAATCCTCCAATCGTGAGTGCCGTCACAGGCAATGCAAGGTGCCAAAAATAATCGAGAATTTTGCCTCCGAGCGAGAGATCGGAAAAGTTGTTCGAGGTTAAGCCCCTAAGTGGAAATATGTCGAAGTAGGCTCCACTTGCAAACAAAATGATTAGAAACACGGCGAACAGAAAACTCGGAATCGAGTAGCCCATAAAGATGAAAGCACTCGTCCACGCATCGAATCTTGTTCCATCTCGCACCGCTTTGCGTATGCCCAGTGGTATGGAAATGGTGTAGATCAACAGCATTGACCACAATCCGAGAGAGATGGAAACCGGAAGACGTTCGACAATGAGTTCGACAACTGGTCGACTTTGGTAGTAGCTGGTTCCCAAATCAAATAGGGCATAGTCTCTGAGCATTTTGAAATAGCGTTTGTGGATCGGTTGGTCGAATCCAAATTGCTGTTCGATGGCGGCAATGAGTTCGGGGTCCAAATCCTGTGCACCTGCATATTGAGACTGCAGGCTGGTAGTCGTATCGACTGCCGAACTAGCTCCGCGAGCTCCCGCAATACGACTGGTTGCACTAGTGGATTGACCAACGATATTGGCAATCATCTGGTCGATTGGACCGCCGGGCGCAAGCTGAACAATGAAGAAGTTGAGCGTTATGATTCCCAACAGTGTGGGAATCAGTATTAACAGTCGACGTAAGACGTAACGGCCCATGGATATTCGCTTTGCCGCTAGTCGAAACTACTGTTCCAATTTGATACGCGCAGCCTTTTCATCGTCCCACCACCAACCATCGGGGAAAGCTGGCCAGTATCTCGATTCGAACTCAGGCCGTCCAAATTTGTCCCAGTGGACTGTTCGAGGTCGGTCCACTGCATTCAGGGGAATAGTGTAGAAGCCCCAAAGAAGCACACGGTCGATGGCGCGACAAGCAGCAATAATCTCTGGCATGGTCGACGCGCTATTTGCCTTCTCAATCAGGTGGTCTAACACGGGATGAGATATGCCAGGCGTATTTCTCGATAGTGGTTCATCGACAGATGAACTGTGATATGTCGACATGAGCTCGATCATGGGGGGCAGCAAGACATCGCTATTCTTGAGCAGTGCGTCGAACTTGAAGCTACGAATCCGGTTGTTGAATTGGCTGCTGTCAACGAATCGAACCGTGGCTTCGATCCCTAGTTGCTCGAGTTGCTGAAAATAGGGCAGTAGCACTCGAAAATCCTCTTGATCCCGCGAAAGAAACTCCATTTCGAAGGGATTGCCGTCTTTGTCAACTAGTTTCCCTTCTTGAAACTTCCAGCCAGCGTCAATAAGCAGCTTCCTCGCCTGCAGCATATTTGCTCGGTGTTGTTCCGGAGTCTTGACCTCGGAGTATCGAAATTCCTCAACAAACAACTCTGGCGGTAACTGATCCCTATAGGGATCCAAAAGCTCCAATTCATCCGCACTTGGAAGTTCCGTGGCTGCCAATTCTGTATCTGGAAAGTAGCTGTGTGCCCTAGTGTGATAGCCGAAGTGCAGTGTGCGGTTTTGCCATTCGAAGTCCATCGCCAAGGTCAACGCCTGTCTGACACGACGATCATTGAACTTCTCTAAGCGGTTGTTGAACGCTATTGCTCTGCGTATACCGATTTCTATGCCAAAGTTGCGACGGATCTTCTTGATCCAACCCTTCTCCATTGCGGGAATGTCATACGCACTGTGCCAGTACCGCACATCCTGTTCCGTCCAGTGGTCTATGAGACCTTTCCGAAAAGCCTCTCGAATGATCGTGGCATCTCTATAGACGTCGTACCGAACCGTGTCGAAGTTGTATCGACCTCGGTTGACAAGAATATCCTGGCCCCAGTAATCCTCAACTCGTTCATACTCGATGAACCGGCCAAATTCGACCGACTTTATTCGATAGGGACCACTGCCAACAGGGATTTCCTTCGTCGTCACCAAGGGGTCGTGCACGGTCCAGTAGTGTTCAGGCAAAATTGGCGAGAACTGCACCATGATCACGTGGTTTAAGGTTAAAGGTTCGGCCAAATGCAATGCAACGTGCCGATCGTCAAGGACTTCAACCTCCTGAATGAACGCAAACCACAGTGCTCCCGTGACTTGGCTCTTTCTAAAGTTGAAGGTAAAAGCTACGTCGTTGGATGTAATTGGCGTCCCATCGTGCCACCTCGCGTTTTGATGGATCCGGAACACGAGGCTCATTTGATCATCCGTTACTGCAATTCCGTCCGCTAGTCGGCCATAGAACGAACTGACCTCATCGCCGGCTCGAATAATCAAGGTATCCAAGGCTAGCCAAAATGCGCCGGGCGCTTGAACGCCGCGGTCGTCACCGGGAGAAATAGAGTTGAAATTTAACTGTGTGGCCTCGATGAGTTTTCCACCCTTTGGAGCATTCGGATTGAGGTACTCAAGATGACTGGCGTCTGTTGAATACTTCATTTCGTGAAAGAAGGAAATCCCGTGATCGAAGTCTAGTTCCTCGACGTTAAGCTCGCCTGCTAGTGAGGTTGATGAGCAAACTGCGAACAATGCGAGGATTCGCAGTGGCAATTTGTCCTTTCGTGAGCTAATTCTTGTGCCTAAAAGAGCTTTCCGCATCAAGAAACTCTCTAAGAACTGACAGCGTCTCTGGTTTCGACATGTTCTTCTTTGCAATCTCCGTGCGTTGCGGTACTGTGGATTGGCGAAACTCAAAGTGAATTTGAGCACGATTGACTGAGTCTATCCAATTGGACGTTCTAAGTGTAGGCAGTCCGCAAACCACTACGGGCTTGACAACATGGATTCCAAGATTTCTTGGTGTGAGCGAATCACCACTCTAAGTAGCGGATAGGCGACAATGAACGCTATAGGAATCGCAGCAAGCAACTCGGCTGAGTTATCCGGAAACCAAACGGGTCCTTGACCAAAAAATGCACGAATGTATTCACGGATGAAGTCAAGTGAACAAATAAACAGCAGCACAAGAGATGTCACGACAAACGGACTACCGACAGAATTGGGGCTCAAGTCGTGCTTCTGTACAAACTCCGTTACTGAGCGCTTCTTGCAGGAAAAATGGACACCGATTCGTGCAGCTACAAATGAAAACGCAATCGCAAAAATCCCCCACGCTATAGAGTGCTTGATAAGCTCAAAAAAGACGTCAAGGTACCTTTGTTCTGTTACTGCAAGTATTGCGCTTGCGGCAAATTGATACGATCCTGTCAGCACCACGAGAATTACTACGTATCGGCGATAAACCTTGCCTGCACAGTGTTTTGCGAACTCACCCCACGCCGGCGACTTTCGGGAGTCCTTGCTCAAATCCGATGCGGGCGCGGCGTAGGGGTTAGATCCTGTTGCTTGGGGGTTCTTGCTCTTCACTGGGAATCGCTCGAGAGAAATTTGTCGTTTTAGGTAGTGAGCCAAATTTTAGGCTACAAGGCGCTCACACGTTTGGAACTGAAGCCCTCTTCGGTTCTACCCCTTCTGTTCCTCTATGGCTATTTCCTACTCGCCGCTAAGCGTCTTTACTTCTCGCAGCGACTGCTTCACGTTTCGGATCAAGCGCTCTGTGACAACGTAGCAAATCGGTAGAGCTGCGACAAATGTCACAGACAGCGTAAGAAGCCGTGCACTCACCTGCCAAGGCTTTCCAAGCAAACTCGCTTCCACAACGTGGATCAAGAAAAGCACAACACTCAATCCTGCACACCAACTGAGAGAAAGCTTGGTGGGATTAGTCCAGACGCCGTGAAAACTGGCCTCCGTGTCAGAAATAAATTCACTAAGGCTTTTCTCTTTTGCCCAGATCACCAATCGCAACCATTGAGCAGCGAGGAAACCCATGACTAGGGCGAAGACCAATGACCGGACGAGGTCATCGAGTACTTCGGCAAAGTTTCGTTGGTGAAACAAGCGCACAATGTTGTAGGTAGCCGTGTAGAGAAGCAGAGGGAGGCCCACTAAAGACGCAAGTCTCCAACGAATCCCAACCGCACACTTTCTCGCCCGATCATTCCAACCGTCAGTTTGATCAGTCATAGGAGTCGAACGCATAGATCAGCTAGTCGCATTCTTGCCTTCAATAATTTAAGGAATGCACTCAATCATACCCTACAGCGTACGCAGAATTTCTCGAGCCGCATTCCTCCCAGGTAGCCCAGTCACTCCTCCGCCGGGGTGGGCACCAGCCCCGCAGTGATAGAGACTACGGATTGGACTCTTGTAGGCTGAGTATCCGTAAACCGGGCGATTGATCCACAGTTGACTTGGTATATGGGCACCATGAAAGATGTCGCCTCTCGGAAGGCGAAATTCCCTTTCGAGATCCAGAGGAGTAAGCACCTGTCGTGCTAGCACCGAGCCACTAAAGTTTGGTGCGTACTGATCGACGGTCGCAAAAATCTGGTCGGCGGCCTCGTCTCGACACTGGTCCCAGTCCCGATCGTAAGGAAAGTGTTGGCAAAAGAGGCTTGCTACGTGGCACCCTTCCGGGGCTAGAGTATCGTCGACCGTCGATGGAATGAGCATTTCAATAATTGGATGTTTAGACCAATTTCCACTTCGTGCATCCAAATAGGCAGATTCCATGTAGTCCAAGGTTGGACCAATGACGATTCCCGCTCGAAGAGAGTCCTGATTCGAGCTATCTGGAGTACATAGGAAATCCGGTAGCTTCGAAAGCGCAACGTTAATGCGCAACACTGCAGACTCGGTGTGCGAGTGTTCAATGCGTGCAAGAAATTCGCTATCAAGGAATTGCTGGCCTATCAGATCCGAGTAAAGGTGCTTGGGCGCTAAATTGGACGCAAGTGCTCGCGCCTCTCTGACCGTACCATCGGAGAGAACCACCCCAACCGCTTTCCCATTCCTGATGCTTACCTGCGTGATTTCGGAACTGGTTTCCACACTGACTCCGAGGTCCACAGCCTGCTTTAGCATTGCTTGGGTAATTGCCCCCATACCGCCAATAGGGTGTCCCCACACGCCTTTTTCGCTTGAAATCTCTCCTAAGGCGTGATGCAAAAGCCCGTATGCTGAGCCGGGTGAATGCAGCGAAGAATAGTTGCCCACTATTGCGTCGAACGCTAGGCTTGCCCGCACGTGTGGATTCTCAAACCACTTTTCAAGCAGGCGTGCAATTGGCACCAAGAAGAGATCCGATAAGTCCCTGCGTCGGCGCATGCTTAGACTTCTAACATCCTGCGAGGCAAGAGCCGCTTCGATCCAACTGCGTACCCCACGGAGCCCGCTTGGAGGTGAGCGGTGCATTTGCCGCAAGACCACTTCCCCAACCTCGCGGATCATTGATCGGAAAATTGGCAACGTCTCAGCATCGCGTGCAGAGAAACGAGCAATCTCCTTGGAATTCAAACGGTCGTCGCCGTAGATAGAAAGACTGTCGTGCTCGTTTAGAGGAAAAAAGTTCGCCATAGGGCGAGCGACAATTTTCAGTCCGTGCTCGCGCAGTTTCAGATCGCGGATGATCCCTTCATCCAGCAATCCGACGGTATAGCTAGCAATGGAGTTGCGAAATCCCGGATGGAATTCTTCGGTAACCGCGGCGCCACCGACAATGTCGCGTCGCTCCAGCACGCGTACCCGCAGACCCTTCATGGCAAGATAGCAAGCGCATACCAAGCCGTTGTGCCCCGCACCTAGAACAATTACGTCGTCTAATTCAGCCATATAACCCAATTACGCATTCATGCCCGATGTAGTAGGCGCAGCCACATGCTAAGAGAGCCCTCGTCTTGGAGAAAACAAAAGCCACGTGAGAATAAATTTCTTAAAGATCATCTATTAATCAATGACTTAGAGGATATACATAAACAATTCTTCTCGTCTCGATGACGACGCAAGCTCGTCCGTACAACGCATTGGCAGTCTATAGTATGTAATTTAAGCACGCGCACATGAGTCCATTCGATAACTAACGCCCAATAGCACCAGTTGTTACGGGACACGATTTCACCGAGATTTTTCTAAATCCATGAGCTTGCGAGACGACTGGGCAAGAACATTCCCAGTGGGAATCAATTGAGATGCGCAATGGCTGAGAGCGGTGGAGCGCTCGGTGAAAATCATGACGCGGATCACATTTGCTGCTAATAGCTAATCCCGAGTCTGTGCTAGCATTCACCCACCAATGGATCACCCATGGAAACGTTGAGATGCACCGTGTCTCTGCGGTTTGGTCAGGACTCGTAGCTCTTGCTCTGTTCGTCGTTGCGGCAGGATGTGCGACGATCTACAAGGCGCCAGAATTCGATAGCTACAAGCCTTCGAAAATTGGGATTCTCCCGTTCGATGTAACCTTGGACTCCAATTACAAACTCAACGAAAGTTCTCGTGAAGCATTGAAAATCCGACATCGGACCAGTATTTGGATGCAAGTTGGAGGCAAGTTCTGGTGGTATCAAGAAAGAGTTGGACATAAGTACATAGCTGACATTCAAGATGTCTACGAAACAATGCGGTTGTTGACTCGAGCAACGGGACAGCCTGATACTCACGAAGAGTTCTACACGAAGCTAGCTGCTCTGACCTCGTCAGAGATCTGTGAGATATTGGAAGTGGATGCGTTGATCGGAGGAAAGATGACGGTGAGCCGGCCTTTCGATCTCTATCCAGGGTACCTTGATCAGTTCAAGGCATTCGGACATTTCGACCACGCGTCGATCAATATGACCATACATGAATGCGAGGAGGACAAGCTGCTTTGGACTTACAAACATACAGCGAGAGGCCCTCTGCTTAACACTCCTCAGGACGCTGCAAATTTGGCGATAGCAAGTGCTGTGCGCGTATTTCCATTCAAACGAACCCAATAGTCCTCGAACGCGCTTGTGTAGTTGTTCTTACAAAAGCGGGGTTAGCGCACTCCGGATGCAGGTATGAGATGTCTTTTGTGTCCAAGACTGGCTGCCGAAGGGGGAAAGATCCAAGAATGGCCCTACGACCGGATTTATGTCGAAGATCTAGTTGAGGGCTCGGATCGCATCCATGCTTGCATACAAGTAGGATCGATCGTTTGGCTCCGCTAAACACTCGATGTAGTTCAGGCCAGTATCAATCGCAAGTCGAGGACGTACGACCCACCAAATGTTGCCTCTCAGCGTGTGGCTCATGCTTGTCAAGACATTTCTGTTGCTGATTGGATCTTCCGCAAACTCATAGTCGACACTGAGTTCCTTGATGCGGATGCCTCGATACACTCTAACTGAATCCTCGAGATACATTGACTGTCTGCGGATTCGCTTGGTTTGCCTATCGACTACGAAATCGATTACGAGATCGTCTTCAGAAACGATGCGGTCTTTCTCAGTCAGTTTTGCCATGAGCAAGGAAGACGGTTTAGCAGTGAAACTGACTTCTGAATCGTCTTCTTGAACTAACCGAATTGTGCTCATGTTTACTGGAATCGCTTTTGGTAGAACCATTGCTTCACTAAACGGATAAGGGTATTCGACATAGTCGCCATATACCGTTTTCCATTTGGGCGGTTCGTCGTTTTCGCCCTTCCCCTCCTCTTGAGGTATCTCTCTAGATCCCAAGGTGGGGTGATATGACATGTTCTCCTCAGGACTCCATCGCCTTAAGAGCGCCCAAATGATTCCATTGGTGGATCGTTCGATCACGCATGACTTATGAACTTCGACACCGCTGTATTGAAGCGCTTCGTTTAGAAGGTCTTGCTGCTCTTGAGGCAGATGCTCAAGGCTGAATTCTTCCTCTGCTATTGATCGGAGAGTGGCCTTCTGTTCGTCCGTGGCATATTGAAAAGTAACTGGCTCGTTGAAACTAAACATCTCTCCATTGGGTTGATGATCGAACGATATGGACATTTCCGCGCTCTCCGTGCCACGCATGGACTGGCAGCTAGCAAGTGCTACGAGGGATCCAAGAGCGATGTATGTTGTTGCACTTGCATACAGTCGACGTTTTTGTGGCGTCATTTGGAATAGATTCAAAGCAAAGGTCACTCTAGTTAGAGTCAACAAGTAGTTTAAATGTTTCGCTTAGATTTCTGCGTTTTGCCAATACTGCCGGAGTTTCGCCGTTCGCATTCGCGACCTGCGAGTCCATTCCTGAGTCAAGAAGCAACTTGACGATCTTAGAATTTTCCTTCCACCATGGACTAGCAGCAATATGCATTGCCGACATTCCAGAATGATCTTGCAGACTCGCGTCGCATCCACGCCGCAACAATAGTTCAACGGATTTCGTCTGCCCTTCTCCGGCTGCGATCATGAGTGGAGTTTGACCACTTGACCGCTCGGCGAATGCTGGAGCGGAAAGTCGCCACACTAGGTCTGTCTCGGCTTCACTTCGAGCATTTATGTCTGCACCTAGTTGCAACAGAATGGAAATGACATCTGTCCACGAGTAGACGCATGCCATGGCTAACGGTGTATACCCCAGCGGAGAGACCTCTTCAATGTTTGCTCCGGCCTCTACAAGCAATTGAACAATCCGCGAGGCGGACTCGTGATAACCATGCGTAGAGGCTGCGTGAATCGGAAACCAAAAGACTGACCCGAGAGCTTCAATCTCCCACTCGAAAAACCCAATTCGCTGCAACGGCCGATTGGGGTTGTCGCCACGACGGAGCAAGGCATCGACAGACTCATCTTGCCCCTTCAATATGGCCCATCCCATCGGGGTAAGGTGTTCTATAGTTTGAGAGAAAGCATGTTGGCTCGATATTTCCTCAATACGATCAACATATCCCAATGCACACGAGCTATGCAGGTCGCATTCTTGCCCCGCTGCGACCAATTCATGTGCCAATTCAGGTCTATACAGAGCAGCAAGCTGAAGGAGCGACAGACAGCTGGAATCATGAAGTCCAACTGCACGACGGCTCTTGACGTTTTCTCGGAGGATTTGTTGACGAAGAGTCTCGTTGTCGCTAGTCATAGCGGGATGCGTTCTTGGATGTAGGCTAGTCAGTGATGCTCGGAAGTTCCTGAGCTAGCTGCCATACTCCCAGTATCTATTTGATGTCTTGGGCCGACGAGCTTGAAGGTGTGGCCTATTTAAGCAAAGTCGTCCGGTTTTCGTGTCGGTCCAATTTGAGGACTCTGCGTGGAGCCCGATTGTTTAGTCGCGCAGACGAACCTACTCCCAGCACCCGAGCCCCTGAGACACTTGGGCATAGCTCGTCAACGGCACTGCGCACATCTTGTGCCAATCCTCCCTTGCAACGACTGGACTGGTGAGCAGTCCAATCATTTCGTCGAATCGCTCGAGTGCATTGCAATCGACTAACTTGGGGTCCGCAGCGGTGCGATGTTGAGACCAAACGTTGTCGCGAGCATGTGTCCAAAACTCACTGTTATAGCTCGAGCCACAACAATAGTGCCAACCCACGAATAAGCCGTAGCGGAGCATGGAATTAATGAGAAACCGGTTGACTACGGGTGCATCGCGTTCCAAATGCTCTGGCGGCCGATTTAGTCGGATTTGAAGAATCATTCCAATCTGCAGTTGCGTTGCAACGATCGCCGTGGCCTCGAGAGGCTCCATGAACGCGGCCGCGTTGCCAATCCGTGCCACTACTCCGTCAAAGATATTGCGGCCGACGAAATTGGGAAATTGAATGACCGCACGCTGCTCGAATTCTTCTACCGATTCAGATTCAAGCAGCTCGTCGAAGTCGGACTCCACAGACTCGAGACTGGACACATCGCGATTGAAAATGTAGCCATATGAGGTGTGCGCGGTCAAGGGAATCACGAACACCCAACCGTGAGGACGCGCAACTGCTCTTGTGTAGGTGTGCTTCAGCACCAGCCTCTCTTCCTTATTGAAGATCGCTGGGCAGCGACGAATTACTGCTGTATTTGTCGGTATGAAAGATATGTCGATATGCTGCTCTGGATCAAGCTCTCTTGGAAATCCGCGTGCATCGAAAACAAGATCGTAGTGTTCTGCCTCTCGCTCTTCGAATTCGATTCGGGCACGATCGCCGACGTTGGTTATAGCCGATACCCTTGCGTCAATGTGCGTGGCAGTTGTACTTTCGTTAAGCAATTCAGCAACCAGATCCGCCGCCAAGTGATAGGCGTACGACACCTGTTGCGGGGTGAAGAAATGCGTGAAATCCTGTCCTCGCCGGCCCCATCCTTCGAAAGCAACCCCATACTTTCGAGTGCCGTTGAAGCGCGGCTGGATTACTTCGTGTGGAAGCTGAGTGAGCTTGTGGAGTTCCGCCACCAAGCTCGGCCAACTGCCTTCGCCCACACCTATGACAGGGATGCGCGAATCGTAGATATGGTGAAGTTCGAATTCGCCATCGGGTAGAGCGTGAGTGACACTCGCAGCGGCCAACGACCCCGCTGTTCCTCGTCCTACAACGGCAATCTTCCTTAACGAGTCTCGGCCAGGCTGCAACATTGTGGTCTAAGTGTTAGCTTGTTCTTGATGAGTGTATTCAGAGTTCATTGGTTTGCACACCGACCTGGAAGGATCGATTCTCATTTCAATTCAACTAGAAATTTGCGTAGAGGCCCATTCCCAAAAAGCTGTCGCGCCGTCCATCATAGGTCAGATCCATCGGGTCCGAGCTGAGAATCACAATGCTCTCTATTCGCAACGACCAATTGGACGACAATCGACGTTTGAATTCCAGATTCAACGCTCGATACTCATGATCGATATCGCCAAGCAGTCCTGCCACAAATTCCGTGCCGGGAACGTCATTTAGAGATAGGAATCCAGCAATAAACAGATCGTTCGCCCACACGCTAGTCGCTCGGCTGCCTCGATCATCGTAGTGCCATTCGCCAAGCAACGTCAAGCTTGCCGCACTGCCAAGGAGGCTGTAGATACTGTGCTCGGCTCCTAGAATGAAAGCTCTATAGCTCTCTTCCTCCGAGAAGAGATTTCGTGCACCACCTACCTCAACCGCTTCCAATTTGTAAAGCACCTGTTCGGTCGTAAATTGCGCGTCTATCCCAAATTGGCGAATCTGTTCATAGTAGGGAGTCAATCTGCCCTGAGTGAATGCCGAGGTGTTGGTTTCGCCACTCACAACAAAAGAAGCCTCACGGCTGGTTCCGTCAAAGACACTGAGGCCAAAGTCCAGCAATCCAACAGAATTGGTATAGCGAACTGCGAAATCCACATTTCTATTGTCGGAACTGTCCTCATACAGAGCGTCGTCCTCGATTAGGAATCGCGACCGCAAGCGCCCTGCAGTACCCGGAAAGGTCCGGGTTCGGTGATATGGCAACAAAAAAGACTCGAGAGTGCCCCAAGTTCCGGCAAGTGTCAGATGCACCATCGGCTGACCGAGCTTGGGTCGATTGCGGGGATGCTCGACAAGATCTAGCTGATTGACGATATCTACAACGTTGTTCAGCTCTGCCACGCCCCAAAAAACTCGACCAACTCCTAGCCTAATTTCCCAAGAAGCATCGCCCCAGTCTCCATAGGTCATCAGGTATGCCTCGCGCAAGTCGCCATGCGTGCGGTGTGAATCTGCACTGTCGTACCTGTAGAGAAACGAAACGGTTACGCTGGTTCTCTCTGAAATATCTCCCCACAGCGTTGGTTCGACCACTAGACCGCCAGTGCTTGAGCGCTGACCATCAAATAGCGGAGATTGCGGAAACCAGCGAGCTTCAAATCCCGCTTCGCCGGAAAGATCTAGCGTTTCGGCCCCGTTGCTTGTCGCACTTGCAACTATGAGCAACCCGACGATGCCAACGCGTTTCATCACCGAGTCCGTCTAAGTGCCGTCTGTGTGAATTCGCTGTCCGCCAAACCGGTGCCGAATTGAAAGTCTGTCCACTGTAATACCGTACTTGCACCGGTCAAGTGGTTGACCATAGTTTGTTCGCTCGCACGCCAGTACTTCTCCAAGTATTGCTGGTAGTCTGCGAATGTAAGAGTCTTGAGATGGGAGTTGCGCCGATCGTAGAGCTCCATTTTCCAAGTGCGGAGCTCTTCCTTGTCGAGCCAAACGATCTTGCGACTATATCCAGACTTTTCATCCAAGGGTACTTGTACAGTTACGGTACACATGCGATCGCCGCAAGGCTCATCGCGCAGATATTCGTGGGTGTACTCCTTTACTTCACCAGCGCTCATATCCTCGTAGGAGAACTCGCTCCCCATGAACGACCCGGAGCGTCTGGAAGCACTGATGCGCTTTACCCTCTGCAATGCGGGTAGATATAACCATTGATCGTCAGGTGCGTTTATGTGAGCATGCGTAAGCAATGCCGTGCCCTGAACGTCGCGAGGCTGATCAAACACAAACAGGCTCTTGTCGCCGTCGTCTTGCACCTCCAGTACCTTGAACCGCATTTGGCGCACGCTTTCCCTGCCATGTCGATCTTTGAGCACCATGGTCAGTCCAGCCGTGAAATCGCCGAATCCCTCGTTCCGCGCACTTGCCTCTAGTGCGATTCGCAAGCCCTTCTCCTCCGGTGTTTCGTCTTGGGCAAGTGCAGTTGCTGTAAGGGTTAACCACAATGCGGTTACTACCCACCCAACTCTCAATAATGTGGATTCGATACAGCGCTGGACGAAAGCTCTGGAATATCGCATTGGAGTACTAGAAAGTCCTTCTCTAATTCGGTACGAGTGCAACAGATTAAGTTCC
Organism: Gammaproteobacteria bacterium; assembly: GCA_026707735.1. GTDB lineage: Bacteria > Pseudomonadota > Gammaproteobacteria > Pseudomonadales > Azotimanducaceae > Bin55. Next base: position 180,145 of record JAPOWH010000003.1, on the reverse strand, counting down.
TGCAAATCAGAGCTTCAGTTTGCGCTGAGAAACGGGGCTCACGTGGCTTCCTCCACGGGATTTCAAGGCTCTTCGCATTATATGAAGCACTTTAGGTTCCCCTCGAGTCCCTCAGGTTGCTCCACGATACGACTCCACAAACGATAGATGCCAGATCGCACTCCACTAGCAATTGGAAAGGTCAATTGGGTAAACGTCTACTCGTTTCGCTCTATCGGCATTCAATTAAACTCTTGCGCAACACCTACTCATCCGTTGGAAAGCTACTCATGAAGGAATCTAAACGAACAACTCCGATCCTCCTAATTCTCTCATCAGTTGTCGGTTTCGCCTTGCTGTTTGCTGGTGCAACTCTAGTCGGCCAGCAGAAACAAGCTTCTGAGGAAGAAAAGGATCAATCTACCGTCAGAACAATCACAGCGACGGTACCGGGACGTGATTGGAGGATAACCGCCAGCGAAGGACCTAGAGAACCGGCGAGCATAGGTAGCTACGCACTTCGTCTCTATGTGCCATTTGACGCTGAGTGGCCATTCGACAACTATGTAGATGGAGAGGTGCGAGTACGCGACGGCAGTTTGGAACAGGTGCTCTTTAGCGACCTCAACAACGACAAGATTATGGATGTGATTGTTGTTGCTCGATCTGCAGGTTCAGGAGGCTACCTAAGAGTTGATGGTTTCTTGCTACAAGCGGAGGATATTTCCTTCCTACATTCAGTGGATGGTCTGGCCAGCGACGCGGATCCCATAGACTCGCTAAAGAGTGATATGGAGAAAGCAGACTAGATTGCTACTACTACAGGAGGTCTCACTGACTCCTGAAAACCGATTGACTAGGTGGGATTGGTTTGGCGTATAATTTTCTTTGAGATTAGTCTTACTTTCCTTTAACACGGAGAAAGTTATGAGAAGTGGCGATCAAATGCTGCAACAGATTGTCGAGAAGTCTGCATTGGACGAAGAATTCCGACGCGCACTGCTTGCAGACCCGAAAGCAACTATTAGCGAAGAATTGGGCGTTACGATTCCTGAGTCGATGACGATCAAGATTCACGAAAGCGACATGCAGACCGTGCATCTTGCATTGCCGCCCGATCCCCACATCACCGAAGAACAACTGGAAGCGATCTCTGCCGGCCTCTGCTGCTGCTGGTAGACCATATAGCTCAGTCGTAAATTGGAGCGCGTGCAAACATAGCGCGCGTTACAACTTCCTTTAAATCCGCAGACCTAGAGTTTGCGGATTTTTTGGTGTCTCTTTACTTTGTGGTGCTACAGTTTCAAGGCGCCAGAAAGCACCATGAATACATAGGCCTTCACCTTGCTCAATTGGCCATTCGACACAACGAGTTTGATGTGATGGATCCCTCGAAGAAGAACAAATCGCCCAGATTTTGCAAACAGCACGGTAGGCTTGGAGACCCATCGCGCTAACTCCTCCAACTTTTCTTGTACAACGATTTTCTCGTGGCCCAATGCGTCTAGGAATGGGTCCCAATCCGTTAATCCATCGAGCCAATATCTCGAATCTTTGGTGTATCGCTGCTTGACAATGAGGGTAAGACCCAATGTGGGACCGATTCCTTGTTCAAGCACATCAATATTGAATCCAGTTCGAACTATGTCGGCGCGTTCTTTGAATTGGGACATCACGGATTCAACGGCCGATACTTGACCTGGCCAACCTATGGAGACAAGGTAATCTCGAATTTCTTGGTTGGTCTTGAATCCCATAACGGCCAGACGTATCGAACGCGGCCGAGATGGAAACACACCGAATGAGTCAGTTCGCGTGTCCTCAGGCTGGGATAGATAAGCTCTTTCGACGTTCTTCCATTCACGCTCTTTCCACTCCCAACCCGCTGCAGCAACCAGTGCATCGACTATCGTTCGGACATCCTGCGTCTGACCGCCCGCTCCTAGAATTGGGCGTTCACCCGGTCGTAGGAACATGCCTGGTCGAACTGTTGGACTATAGACATCGGGACCGGTGTCGTATTCCAACATCACCTTGCGCCCGACGATCGAACGCAGTGGAGAATTTGACGCTTCCATTTGCTTGAAAAGGCACAAAACGGCATTTGCCGTATCCTTGGTTTCGTCGGATTGTTCGACCTCCTCAAAGAACCTTGTCGTTCTTGAGTTGCTCGTCATGGATACGCCCATGTCCGCTATCGGCTGCCGTTCGTGCATGGGCAGTTCAAAGCCAAAGGGTAGCGCACCTAGCTCAATGGGAAGTCTGCTGCAGCATGCAAGCATGCGTTGCCACTGAGGTTCCCCAACGAGTACAGGCGAAATGCGATCTCGGAAATTTCCAAGCAACTCTCCCATCGAACTGCCCTCTTTGGCGAGGAGGTCTTGAGTGACCGCTATGGCTTTGTCAGTGTCCACGAAATCAATTCAGGCAATTACGGGAAGGGGATTTAGGTCTACTTCTCTCAGAGGTTGCTTGCGCCATCCCATCTCAATTGGAACGTCATACAACCGACCAGGCGCAAATCGAGCCCAGAAGTGCCTCAATCCTGGCACGATGACACGAACCACCGGCATCCCAATGTCGGGTCGGGTTTGGTCCAGAACAAGGAACTCCATTCCCTTGGCCTCCACAATTGATCGGCAATGTTCCACATCCTCTCTTAGGTCCTCTGTTTGAGTGAACGAGTAGTCCAGTGCATTCCGCATCGAAGTTCCCTGTGCAGGAGCAAGCCACCCGCAATCGGCGATTCTAGCCGTCTTCCACCAATGCAATGCAGTGGGATCGTCGATTTGGGGCCTGCCGTCTTGAATGGACGAGCGCGGCAACCAAGTAAAGCATTGATTGAGTTCGCACAATGCGCGAAGCGCAGCAATTCGCGGGTCGAGATGAGCACCTGCGCCATAGATTATGTTTTCGGATTGAGAGTTGAGTTGCCTTGAGACCGCGACAAACGCAGGTATGGCTAAGTCTGCCGTGACATCGAGCAACCATAACTCGCGTTCGTATCGAGCGTAGTAATCGCTGGCTCCCGATAAATACTCGTCCCCAAAGCTATCCAGATCAACAGCGGGCGCTTGCAGTTGGTTGTACCACCAAATTGCGAATGCATCGCGCTCCGCAAGTTCAAGAAATCCCTGCAATATGGCTTCCTCCCTGGAGTTGCCGGCGGCGCAACCATTGGAATCCGCAATCAGATCTGATGGTCCACGTTGCTCAGCTGGCATGCTGTATAGCATGCTCGTCGGCAGGTAGCGATGCTGTTGCTGAGTGAGAGACCAAACGGGAGTCCAATCCACTTTCTCTTCAGTGTCAAAGCGAGGAGGAACGATGTTGTAGGGGTGCCCTTTTTCATTGAGATGAGCCGCATTATCGAGCTGGCAGTCACTGAAAAGTTGAATGTCGTTGGGGTGTATCGCTTCCTCGTCTGCAAATTCACTGTATCGCTTGCGTAGGTGAATCTCACTTCCCTGAAATGAGCCCGAATAGCGCTCAATCGCCTCGCACAGAGCGCTGGCTTCGGATTGCTCTCTCGTGCTGCCCTTTCCGGCGCTCTTGCTGCGAAGGCTTCTACGAAGGGAACTCAAACTCTGACTTCTCATGCCAAAATTGCTGCCTGCCCAGTAGACATGCAGCCAGGGATCGGATTCGTCCGATGTTCGTGTGAGCCAGCTAACCACTCCGCTGACAGGACTCACCAAATGACGGTACGTTGCCAATGTCACCTCGGGAGCCACAGTTCTTGTGCCTCCACTGTTTGTATGCGTCTTGGGACTTGCTTGTAGTGACACAGGAACAGGCAACCGATCATTCCTATGCAGATTCTCGTCTCCACAAGCAGAGCATTGAGGCCTACGCAATACCCAATGCTTTGAACTAGCAAAAGTGCGAACATTCAATGTCAATACATGGTCATGAATTGGTGTGAGTTCTCCCATGACCAACCACTTGGCAATTTCGCCAGCTACTAGACCTTGAACTGAATCGGACGCAGTTTGCTCGGTGGCAAATGGAACGAAGGTCCGATATTCGTCGCCAGAAGAGCGCAAGAAATTGTGTACCTCCTGATGGCTACCTAGGCGATAGCTGAGACAGCTCCAGCAAGGTCCATCGAGGTTTGCATCGAAGATTGGGCCAAACATTGGCTCAATGCCATTCGGCCGGACAACCATCCAGGGAGATTGCGATTCAAGATGGCGGCGATTTACTTCAGCGAGTTCGTTCCCAAGGTAGTCTGGGCGAACGTAAACCGTGAGACGTGGATCTTTTTCGCCGACGGCAACTCCGGATTTCTCCAAGCTATGTACTAATGCATCCTCGCCACCATCAACGGCAACACATGATTCTCCAAGTACTTGCTCAGCCCATCGAGGCGATGCCCCAAGAGTGGACCAATATGCCGCCCTGCTTTGGTCTAGATCGTAATTTGCAGAAACTACATAGCCCTTTTCCGAAAGCGAAACTAGCGCAGCCAGAACATTGGGAAACCCGTGTTCTTCCTGTGTCGCCTGAACGACTTCGTCTACGGTATTGCTGCCGTCCATAAGTGGCAGGAGGTCGCTGTATAGCTTTCCATGCAGGAGAGTGTTGAAGGTCTCCGAGACTAAAAGCGTCTGGTGTTGGCCAACTTGGTACACCTGAAGGTGAGGGGCAACGGTCGGCAACTTGACGAGACCCTGGTCTTCTGGGGTTTTGCGGAGCAATATCCCGCCGCTGGGATTGGAGTCCGCCTCGTCCTTCATCCTGTTTGCCGCAGACGAACCCGAGTCTACACCTGCGTTCTGTCGGTAACCGAGCGGATTTCTGCCTCAGCCTTCTTCGCAGTTGCTGCGATCAAGGACTGCAATGCTTCAAAGTCCTCCGTACCGCAAGCACCAGCAACTATAGACTTTACTTTGGGTCGTGCATTGTTCATATCGAAGTCCACTTCGTGAACCAATCGCGAAATTCCCTGCAGATTCCTCCACATGAGCGCCGCTTCTTCCAGAGGAGCTAAGCCGTTGTGGCGAAATACTTGTGCAGCAGATGGGGCGGTGTCGTCTGTAGAAAGTCCGTCAGTTGTCAATTGCATGAAGCGCGCGGTACTCTCCACTTCCTCCAATCCACCCGGCATGTCCACAAATACAGCGTTCTGGAGCTCTCTAGTTCCACCGTTCCGCTCAGCCAATTTTGCAAGTAGCGACTCGTTCTCGCTATACGCTTTGAGTATGTCGTTTCGTATGTCAATGAACCGGTCAGCAATTGACATCTCTCCGTATTCGTAGATGCAGCGAGACCTAGCCAGAATCGGTCGATCGCGAAACGAGGAGCTCTGGCAGTGTTCCGCAACGCTTGAAATCTCTACCAAGAATAGGTTATCGGCGTCACGAGGAATCGGTGCAAACAGCAGGCTATCGTTTGCCAAATGTTCTAGCGTTTCGCGAAATCGTCGCCACAGCCGTTCGCTCTGCTTCGTGGACCAGCCATCGTGCACAAGCATGAGCTCAATAGTTGAATCAGAGCAAACTTCTTGACTTGCGAGATCGCCGAGCAACACCACAGCTGCACCCCCTTCGCTACGCGTGCCAACTCTTTCAACAACATCGGCGACGACGTCCTCAACCAAGCTTGCGATGCAAGCTTCTGCAAGATTCGACATGGCAATCCGCGCTTCCGCGGGGGTTAGATTCTCGCGTAATGTATGCATTCCGATTTGGAACGCCTTGTCATTCGACCAGTTGCGTATGATCTCCGCGGTTTCTTTTGCGTGAGTTGAAGGCAACTCCTCAATCAAGTCCTGCATTTCCTGAACGCCCATCTCGTGTGTCCAGTAGAGTCTTGCGAGCCCACGCCGAGCGATCGTCTCGTAATTCTGATCGGAAAGGAAACCCTTGGGGAGATCGAGATCGGTGAATTCCTGTGCTTTCAGATTGTCAAGAAGCTCGGGATGACGTTCGACCCACTTGGCAAGACGTGGAGCCACACCGAATATTTCGACGATGTCTTCGAAGGAGTCAGGGCGAGCAGCACAGACCGAACTGTCGTAGGGGCTCCAATCCTCGATATCTGGATGTAGCTGTTCGCGCCACTGATCCACGATGGGATCCATCTTGGCGAACCACTTTTTGGGTCGAAGCGCAAGGTTCATCATCTCGCCATACGTCCCGGGCAATTCTGGAGACTCACCCTCACGAGCCTGGAGTTGTGGATAAGGTCGTGTTGCCATTGCATGATGGTCCGCGTGTCGCTGCATCTTGAAGAACATCCAGTTGGTGAATTTCCAATCCGCGCTCCACGAGTGATGCGGCGAAATCTTCTCCCATCGCCCATTGGCCAACAAGATCCTGCGCAAACCATAGTGTTGGAAGTAGTTGCTGATCTTCATTGAGAACACGCAGCTCAACCCAAGGAACACGTAGCCGGGAAGCGCCCAGATCCCGCCCATGAGCAAGACCAGCGCATACCAAAAAGCAACGAACAGGCAGTAGCGCCAGAAGGGATTGCTGTAATGCCACCTCGACAACTGGCGACGTGCCAATCGCTCACCGGAAACTTTCCACGAATTTGTGAGATTGCTGGCAACCTCTCGAGGAAAGTAGCGCCAGAAGCTCTTCCCTTTGGGTGCCGATCCATCATCGTGCGGCGTACCTACCTTCGCATGGTGAATATAGACGTGTTCAGTGGCATATTGCGGATACGACGCTGAAGCCAACAGAAACTCTCCAACTCGCCGTTCCCACATTGTTCGGCGATGAACCATCTCGTGGCCTACAACGAAAACTGCTTGCGCCTCCATGGTCAGGAGAATCGCAAGAATCACATCTTCCCAAATTGCGAACGCGTCTACATAGAGGATTTGCCACAGACCAAAAACTAGGGTCGGCGGCCAGAGAAAAGCCCAAGCCCAGACAGGTACGTTGTACGAAAACAATCGTCGCTCTGGCGTACCCTTGGGGTTCATGTTCTCCCCGTCGAGCCCAACGACTTTATCGAGCGATCCGGCAAGACTCATGAAGAGGAACGGCGCTAGCATCCACCAGCCACCGTAGAGCAAGGCCACGAAAAGCAGTGGAAAAACAGCTAAGGGCAGATAGTAGGGAAGCGAATTAAGAAACGAAGGCTCGATGTATGGAGTGCCTTCTGTATCGGTGGCACGTGTATCGCCGCTTGAGACTGTATTCTGCGTCACAGGAGTACTTCTACCGTGCCATGGCATTCAACACTGAGCCAATGACATGTTATCACCCAAATCACGATTGAAAATCCTGTGGTTGTTCAAGATTTTCGCAAAGACGTTCCAAGGCTTCCACGCAAAAAGCTGTCGTCACGGACTCTGAGCCGTGTCCGATTTGCCCTACCACACCCCACTGCAGCGATTGGTCGCCAAACGCCAAAAGCTCGGGAAAACTGCCATCCTCGTGCTGGCAACCCAATAGCTGATCAATTGCGCTGATGGTGTCCAATTGATCAAGCTGTCCTAGGTTGTGGAGTGTCGTAATTGCTTGCGCCGCTTGAAGCACATTTTCAAATTCTCCGGTTTCGTCCCGCAATGCCAGAGTTCGTTTCACCAGTAGCGAACCCAAATCGTCCGAAGAAGAAGGAGAAAAGTGCGGCATCGCGCGACTTATCGCGTAGTAAGTCGAGACGGGGTCTTGATACCACTTTGAGGCGTTCTGTTCGAAGCCATTCACAATCATGTCTTCGAGCCATCGTCGAGCGTCTTGGGTAGCAGGACGATCACCCAGATACGCGATTACGTTGGCGTTGACCACTGGGTCGGCCTCAATACGAAACTTCGCAACGACATCCGGTTCTCGCTCACCGAGCAGCCATGTGGTGAAACGACCATCACTTTCGCAATTGTTCAACATGCGAGGAACGTTTCGCTGCAGAAGAATCCAAGGATGGTCGCGGACAACAAGCGAACAAAGTGACGAGCTGTCTAGGTCTTGGGGCAAATGGCGGTAGTAACGCCAAAATCCTGGATGCTCAATAGTGGTTGCGAGGTAGTTTCGTGTGCGCTCTAGCAGCTCCCTCGCTAGAGGTTCCTCGCTGCATTGAATAGCTAGCGCACAAAGCGCAGAAACAAAGGGAGGTCGTTCGTAGTGTCTCGGTATGTCGGGGTTTCCCAGATTGAATCTGATGCAATGCCACGCTCCGCTCGGGTCTACGGCAGAGCTCAAGAACTCAAGTGCTCGTCGAATGGCACTTCTGCATGCGCTCGTAGCTGCATCTGCTGAAACTCCGAGTGAGGTTGGTGTGCGCGGACTCGGAGAACGCAATGGCGGAGCTGGGTCGTGCATTGTCTTCTTGAGAAACTCTAGTGAACTCGCGCCAGTTCTTGCCTCCTCTCGCTCTTCGTCGCTCAACCTATGCTTGGGAGGAAGAACTAAGTGCGTGACTCCGTCTGATTCCTCGTGCACGTGAATCTCATGATCCGAACCCAAGGAAATGCCAAATTCGCGCTCTATGGACTGCTTCGGACTGGCAAGCAAACTTGCACGAAACCTGCTGTCCTCGCTTGCCTTTGAGACTACGCTTGCAGGCAAATCCCCGGATTCCTTCATGCGTCTACCCAAGTTAGGCGAGTTGCCTTTTCACCAATTGTGTGAATTCGCCGCCAATCTCTATGAGTTCCTCGAACGAGCCGCTCTCCACGACGCTTCCTTCCTTCAAGACATAGATGCGGTCGGCCTGCTCCAAGGTTGAGAGTCTGTGCGCAATCACAATCCTGGTAGACGTCATGAGTGCAAGGTTCTGCATTACCGCAGCCTGACTCTCATTGTCCAACCAATTGGTAGCTTCGTCGAAAAGCATGATTCGCGGATTGCCAAGCAGGGAGCGTGCAATAGTCACTCGCTGGCTCTCGCCGCCGGATAGCACTGACCCACTAGTTCCCACCATCGTCATCAGCCCCATGGGCATTGACTTAATCTCTTTTTCGATGCTCGCTGACCTAGCGGTATTCCACACCTGCTCAGTAGTGGCCTCTTGGTGATGGGCGACGATGTTGTCCCAGATGTCTAAAGGATGCAGTCGAACGGACTGTGGCACTGTCCCAATTCTTCGGCGAACCTGCTTCAAATTGAGGTGCCTCAAGTCTCGACCATCGTAATAGACCGCTCCAGCGGTTGGCCGATCCAATCCAAGCGCAAGTCGAAACAGTGTGGTCTTTCCAGATCCCGACTCTCCTGCGATCGCGACAAACTCGCCGGGATGCGCGCGGATCGTTACGTCGTCAAGAATGAGAGGACCGTCTTCTTCGTACCTAAAGGAAACACGGTCGAACAAAATCTCTCCTCGCAAACTATCGACCCGTTCGCCATCGGTCTTGGTTTCGGGTATAGCGTTCAATAGTGGACGCATTTGATCGATGGCAGGACGCAGGCCCGCCACTATACCTATCGATTCGCTAAGTCGCGCCAAGGAGTGCTGACAGACTAGGAAGACCGTATAGACGATCAGGAAGTCACCAACAGGAAGCGAACGATCGCTCACGACTACGACGGCGAGCAACAACACACCAGCTGCAAGAAATGGCAATGCGGCACCAAATGCCCGAGCGTGCCCTTCGAATCTGCCTACTGCCAGTTCTGCACGCTTCTGCCCTCTGTACTCCTGCACCCACATGGCAAAGGCCGAACCTTCTGCGCTTTCGACTCGCAGTTTGGAAATGCCGCCAACGATTTCGAACAGCAATCCGGTCACCCGTCGAGATGCCGCGATCATCCTTGAGTAGGGAGACAACTGACTCATTGCAAGAATCATGGTTATCGCCGAGGCAATCGCGCTGAAACCGAACGCAACTATTCCGAGAGCAAAATCGTAGTAGAAGACGATAGCCAAAATGGGCAGCAAGAAAAAACAAGACAAGAGACTATTTGCCGCGACCCCTTGCAGTCCGTCTCTGAGACTTTGAAATGTCATGCCAGACATGGCCAAATCGCCACTTCTCTGCCCCTGCAGTGCGCTTGGTGGAAGTCGCACGAGTCGGTCCCAAAACGCAGCTTCGAGTCGCGATGCCGAGCGGGCCTCCAGTCGCATGAACGAGGTGCCCTGCGAGAGATGTAGCAACGCTCCCAAAAGCCCAAGTCCCGCAAGCGCAAGCGCCACTACATATAGAGTGTCGGTCGTTCCCCGTGCCACAATGTGATTGGCCACTAGCCCCAAAGCAAACGCTGGAGCGAGCTTGACCAGACCAGCAGCAAGCCCTGATGCGACCAACCGGCAGACTTCGACTCCGGAGCCTTGAAGCGCTAGGTTTAGTAGGTCTCCCGGCTCAACTGTTCCAGACGGCAATGGCTTATAGAACATCCAAGCATAGTCTTGGAGCAATGCGGCTCGCTCCCGATTAACCCGCGTAGCCTTGCGCGTGACTGGATCTACCTCCTTGTAGTTGCCAAACATGGCAGGCAACAAAACTATAGGCCGCTCGTCTGACACGCTAAATGCCAAGAGCGGAGTACTGTCTTTACGCCACCAATTGCTAGCTGCATCAAGGCGTACACGGCGGGCACGCACTCCCGATGCGTCAAGAATGTCGACAAGACCCACCGGGTTGTCGGACGTCACGGATGCAGGAGGGAACGAAAACATGATTCCTTCACGCTTGCCAATGATCTTGAGTGCATCTGCCAGAGCGGTATCTTCGACCTGCTGCTCCGGTGCCAAGGGAAGGTTATAGATATTGAAGAGACGTGATCGCGCAATTTCCGCCGCAACGCGACGGCTCATCGTACGTTCCTTCTCAAGGTTTGCCTCGTCGACTACGGCCAGTTGCCGATTTAGTCGTTCCATGCGAAAAGCAACTTTGTGAAACAACGCGAGCGCTGTCATCAGATGCCCTTCTCCTGCAAGTGTTGCCGAAGATTTTCCCGCTAGAGTTACGTCTTCGAAGACCGATAGCCAGCTCGTTCTCGTGAGAGGCACCAACGATGTGCCAACATCGGCCGTAAGCTCAGCGTGATCGACAATGTCCATAAAGAGACTTGAACCTTGCGACAGTCCGTCCACCCAGACGACTCCACCCCGTGCGCCTACTGTGCTTGGTTCAATCGATTTGCTCGCGCCCGCGTCCAAAAATTCGGTTGGACGCGGAGAACGAGTGACGAAACGCGAAAGGGTATCTATCACCGCAACAAGCCAGGAATCGACTTGCTCTGCTAGCTCTCCCGGCGAAACTTGGCGCAATGATGCAGCAGGAAGACGTTTCAGGATCGTTCCAGGCAAACCTTTGGCAACCAATCCAAGACTGGTTTTTGTGTCGCTGCTGTCGTCGATGCTTGTGTCGACACCAGGCAGCAGGCGACCGCGCTCGAGTCGCAGCAAATGGTGCGGAGCGGCTTGCTCCACGCCATCCAAAGATTCGAGCAAGAAGAGATCCACAGTGCCGTGCTCGACAAACCAAACGCTCTCCTTGTCATTTAGATCCAAAGGAGAATTGCCTTCGCAGGAAACTGCGACACCCATCTGAGCGACGAGGTCAGAAATCGAGGTGTATTCGACGCGTTCAGCTGGCATCATCCTGACCTGACCAGCTTGTAGTAGGTGCCTTCACGATCAGCAATTAATTCGTCGTGCGTTCCGCGTTGTACGACGGTTCCCTTTTCCATCACTATGATCTCGTCGCAATCGCGCACGGTGCTGAGTCGATGAGCAACGATAAGGCACGTGACTCCTCTGCGACGCAGGTTGTCGTCTACGTCCTCTTCTGTGGCGGCATCGAGGGAACTCGTGGCTTCGTCAAGTATGAGTATCGTTGGATTGCCCACCAAAGCGCGAGCAATCTCAATGCGCTGACGCTGCCCTCCGCTGAAATTTGCCCCACTCTCTTCAACATTGGTTGCGTAACCTTGAGTTCTAAGCAGAATCTCGTTGTGGATGCAGGCATCTCTCGTGGCGGAAATAATGACCTCATCGGGAATCGCTGGATTCCACAACGTGATGTTGTCCCGCAAGCTGGCCGCGAAAAGCACCGCCTCCTGATTCACCATCGAGATGGAGCTACGCAGGACTTCCTCAGGTATATCGTTCCGTGGGTGACCATCGAACAATATTTCGCCCGACCAAGGCTGGCTAATTCCCGACACTAGCCTCGTCAATGTCGACTTGCCTGAGCCGCTGGATCCCACAATGGCCACACGTTGACCGGGGTTGATGGTGAGATTGAAATCCTCAATCAGTGGGGGACGGCTCGTGTTGTAGCCGAAAGTGACGTTGCGAAGTTCGAGTCGCCCGGCAAGTTGGAGCCTCCCCTTGAACGTTGCAATGGAATCTGCATGTGTTCCTCGACGTTCAAATACTGGATCGGTAGCAGCACTGGTTACATCGCTCAAGCGCTGCAAATCGGTCTCGAGCGCATGACGTTTGTCGGCGAACCCCAAAAAGCGACCGATTGGCTCCAGAAACATTTCGGCGAGTACAAAGAATCCCACCATAGCTCCTAGGGTCATTTCACCCGCCAATACCATCGCGCCTCCCAATACGAGGATAGCTGCACTGCGCAGAGCTGCAACAACCTCAGGGAACGCGCTATTGAAAGTGCTCAGTTCGGTATAGCGTTGTCGTGCATCAAGCTCGCGAGCCTGTTGACCGCTCCATCGAGAGAAGAATCTATCGTCCGCGCCGGTCATTCGCAGGTTGTCGGCATGGCTCAGCATCTGCATACCGACACCAATCAACAGTCCTTGTTCGCGACGCATTGCTTGACTTCGAACCCGACGGTACGAATTCAGAAAGTGTGCGGCGAATCCGTGAGCTATGCCGAGCAGGAGCACTACGACCGTTAGCGTTATGTCGTACAAAAGCATCGCCACGACAAAGATCGCACTCATGGCCATATCGATTATGAGAACGAGAAACTCAGTTGTAAGGTTCTTGGATAGCCGGTCAATTGAGGTAACCCGGTCTGTCAAGTCTCCAACCAATCTGTGCTCAAAGAACTCCACTGGCAACCGAAGCAACTTGGTCAAGCTACGATCGGAGCCTGTCACTGCAATGCGTATGCCGAGTCGTTCGAGGAACCTGTGTTTAAACAGAGCAAGAATGTAGGCAATTGCGCCGCCTCCGAGCAGAGCCACTACGACTCCCACCCACGATCCGTGCCTCAACAGAACATCGTCAACGAACAAGCCAAGCGACACGGGGATGATTAGAGAAATGAGCGTTAGAAGCAGTCCACAGGTGGTCACACCCGAAAGCACGTTCCACGAACCCGTTAATAGTGCTCTCAACTGCTTGAACAGACTCGGCCACTCACCGCCTTTCTCAAAGTCGTCCTGCGGGTCGAATCGCAACGCAATGCCGCTATAGCTCTTGAGAAACTCTTCGGATGTGAGTGTTCGTCGTCCCGTCGCCGGGTCGTTCAGGTAGTAATGGCCGTCGCTAATGCCTTCAAGGACGACGAAGTGGCTGAATTGCCAAAACAGGATGAGCGGCAACGGCAAGTTCTCCAGCAATCCGGCGCGCACGCTAAGTCCCTTGCACTCCAGCCCGTAGTGCCGGGCGGCACGTGCGATGCTTGCAGCGCTGCTTCCGTCTCGACTCACTTCGCACTTCTCGCGAAGTTCAGTCAGCGGAACCCACCGCCCAAAATACCCCAATACACTGCCAAGACAAGCTGCGCCACACTCCGAGGCATGCATTTGCAACTGAATCGGGGTAGTGATTCTGCGTGCGCGAGAATTGGAGCCAGCAGAGTTGCGTGAACGCTTCGACGCACGCTTGTTCATGCTAGAGCAATCCAGCTCCGATCATGGCCAATGGCGATTGTCTGCCAATTTCTACGTCAACGACGCATTTCTCGGGCACGAGCAATGAGTGCATGAACGCCGCGTCGACAACAATGTCGAAGCGGCGATAGGAAAACGGCACAGACTCAGCAGTCGAAAGTTCCGAAGGTATAGGAGCACTCGCAATTGCCTTTACTTGACCCTTGGCTGCAGCCATCGATTCGGCTCTGCCGGTCAGTCGGATAGAAGCTGGCATTCCGACTTCCACGTTGGCTGCGCTCTCGCTACCAATCCATACGGCGACTTCAACGAGCCCAGTTGAATCGGGCCGGTCCCCAACAGGTCCTACAACTACACCATCCACGCTCACCTTTTGAGCCACGCTGCCAAATGCCAACCATGCTCCGAACGCAATTACAGTCAGGAACAAAAGGGCGACAAGCACACGCTCTCTAGGTGTCGAGATGATTAGCAGTCGATCAAGTTGCTCGCGTTCCTCTTTTGCTTCCGCGACAGTGTCGTGAAGGGATTCAAAGGGATTGTTAAACACGGTTCCCCATTACTCTCTAGGTCGTGCCAGCTCGCGACCAATTGAATCAGGATGTGGCTAGCACGACTCCGTCAACCTGTAGAGTCTATCGAATTTAGGCTCACCTAAGAAATGCAGCTCGAGCGGCTAGAGACTAATTTGAATCCAGAAACCCAATATATCTACGCCACACATGAACTTCCCTCTCTCAACAATCTACTACTGCAGACCGGCAGTGGAATCAATACCTGGGAATCTTCGACAGGTTCAAGTGAATCACAAACAGTACTTGCATGTTGGCGTTACGCCCTTAAGGACACTGCTTTGAGTTCCTCTCTAATTGGTCTGGTGACTGCATGGGTTATACACTTTGGATACTTGCTCTCTGCCAAATCTAGTAGGCAAATCAATCTTGCTAAATCACTGTCGTCGCTTGCCCCTAGTCGTCTGCTCAATGGCCCATTAAGCAACAAACCTCTTACCGATTCCACTAGGTGTTTGCCACTCTCCCTTTCTAACGGATTCTCTGTCTTGAGCGCCTGATCGTAATAGCAAACACTTTCTGCAACTATCTCTCGTTCAGGTTGCGTCATGTTGCTTATAACAGCACTCTGACATGGTTGCACTTTCAAAACAAACCAATTGAGGAATTCGAGTATTGTGCGTTTCAGTTCGGCGTCGTGGCAGTCTGTAAGCGATTCATGAAACGACGGTTGCTGACGTAGAACAGCAATCCAATTGTCGAGATTGCGATTGGACACCACAAAGCCTCGAAGCGAATAAAAAATGCTCAGGTCCAGATCAAGGCAACGATTCAAGTCTCGCAAAACAAGCGTCAGAAATGAGGGCAAGTAAAAGAGAACACCCTCGATTGTCATGACAGCAAGCCTATCACTTTGACCGTGAAAGGGATGGGATTCAAAGACATCAAAATCGAATTCTCTGGGCAAGACTGGGTCGAACCCCTTCTTGTAATAGTCAACGTCCCAATGGTCTTCCCTCCAAATCGTCGCTGGCAAGGTACGATTGGAAAATCTCTCGAATAGGGTCTCTATGTGTCCGGTTAGCTGCCCTGCACTAGCCACTGCACTTCGATGAAAACACAATCTGAATCTGCCTCATATTAAGGTACATCCGCAATACTCTTTAAACTTCATGAAATAGTATGAAGCAACTAGCCAGAAGAAGAATTGTTCCAGTTCGAGTACGCGCTGTATCTGTGGAAATTCACTAAAGAGACAGAAGCGTGATCTGGTATTGAGTCGTATGCTAGAAGATTCGTATTCATGGTGCGCGTATAGGAGCTTTTTCCTAATTGGCCAAATAGTTCTAGTCTTCGCCGTAGCGTTGCGCCAAAATCTCCTGTAGCTTGTTTGTAGCCAGGTTTTTCTGAACTATGCAACCCTTCGAATCAACCAGAAACGCTTTCGGAATAAACTGCACACCGTAAGCAAGAGGCGTCTCCTGATCAAAACCACCAATGTCTGCGACATTCAACCATGGAAGATCTTGCTCAAGGGATGCAACTTCCCATTCTTCGTGGGATTCGTCAATGGATATCACGACGATCTCCAATCCCTGATCCTTGTACGAGGCGTACAGGTTCTTCAGAGCGGGAAACGTTGCAATGCATGGTCCGCACCACGAAGCCCAGAAGTCGATATACACCAAGTCGTTGTCTTTAAGTACATCGCGAATGTCGATATCTGCACCTTGCAGATCCGGCAACGTAAAGGCAGGGGCTTTTTGACCTGGTACAACCTTCATGTCTAACTCATCGTATTGAAGATAGCTAGCAAGCAAATCGCGTTTGGGCTTGAGCCGTCGTCTGGCAACACCCTCCGGAAGCTTCGACTCAAGCTCTTCATGTATACGCATCGCATGATCCAGATCTCCGAAGTAGTAGTTGAAAGCGCCTAGTTCCAAAGCCAGCAGAATCAGCCAAGGATCATCCGAGACCAAAGCAATTTCCTCCAGAGTATCGACACGAATCTGCCATGCCTCGTCCCACAAGATGCGAAATTCTGGAGGCTCGAAGGTCTCCTCAATGCTAGGCACCACCGCGGAAAGATCCACATGTTCGCACCCAGCGTCCAATGGCATTCCAAGTTCTACGTCCTGTGTCGAACTACCTTCCGATTCCGATGAGGTTTCGCTCAAATCACTAGAGTCCTCAACAGAAGCTTTGGCTTCGGTATTACCTGGTATGGTTTGACCAAGGTCTATACTCGCAATAAACTCCTTTTGCAGAATCTGCCCACGGTCCATTTTGGACTGATATTCTTCGTTCCTCTGCCAGGTCTCGATGAGTGTCGAGTGAAGTTGCGACTGGGAAGTAGTCTGAAGGTCGTTAGATGATCCCCGCGCGATTACCTCGACCTTGCTAATGGGTTCGACTACCGCAACTCCGGAAAAATGCCCATCGGGATATTGTCGTCCCAATATGTCGACAGTGATGTCCATCACTGTCGGTTCGTTGATGTCAGCTTCAATGACAAAGCTTCTGTCGCGAAGCATCGCCGTACCGTAGACCCGAGTAAGAGATTCGCCTTTTTCGTTCCAAGATCTGCTAGTGACTTCAGCGACTGCGAGTGCTCCCTCTGGGATTATTGATTGGAGTTCGCCGGAAATCGTGAATTTGCGATCGGAATGGATTGCGTTTCTTGATGCTCCAAGTAACAGTAAGCGATCAGGTTCCGGTTCCGGGACGTCAATCAACGCAAACAAAACACGCGAATCGGGACCAATCACAGCGTCTGTCGTCATGAGTTCCCCATTTTCCAACGCGACTGCGACTTCAATTTCAGTAATCTCGTTCACGGTTCCTTGAAGTTTCACTTTCCCGTTTACGAATTTCCCAGATTTCATCTCAACGAACTGCATTTCGCCATTGTCCGTGTCGACTTTCTGCCGGATGGAGATCGTTGCTGTTGAGAGGTCCATTCTGGGCTTCTCGTTGCCCCCTTCCCTGTCCTCGAGGTTGGGTGCGCCTGGATCCTGAATTTTCGAGGATTCGTATATGTATAGGTATCCAGTAATTGTGTAAGTGTTTGATGGGCCAGAGCTACACGCTAGTAGCAGAACAACTGATCCCAGTATCGACATAAACCACACTAGTTTTTTCATTGGTTATTTCGGTCTCCTTGTATTTGAAGCCTCGCAATTTCGAGTTGAGACTTGCTTGTAGTACGGAAAGTGAGCCATTTAGAGAACTTGGCACAACAATCAGGGCGAGTCTGTTAGCGAATTCTTTGGACTATTGCACTACTAATCCATGCAAAAACTATGCCAACGGGATTGATTCCACACTTGCATGTTTCAAACTCTGATTAATCGTGTCTTCGAGCTTCGCGCATGGGGAATTCAGTACACGTCGCATGTACTCGGTTCAGAGTAGGAATCTGAGCACTAAGCGTTCAAGTATTTGTGGTTGTAGTGGCAGCAGGTTTCCGGTCTAGCCAAGTTAGGAGCACCGGCAAGAGGGTCAAATCTGCTACAAGAGCAAAACCGATGATCACTGCCGTCAAGACGCCAACCTGAGCCGTGGGGATGAAGGGAGAGAACACGAATATCAGGAATCCCGCCACAAGAACAATCGTCGTGGTGACCAAGGCGCGCCCGGCCTTATCGAAGGCATAGCGAACGGCTGAGTCGGAATCTTGACCATACTCGCGACGTGCCCGCAGGTACTTGGCGAGGAAATGCACAGTGTCGTCAACGACAATGCCAATGGTCATGGCCACTACTACCGACAACGAAAGCCCTACCTGTCCAACGGTCAATCCCCAGACGCCAAAGCCGACTACTGCAGGAATTAGGTTGGGAAGAATACTGATTATCCCAACGCGCAGAGAGCGCAAAGCAACCAACAGTAGCGCAGAAATAGCTACCAGAACGACCACAGTACCAATAAGCATGGCGCGGATGTTTCGCTGCCCAATGTAGGCGAACAGAGTCGCGGGACCTGTCCCGCTTACACCAGTGACAGTCGGTGCGTTTTCGTGAAGCCACGCCTCGGCTCGCGCGTTCAACTCCAGCAGGTCCCCAGAAGGCAGTGTTGCCGCGGATACAGAAACGCGAGTAGAGGTTCGAGATCTGTCGATTTGATTGTTCAGATCCAGCCCTACGGGCAGTGAAAGTTCGTAGAGGAGCAAATACTGCGCCGCCAGTTCCTGACTTTCCGGTATTCGATAGAACGCAGGGTCGTCCCCATGCATGCTCTTGTTGAGTTGTCGGAACGTGTCGGTGATCACCGCCACATGCCGAACTGATTCCTGCTCCCTGTACCAATCTGCAAAACTGGCCACCTCCTGGAGGAAATTGGGGTCGATCGCGCCACCCTCCTGCGGAGCTTGAAGCGAATATTCGATCAATGTGTTTCCGCTCAGGTGCTCGTCCATGAAATCGGTGTCTTGCCTGAACTCAATTCCCTCGTCGAAGAAATGGACTAGCACGTCATTCAGCTCGTTACGCGGAATGCTCATTGCCATGGCGATCAGGAAACCAATCCATACAGAGAAAATCGGCGTTTTGTAGCGGAGCACCCATTCCGCCAGTCGTTCCATACTAAGGCTACGAATCCAACTCCGCTGCTTGCCCACACGAACGGGTAGAAGGGATAGCACGGCCGGTAGAAACGTGACGGAAAGCACGAAGGAAGTCATGATTCCTAACGCTACGAACATTCCGAGATGTCGATAGGGTGGCACCTCGGAGAAGTTCATGCTCAGAAATCCCAGCGTAGTCGTGAAACTCGCCAAGAACACAGGGTGGAGATTGATTCGTATGGTTTCGACTATGGCGTCGTGCTTTGAATCTCCAGCCCGCATACGTTGCTGGAGGGAAACGAGAATGTGAACGCAGTTTGCGACAACGATCATCAGCACAATGGTCGGAGCGGGAGAAATTGGTGGAGAAAACGGTAGTCCAACCCAACCGCCTAGTCCGATGGACGCAAAGATCGAAAAAATCATCACGATTCCGGTGGCAGCAACTCCAGACATTCCTCTAGTGAGCAACCCGAGTATCACGGCCATGAGAATCAGGGAAAGAGGCAGGAATACGATCTGGCTGCTTATCGACGCTTCGACAAACGTCTGGTTGACCAAAACAGTGCCTACTACGCGAATGTCTACGTTCGGGAACCGCTCTTCCGCCTGTTGCGCTACAGCTCTGGCGAATTCGGCAACTTCGGCCACAGCCTGCAATTGACCTTCGAGAGGCAACTCGATCGTTACGTTAACAACACTGACTTCACCGTCAAAAGCCAATATGCTGCCTGCAATGCGAGGATCGGAGAGCGCGATTTCACGGATTCGAGACCTAGTGTCAGCATCAGCAAGTTCTAGTGGATCAACTAGGTCCCTGACATATAGGTCGTCGCCGTCAGCAGTGGTGTATTGAAAGTTAGCGAGAGAATCCACCCGGCGCGAGTACGGAATTTGCCATGCTTCTTCTGTTAGCCAAACCGCCATGGACAGCGCGCTTTCAGATGTGGCGTCGCTATTGTCAGGAACGATTAAGAAGGCAACGTTTTCGCTCTTGCCAAATGTGTTCTCGAGTTCTTCGAGCGCCAACAACTGAGGATTGTGCTCGTCGAAAAAAATTCGATAGTTGGCGGAGAACCCCAACCGGAGTATGCCGCTTGCGGCAACCGCTATCAGTACGATCGTCCCAAAAATGACCCACCACCGGGCTGCCAGAACGCGTTCTGCAAATCGGGCAGCAAATTGCTTCCGTGTGCTATCAGGGGCGTTCACGATTTTGGCCAGCGCAACAACTAGATTTCACACATGAGAACAAAATGGCCAAAGTGTGTTGTGTGCTAGTGATCTGACTAACGGTCGAATTCCCATTGGCATTGCATATCTCGATCTAGTTGCAGTCAACCCTCCGACAAGCTAACACTCGACGCAATTTCTCGGATTGCTCTTCAGGCATGTGAAGTACACTCCGAGGGCGAGAACTACATCCTCCCAGTGCCTTTCAGTTTAACGGAATCAGACACCTCATGGGAATACGACTACAAGGTAGTGGTCAACCGGTTCGTTGACGGACCCGAGCCAGTTCCGCATCGGTACGTATCCATCGTTCGGTCAAGAGCCATATGGACCGCAAGGGAATATTCAGTTCCTCGGATAGCTGTAGATATCTTGCTGGCGTTGAAAGCCTTCCATTGGCATCTCTGCCTTCGATTGTCTCCCAGACATCCCAAAGTCGGTCTACTTCCTCATCTGTAGGCTCTTGAGGTCTTCCTGCGTTCGTAAGTCCAGTTCCAGACTTGCGTCGTCGGGTATATTCTCTCGTGCTCAATCCATAGAAGTTTCTCACCAACTCGAACGGCGCATCTTGGTCGATTAATTCTTGAAGTGAGTCGTCTGTCTCGGTCTGCGCTCGCATATAGCGAATCATGGACCAGAACACATCGCGATTGAGCTGTATCGAAACGCAATGTGAACGTAGAGATCCCGCATTGTAGAGGTCACGGATCCCGATCCGCTTCATTTCGTCGATCTCTCGATCGCCCATCTGCATTTGCCTTAGAGCAGCGTAGTCGCCTTCAGCAACGCATCGAATAGCGTAGAGCAGTACCGCGGAAGTAAGCTCTGCTTCCTTGGTTTTCATCATAGAAGTACACATAGGTGGAGAATAGGTCTGACAGTTTCATGGCGTTGCTTCTAGGATCTTTCCTTATATTGAATATATGTACAGTATTATAGAGAATTGGATGTGATTATGAAGTGGTTCGTAGCGATGTGGAAGCTACAGTGCCATGAATTCTCAATTAAGATCGAACGGAGCACGTTCGAGTTACCAATCTTGACGTACTGGTTGCAGTCTCGCCAATAGTGCGCGCAGAGATCTTTAGGGATTGTCAAATCCATCGAAGTAACATGGTACGCTCCAAGAACTTCAATCGGTTGTAGCGCCTCGAGTGTAACCTCATCCGGTTGATCGGGACATCGCAGAGTTGAGGAGCAAGTTTTTCCAAATCTTCTTCACTATCATTCCGTTTTCCACTGCTTCTCCAATCAAGTCTGCATAAGATCCACCAATGATTTGCTTAAACACAAGCTAGTGTGTCTCTAAGACGGACAAAAGTGATCTTCCTGTCGGTGCTGGTCACTGCCTGTTTGGTGTGTCTAGTTCTGTTTCATCTAATACCTCCCAATAGAGCTAACGTTCCTTCGGACCCCACCAAAGAGACCCATAGGACCGACGACTCTAACAACCTTATTGAAAAGTTGGTGAATTCGCAAACAGATATAGATCTCTCCCCGTTAGAGGCTGAAGTCGCGGATCCCACAACTAACAGATTGTTGCTAGGCGACGAGTGTGCTGAAACGCTTGACGAGAATGCCCTGTCAGACGAAGAGTGCTTGGCCGCACTCGAAGTACATTTCATCGATCAACCAGCCTACACGCTCAATCTTTTCGGTATGTCTCCCAAGCCTAGTCCTTTTACGTTCCGAGAGATGTTCGACAACTACGAACGAGATCGGGAACTCGTGAAAGAAGCACTGTCGCGTCCGGAGTGCAATTTGATGGATGGGCCGATTCGAGTGGATTTGAAAGAGGTCTGCAATGCCGACGCGGTGTTTCGCTTAGTCCAATTCGCCAACCTTTGCATGTTTCACGTCCAATTCCAACGAGTTCGCACAGAGTATTTCCGAACCAATGAACACGGGTATGAAGCAGAATTGAAGCGATTGGAGGATCTCAAATCAGAGGATCCGCCACGGGGATTTCTAGGAGAATGGGATGGGGGACTAGGTAGATACTACGCGAAGCGAAACCAAGTGAGGGAACGTGTGCTTCGCGAAGCGTGGCTCGACAAAAAAGGGAAATGCAAACAGATTGATTGGGATATTCCCCCGCACGAAATCAACGAAATTGCTGCTAGATTGGGATTTGAGCCGTTGTTCCTTGCGGATAGTCGAACCCAATCCACCCTCCTGCACTGGACTATTGGGACCCTTGGTCATCGAGACAATGAGTTCAAAGAGTCTGTAGAGAAATCGTTCAGTTGGGTTTCACAATTGAACTCAGCTGATTGGAACTGGAATCCTCGCAACCACGCGACGCGTGTGGCTGCCGTAGTTCGAGCGCTAGCGGAAATGAGAAACGCTGGGTACGAGACAGACCTCTTGGGCGTAGTCAATCGCCTGTGTATAGGTGATCACTGGGATGAAGAACCCAGCTACCACGAGTGTTCGCAAGCAATTGCCGAAGCTGAGCAACTGTTGGAACCAACAGATCTGGATTCGCTTCGTTTGCTGGACGAGCTCGTGTTGGAAGCTATGACATGGGGGCATTAGTCAAGTTAGAAATTGACCTCCAATTCTTGAGCGCATTCCCTATCACGGCGTACTGTTCTCCCATCTATCGTGCTTGCGACCATCGTCTGAATTCGTCCTGGGGCACCACGCGAAAGGAAGAAACGTTGGACGATTCGTTGATAGCAAGAAAATTCACAACACACAATCGCAAATGGTATTGGCATTCCAATGGTAGAGATTGAACTTACCTCCAAGTCACAACTGCCTTCTTTATGCCGTTGATAGACGTATCACGTCGTGGCTAACGTTCATAGTGCGCAACACAAATTCATTGCTAGCGTGGCTCGCTGGGTTTCCATCGCAATAGAGTTTGTCCATTCGACCCCGAGAGATGGCCTCGATCTTGATACTCAAATTGGCAATTGGACTCAATTTTGACCTGAATGACGCGGGTACAAGACGCTTGATGTTGCGCAGTACGCAACGACATCTTGTCGAGCAAGCCAACAATGTTTGGAATTGAGAATTCAGGGTCGTGGCTTAGCGTACCTGAACCTACCGACAAAGCCTGAATGGATCAGTTGAGCGGGGCATGAAAGGTTCTTGGGATGATTTCCTTCAGTGCCTTTTTTTGCTCAGACGTTAGCGAGCGGGAAACCGATAGGTCCAGGCGCCTTCCACCAGAAGTCGTCGCGCTATGCGGTTGCCCGTCTTCGTGATGGCTCCTCGGCGACGTCTCCCGCCGCTGCTGTGTTCGCTGGGCACTAGTCCCAGATAGGCCATGAAGTGTCGCATCCAAATCCCAGCGTCCGCAAACGTCTCAGCAGACCGTATCCGCAAGGTCCCGCCTCGTAGGCGAAGTGCAGATTCGCTCCGAAGTCCCGCTTCAAGCGCTCCGCGAGCCGGGACGCCGCCTTTTCCGTATTGGCAATCTCGCCTCGATCCTCCACCCGAATCGAGGACGATTCCCCTAGTTCCGCGACCGCCACGGCAATCGTCAACTTGTGCACGTCGAGACCCACAAAAGCTCGCGAACGACGTGAGGGTTTCTCCTGGTATGCTTCGTTCATGTGACCTGTTCTCCGCTCTCATTGGAAGCTCGTTGCTTCCCGTCATGGTACGGGCGGTCAGGTCAAGACATATCGTCTAAGTTGTCGCCAACACCCCGGTCCGAGTGAAAGACGATCTCCTTCGGAGCCACTCGATTGCGGATTGCCACGGAGGCAGCGGCGATCACGAGACGCCCGGTCTGCCGACTGTCCAGGAACCATCCCACGATGACGCCGTGGTACAGGTCGCGAACCTGGCACAAGTAGAGCTTGCCGTCCAGGGTGGAGAATTCCGAGATGTCGGACACCCACTTGTGGTTGGGCCGGTCCGCATGGAACTGGCGCTGCAGCAGATCCTCGGCCGTCGCCGCCCGCGACCTGCTTCGATAGCGCGATTTGCGACCGCTGGGACGACCGAACAGGCCGTGCTTTCTCATCAAGCGTCGCACGCGACGCTGCGCCACGCGAACCCCTCCCCGCTCCAGAAGGCGATGGACGCGTCGAAATCCGAGAATGCCATGCGATCGCCGATGCAGCGATCGAATGCGTTCCAGCAGGAACGCGTCGCGGTCCACGGCCTCCTGATCGACGCGACGCCTCCAGCGGTAGTATCCCGCCCGCGACACCTGCAGCAGTTCGCATCGACGCACGATGGACACGGAATCCGTCGCCTCCGAAATCACCTGATACTTGGGTTGGACGCCCGCGCAAAGTAGCTCGCAGCTTTTTTTTAAAATGCGCATTCCTGCTTCAGCCGCGCGTTCTCGCGGCGTAATCGAGTCAATTCCTCGGAATCGCCCCTTGCTCCCGCCTCGTGCGATGCACTCGCACCCAACGCGACAGCAAGCTCTGGGAAATCCCCAGCTCCTCGCAGATCTGAGTCTGCGACAACCGGGAATTCAGCGCGAGCGAAACGGCCTGCTCCTTGAACTCGGGATCGAAACTTCTACGCTTGGACATGATCGTGGATTGCCTCCTCCACAGTTGGTTATGCTAGCGAACTGTCTCAGAAAGTGCCACGAACTCCGCCCGAGAAGACATTGGCGCAAAGACTCCCAAACATCACCGAGCACCGATGGGGCGCAAACGCATTGGAAAACTATCTTGCTTTTCGATTGCGGAAAGTGTAACTGTGTATACGCAACGCGATGGAGAAAGAACCGCCTTTCGCATGGATGCAGAGGATAACCGGAAACAAATTTGTGCTGGCGATCAGGGGGAGTATAGACCTCAAGAAGTGGGTTCTTGGACCACGAATCTACAATCAGATGGCACATGCGTGGTGCTCCGAAAACTCAAACGACACATTACGAATCTTTTCCAAAGCGAGTTGCAGAATGATCCTGAAGGGCCAGATGAGTTCCGCGAAGAGGCGCATTTGCCTCTTCGTGCATCGCCGAGGATGGCAACCGCCCACGGGAAGCTCCCCCGTGGAACCATTGTCATCGCGCTTAGCTCAGGGATCAAAAGCTGGAGACGACCGCGGTTGCCGTCTAACTAGTGTTGACCCTCTATACACTTAGCAGAATTGCGATGAGGCCTTTCGTCCGGTTCCAAATTGAGTTACAAAGTACAAGAAAAGAAACACACAATCTCGCATTGCCCATCCCCTGTACTAAAGCACGTCTCCGCAATCTCACTTTTCATAATCAGGGTGAAACTCAATATGCAAATAATTGGCATGCCTTTTGTCCAAATCATACAAGCTATCGTCGAACTCGGATGTTGCAATATCCTTGAGTTTCTTTAATGCTTGCGCAAATGTAGTATCCTCGGGTAAGTTAGTTCTCATTGGCTGAATATCAATCGCCCTTCCATATTGATGCCAACTTCCACTGACTCCACCGACACTATCGTTATGAACGGGATTTCTATATCCACTAGTTATCCAGAGTGGAAGATCGCTATCATCCTCATAGTAGTCGTTATATTCTGCGCGCAGCTTTTCCGCCATAATGTGCATCTGCACATTAATCAAATAACGATGAGTGCCACTATTGTATTCCAGAATTCCCGAAAAGTTGGGACTACTTGCAAAAATCTCGTGTATGAAATGTTGACACTCGGGAACAAGCTTTCTTTTCTTAAGTGTGTATTCGTCAATAATTGCCTGAATTTGCATTGGGCACGGCCCCAATACATGAAATGCCTTAACCAAGACGGCATCAGCAAATAGCGAGGAGCAAGAACAAAGAATTTCATCCACTATTGTGTAGGTGCCACTTTCTTGGTAGGTATGCGACACTTCATATAAAAGTGCTTCGCTGCTTTCCGTTATACCTGAACCGTCCCCAAAACTAATTTTATGCTGCCAAGGTAAAATTGGTGATCCCTCAGTGGAAAATTCACCACACCAGCCCAGTATCCTTACTAATATGTTAACAGGATTGCCGACAGAGGCATCTCCCACTATACTAATTGAGCCTGCTATTATACCAACCGAACACACTACACAATTGACCGAGTTGAACTCCGGGGGGATAAAGGCACTGTTGCTAGGTTTATCGTGGTTAAATGCCTGAGACGAAATATCTTCATCACCCAGGGGAATAAATCTTCGATTAAGACTTGACATGAGCACATTATCTGGCCGTAGAAAATTAGCATTAATAACATAACCTCGCAACTCACTTGAGTAGTTTACTATACCAAAGTCGCTAGTGTTAGGTCGGGTGTAGACAATACTTTCAAGCGAACCAAAAACAGGGGATGACGATGAATGTATGACGACGTTAGCGGATATAGTGTCTCTTGTTAATACATTGTCGTAATTCATTGGTTCGTAGGTTTCTTCAAGTACAATTCGATCATCTACACGAACGTCAACTACTCGTTGAAGGTCATCGTAGTTGATTTTGCCGTGACGTTTACCCCATGATACTGATATTACATTGCCTGCTTGGTCGTATGTAAAGTCGACATTTGGTATATCGGTGGTACCTTGGTGTTGAATTTGAAGCAGTTCGTTATTTTCCCCAATAATATAGCGTTGGGTATACTCTTTTCCATCTTTTCTCTTAAGGCGACGATGCACCATATTTCCTGTTGCATCGTAGTTAATGAATGCTTTAACGCCATCGCTATAGTGTGCGTCGGTTCGTAGATCATGATCTCCGTAATTGAAATTGGCATCGCGTCCGTCGGAGTACTGTATTGTGCGTATTCGTCCCACTTCGTCGTAGTCGTAGGCTATCAATTCGTGGTCATTCTTGTATACTTTGGAAATGAACCCTTCGGAGTTCAATTGAAATTTTGTAGTTGTGTTGTTTTCTTTTACTTCGACTAACGATCCAATCTTGTCGTATTTGTATGTTCGTTTATATTCGTCGTCTTCTGCAGCAATTACGCGACCTTGGCTATCGTATTGAAATCTTGCATTGGTTGCACCGGACATTGCTGTTACACCAAAGTTCCCGTGTTGAAAATCGGTGGCACCAGTCGATGTTCTTAGGGTCTTCAATTGTCCATTGTCGTCATAGGTCATTGTGGCTACGGGAGTGTCGTTTTGTTCGAGAAGAATGGGCCTATACTGGCCGTCGAAGGTAATACGTGAAACGTTTCCTTTTTGAATCTGTGATTCCGTCAGTTATTCCATCCGAGATGTGAAAGACGGTCTTTTGGCCCAGTCCGTTTGTCATTCGTGTGGACTCAGGATTGTATTCAAAGCTGGCGCGAGAATGTAATGCTCTGATGTCAATGACCTTGCTATCTAAGTACATTGCCTCCAAGATTGTGGCATCTCGGGGATCTATGATTGACGTCAGTTGCTTATCTTTGTCGTCGGAGTACTTGTAACTCCATCGTTCGCCGGCACGATCATGAACATCAGTCAGAACACCATTCTTATCGTAACCATAGGAGACAGTCCTCCCCAAGTCATCTTCGATCTTAATAATTCTTCCGCGATTGTCTCTACTAAAACTAATCTTTGAATGGTCTGATGATATGCTCTCCATCAAGTGTCCGTTGTACCCAATGTGAAGAGCACCTCCTTGTGTGGAGACTTGTACCAGTCGAAAGATTCCTCCCTTTCGATCAAAACGTTTTTGGACATCACCGCAATTTAGTAATATCGCTTGTATAGACCCACCTGCCGATCGGAGAATTTTTCCGTTTTCTACAGAAGCCAGAGCAGGTTCGACTGGGACTAGTTTACCGTCGTGTGCTTCCAGCGTGTGAGTTGAGTTGGAGCTGTCAGTGTAATTCACTAACCCATTCTTTATTGTTAGAGTTTCGTTGAGTCCAAGCACCCATCCTGGTCCAAAATCTACACCATCCAACATTGAAGAATCATAAACACGAGCTACCACTATTGGCATCCTCTCACGGCGAACCAAATCTCGAACCACAAACGTCAAATTTCCCTTTGATGTGTTCACATAGCTCTCCTGAACTCCATATCGGGGCGACTGCTTGTTCTTGAACAAGGTCGTTACACGACGTCGTGCGGAAAGTTCGTTAAGGTACTCTGAAGCGTTTTCACTCGCCGAATGTATTGCTTTGGCATTGTCTACGCGTTCGGATCTGCCGTCGGCATCCGCTGCAGCTGTTGCGACGTGCAACACAACAATTGCACAAAGCGCTATACTCGCTGGTCGTAAACCGAGTCGTGATGATTTTCTTCTTGTCATTGACTTTCCTTGTGATTTCGAGATTTAGTCGTTGACACTTTTCAATGCAACGTGCTTAGTGGTCAATATAGTACACCTTCAGTAAGAAGTGGTCTAGATTCACTATGCAACAGTTCTTAGCGTAACTCGACTCCGGATTCGGCGAATGTAGCAGTTGCAGTGCGAGCGGAGTGCTCGAGCCACTTCCAAGTCTGAGGAGGCCCCTGCAATTGTAAACGACTGGGTCTCTACGCGCATTGCGTCCATTTCACTATCGCTACCGCAAAATGGCGGAGCCTGGCAAATACGTGAAACATTGGCTTTTCCACGAATGCGCGATGGGGGGACGCCGTTTTGGAGACTCCATTTGTCACGACATGCATCTGGCCTGCGCCGCTACCTGCTACGGCAGGATTCTACGCTTTTGGGAATAAGTTAATCGAAACTTAACTCGATGTAGCTGTACAGAAAGGCTTGACGAACCATTCATTTCCAGGTTCCCGCGGGGTCTCCGCTTTGAGTCGCGAGAGACTTGAGACGAAACGTAAGCGGAGGTATTGGTGTTGGACCAAAATCCAGCTGAGGACATGACTGGAATGTCGGTTTAGTGAAAAGAAGCACTCGAACCTTAACTTACTGCGAGCAGAAATATCAGGAATGCAAGGCTTGTACGGTCTGATTTTGACCTGCACTTCGCATGGCATGAAGAGTAACATCAACAAACCCTTATGAAAGCTACATGACTTCATCTAC
This sequence comes from Gammaproteobacteria bacterium, assembly GCA_026707735.1. GTDB lineage: Bacteria > Pseudomonadota > Gammaproteobacteria > Pseudomonadales > Azotimanducaceae > Bin55. Next base: position 151,240 of record JAPOWH010000003.1, on the reverse strand, counting down.
TCATCACTTCTGCGAACAACTTGCTCTAATTCATCATATGTATACAGAATGAGTGTTGGCTCTCGGTCAATTATTTCCGCATAGAATTCACCGCTAAAGGGGAGTCTCTCGCTCAACGCGGCAGATCTCAATCGCATGTCTCCTCGCAGTTCCACCAAATCTACGATTCCATCAGTATTCTCAATTCTCAACAACATGTCCTCTGCACGCGTCAAGTTGGTGGACGATCTTACATTGGGAGCCTTACGCTTATAGACTGAAATGTAAGAATTCGAATCATGGCCCACAAAAGTTCGCATTGCGCGAGCTCGGATTGGATGCGCCGAAAAACTCAAAGCATTATTTTTCGAGTACGAATGTCTAATCGTGCCAGATTTATCGACATCATATACACTGATTTGGTGTAGCGTTTCCCCGTCTGGAGTTGCTTCTTGTGTTACGATCTCCTCAATACCATCTGAATCGACATCTCCTATGGTCAAACACTGAATGGATTTATCAGTAGTGTCGTACGTACTCAACAAATCGAATCCATTGCTACTATATGAGTAAATGCGCATTTCAGTGGGATGAATACCTTCGCCATGGGGAAGAATTTCGGTGAAAGCAACAATAAGTAATTCGTGCCTTCCATCGTTATCAATGTCTAAGATTGCACTTCTTTCACCATCCATGGATCTAGTTGCCAATTCTTTGAATTGTTGATTTTCATAATAAATTACAAGTGCTGTCTCTTCACTTTGATCTTCCCATTCGTCGGCAGTTCGGTGGAGTATAACTTCGTCTTCTTTATCTCCATCTATATCTCCCACTAATAATTTGAAGTCCAATGTATGTAATAGCTTCTCGTACAATATCTTTCGACGTGAATTCTCTTGAATTTCATTTATTGTAACTACCCAGTCGTAAAAACTTTGAGATCCTGTTTCAATCAGCACTAATTTCTGACTGCCAGTCCCATCTATGTCGGCAAATTCATATGAAAATACGCGATGTCTGGCCTTTGAATCGAGATTTGATTCATATGTAAGGTCGATCTCCTCTATAGATGCGACTTTGCTGGCAAACGCCACTATTAAACTAAGTGTGAGAATTTTACATATGTTAGAAACTTCATTCATATTGCCAGAATAATTAGAAATTCTCGACAGTAGAGTAGTCTGATTGGTTGTTCGCGTTTGCATCTGTCTTAGCCACCTTGGATGGATATTGAAATTGTTGTTGAGTGCACAAGAGGATTTCCGTGTTTTGAAGACTCTAATTGCTTGGGAATGGCGATTCAATCGACACTTAGAGCACAACTGGCTTCCGCACATGGCTATAGCTTTCAGATAGAGATTCAGGCTGACACTTCGATGAACAGTTTGCTGGCAGCTCAACGTGAATCATTTGGGTATATGCAATAGGTTCGGCAATACGTCAATGTTTCCAAGCGTCAGATGTAAATTCTGACATTTCTTTGTGTTCGCTTATAGTGTAGTATAGCACATACCACTTGATTCACTCTTCCAATTCGCATTATTGAGACTCACTGAGTCACCTAATTCACCCAGTCAAAACGGTTGAAAGTTAGCAAGTGATACCCAGACGGAGGGGGCGCGTGGAAGCGCGCTTTCCGGCTTTTAAACATAAGGTCTGTTTCCTCTACTTGGGGAATCGTATACTTGCAGGTGCCAGTTTAGATATCGGCATCTTCCCTCGTAATCTTGCATGGAACTGGCAGTGCGGAGGAGGGGGCATCGGAGGTGCTCGCTTAGCACCATCTTCCACCCACTCTACGAATGCGAAAAAATTTAATCTTATTGCAATCTCATAGCGCATAACATCAGCCGCATGAATAGCTCCTATTGCTTGGGATACAGGGTGGAAACCTCTGATGTACCGTGTGTTTGTGGTTTCGTTGCGGAAGACGACATCCCTATGATGCAGACCAAACAACATACACCAATCTCCACACTATTCTAGGTAGGACAAAGGCTTATCGCAATAGCCAATTGATCATATGTCAGGATCGTCCGATCCGTTTCCTGTGGTCCTAGGAGTTGCACTTCCCGTTAGAAAAGCTAGTGTGATGCAGTCAAACGCGAGGGAAACTCGGGGGATTAGTTTGATACGCAGCGACACAAGAATTATCTTCAAGGCTATGTCAATGAGCCGATGGTAGCACAGGAACGCAGATACACACAATTGCGGCGGGCGACCGGTGATCCAAAGAGACTGCAAGAGCATCGCGGGTCGATGATCTTCGACTATTTCGAGGGGTTCTACAACACGCAGCGGCTGCATTCCTCGCTGGGCTATCTGTCTCCTGCGGAATTCGAACGGGAACATGCGGGAGCGATCTGAGGGAAAGGCAAATCGAAAATGCAATTTTTCAAAAAAATCGGCCTGTGGATATGTGGACAACTCTGGCGAGTTCCCCACATACCCACGAGGCTCAACAACAACAATTTTTCAACTGTCCGCTTCTATGGATGCCTTCCATGACGTCAGTTCAGATCAGTTCATTTGATTGCTCCATTTCAAGTCCATATTGACAGCAACGTTGAGCAGACGGACTTCGCGCACTTCTATTCGACCTGTCTGCGAGTCGGCGATTGCCGCTCTGGCCCCGATGGTATCCGAGGACCGGGTCCCAATCCAGCATGCGAGCTTCGAGCTCCTAGTAGACAACGGGTTCTCCCGGTCCCGGAATGTTTCCGTTCTTCCATCGCTGCTGCGAGTTCCTCTTCCTCAAGCGGCCAGAGCCATTGGTTCCTTTGCCAGATGCTGCCTCGCGGGATCGCTGTCCGCGCCATGGCGGATCATCGCCCATGCCGTCCTGGCGTTGCGGTTCGCCAACTCCACGGCGACCGATTTCATCGACTTCTGCTCCAAGCGACGTGTCGTTCCGGGGAAATGCCTGCCGCTGTCTCTCAGACGGTGGCGCAGAACGGAGATTGCCCCTTCGCACAGCAGCGACCGCAGTGTCCAATCGCCCTTCTTGGTGATGCCTCCCAGCTTCTGCTTTCCGCCGGTGGACAGCTGCCGGGGAACCAGTCCCAGGCTGGCCGAGAACTGGCGTCCGCTGCGATACGCCGAACCGTCTCCGAGCATGGCGGCAAGATAGGTGGCGGTGAGCACCCCGACACCGGGTATCTGCTCCAGCCGCTTGCTCGCCTCGCACGTCTTGTGCCACGCGGTGATCCGCGCATGCAGATCTGCAGCGGACTCCGTCAGCCGATCGATCGAGGCGAGAACCAGGAGTGTCAGGAATCCCGTGTATTGCCTGTTTCCCAGTTCTCCCCCGAGGGGGAGAAAATTTTTGGACTCCAATAATTTCATTGCATTCTACGCTTTTGTCACCCATCCCTTCGACGGGTTGAATCGATCGCCGAAGTGAATGGCGAACTCTCTCTTGGCCGACTGCCAGTTCAGCATCGGTCCCTTCCAGTTGGCGCTCGCTTCGCGCAAGCTCAGGTAGATGAGCTTCTTGGCCGCCGCCTCGCAGATCGCCTCGGCGTCCAGCGCGTCGTTCTTCTGGCTCTTGGCGTACGGCTTCACGTACGCCGCCGGAATCAGGCGCGCGTCGTGGCCCTGTTCCTTGATCTGGCGGCACCACCAGTTCGCTCCCGTGCAGGTCTCCATCGCCACGACGCAGGGACCGAGCTTGGCGAAATACTGCAGTGCCTCGCCTCGCCGCAGCGCCTTCGATTCAACAAGCCTGCCTTCCCTGTCGGCGCAGAACACGTGGAACGAATTCTTCGCCAGATCCAGCCCCACAGTTTTTGCAATGTTGTCCATGGATGTCTTCCTTCCTTGTTGGTAAAAAAACAATAAGCTACCACGCTGGGTAGCTGGAAGGCATCCATACCATCTAACGTGTAGCAAGCTCAAATACGATGCACATTAAACCTTGGATCTCGTGGAACCTGTGTTGGTCTTCTGCAATTTCTGCTAGGTCTAGGCTAAGTTCCCTCATCCGAAGAGAACGTCAAACCAATTATTGAATCAATTGCGTTCCAGGTTCAGAACGTTGTTCAGGTAACAGTTATTGCCGTTGGGGAACGCGAAGTGAGGTGTCTAGTTCAGGCCAAGGTAAAGCTATTTAGAGATACTTCTTGAAGCGAGAACTCGCCACTGACAGCAACACCGCGCATATAGATGAATAGCAAGCGATAGTCCATCCAATGTGCAGTGGCCAGGGCCATACGATAAACACCAATGAATACGCCAAGATACCCGGACCAATCATCCTTCTTGCAACGTTGTAGATCCTTGAACTCTCCCGGCCTCCCGACCAGCGCCGAATGTCTCGTCTTACCAATCCATCGGTAAAACCCACAGCTCCGAGAGCAGCTGCCACAGCAATGCCAATGCTCAGCGCAGCGAACCGAAACGCCGTGGCTCGAACGAATTCGGCTGCAATAGAAGAGTAATGGGCAAGCGTTAGTGCGACTTTCTCAACAGATTTCGCTAGCGGACTTGGCGTGTTGGCCTGATTGGACGTTCTACTATGTGATCCCACACTTTGAGAGTCAAAATGCCCGATTGCCGCGTCAATCCAACCTAGATAGACACTTTGCAATTGATCGAGGAAATCCATAGATTGCGAACCGACTTGAGCTTCCAATGCGTTGTGCTCTATGGCGACTCTGTCTCTCAGTCTGGATCCATCGTGCGGCTCCCACAAATGCCCCATTCCCGCGAATTCAATTGCAATTCCTAGAAAGACAAAGAGCACTAGGCTTCCGACAGTCTTGAGAAACATGCCTATAACCGACACTATGGGGTTGGAGGATTCTGTTTTTCGGCTAGCCGGCGTTGCCAATTGACGACTTCAATCTAGGTAATCTGGAGCATTTCCGCGGCTATCCGTCCCAATTCGCCTGCGAGTATTGGCGAGTTACTTGATTCAAAAGCTCGTTGGCATCGGTCGGCATGAATGGATCGTGCTTATCCGGTAGAGGGAATCGAACCTTCCACAGATTTCCTCCCTCCAAGAGAGCAAACGCTTGTCCGCGAGGCAAAGCCACAATTTCAGCAGGGCTGAGTAGCGGGGCTTCATTCGAGGTCAGTCGATCGTCATTTCGCGCTTGAAAGCTCAATCTTCCTTGCGTGTCTCGTGCATCTGATGCTCCAGATGTGCCCGCAAGAGCCCTTAGTTCGATTCGGGGTAATTGCTTTGTGAGGACTTCTGCAGTCGCGAGCTCTTTCACTCGCAACATAACCAGCGAATTGAAGTTTCCGGCAATTTGACCGGACTTTGCGCGGTCTCCGACTCGGGCTTCAATGTCCGACATGGTTTGAGTGTAGGCAGTGACTTGAAAACCTGCGCCACCAGCCTTGTTAAGCAGCGGCACAAACTCGTCCCCAATGAGTTCATTGAATTCGTCAGCGTGTATGCAAACTCGAGGCGGTTCATGGAAATCTTGACCCTCTCCGTGAACCCCAAATTTGTAGAGGTACCCCGCTACCGATACTAGATCGGCAAACATGGAATTTCCTACGGCTCCAGCAACCATTGAATCAGAGAGTGCGTCAAGCCCGATATAGACAATTCCACCTTTCCTTATGACATCAAGCCACTCTATCATTGGACGGTGATCTGGACGGTCCTCTGTGGGTGATATGAGCTCGGCGATCGGTCCCGTGGTCAGTTTCTCCATTAGTGGGCCTACCGAAGAAACAATCTTGTCGAAGTAGGTGCGGTCGTATTTGAACGCCGAAATCAATCCATCCAAAACCGGATCCTCGATGGCGAACTCCTGGACATACTTGTATAGTGCAACTGCCTGTGGATCCCTTCCTTTAAGCGCATTTGGCAAATTTCTTTGGCTCGTAGACTTTTCGATTTGCTTTACGTGGGCCGCCCAGCCTGCTTGTTGAGTTCGCATCAAGAGATTTCTAGTGTATTCAATGAAAAGAGGTTCAATATCATTAATATATTTTCTTATTTTCAAGTAGTTTGGAGTGTTGCCTAGAGCCACTATCGCGTGCGCGATGATGTTTACGAATCGCCAAGCGAACTCCCGGAATGCTGAGGAACTTCCCCCGCCAGGCAATTGATTGGCTATCCGAGTTGCAACTTCGGTGATGCGCGAAAACCGTCCAATGGCGTTGTATCTGCAGGAGTGTTCTGGATAGCCCAAGTGAAACATGGAGAATTGGTTTCCCCTACCCCAGCGCATGGCCTCCGCGTAGGTTCTGCACAGCAAGTCCATGTCGCCTTTCGGGTCGAAGACTAGTACGACGTGGCCGTTCCTAATGTCTTGCGCAAGCAGCAATTCGGCCAGACGGGTCTTGCCAACGCGAGTAGTGCCCAAAACCAAGGTGTGACCAACTCTATCGGCTGAATTCAGCCACACTTTTTGCTTGTTCGGTTCGACCCCATGCAGTTCTGGCTTCCCACTGACTGGCAGCGACCTTGGGCCATTTGCGGTGACTAGCCATGGACAGCATTTTTCGAGCAATGACCTCCACTTGCGTGTTGAGTCATGTTGTATGTACCTGCGACATTCAGGTCGCCTAGTGTCAGCCAGTCGCTGTGCGTGCTTCTGGGTCCACTTGAATCCTTCTCCTAGGTAGACGAACCCTCGTTTTCTGGGAATTTTCTCCGTGTGCATGTTCCAAGAACGGGATCGCAATAGACCCTTTTGGTAGCAAATCACTGAAATACCTTGAATTCCTCGGACCACAGCAAGCAGAGCGAATGCCAATGCCACTCCATACGCAAAGAAACGAGGCAAGTAGAGAAATCTGTGGGCGAATATCAAGACAAACGCAGCTAGCGTCGCGACGCATGAGGACCAAAGCTCAATGGGCGCACGTAACAACGCTTCAACCGGGTACTTCATCCGGCAGAGTACTCTGTTAAGTTCTTGTTTTTCCTTGATACAGCGACATACAAATCAAGGTTACGGCGTACTCGTTCTCTATATTTCCCTGCTCGATCAGCTGAATTTGGTGCGTGGTAGCAGCCAACCGCAAGCCACCAATCCCGTTCTCGTTCGTAGCAGGACCTAAGAATGTCTGCCCCTACGGCGAGATTCTTTATGGGGTTCAATGCCTGATAGGCGGAATCAAACTTGTCGCGGTGGTTGTGCCAATTGACTTGCATCAAGCCAATATCGACTAGTGTTTTGCCCTCATCTAGTCTGCGCTGTAGTTCCTTCTGCGCAAGACTGCGGTTGACAAACACCTTGCCGGTTCCACCTATATTCAGGGTCCAAGGCCATGGCCGAAAACCGTGTTCCTCATCCACTGTACGTCCGCTTTCGGTCAACGCCATGGCATAGAGCAAGTCAGCCGGCACTCGAGCCGCACTGGCTGCCTTCAAATAAGAATTGGGGATTGCGTCTGACTCCTCCTCGAGGTATGAGGAACCGCCAAGCAGGAGCAGACTGACTAGTGCAAAGTAACGCGCAACACGTTCATGCATCACTGCAGCTTTTCGATGGGAAAGTCCAGTGATTCCTCGCCTCGGCGCAACATGAGGAATGGAACTTCGTGCATGCGCGGAACCAAAGTCTTGAGAGATCCATTGTCGGCATTCAATGTGATCGTGTTGGACCGAACGTCCAATGGCACGATGCCTCTTTCCCGTGCCCAATTTCTAATCTGAACGTGGTCATCGGTACTCGTACCCAGAAAGTAGACGTCGATCCCGTCTACTTCCAGAAGCAGTTGAGCCGTGCGTTCGTAAATGACCTCGCAAGCTAAGCAATCCAGTGAAGTGAAATACATGATGCGATCAGTGGGAAGGAGTTCTACTTCGTCGTTGGTCTCCTTCGTAGGCACCAGCTCTGGATCAATGAGCGGCATGTCTGCAGCAATTTCCCTGATTGCTTGATCGTATGCTTTCTGAAATTTGAGCACCCGTTCTGCATCCATAATCATCATTTGCGCCCAAACTTCGGCGTAGTGTTCGCGCTCTGCGTCGTTTCTCGCATGAATGCCTAGCACTTCGATCGGGGAAATACCTTCGCTACTCAGCCTGCCACGAATGCCACGCAGAAGCTCTAGGTGGCGCTCCCACTCTTCGTTGGACAACCCCCAAAGAGCCGCCTCGGTCGTGTGCACTGGGACAGATATGCCAACCTCTGTATTCGTACGATCTAGGGAAAGCTCGTTGACCTGGGTGATAGTCTGCGCGTTTAGTGCAGACGCAAAAAGAAGCAGCAGTACGACGATCAATTTGAATCTCATTCTTCAAGATCCACCGTTTCGGAAACTCCGTCTGCATCGATTGGCTCAGAGAGTGCCTCCTGACTTTCAGATAGCTCTTTCAAGCCCTCCTTAGCTGGGTCTAACACATCGCTATCAGATGCAGAAGTACGGTCAACACTGCTATCCCGCGCGAGGTTTCGGTACGGCACGCCGTCGTCCGTGTAGCGGCAACTGAACAATTTGCCAGGGTTGGTACGGTCTAGTTGATTCGATTTTTCAGCTTCGTTGAGATGTTCCATGACCCTAGTACCCGTCGAACCACTGAATTCTTGAAGAAACACAATGACACCTAGAAAAAGAACAATGACTAGAGCATTCATTTAGAGTCCTTTGTGCCATCGTCGCACAGCTCGAATCCAACAAGTCGATGAACGGGGTCCTGAACTACCCTCCAAACTGGTCCTGCGAGCGTCTCCAATGTCAACTTCAGTGGCATTGGACCAAGCCTACGATGAGCCTTGGGTAGGGGTAGGTCGAGCAAAATTTTCATGCGTTCGTCTACAGACTGTGGCGACGCAAGACGAAAGCCCTGATCTTGAATAGAGAACCTAATAGCATCTCCAACAGTTTGGATAGTGTCCGGAAACTCGATGGTTGCGATTGCCTGGAAGACATCCTCTTGCGAGGATGTTGGAACAGGTTGAATTGAAGAGTAACGACCGACTTGAACCTCTTCGTCGGACTGAATCGGTATTGCGACGAATAAGAGAATGAAAAGACCGATGATCGTGCTTGTGCGAAGACGAGAAATCATAGAGATACTGTGGCAAATAATGCGCAGTGTGCACATGCCACGGAATTTCAGAAGCGAAAATGAATTCAGACACTGTCGGGATTACGAGCTCTGAGGCAAGTGATCAAATCCCCCTATAGCTAGGAATAAGATTAGAAAAAATTTCGCATCGATAATGACTAATTCAATTGAAATGTCAACATCCCATCGATTTAACATATGAAATAAGGGCGCAAAGTATTCTCTGCGCCCTTCTCATCACTGAACTTGAGAGTTCGAACAGCAAATTAAGGTTAGTGTCTTTGACCAGTCTGGGTGTTTTACCCAGCAGCGCTTACGCAAACTCGTCCCGAGGCTTTAATCTCGTGGAACTCTCTGCCTGAAAGCATGTTTCGACAGTGGTTGACTCGTCACATGTATCCAGCAAGCTAGTTAGCTTTTGGTTCGACCCCACCTTAGGCAGGGAAACTCGTCAAGCAAGTCTTGAAGAAGCAATGGATCCATCGCCCTGGGCGACTACGAATTCAAGAATCCGAATCGTTCACGCCGCGGTATCCGCACGGCACGGAAACACTGTAGTTGGTCGCATTGTTCTCAGGCACGTGCTGCAGGCAATCAAAAATCAACACGTGAGATGTAGAGATTAAGTGAATTACCTATTGCGTGAATAGTTTGTTTTATGCAAGCTTACATCTGTCAAAATTTGTGCATTTAACAGTAGTCAGTTGATTTGGGGACATACAGAAACCTGCTGGAAAACAGCGTTACTAAGAGTTACTGAGAGTGTATCGCAGTTCGTTGCACCCTTGATTTGGCAGTGAGTTAGCGTGAGACGGTTCTGATTGCACATAAAGTAGAACCGCGTTAGTCCGGATACTTGCGTACCCAGACTAACGGATTCTATCCCTGCGGGCAAGAGCCCTACTGCACCGGCAGCCGAATAGTCAGAACTGGCTCACCATTGTCTCCTGCATGTGCAAGCACTTGCAAAAGTACGGAATGAGTCTTTTGCGACTTGCCGTCCCTCGGCACCCGATCTACGCGAAATCGCATTCGATCGTTAGAGGGATTGCGCATACGCACGAAGTCAGCGCACTTGCTGACAATAGCGTAAAGTCGCGAATATTCGGTTTGCGGGACCTGACGTTCGCTGTCGTCGTCAGTCCACGCAACTGAGTCGTTCCAAGCGGCTTTGGTCAAAGCGACCGGCCACCGGAAACCGACCTGTCGGGACATGTCGCCAATGTCGAACAATTCGCCATCGGCAATGGCAACAGCACGCGAACCGGTATACCCGGGATCGACAGCCTGTTGCTCAGGGTTGTCGTTAAAGAAGTCTGTCATGACTTTCTCCATGTCAGAAAAGGCCAGGCAGACCTCTGCCCCGACGGGAAGTGGTACTTCCCGGCCGGGTTGAGAAATTGAAAGCGAAGTATCGGTACTTCAATCTAAGCTGTTGCAAGCAACAAGTTAGGCTGCGTCCTCGATTTCTGTCACTGCTACGCCGTTTACGCGAGCCCAGTCGATTCCAACTAGTCTCGCCTTGAGATTCACCCCAGTTTGGCCCTCTTTCGAGCCATGCCTGTAGGTAAACGTCTCGGCATAGAGATCGTTCAGTCGAAACCGAACCAGCACTTTGTCGCCCTGCTCCACGTGTGGCGCAAGTTGACGGATGTAGGCATTGGTTGATCGACCTGTAACGCGACAGTCGACGTACGTGTAGCGAACGCTCTCGTCTAAGCCCCGGAGGGCGGATAGAGTCACTGCCAGAAACGGTAGCCCAGCGGCGGGTTCGATCTCTCGAATCCGGCTGATGTAACCGACTCCGGTTGTAAGCAATGCGAAGTTTCTCGCATTCCCAATGGTGGCCATCACACTTCCTCCTGGATAGTGAGTAGAGAATCTTCGACTTCCTGTCGAAGGGTTGAAGGTAGTGCATACTCAATTGCGGCAAGTCTGCACGTTCTTGTAGGGTCGAATGGGAGTCCCTTGGAACTTCCACCTGTGCATCGATTTCACGACCCGACGACGCCTCTACCACTGAAACGCAGTGGTCACGCATTTTTTCGATTGGGCAATTCAAAGGTCAAAGCCTTCCATTCCGTTCTCAATCTCGAAAACAGGAGGCACAGACTCCTCTTCTCCTAACACGATGGGAGGTGCAAATGCCGCCCTGCGACTCCCCTTCAATACATCGATTGGAATTTGCCCCATAAACTGTTGAGCTGTTTCTCCCTTAGCTTGCCAAGACGTAGGATCGTCACGGTCAATTCCAAGGTGTCGAAATCTCATCGGAATGTTGAACACACCTCGAATTCTTGATGCCACACTGTGGATATTGGCAACGCAACGTTTTCGCGTCACGCTTCCTATATGGCGTGCCGTAAGTGATTCGCAAGCAAAAGCGTCGAATTGCGCAAGCATTTGTGCTGCCTTGTATGCGTAGGGCGACGCGAACTGCAATTTGATGCGAAATGGTTCACGCATTTGGGCAGGAACAGCAACAAACGCCCCGTTTTGATCGGCCAATTGTCGAAGTGCGTCTCGTTCGTGCTTTATGCGGGAATCGACAGCAGCAATTGCGTCGTGGGTCTTTATCAACCACCAGTCCGCAAAGGGATCATTTGCTCCTGCTGCGTGCCAAATTACTCTTAGACGATCAGCAAAAGCGATCAATCCAACAATGGGTGGCTTACCTTTTGTATCGCGACCTCGTACTAGCAATTGCGCATAGCGGGTCTGAAGAGTTAACCAAACATCACTTCTTAATGGCTGATGATGATGTACCTCAATCGATTCTGCTTGCCGATTGGCATGCATCGAATCGCGTAGCTGTAGTGAAACCAAACTTCTGTCTTGTTGCTGTACTAAAAAGGTGGCTATTTATACAGTGTATATTTATACAGTATTTAGTAAACTAAATCAACAGAAGTCGTGATTTCTCCTCCCGCAACCAAGAATGGTTTTGTGATTGCACTTACATACGCTACATATTGGCATTACGAGAGAGAAATGTACCAATGCGACCAGCATCCGTCGGTATGCCGACGACGCTACACGGCTCTAAGCGACTGAATACAATGGAGCTTCGCCACGGCAACCAAACCTGGACCACACCGATGGACAAACTCTGGCGTATCTTGTACTCGCCCCGAAGGGTGTACGACGAGCTCTCTAAAGATGTCCAAGATAAGCTCCCACTCGTAACGATCCTTGGTGCAGTAGCAATTTCCGCGCTAGCCATCGCTTTCCTGGCCCCTCATCCTAATCCAACTGCAGGGGAAATCGAAAACTACCGCAAGCAAATGATCTTGCTTGAACATGAGGCGGATCGAGAGTATGCAGAAAAACGAAGACAGGAATTGCGTGAGGAAACTTATGGTCCTCAAGACGTTCCTGCTGGGACTCGAATCTCGGCAAATCCATGGGCACCAATAACCTGGCCATTAGGCTATCTGGCATTCGCCGTGTGGGCGGGAACGTGTTTTTTCCTCATAGGGAGGCTGAAAAGATCCGACCTCGCATGGAACCAGTGGTTTGGTTTCTGGTTGTGGTCCCATGTTCCACACGTTTTTTCGGTTTCATTGGACGTGGTATTCGCTGCAATGGGTCAAAATAGACCTCTACTCTTTGAGTTTTCTAATCAGGGTTGGAGCTTTTTCTCAACAACTACAGCCATATTTGCATTGTGGTCCTTTGTTCTCCAAATCCAAGGAATGAGGAGCTGGACCTCTAAACGGATCGGGACTTGCATAGGCTTGGTTTTGCTAGCGAATTTGCTGATTGCGGTTTCTGTGTTGCTTGTTCTCTTTGTTTTTGCCGCCTTGATGATGTATTCTTGAGTAACCACAAATCCTTGCACTAGCAGACACGTTCAAAACCGTTTGGGCTGTTTGCGCCTTCACTCTATAGCGATCGACGCATCGGCGGCTTGGCCAGATCCAGCTACAGCAATTGCCTAGCTTATTTGTTCTGTACGGCGACTAATGTGACACCAATTGGTCGAAAGTAGAACAACGACGGCGATCTTTCTGGCTACTAAACTCTGTTGATTGCGCAAGCTCTGAGCCGCAGTAATGAGTAGGTTGTACCTCGTTAGTTCCGCCAAGTCGAGCAGTTCTCCGTTACTCTTATTGGATCAGCCTTTTTCCGATAAAGTATCAACTCTATGCTCCGACAGAGAATTTCACAATGGCGCGGGCGTATATTGATCAAATAATGTCTTCAATGCACTAGTGCATTTCTAAGCTCTTGGGCTTGGTGCTCAATTACCGCTCGGACTTGCTGCGACTCTACTCCGGGAAACCACTTGGCGAATTCATCAACCGTAGCTCCGGCTACGAGGTTTTCGCTTAAACGCCGATAGAGGAATCCGTGTTCCCGTAAACACGCATCCTCCACTGACTTTGCCTAGTGTTAGTTCCTCCGCTGGGCAGGATTCCCAGATTGACATTTCAATTCCCTCCTAAGAACCAGTGTACGAAGTCTTGGTCGTTCTCACACATATTGCATTGAGACAGTACCGTCGCAATTGAGTTTAAGCCGGTAAAGTTGAGTTGTTGCTGCGAATGGTGCGACGAGAGAGTTCTCTTAGACCAAGTGCACCGAAGCTGTAGATGCAGCACCCAAAATCACCTTCGGCAGATAGTGTCGGCAGGTAGCAATTCGTGTGTATGATAGGACCTACGTTAGTCTTAAACGGCAATAGTCTCCCAACTGTGAACAAACTCTGGCGAATCTTGTACTCCCCGCGAAGCGTATTCGATGAATTGAGCAGCAATCTTCAAATTGCTTTCCCTTTGGTGGCGGTGCTAGCAACTGTTGCACTTTGCTCGTTCATTCTTCATGACAATGCTTTTTCAGCAATTACTTCACCGCTTGGATGGCTCATCTATATGGTCGTCATAGGCACCGGATTTTTCATCGTTGGCAAGGTCTGCAAAACCGAACAGAGTTGGTCACAATGGTTTGGGTTTGCAGCTTGGATGCAAGTGCCGCTAGTACTAATAACGGTGCTGAACGTGTGCTTGACCTTACTAAACGTCGAAGCAATGGCAATTCCCCTGTTCACAATTGGCGAGTGGAAGTTCGGCCTCGAAACGTCCACAATTTGGTGGGTATGGTCCTACATAATCTCGTTCCAAGGATTAAGAAGCTGGACGCCTAAAGGGACTGGCGGATGCATTGGGCTTGCGTTGGTGCCACACGCATTGCTGGTTCTTCCTCTAGTCTTGCTATTCCTGATGATCAATGCGTTTTTGTTTGGGGCAGCGTCTCAAATGTAGCCAGCAGGCATACATTGACACTATGAATCTTGGCTGCCGTGAATTACCGCACGCTGCAGTACAAGCGCTGCTTCCTAGGATACTACTCCAAGTCGAGCACACCTAGGTACCTGCCCTCGATCATGATTAGCCAGTAAATTGGGAGTCACTTCTCTTGCTCTTCCTTAACGTAACACAGCGATGGATTGCATGAGATGCGAATCGTCAACTGGTAGGCAGTGCCATTGCAGAACAACTATTGCGACAGTGAGCAGTTAGTGTATGCTGATGCTCTCCATCTGGCCAATCGCACGAAGTTTCGATTTGTCGTTTATTGGGTCAAGAGTGCCGCGGAGTTCTGTGATCGCGTCCTGCATCGTGTCCGTGTCGGTTGTAACCCAAAGTCGAGATGTCTCCACTAAGTTGTACCAATTGGGTTCCACTCCCAGTTCTTCCAAACCCTCCGCGACGTTAAGTGCTATTTCTATTGCTTCCCTATGGTCGACTATGGGTAGATCCAGGTGTTCATTAAGTCCCAATTCCTCCCAATCCGGAATCATCGACATGATTTCCAAAGGAGCTTTCCATGCGTACTTTCGCGCAAGATTGCCATCATCAAAGGAAAGACCGATAGCTGTCTCATCCTGTAACTCAATAGCGAGAAGTAGAAGAGCGTTGACTGAAGGCCGGACATTCGTTCTCTCATAGTATTCTTCCACTAGACTTCCCAATCGAGAATTGGCAAGTCTTTCGAAATATGATTCCTCATCAAGCAGTTGATTCTTGTCGCGGCACTTCGCCTTAACCCAATGAAACTGCAACGAGTTCTCCCATTTCCTCGTTTCAATCTTTCTGCAGAGAAAGAGTGAGATTCCGTAGCTAACAAATGAGTCGGAATGACAGCGTTGCCTTCGTCCTTCTTCACTCCAATAATCATTGGTGGTCCAACAGTCTGCACGTTGAAGTGCCTGTAGGACCCGTTCCCTATCGCCCACGGGATCAGCGAAAATTCGGTGAAAGCTGATGGATTTTCCAAAGCTCATGCCACCAAACGCGAAAAATCCCGAATCCCTGTCGAGATAATTGCGATCAAGGGCGTCAAGACACTTTTGGGGAATCTCTTCACTGTACTCAATCTTCCACCATTCAACTTCTTCACACGCCGAGTGAGGGTCATCTACAGTTTTCCCTGTCAGTTTCGCTTGTTTGTTAGGCAGGGGTGACGGAACGGAACTAAACGAATGACCAGTGCGAACTTGCTCCTTCATCGCCTCTTTGGTGACCACTTTAATGTCATCGTCCGTTTCATGTATTGCTGGCCCATTGAAAAATGTCCAAAACGCCATCGAAAAGAACAGGAAAATCAGAAATACTGTTACGGCTGAAATCCAACCGATTGCAGACAATCGTCTCAATCGCATTTGGAAATCTCTGTACCAGTGCAATCCGGATTACGAGGAACTTTTTTCATCTCATTTTCCAGATTCGTCAATTGAATTTGAAACAACGCTTCCAATCAGGGAATCCTAGCTTCCCTCGCAAACTCAAGTAGGGCTTTCAATAATCTCTCTGGATTGATGAGCACCGCATTGGAATGTCTCAATCATGCGGCAGAATGACGCCTCCATTCCAAGCATTGAATTGGATCCGAATAACACAACGAATTTCTTGCAACACACTTAGCGACAAATGGCTTCGCGGCACTGTTTCGCACCCAAGAGCCCCGGCAGTACAAAAGCGTGTGCCGGCATTTATTCTTGTGTATGCTAGGGCGAACACAAAGCTTGAATAGCGATTTTCTTCCCATTATGGACAAACTCTGGCGAATCCTCTACTCCCCGCGAAGCGTGTTCGATGAATTGAACACCAATATGCAAATTGCCATTCCTCTAATTGCAGGGCTAGGAGCCGTCGCGATCGCTGCTTACACTCAATCGAATACCTGGTCGCAGTTGATCACTGCACCACTTGGACGGCTCATAGGTCTTGCTCTGATAGGAACCGGGTTCTTCATTGTTGGCAAGTTCTGCAAGACCGACCACAGTTGGACTCAGTGGTTTGGGTTCACAGCGTGGATGCACGTGCCTTTAATACTGCCAATTGCTTTGGAGGCATTGCTGAACGTTTTGGATGTGGAGTTGCCTCAAATTACTGTGTATTCATTCCCACTGCGCGAAGAGGCCCACAACATCGCACTTGGCATTCCATGGTGGCTTTGGGCCTTCGTAGTCTCAATATTTGGATTGAGAAGCTGGACATCTAAAGGAACCGGCGTTTGCATTGGGCTTGCATTGGTCCCGTATGCAGTAGTGATGCTACCTCTACTCTTGTTATTCCTACTAATCAATGCATTTTTCTTAGGGGCAGCGTCTCAAATGTAGTCGGTGGCACAAATTGCCACCAAGTACCTTGGCTGTAGAGAACTTCCGAACTCATTTGTACTAGCGAGTTTCCCAACGGAGGCTTTCTGAACAAACAGCCCACGTATATGCTTGTTCTTCGTCATGATTACTCTGTAAATCACTGGTATAGGATCACGTTTGCAAGTACCAATCAAGTCACCCGCGAAACCTGATTGACTTGCAACAGCCGAACAACATCCCACAGCTCCATCAACGTGTACCACTCGTGATCCTCAAGTTCCACCCAGAGACCTGCGTTTACTAGACTGGAATAATTTGCCGAAGTAGGCTCAGTGGTCGGAACTCTCCTCCGGACCGCATCTGGACTGGTTGAATCGCTACTCAACTCTACATCGGTTACTACTCGGTCCGAAGTTTCCGTTGTCGCGGAAAAAGCCTCTAAGTAGTCAAGCGTTTCCCGCTGCAAAGGCTCAAATTCCTTAAGAGGTCCTACGTCCATTTTGAATCCACACCCTGTTGTCGACTTCCTAACACAAGCATCATCGATAGACAAACCCTGACAAAGCTTTACCGCTAGCTCGTATGAGCTATTCCTTAAATGACGCACCTTGGACGAAGTTAGTTCGAAAGCACCTACGGAAATTGGCATTTCTGAGGTTGGCACAAGCCCCACGTTGGAGTTGCCCTCCTTCGTATCCAGTCGTTCGCGCTCCTCTTGGTGACCAGTGGGAGAGTACTCAAGCTCTACCTTCGGAAAGTCTGTTTCCGCGACATTTCCGGTTTGCGGGAATTCACTCGCGACTTCAGTCCGTTCGATCTGCGCAGAGTCCGATTGTTTTCCAACGGAAGTGCCAATCTGATTTGATACGATCTCGTCGATCTGTGCACAGAAATCGCTAAGTTGCCAGACTGAGAGGTCGATCGAGGCAAATGCAAGGTCAACCAAGGCCGCGAATTCTTGGTAGGACATGCCTTGGTTGCAGACTTGGTCTTTCAGCCTATTCACATGCTCTCGGATCTGTCGCACATCGGCTAATCCCATTTGTTCAAGCAGTTCGCCCGCTAGGTGTGGTGCCAATCTTTTCACCATATAAACCATGTAGCCGTAGCATGCTTGGCTGATTGGATACCCATTGCCATTGAGCAGGGCTACAGCATCGCGCTGTGAAACATTCCTTCCCTTCGTCGCAGGCCCATGCGTCTCTACGATGTGAGTTAGGCTCCGTGCACGATCAAGAAAGCTACCAATTGTTCGTACATCGTTTGTGATGATGTGTGCAAGGCACGCTCGAAACTCTCCAGGCCATGCGGCGACCAGACAGGAAGCTCGAGAGAAGCGTTTATCCTCAGTTTCGACCCAAAGCCGTTGTAGCGCTTGTAGCCGAGAATTTCCGCCGGCGATCAACGTGTATTTGGAACTGTTTGGCGGTATTGCCACAACAAGTGGATCTTGGAGTCCGATGCTCCCTATCGAAAAATAAAGTGTCTCGTCTGTTGTGGACTCGAATCCATCCGGTTTATATGCAAGAGGTTCGAGATCCCTGATGGCGATCATTCGCTCTTCCTTGAATTGGAGTTGCCACAGGTCGTTGTCGGAGGTAAGCGATTGCATCATGAACTAGGCGATCTAGTCTTCTCTTGTGAGATTCACGCCACTATTATACATATATACAGTGTTTGGCGAATGTCTGGCTAAATGGCACGTGGCACAACACCAGAGGTTGCTCGATGCTTCTAGTCGTTGTGAACGTAATTCGCTACTAAATTGGGACCGAACTCCCTGAGACTTCAACGGCGAGTTGGCAAGGTTCAGTGAGTCAACTTCGAACTCAGTTGTAATGCACTGACAAACAAACTATTCTGTCAACGCTAGATATTCCTCAAGGCGCATTAAGGAGCATCGACTAGTGGATGAGTCTGAACGAGTTCGTATATTGGATGTTCTCACGGACCACATAGCGAACGACACGACTGCGGATGCCGGCGGCATCATGCGAGCTCCCATAACGGATTTCACGTGTCCGGACCTCTTGGAGCAAGAGTACGAGGTTTTCTTTCGCAACACTCCGCTATGCATGGGCCTGTCCTCCGAACTGCCAGAACCAAACACATACTGGTCAGACAATGCGTCAGGCGTGCCAATTCTCATGGTCAGAAACGGCGACGGCAAATTCCAGGCGTACGCGAACGCATGTAGACATCGAGGTAGCCTTGTCGTGCCCGAAGGACGAGGCACAAAACTACGCTTCACCTGCCCGTTCCATGCTTGGACCTATGGCATTGACGGGAAATTGCTTTCGGTCAACAAGAGCAACCACTTTGGAGATGTCTCGAGCTTAGATTTGGGACTCATCAAGTTGCCATGCGCGGAATTGCATGGAACTTTATGGGTACGACCGACACCTGGAGATCCGATTGACGAAAACGACTGTCTTGCGGGTCTTCAGCGCGATCTCATGCACTGGAATTTTCCAGAGTATGCAGTCGCTGGCACACAAATCATCGACGCCAGAATGAACTGGAAGATTGGCGTTGATTCCTATGGTGAGATATATCACCTAAATGTCCTCCACACCAAGACGTTGGACAAGGAAGTTGTAGGCAATGCACAAACCTTTCACAGCTTTGAGAAGAACCTTCGCATGGTTATTGCCAACGAAAAGCTGAATTTGATGAGAATGCTGATGCCGATTCGCGAGAAATGGCCCTACAAGCAGATCACCTACACCGTGTATTTCTTCTATCCAAACGTGATCATGATGGTGGATGCGTTTGGTGTGGACTTCTTGCGCATATTTCCGCTCGATCACTCTCCCTCTAAGTCTCGAACGATGCATACCTGGTACATCGACCCCAAGGTGCGGAAGTACTTCGACGATCATGAGGCCGCCCATTCTGACAGAATGAAGAGGTTTCGGGCTGTGGTCGAAAATGAGGACTATGCAATCGCAGAAGACATGCAAGTTAATGCGGAGCGTGGAACTCCTCCAGAGATCGTGCTAGGACGAAACGAGATAGCATTGCAGCACTTTCACAATGCTCATAGACTGGGTCTTGCTCGCGATTTGCTGCCTGTGGAGGATCTATGACCCAGACTAGCCTGTTAGAGGACTTCGACCAAGACTAAAGTCGATCGATTGGTTGGGTATACGAATCCCCAGGAATCAATTGTTGCAACAACAACGCCCGGTGCAGGCTATTGAGATTTAAGTCTCAAAATGAGAGCCGGTCTCACCCGTGCATTCGATGCGGCCGCTCGTCGACACCTGGCGCTGTGACAAGGTTCTACACCACTCCATATGCCAGCATCGTGTCAGCAACTTTCTTGAATCCAGCTATGTTCGCGCCCGTGACATAATCCACGTGGCCGATTTCGGCGCCGTGCTGGATGCATTGCTGATGTATCTCAAACATGATTGTCTGCAAACGACGATCCACTTCCTCTCGGGGCCAGCTTATGCGCTGCGAGTTTTGGCTTTGCTCGAGGCCGCTCACAGCTACACCGCCTGCATTTGAAGCCTTTCCAGGCGCATGCAGAACCTTGCGCTCGGCAAACAGATGGGCTGCTTCCGCTGTCAACGGCATGTTCGCGCCTTCAGAAACAGCCATGACGCCATTGCCACATAGCGTCTTTGCATCCTTGGCATCAAGCTCGTTTTGTGTTGCGCATGGCATGGCAATCTGACAATTCACTCCCCAAGGTCTAGCGGAAGGGTGAAATTCCACTGCCTTATATCGCTCTGCGAACTCGGAAATCCTACCGCGTCGCTGCTCTTTCAACTGCCGCACAAATTTCAGCTGCGCTTCGTTCAGCCCGTCCTTGATGAAAACAAACCCGCCCGAATCACTTAGAGTGACAACCTTCGCTCCCATTTGAAGCGCTTTCTCCGCAGCGTAGATCGCCACGTTCCCGCTTCCACTGATCGCGACAGTCTTGCCGCTAAGCGATGACCCAACATGATTCAGCATGTTTTCGCAAAAATAGACGCACCCATAGCCCGTGGCCTCCGTACGGACCGCACTTCCGCCATAGGCCAGCGACTTGCCGGTGATCACGCCCGCCCATCGATTCTGCATTCGCATGTACTGGGCAAACAGATAGCTGATCTCCCGCGAACCGACTCCAATGTCGCCCGCGGGAATATCGACGTCTTCGCCAATGTGACGATGGAGTTCAGACATGAAGGACTGACAGAAACGCATAACCTCGCGGTCACTTCTGCCCTTGGGTTCGAAATTTGCGCCTCCCTTTGCTCCTCCCATCGGTAGACCGGTGAGACTGTTCTTGAAAATCTGCTCGAATGCAAGAAACTTCAATACGCTTTGATCTACGGTGGGATGGAAACGCAGTCCCCCCTTATAGGGTCCCAAGGTATGGTTGAACTGAATGCGCCACCCTCGATTGACCTCTATGTCGCCGTCGTCGGTTTCCCACGTGACTCGAAAGCTAAGGACCCGGTCTGGCTCTACTACACGTTCCAAAATTCGCGCTTTTCTGTATTCTTCGTGCTGGAGGTACCAAGGCATTACAGACTCCACGACTTCCTCAACTGCCTGGTGAAACTCAGTTTCATGGGGATTTCGCTGTCTGAGACCAGCCATGAACTGATCCAGCCCTTTCAAATGTGCCGTCTTAAGTACTAGCATTAGCTATTCCTAGTAGTGAAAAATCTGTCTCTAACTACATTATCTCAATAAAGCAAGTTGCAGAGACTGAACTAGACGTAATTTAGGACGCGATTTTCGCGATAGTGAATCGAGCTGGGAGTAGTTTCCGGGTTGTTTGACGTGATCCTTGGCATTCTGGTTGTCTTCTCAACGCGGCTGCCAATGTATCCGATGTAGTCAAGATATTCGTGCTCGTCGAGTGTCTAAAATTCTATCGATGGGAAACTTGAAAAATCGGATCAATGGAACAAGGCAGAGGGCAATTCCTACTTGGATTAATACTTGGAGCTAGCGTCACGGCAGTTGCAGCAGTATTGCTCGCGCTATTGATTCCTTTATCCCTCCATGATAGACCGCTGCAAGACAGCAACCAAGTCGAAAATCGAGTTTCCAAGAGCGAAGAGTCGGACTCGGATAGTAAACAGTCCAATGGAGAGCAACAAGCGATGCAGGAGACGCCTCCGACAGTGGAAAATCGATCTATGCAGGATCCTGGTCAATTGTGGAAAAGCTTAACATCCGACGATGTCAACGATGCGGAGCAAGTCACGCAGCTTATACAAACAGCGGAGACCTGGTTGGATGACCAAGGGGTTGCGATCCTAGAGCAGATTCATTCAACTCCAATGGATCCGGCACTGCGTGAGACCTTTATGCAAGTGGTTCTTGCTCGCACCTCAAAGCTTGGATGGTCGAAGAGACTTGAGCAGGTTGCAGAACTCACCGGCCTAACACGAGAGTGGGCTATGGACGAAATCGCACTAGATTGGGCTAAGAGGGACCCACGCGCTGCATTGCAAGCTGCTTCATCACTTCCTGAATCCGACATCTATCGGCGCGTTCTTCAGCGGATCGTTGCGGTAGCTTGGGCTGAAAGGGAACCCGATGTCGTGCTGGCCGAGCTGGAAGTTATTCCTGACAATGTGCGGAGCCTTGTGGAGGAATCAGCGATCATGGCCACCGCACGGAGGACGCCAGAATCCGCAGTCGAATTCCTAGCGGCGTACTTCGGCAATCCTCAGGAATCGATTTTGGCAAAAGAGATTGCTGCTTACTGGGTGGAGAGCGATGCGAACGCAGCTATAGCTTGGGCACGCTCTCAAGAGTTTTCAAGTGAGGACATTCGGAATGAAGTGATGGATGAGTTGCTTCGCACTTATGCGAAGTCCGATCCTGAAACGGCACTGCAGATCGCCCTCCAGACGCCAATCAATAACGTCGGACTGGAGGCGGGGGTAATTGAGGTGGCCGCGTCGCGAAATGTCGATTTGGCACTTGAAATGTTGGAACGAGTTCGCAGTGGTGAGACCTCTGACACCGCATATGGTGCAGTTGGTCGAATTATGGTGATGGAGCACCAGGACTTTGAACGTGCCATTGAATTGGGACAAAGACTGGCGCCGAATCGACGCGAATTCTACTACAACGTAATGTCGATTTTTTGGGGCGCAGAGCGCGCTGGCAGTTTGCTAGAACACATGGAGAGCTTCCCCGAGAAATGGCGATCCAGCGTAGCCAAGAATCTTCTTATTCAGAACCAGGCAACCTTGGCCCTTACTTCCAAGCAAATTGATCGGGCTAAGACTTACCTGAATCCCACGGATCTGTTGGCCATAGAACTTATGCCGAAACAGCATAGACGTGTCATTCGTTTCCGAGTTGATACGCAGGACGGACACGAACACTAAATCGTCAGTTCGACTGACTGCCCATGCCTTGAAGGATCCCGCCTGTAGTGGAGGCCGAAGTCGAATGAACGACAGCTAAACATAGCCAATCCCAAATTGGAGGATTCGCATGTGGATTGGTTCCAATGAGGATTTTACAAAAAGTTTCCTACCAAAGCATCGTGAACCCTAGTGCTTAGTGGGAGCGATGGTCCTACAGACAAGTCGAACATAGACGCGCGAATATTGTCTATCCCGATGTTGCCACAAAATTGAGCCAAGCGAATTAGGGAGACGACATCCTTACAACTCGTGAAAGTCACGATTCCAACGCTTCCATTAACCTAAGCTCATCTCACATGCAGGGCATCTTACTTATATTGGCCCATTTGAATTCACCTAGAGTTGCACGTAATCGTTACGTGCAACGCAAGTTTGTAACACTAGCAGCTTCCAAAATTTCCATGCTAACCAATTGGCCTCTGTTGTTGTAGGTATTTACTTGCTTCGTAGCAATTGCATGTCGCCGTACATATCTCTATTGCAACACTCTAGCGCTAAGGCCTCCAGAATGACCTCATCTGCGTGGGCGGTTATAGTGTGTCGACGTCCATCCTTCTCGCCTTCGCAACCAAACGTAGGAGCATCGAAACCTGCATGGTAAGGAACGCCAGCACCTAAAACTTGAGCGTCATCGTTGCACCGGTAAGCGATAAAGCCGTTACGGCCACCTAATCGCAGTCCGAGCGTTCAAGCAGCTCAACTGCATGTTTACGAAAAACGCTCCTTACCCTCTCACGCAAAGCGCTTCACTGCCTCAACCCGAGTGGTATCAAAACTGAGGATTGGGGTAAAACTGTTGGCTGAAGCGTCTGAAGCGCATGATGGAGCTGTCTGCGGAATCGAGTCGGGGATACTTGAGAAAGTCCTTGTTTTCCCAGATCACATAGTCCTGTGAGATGTCATGGCGATAGATTTTGAAGAACAGCGATCGCATCCAATGCCTCAATAGGCTTGCTGGCAGCAATCCTAGACCGGGTACCAGTGCATTTGGCTTGCCGATCTTCTTGAGCTGCAACCCCATCACAAACGAAGTCCGTTTCTCGTCTATCGGGGACATCATGGCAAGCTGTCGAATGTATACACCTGCATAGTCCATGCTAGGTTCGATTGTCGACATTCCTAGCCCCCAAAGCGTTACGATTGCGTCCACATTTAGGTTCAATCCTATGAAACGGGGTAACCCGACGCGACGAACCAGCTTGAACCGTGTTTGTAGCATTGGCCCTTCTATTTGTGGTTCGCCAATCTGCGTAACTTCTCTGTACCCGTGAACATGTGGGAGATGAGCTAGGTCAACTCCGTTTTCACATGCCTCTTGGGGATGAGCAGCAATAACGTCCTTGTAGAACGTAAATTCCGACCATTCGGGGCCGTCCATACTTGGTGGAGTCCAATCTGGCTTCTGGCCTTCCGGATGCCAGAACGCTATGAGTACTCCCCCGGTTTCGACTGTGGAAAACGTGCTTAACTGCACATGTTCGTTGGGAGGGCCATGCCTAGTGCGTACACAAGATCCAGTCGCGTCGTACGTATACCCATGATAAGGGCAGACCAGACATCCATCATGGAGCTTTCCTCCCATATTGGGCGAAAGCTTGGCGCCCAAGTGAGGACAAGTTGCCTTGGCCAT
This sequence comes from Gammaproteobacteria bacterium, assembly GCA_026707735.1. Taxonomy (GTDB): domain Bacteria; phylum Pseudomonadota; class Gammaproteobacteria; order Pseudomonadales; family Azotimanducaceae; genus Bin55. The sequence continues at coordinate 126,644 of JAPOWH010000003.1, read as the reverse complement.
GCAAACCCTGCCGTCGCGATCACGCCAGTAGACAACCTCGTTACCCATCCACTTCTTTCCACGAAGCTGATTCTTTCCGAGGTTCTTACTGAAATCCACCCAATACCAGCCAATTGGAAAGGGATCTAACAACGTACGATCTGCCACCTCAGGAACTCTGCGTCTGATGCCAGAGTGTACATTTGATTGGTTCCCTCCAGCTGTTGCGTGAGGTAGCTAGGCTTAGGTCTTGTGACCATAGCAAGATGTACTTTGCTGTGTCAGGGCCAATGAGTCGAATATGTGCGACGATCATAGAGATGAAAAACACCTCGCCAATCGATCCCGAGCGCGCGAGAAACTTCTTCGTTGCCATCTAATCAAACTGCCGACCCAATCCGCTCGACGTGGATACGGTGTGCGTGCTTCTTTACTTGGGCTAGGTCCCAGGAACATTGCAGACGATACCAAGTGTCTAATCCGCCACCAACTGCCCTATTGACGCGTATTGCCATTTCCGGAGAAACTCGTCTGTCGCAATTGACGATGTCAGATTGGTGTTTGCGACTTACACCAAGCCATTGCGCTGCTTCGGTTACGTTGATACCTTGAGGTTTGAGACAGTCGTGCCCCACCAATAAGCCTGGATGGCGAGGATGCTTCATGGACCAAAACCGATTGGAAATCGTTTGTGTTGCTCACGCTAGTGGCGACAACTACTAAGCTTACATGATTCGTCGTCGCACGTGCTAGCAGGAGTGCGATGAACAAAGAGGAGAACATTTCAACCAGAACTGTCGGTGTCGAAAGCTCTATGCTCCTAGTCAATACCATATGCGCTAACCGGAGAATTCAATTGCGGGAACTTAGGCAATGAGAGTGGGAATCTGCGGACTTGGCGACAGAATGGGCTATTTGGCGAACGTGTTTCCTAAAGTCATACCCGACTTCAATTTGGTCGCCTATGCGGATCCATCTCCTACTGGTTTTCGCCGCATGAGCCAGGACCAAATCCGCAAAATGCGCTCTTACGCGGACTTGCAACCAATGCTGGACAAGGAAAATCTCGACCTTTTAATGATTGGTTCACCCAATCTATTCCATTGCGATCAGCTGTGTACCGCGCTGGCCAACGGACAAAAGATCTTCTGCGAAAAGCCCATTGTCACTACGGAGGATGAGACTTTTCGATTGCTTGATGAACTGCGCAAACATGGCACCGATCAAGTCATGGTGGGTCTGGTTCTTAGGTACGCTCCCTTGTACCAAGATCTTGTTGAATTGGCGCAAGGCGATAAGTTGGGTAGCATCATCAGCATAGAAGCCTCAGAACACATACCACCTGTGCATGGTGCGTTTTTCTTTAGAGATTGGAGAAGAAAAACCAGCATGAGTGGAGGCTTCATGTTGGAAAAATGTTGCCACGACCTCGATCTCTATGCGGGGCTCGTTCAAGCGCGTCCTCGAAGAGTCGCTAGTTTCGGCGGACGATCTTTCTTTGATGAACAAAACAAAAGCCTCGATGGCGAACACGTCTACAACCGTTGGCCAGCAACTTGGAATCGAACCGAAAGTTCTTTTTCTGGGGACACAGACATCGTGGACCACCAAGTTGCATTGATCGAGTACTGCAACGGCGTACGCCTCTGCTTTCACACAAACGTGCATACGCCAGATGCTTTTCGTCGCTTTTGCGTCATTGGAAGCAAGGGAATGGCAGAGGGAGACTTCGTGCGCGGCTTTCTCAAGGTCCACAACGCAATATCGCGCGAGTGCATTCTCGACTCGAGCTACAAGAATGAAGGAATGTCCATGCACTATGGTGCAGAAGAGAAAATGGCGAACGACTTGTCAGAACACCTCTACAAGGGCACTCCTCTCCCGGTGTCGGTCTTGGATGCATTGGAAGCAGGACTCACCGCAATCAAAATCGATCAGTCGCGAGAAAGGGGCCAAGTATTGGATCTCACCGAGCTTTGGCAACGATTCGATGACACGGTTGGTCTCTAGCACAATCCCCACACCATGCCCTTGCTTGCTCAATCCGGCAGTCTGTTGTAGATCACAGAATCCCGAGCCTCAAGGTAGGTGTGCAACATAAGGTGACTTTGGCGTGCATGAGTTGTCAGTGCTAGGAAGAAACTTTTGCCAGTAGCATCTAAACCGCCGTAAGCAATATTTGCACGTTTGTTTCGACTGCCCACGATCAATTGATAGGAAACACCATTGAATTTCACAATTCCACCCACATTCCACGAACGTTGGAACATCCGAAAGCCCGCCGCCACTGGAAGTAATGGACTAGTCTCCACCCAACATTACATGGCATCGGAAGTTGGAGCGTTCGTTCTTCGTCGCGGAGGCAACGCCATTGATGCTTCCGTTGCGGCGGGATTGGCACTTGGAGCCGTCGAGCCGTGGATGAGCGGCATCGGAGGCGGCGGATTCATGACATTGCATTCCGCCTCTGAAGACAAGGTGTCAGTAGTGGAATTTGGAATGAAAGCACCATTGGATTCACGACCGGAAGACTACCCTCTTACAGGAAAAGCAACCGGTGCGTCTTCATTCAATTGGCCCCAAGTGAAGGACGACGCAAATGTACATGGACCACTCTCTATTGCAGTTCCTGGGCACATCAAAGGAATGGCTCTAGCTCTCGAGCAATTTGGCACATGGGATTGGAAGGATGTGATCGAGCCCGCGTGCAAACTTGCGGAGTATGGATTGCCAATGAATTGGTATGCCGGACACATCATCACAAGCAACGCGCGGCTGCTACGCAATTACGAGGATATCCGGCAGGTCTACCTGGCCGATGGGCTTCCTCCGGCCAACCTATCTCCAACCGGCGAAATGAATCGGGTGCAGATTGGAAGTTTGAAACACACCTATCGCACACTTCAAAAGGATGGTCCTGAGTCCTTCTATTTGGGTTCCATAGCCGAGCTACTGGTTTCGGATCTCAATCACGCGGGTTCGAAAATTCGACGCGAAGACTTTGCTGAATACAAGGCGTTCGTAAACGAACCGCTTAGATGGTCCTATCGTGAGCACGAGTTATTCGGACCGCACCATCGATCAGCCGGACCTACTCTCCAGCGAACGATGGGGGAACTGGAGAGCCAATTGCAACCCAGTGTAGGCGGACTTCCAAGTGCTAATGACTACGTTGCATACGCGCAAACTCTGCTTGATGCTTACCAGTACAGGCTTGCGCACTTGGGAGATGGAAAAAGACAGGACATTTCTGGCGCAACAACGCACCTATGCGTAGTGGACAAGCACGGAAACCTCGTTTCACACACGCAAACCATCATGTCGACATTTGGGTCGCAGGTCATGCTCCCATCAACTGGAATCGTGATGAACAATGGCATGATGTGGTTCGATCCGGTTCAAGGTGGACCAAACTCTGTGGCGGGCGGACGACGTCCATTGAGCAACATGTGCCCAATTATTGGTGAACTTTCCGACGGTGCGCGTTTCGCGGTGGGGGCATGCGGCGGACGAACGATATTTCCAGCCGTTTACCAAATCGTTTCGTTCCTGTGCGATTTCGGCATGAATGTTGACGAAGCGTTGCATCAACCACGACTGGACGTCTCCGGCACGAATCTAGTGTCCATCATGGACAGCATGAGTGACGAGGCAGTTACATTGCTCGAATCCGGATTTGAGCAGACACGTGTTAGGTCTAACGGAGTGTCGCCGGTGCTATTTGGCGTGCCGCAGCTGATCCTGTGGAATCCCCAGGGTAGTAGCCAAGGCGGATGCTATATACCGTCTCCAACTGCTGCGGTCGTTGCTGCGTAATTGTTGGTAAACCGAAAACAAAGCGGCCCACGGAGTCCTTCCGTGGGCCACAATGTTGTTTGATCTATGGAGACTAACGGTGGCTATTCGCCGCCAGCGTCGTCCGTCATCGCTTCTTCAACTTCCGTAGCTTCAACGGTTCTTGCCGCCTGTTGAGTTTCTAGCTTAGCTTTAGCAAAATCTCCCGCTCTTACTATTGAAAGTCTGCTTGGGTCGACGTGCTTTGCGAAAGCCGTGCTTACTTCCTCTGCGGTAACCGCCGCAAGCTTGGCATCCTGCTCCTTAACGAATTCCATGTCACGTTCAAAGAACAGGTTAGAACTGAGCACATTGGCAATCCAGTTGTCGCTAGCGCGTGCTCGAGTTTGCGAATCGAGCATGCCCGATTTGGCTGCTGCGACTTCTTCGTGAGTAAACCCTTTGCTGACGGCCTTTTCCATTTCCTCAAGAAATGCACTCTGAACCTTTTCAGAATTCTCTGGCGCGGATATTGCATAGCCACTGAATGACCCCCGATTGTCGATTGGGTGTGTAGAGAAGCCAGCTCCTACACCATATGACAGACCTTCGTTTTGTCGTATGCGGACAGCCAACCTAGAATTCAGGAATCCTCCACCCATGATGAAACCGGCTACTCGCATAGCCGCGAAGTCAGGGTGCGTGTCGGTGAAAGGAAAATCGATACCCGCAAGAAAGATTGCATTCGCCTTATCTGGAGTTTCAATCGCTTCTCGAAGGGCTGGATGGCCTTGGGATTCACTGTAGATTCTGGTGTAGGGCACCGAAGAGGTCCAATCGCCAAATTCCTCTTCCAATAGACCTGGAATGACATCAGGATCAAAGTCACCAACTATAACGATGGTTGTGCCCGGTCCCAGTCCTACGAATTCCTCATAAAACGCTTTGGCTTCCTCAAGCGTCACATTGGTGAATCCCTCGATGTCCTCTTCAATGGACGATACGTAGTTGGGATGCCCTTTGGGATACCGGTTCAAATGGCTTTGCAGGGCGTAGCTAGCCTTGTAGTTAGGCTCGGACCGGCTCGACTCAAGACCCGTAATAGTCTGCTTTCGTATGAGTTCAAATTCTTCCGGGTCCCAAACAGGATTCTTGGCGACGTCTCCAAGAAACGCGATCGCTTCTGCAAGGTTCTCTCTATCCGTACTCATGGTAATGCCGCCAGAGCTCAATCCTGCGTTAACGCCACCACTCAGTTTCAGTCGCGTAAACTCATCGGAAATTTGCTGCTTCGTGTACTTGGAGCTTCCTCGCATTGGCATTCCAGACGCCATCGAGGCTGCATATCCCTTGTTCATGAGCGATTCTTCAGTTCCATAGCGCATGCTTATCCTTACGGTCACCGTATCTCCCCGATTCTCCTTGGAAAGCATCGCATAACGCGCACCATTGGCAAATTCTCCAAATTGTGTGCGACTCGCAACATTGTCCGGCGTGTAGTCGAAATCTTCGCCGGCTTCTACTGCTTCGCGACCCTTGTAGCCGGCAACAAGCTCGCTCACGGGTGGTGCAGCTTCAATTGCCACGCGTTCAGGTGTTTCTGCTGCAGGCTTAAAGTAAGCGATCGTCTTGTTGGAATTCTTGAAGTACTTCTGGGCAACTGCGTGCACGTCTTCCAGCGTTACTTTTTCAAGATTGTCTCGATACAGGAACAGCAATCGCCAATCGCCCATAGCTCCCCATTCACTCATGCTTTGTGCAACGCCAATTGGATTGTTGAATGATCGTTCAATGCTGTTGAGAAAATACAGCTTGGCGCGGTCAACTTCCTCTTGTGTGGGTGGATTCTTGATCGTGTCCGCTATGGTCGCTTCGACAGTCATTTGAGCTTCTTCAAGCGAGCCATCCATCGGAACGCTTGCTCCAAACGTGAACAGACCGGGTTCTGCAAAAGAATCTGCCCCTGCCCATGCACTGGTGGCTATTTGCGTCTCGATCATGCTCTTGTAAAGCCTGCTCGAAGGTCCAGTGCCTAGAACATACGCCAACACATCAATTGCTGGTGCTTCCGGATGTGTTCCCGCTGGGATGTTGTAGGCAATTCTCAACATCTGAACGTCACCTACACGTTCTAGCGTTACTGTACGTTCGCCGTCTCGAGGGGGCTCTGCCGTGTATGTTTCAAAAATCTGGTTAGCCCCGGTTCTTTCGGGACGTGGAATGGACCCAAATTTCTCTTTCACAAGCTCGAGCGCACGTTCTTCATCGAATTTTCCCGCGATCATCAACTGAGCGTTGTCCGGCTGGTAGTATTTCTTGTAAAAGGCCTTCAGCCGCTCGACGGGAACATTTACGATGTCCGAGCGTGAGCCAATTGTCGACTTGCCGTAGTTGTGCCAATCGAAGGCGGCAGACCGAAGCCTCTGGCTAAGCACTCTACCGATTTGATTTTCGCCACTTTCCCACTCGCTACGTATAACAGTCCTTTCTGAATCCCAATCTTCCTCAGAGATGAAGGAGTTGACCATACGATCTGCTTCGAGATCCAAAGCCCAATCCAAGTTTTCCTCCGTTGCAGCGAACTCTTCATAGTAGTTAGTGCGGTCCAACCATGTCGTGCCGTTTGCAGAAGCCCCGTGATCTGTCAGTTCCTTGGAGATGTTCGGATGTTTGGGGGAGCCCTTGAACACCATGTGTTCGACCATGTGAGCGATGCCCGTCTCACCATAGACTTCATGTCGCGACCCAACAAAGTAGGTGATGATCACGAAGGTTTTCTCAGCACTCTCATCGGGATAGAGCAACACTCTCAACCCGTTATCTAGGTTGTACTCCGTGATGCCCTCGACCGAAGTGACTTTGGTCAGCTGGGGCTCTTTTTTCTCCGCTGGTTGAGATGCTGCCAGTTTGGTTTGGGCAACTTCGTCGGCTTGCTTAGCCGCCATTAGCTTCTTCGCGGCAACTTCGTCGGCTTGCTTGGCTGCCATCAGCTTCTTCGCCGCAACTTCGTCCGCTTGCTTAGCCGCCATCAACTTCTCTTTGGCAACCCGCTCTGTTTCCTTGGCCGCCATCAATTTCTCTTGGGCAACCTCGTCCGACGATGCTTCGGACTGAGATTCGTCTGCATTACCCTGTGCAATAGAGCTCAGATACGCACATCCAGACATAAGCAGGAGGCTTGCCAACAAGCTCGCGATCACGAGAGCAAAGCGTTTTTGTCGCATTAGTTCCATATGGATTCCCGAGTGATTAGATTCTGTCAAAGATACTGGCAGCGCTTGGATATTTGCGCTGCCGAGGAGGATGAGACTATCATGCCTCAACATTGACCTTGATGGCGGTAATTATAGCGAATGCATTTCGTGCTCGTACCCATTTTCTAGGGTTTGCTCGACCGCAATCGCACACACATTGCTACTTGAGTCGCGGCGGGCATTCGATCGAACCACACCACGCAAGAATTGCGCTTTGAGGATCTGTGGTTAAGAATTAGCCTAACCACTAGAGTGCCTCACCGGTTGGCTTCGGGGGTGTTCGCAATGAACGCGAGAACTGACGGTTTGCTTTACGAGTCCTTAGCTTGAACTACTGAGGCAAGCTATCACACGTCGAACTGACTTTGGATCAACCTGAGCATCTACAGCCATTTAGGTCGCGGCGGCAAAGTGCGTTTATAAAAAACAATCGCTCACAAGGCACCAAGACTAACACTCATAGCGACCCCGACGAGAAAAGCCACTCTAGGGGTCTGGTGCATAATTGTCCACTTCGGCGAGCACGGAGAAACGCAGTTGAGTGCATAGAGCCCGCTACCTGCGCAGCTCAAGTAAGGCTTTACACCTAGCCTAGACGGGAATTCTTAGCCTGTCTGTCCGCTCATGCATCCTATGCCAAACACCAAGCTCCAGGACTCAATTCGGCAATACGTTCCTCGAATCGGTGGATTGATGCACGCGCTTCGACACATTATGGGCGAGCACGGCTACATCGATCCAAAATTCCTTCCCGATATCGCCGATCTATTCAATCTTAGTCAGGCAGAAGTTCGCGGCGTGGTCAGCTTCTACCACGACTTCCGCACAGAGCCTCCCGCAAAACACCAGATCAGCATATGCCAAGCTGAAGCATGCCAAGCGCAGGGTTCGAGACGCCTGACGCGCGAAATCGAAGAGCACTTTGATCTCAATCTGGGAGACAGATCGGACGACCCGAGTGTGGAGTTACATGCCGTATATTGCCTTGGTCTTTGCTCCGTGGGACCATCCATGCAAATCGACGGTCGGCTGATCGCTAGAGCATCTCTCGACTCTGTCAGAGCCATTGAACAATGAGGGCCACACTGTCGAAGGACTCAACTGCACTAGCGCTTGGAGTCGAGGAAGTTGCAGCGGAACTCACTTTGCGTGGCGTTGAAGTCGGCTACACGGGATCCTTCGGTCTTCATTGGGCAGAGCCCTTACTACAGCTGTCCGAGCACGGTGAACTATGGACATTCAAAAATGCGTCGTCGCAATCCGTGTCACAAATCCTAGACTCAGTTTCGCGCGATTCCGGCCCCACAACATGTGAGCACTACCTTGGTCCGATTGAGGAAGAGAGTTACTTCCGCAATCAAACTCGATTGGTTTTCGATAGAGCAGGATTCCATAGTCCATTGCAACTTCCCGACTTCAAGCTGCTCGATAAGCTCCTCGATACCGAACCATCCGAGATTATCGAACACATCGAGACATCTGGCTTGCGTGGCCGTGGAGGAGCTGGATTCCCTGCGCATATTAAGTGGCGTACAGTTGCCGATACAGAATCTGACCAAAAGTACATTGCCTGCAATGCTGACGAAGGCGATTCAGGGACGTTTTCGGACCGCATGCTCATGGAAGCAGACCCGTTTAAGCTCATTGCAGGGATGATCGTAGCGGGCTACGCCACCGGTTCTACCAAAGGGATTATTTATCTGCGTTCGGAGTATCCCGTTGCCTTGGAATGGCTGTCCCAAGCTATAGAAATCTCTTATACAAACAACTTGCTTGGCACTGACATAAGAGGATCGGGATTTCACTTTGATATGGAGATTTTCGTCGGGGCAGGAGCATACATTTGTGGTGAGGAAACCTCGATGCTAGAGAGTCTTGAGGGAAAACGCGGACAAATCCGATTCAAGCCACCCGTGCCAGCAGTTGCGGGACTCTTTGGCAAACCCACCCTTGTGCATAACGTCATAACTCTTGCCTCGGTACCGGGGATCTTCGCGATTGGAGCTGAAGAGTACGCGTCGCTTGGAGTTGGGGCGTCAACTGGCACTATGCCTTTTCAACTCTCTGGCAACGTGAAGCGCGGAGGACTTATCGAGATTCCTTTTGGCGCGTCTGTTCGAACGCTGATAGAGGAATTTGGGCATGGCACTCTATCCGGCAGACCTTTGAGAACAGTCCAAATTGGAGGACCGTTGGGTGCCTATCTCTCTGAACGTGAGCTTGATACTCCACTGACCTACGAAGATATGGCATCAATCGATGCCGGAGTTGGTCACGGCGGAATTGTTGTGTTCGACGATACGGTTGATCTACGACAGCAAGCGGAGTTTGCGTTCGAATTTTGCGAGCTAGAGTCGTGTGGCAAATGTACACCGTGTCGCATTGGATCGGTTCGGGGCAAGGAACTAATGCGCAGATTTGGCAAAGAAACAGACATACGCACAATTCAACTGGTCGACGACTTGTGCGAGGTCATGGAGCAGGCGAGCTTGTGCCAAATGGGAAGCATGACCCCAATTCCAGTTCGCAGCGCTATGCAACGGTTTCCCGAGGACTTCCGCTAGGAAATGGCCACAGGAACTCTATCGACTAACAGCTATCCATACGAAGTCGATTTTCCGCATTAACGGTCTCGACACCGGTGAAAAGCCCTTGATTGCAGCCTTACTCCTCGTCTTCCTCGTCGAGCCTTGATTGAATCTCGTACCGAATAAGCGGTTCGACGCCCTGCCCCGTGACTATTACTTCGGGAGTTGCAACTACTGAGTCCGCAGAAAGGTCGGTGGTCACGAAAACCCCTCCGTCTGAATAGCTAAAGCTATGCCAAAGAGAGGTATCGATTCTCTCTGCGTCTTTTTCAGTGAGGTAGGTCTTTGCGTATGCAATTTGGTCGGTTGTCAAAATCTTTCGAAATTGGTTTGAACGCGCCAGACTTAGAGCTGCTTTAGACTTCGTAGCTGCCGACGGCAACTTGTCGAGGGTGGCCAGCAAACCTTCAGGGTCCATGTTTGCCCAAGTCGACATGATCGACTGGTAGTAGGAGTCGCGCCATTCCGCACCTAGTTGCTCACCCAATTTGAGAGCTCGGTCCATGTTGTTGTTGCGCACAAGTTGGGAACCCACAGACATAAACGCCGCAATCTGAGTCTGCCCCTGTCTCACCTGGGAAAGCAAAGCGAGGGCGTGTTCAAGGTCAACCTGTGCCAATCTTCCAATGACTATAGCTTCCAATCCCCGTTGGTGCTGCTCGATCGGCTGCTTGAGCGCCAACTCCATGGCCAGCTGAGGATTCTCCAATGCAAGATTGCGAAACACCACGGCAAGCAATTCATTGCGCATGCGCTCAAGATCGGGATTGCTCAATACCCAATTTACTGCGGCAACCGGGTCAAGATTGGACCAGCTCGACACTACGGAATAGGCAATCATGTGACGACTGCTGTCGTCCTCCACACTCGCCATGAGATCCACAGCTTCAAGTGGTTCATTCTTGGCGATCGACAATATCGCTTGCTCAGTTGCAAGATCTTGCAGGCTCTTTGGCAGCAGCGACAAATCTTCGAGAAGTATGTGTGGATCATTTTGTGCCCAAGATCTCACAACTGACTCCTGCAAGGTTCTACGCAAGCCACTTGGGGAAACGTTGGTTACCGCGTCAAATGCTGTGCGCGGCTCAGAGCGAGCCCACTCCCGAGCGACGATGGGAGCCCATTCTCCTTCGTGACTCTGCATACGCAGAGCCTGGTTGAGCGCGTCTTGAGGATTCGCGAGTGTCGCAGAGCGGATAAGTGACCCCACAACAGTAGATCTTGTTCGCCAATCAGTCAACGACTCACTGATCTTTCCAAGCACACTCAGTCCTTGCTGTCGAACCCAGGCATTTCCAATCTGTATCAGAAGCCCTGGTTGGGCTACTTCCTGGTTCGTATCGCTGACCATTGCGAACCAGGCTGTTTCGGGATTATCCATCAGCTCCATCGCACGCAATTGGCCGATCATTTCAATCGCAATTTGCTCATTGCCAAGGTCTCTTGCGATTTCTCTGCGCAAGCCTTCAGACAAGTCGGTTCTCGATTGCAAAATGCCTTGTAGAGCCGCAATTTGCTGCGGGCCATCGAGGGACTTTGCCGCCTTCACAGTCTTATCCAAGTCTGTGTTGGACCACTCCATGAAGATCGCCCTAATGAGTGGATCTTGTTGATGCTTGGGGAATTTCTTAGCTTGAGCCAATGCCGCATTTCCATCAACTGTTGCAAGTCGTTGGAATATCGACTCCTGCATCGAGTGCTGCAGGGCGGGCGGACTAATTTCCTTCGATTGCTCGATGTACTCTAAGAGTTCCTGCCTGTCCGCACCAAGCAACAAAGGGTAAAGTGCCGCAGATTGCTCAAATTCGCTGGCCAATCGAGAAACATCAATCAAGCTCTGGACTCTAGTCCCATCGGCCAAGAATTCAGCGGACGCACTGCCTAGACTAGCATCAAGCGAGAGCTGAGAATCGGAATTACCAGAGCCTGAAGAAATTACACCGGCGCTTTTGGATGGATCGGAAGAATTGGAAATGCTGAAAATAGTGACTCCGGCAACAACGGCACCCAACGCGAATCCAAGCGTCAGGACGCCCGCTAAATGGAGCTTTGAAGACTTGCGTGCGACCATGGAAAGAATTTATCCGAAAGTTCATCAAGTTAGACCAATATTACTGCAAGGGTTTCGTCTAAACTATCGGGCCATCAATCGTTGACCAAACTTGTCGTTGCAGCATCTTATTCCCACAGGCGACAAATTGTCGATGAGCGCTAGCTATCTCCGGTTACATGCAACACTAGTATGGGTCTATCTGCAGCGAACATACTGAACGTTGCGGGCTCAGAAGCACGAACTGGCGTTCGTCTTGTGCGGTTTTGGGTAGCAGCAATTGTGATCGCACTCATTTCTGGTGTTGGCTACACATTCGCCTGTTTATCTCTAAGTTTCGTTGCTCCCTACACACCTTCTACCGCAACGCCGTTCTACTTGCTCGGCAGCATCGAACCCACTTTTTTCTTGATGTTTCAATTGGTTGTGCTGTTGATGGTGTTTGACTCTCCCCAGCAGCAATCCAGGAATCGGATTGATGAGGTTCTCAACTCGAAACCTGTCTCAAATCTTGAGTACTTCGCAGGTCGGACTCTGGGATACACCTTCTTGCTCTGGATTTTCGCAGCCGCTCTTATTCTGACAGCTCACGGATTCGGATTAATCGCTGCCTTGGCAGGCTTCGGTTTCGGAGAAGCTTTTCAGATGCATTCACTGTTCAATCTGTTAGTGTTCGATTTGCCAGCCATGCTATTCATTTGGTGTGCATTCACTGTTTTTCTTTCAAGTGTGCTACGTGTACGAGTGGCCGCATTGGGTGTTGGCGCGCTGGCGATTTTCGCCTGGATGGTGTTGCTATTGGAATCGTCCTATGCCATGCGGGCGATTGTTTCGCCGTCATCCAATGATGTTCTGTTCATCTCCGACGTGCTGCCTGAATTTCCAAAGCTAGAAACTCTATTAGTTCGCTTTGGGACAGTCTGTGGCGCGATTGGACTAACCGTCGTGGCCAGTGTCCTTCACAGGCGACGAGATAGCAGTTCTCTCCTGTCCAACTTCTCGAGCATAGGGGTTGCTGCTGTCCTTTGTGTCAGTGCTATTGTGTTTGCTGCAGTTCTTGCATTCACTCCCGCATCGCAAAACGAAAAATGGCTAGAAGCCCACAAATCAATCACGTGGAACGGCGACATTGATGTGAAAGAGATCTCTGGGACCGTGCATATAGATCCCGGAAGGAGTCTCGGGATTGACGTGCTGCTAAAGGTAGAAAGCCGAGACCTTCAATTGAATTCTCTTGTGTTCTCGTTTAATCCCTCAATGAGTATCGACAACATTGAATTAGATGGGAATCCAACGAACTATAGCTTTGAAAATGGGCTGTTGCAAATTCCGGTCGATGGTGCGTCAAGGGATTTCGTCGACCACGAATTGCGCGTTCAAGCCAAAGGGATACCAGATCCACGATTTGCATACTTTGACGGCGCCGTGGACTACCTAAACGAAAACGACGTGCCTTCCGTTGCAGCATCACTGCTTGGTACCGACGGTGCGGTGTTTACAAGAAGATACGTCGCGCTAATGCCTGGGGCACATTGGTATCCAACTCCTGGGCCTGTCAACAACGACTATGAAGCTGCCCAACGAGGCTTTGACTACTTTCGGGTAAATCTTGTTGTACACCTATCGCGAAGCGAATGGACTCTCGTGGCGCACGGTTCTGAATTGGACACGGAGAGCAGCACCGGTGTTTTCAATGTAGCCCCTGAGAAGCCAGTGCACGAAGTCGCGCTGTTCGCCTCCAACTTTGTCAGTTCATCGTTGATTGTGGACGACCTCAAGTTTGAGATGCACCTACACAAACGCCATTTGGGGAATCTACTCGGGCTGCGCGGGAAGGATAGCGAGTTTGCAGCCGAGTTTGAGAACCGAATCGACACGTACACCGGCAAGGGACTTGCCATTGCCCACCAAGAGATGCGTTTGGTTGAGGTGCCGCGACGACTTCGCACTGTCCGTGGAGGGTGGAATATGGGCTCTGCGAATTCACTTCCGGGTATTGTCATGCTGAAGGAACACGGATTCCCTAGAGCTAGGATCGATCTCGCCTATCAGAGAGTCGCAGAGCACTACGAAAACGAACAGGAACGGGCAGGAGCAGAACTTTCGTTTCTTCATGGGTTTTTCAATAGTGCGATATTGACCGAGAACATCTGGATGGGTTTGCCGAACCGGTTTTGGTCCCATACCACTACGGCTCAGGGACGACATGCACAATCGTTGGATCAGGTAGTCCTATCTCTGATGGGCAGACTGTTCAATATTTATCCTAGATTTTCCACGTTCTACTCTACGTTATACATTTCAGAATTGACAAATCTCAATCCGGATCGAACGGTATGGGCGGCAGAAGATGTAGGCAGATACGGCGAGATATATGTTCGCTCCAATGACCTTGCCTCCGTTAACTATTTTGGATCGCGGCCATCCGTGTGGAGCAATATGGAGCGCGTTTCTTTGGCTGAATTTCCGTCAGGAAATGGAGCTCAGCATGACTTGGAGGTTATGCATCTCAAGAGTAGCAAGATTGCTAGTGGGTTGTTGGCTGCAAACGAAGAAAAAGAGCTCTTGGCTTGGATACTTTCCGTTCAAAGCGACTTTGCGGGTCGAAATTACACACTCGAAGATCTAGTTGCAGCCGCCATGAACCACGGCATTAAGTTCGAACCTTTTCTCACAGATTGGCTAGAGACCTCTAGGTTAGCGGGTTTAAAGGCTTCCGGCGTTAGCAACACCAGGCTCAAAGATGATGAGAACGGCAATCCTCAATGGGTCGCATCAGTCAACTTGAGGAACATGGAACCATCTCCTGGCGTAGCGGTGATTCAATACTCGTTCAATGAACCAAACCCTCGGATACGTCCAAACTTTCAAAATTCCGAAGCATTTTTTGTTGATGGAGAATCCGCCAGACTCATAAACTTGATTACCTCTGATCAAGTAGCTCAGGCACGCATGAGTCCCGCCCTTTCACTCAATCGGGGTCCCTGGGCCCTCGCAGTCAACACGATCCCTGGAAATGAACCGACAGACATGGATTTACCGCCGATCTTCGAAGACAGCAGGTGGACACCAGCTGAAGATGGAATCGTTGTCGACGATTTAAGCCCAGGCTTCAGGGTGTTTCAATCAGAATCCGCCTTCTCGGAGCCAGTAAACATGGGCCCTGCAAGTTGGTTTCGCGAACCCTTCGTTAAAACAGACATAGATGCGGGGCTCCCCGTGCAAATTCGCAGGCGAGGTATATGGTCGCGACGCGATTTTCACCTTGCTTACGGCGACTACCGCAAGACAACCGCGGAGATGGAACCAGGAAGAAACACCTTCCCAACGGTGAGATTTACTGCTGTATTGCCCGAGTCATCCACATGGAAGCTCGAATACCACCTACCATATCACGACGAATGGTTTCCATCGGGACGCGAATACAAGTACCTCCTAGACGTGAACAACAAAAACGACTCGTGGAAGGCGGAACTGGATGGACGAGAAGCGAATCAGGGGTGGAATGTCATCGATGAGTTCGAATTGGAAGGTGGACCAGTTGACGTCGATGTTGTTGGCGTGAGTCAAACATGGAGACACCGTAGGATTTACGCTGATGCTGTACGGTGGTCGAAAATTGAGTCCAATTAGTCGGACCAAATGGGCTTGACTGAAGTCAAAAAAATTCAGTGAATGGATGAAGAGTCGAGACTGCATCCTCAACAATCCTGCTCGATACCAATAGTTTCTCTCAAACAGTTTTTGTTCTGATAGTAGTTGCGTCCGATTTCATCGAACAGGACCAACGCTGAAGCTAGCTCCCCTGTCACATGTTTACTCTACATGTTCATTAGTTCCATCATGTCTCCCATATTCAGCAATCCCATTCCCCCCTTCTCGAGTTCCTCAATATCTTCCTGAAGCAGGTACTTGCTTGCCTTTTCAATTTGCTCGTCCTTCAATCCGGAAGTCATCTTGCCCATGAGGGTAAGAATTGCCGCTGCCTTAGACTTGGATTCAGCTGAGGGAAACTTGTCTATCGATTCAAGAAGCCCATCCGGGTCCTTTGAGGTCCACGAGAATGCGAGCATTCGATAGTAGAGCTCGCGATCTCCCTCGCCAATATTCTCTCCGAGTTCCAAGGCTTCATCTCCATTGCCACTTGAAACCATTTGCATTCCCACTGTGCTGTATGCATACATTCTGGTTTTACTGTTGCGTGCCTGAGGCAAGAACTCAAGCGCTTGCCCGACGTCGACATACGCAAGCGAAGAAATTACAAAGAACTCTAAACCCACTTCGGTTTCTTCAGCAGGCTGCGCCAATGCAACTGACATTGCGAGTCCAGGATCTTCATCTGCCAAATTCGCCAACGTACTGCTCATCAGTTCATGCCGAAAGGGCTCAGTGTGGGGATCATTCAACACCCAATGCAGAGCTTCGGTTGGTTCTCTTTGGGACCAGCTCCAAACAATTTGCGAGGCGATATGTCTCTTTTCTCCTACATCGACCACGCGTCCGATCAAATTAGCTGCTTCCTTGGGAGACTTGGTGGCAAGCATTGACAGTGCTCCTGGCGTACCTAGTTCCTGCATTTCCTTATCCATTCCAGCAAGTGCTTCAAGCATCACTAGTGGGTCCTCTCCGCTCGCCCATGTTTGCATGGTGTTTTCCAGCAGTCTTTGACGCTTGTTCTCTGGCGCAAGTCGTTGGATCACTTCAAGAGCCCGCTTGGGATCAGTCTGCGCCCATGCATTCGCCACGCTTCCGACAATGGAGTCCCAAGGATCGTTTTCGAGTTGCAATGCTCGCTCCAAGGCATTTCTTGGATTGCTTTGTACGGCTAACTGAAACACGGAGTGGAGGACCACAGCAAGCGCCCTCTGGTTGGTAGTCGACTCGATGATCCTATCGATCACTACCAGTCCATCCTTGCGAAACCAAGCCTTTGCAATGGTGTTGAGAAGAGTGATTTGAGTAGAGTCACCTTGAGCCCTATCCACAACTTCGTACCATGACTCCTCTGGGTTTCTGGCGTACTCCTCTGCTTTTAGGGTTGTGTTCCACGATTCTGCGAATTCGTGTTGACCAAGCGATTGACCAATTTTGAGACGGTCAGCATCCGACATCTCGCGTCGAGACACAAAAATCCCTCTCATTGCCGCGCGAATCTCATGCGGGTCTAGAGTCTTGGATTCTGCAATTGCCTCGTCCAAGTCGACTCTTGCCCAGTAACTGAATATGGATTTCAAAAGCTCATCAGTTTCAGTGCCTTCAAGGTTGCGAGCTTGAGTCAGAGCACCCTGTGGATCGATAGTCGTTAGCCGGTGCACGAGAGCCTGTTGAATGATCGGGCGAACAGACTTGTCGACACTCACGGATTCCTCTAGAAGCGAGAGTAGACGCCTCTTGTCCACCTGTGCCAAAAGGGAATAAACCGATTGAATTCGTTCAAAATCGCTGGAGAGCCGAGAAAGGTCTCCAAGACTTTCCATTGACACATCCGCTGGCGGCGCGTTGGATTCAACAGATTGAATAGCAACATCTTCCTGGTTACTCTCATTGCCATCTAACGCTGAGGACCCGGTGGGAACAGATACTTCTTGATTCTCAGCAGGCGCTGGAGTAAACACCAAGTACAACGCTACGCACAAACCAATTCCCAAAATCATGCCAAATGCTCCTGTAGCAAGAGGCAATCGTCTATTTCTGGACGCGTTCATGGAATTCCCAGTTGGTGGACCTCACCAAATAGTACTTTCCTCACAGATGCGGTCAAACCCACCCATGGAGGGCTCACGACGAATTCAGGGAACGGCTCAGTGCAACAATGTTGTGCAATTGCATGGACTATTCCTGTTCCTCCGAAGCTGCTTCTTTCGTGGCCTCCGAGAAAGTTACAGCGAGGTGTTCCCGTTGGTTTTCAGGCAACAGACCGCTCTCTCGATCAACGCTGCGTTTGAATTCAGTTGCCCGCTTGAGCGGTTCCTCTTCTAGTGAATCGATTAGTTCGATGTAGGTCGGGTCTCCCTCCATAGCTCTAAAGAAAGCGTTGTCGGCAATTACAGCAAGCAAATAGCCGCTAACTTCCTCCATGGAGGTGGCATCCACAAAGCCTTCAAAATTGTCGATCACAAATACGACCCCTTTGTCGTTACGATACTTGGCGTATCTAGAAATAATCCGAAAGTCAGTCGAATTGATCAGATCTTGGGGCGACTTATTCGTCATGTATTGATTCATGATGGATGTGTACTTGTCCTGAGCGTTGCCATATGCCCTCATGTTTTCTTCCCAATTAGCTATGTCCTTCGGCATCAGGGACAGCGCCAATATTGAATCGAGCAGATACTCCTGAAGAAATTCGTCGCCGCGCTCTCCCGCTTCATACAACGCGTCGTGGTCGTCCATGGGAGAGCTGATCTCTCCGGTAAGCCAGCTAATCGATCGCATGAAGTTGCTAGAGTTCATGGAGCTTGTAGCACGCTGTTGCAATGCTCCCTCATGGTCAAGAATCAAGTACGTTGGATACGAACCCACGCTGTAGCGCTTTGCAATAGCCGGTCCATTGGCTGATTCGTCATACGCGTCAATCTTGAAGCTGACAAATCGCGCTTTCATGAATTCCCCAACTTCAGTGTCGGTAAACACGTTCTTTTCCACAAACTCACAGGGCGCACAATTTGGAATTGACAGGTACATGAAGAGTGGTAATTCCACACTCTTGGCTTGTTCCAGAGCTTCTTCGAACTTTCCGTCGAAGAAATCTACCCCGGAGTCTGATTGCGCGGCAACAGTCGAAGCCATAAGCACCGCGAGTACTAGCGAGGCAGCCGATTTAGAGATTCGTAGGATCATTTTCAGTTGGGTTCCGTCGAAGGCTCTAGATTCTACTGTCGGAACACAAAACAATCGTTAAGTTAACGCACGATATCGTCTCCCAATCCCTGCACTGATAGCTGGAGCGCAGCTACTCGTGCTGAGACGCTAGCCACTATAGAAACAAGCATGAGAAAATGCTGCGTTCGCAAGGAATTTGACCAATTGCATCGAGATGGGTACGCTTTACCGCTTTCTCGATCAAAGGCGAGCAATTCGCTTTGTATAGCAAGTAGTGAGACTCATTGAGCAAGATTTTGGTACCCCAGAACGGGATTTGCGTTCCGATCAACCAAAAGTCCACTTGTCTGTTGACGGCCACAAGGTTGCCGTTGCCCCTGGCACCTCAGTCATGCGGGCTGCCATTTCTGCTGGCGTGCCCGTACCCAAGCTGTGCGCCACCGACAATATGGAGGCTTTCGGATCCTGCCGAATATGTCTAGTCGAAATCGAGGGACGAAATGGGCTGATTGCTTCCTGCACAGAACCGGTCACCCCGGGCATGCAAGTTCGGACGCAAACCGATCAATTGGAGAGGATTCGTCGTGGAGTCATGGAGCTCTACATTTCCGACCACCCGCTGGACTGCCTGACCTGTTCTGCAAATGGAGACTGCGAACTGCAGGATATGGCTGGAGTCGTTGGACTGAGGGAAGTGCGCTACGCCGAGGGAGCCAATCACTTGGTTGCTCCGTTGGATTCTTCCAATCCATACTTTTCCTTCGATCCATCCAAGTGCATTGTTTGTTCACGGTGCGTGAGAGCGTGCGAAGAGGTGCAGGGAACTTATGCTCTCACCATTGATGGGCGCGGATTCGAATCCAAGGTGGCCACTTCGGCCGAGTCGTTCATCGACTCCGAATGTGTAGCTTGCGGCGCATGCATTCAAGCCTGCCCCACTGCAACGCTCATGGAAAAGAGCGTTATTGAGCATGGAGTTCCAGACCGTAGCGTACTGACAACGTGTGCTTACTGCGGCGTCGGGTGTTCGTTCAAGGCTGAACTGCAGGGTGACAAGCTCGTTCGCATGGTTCCGTTCAAGGATGGAATGGCAAATCATGGAGCATCATGCGTGAAGGGCCGTTTCGCCTGGGGCTACGCAAATCACCCGGAGCGAATCACCAAGCCCATGATTCGCGACTCCGTCGACGACCAGTGGCAAGTCGTGGATTGGGATACCGCAATTCAGACTGCAGCTGATCGGCTGTTGGCCATCCAAGAGAAATATGGGCGCAAGTCGATTGGAGGCATCACATCGTCACGAACGACCATCGAGGACATTTACGCAGTTCAAAAACTGGTACGTACTGCATTCCAAAACAATAACGTCGATACATGCGCGCGAGTCTGCCACTCGCCTACAGGCTACGGGTTGAAGCAGACTTTTGGCACTTCAGCCGGGACTCAGAACTTTGATTCCGTGCGAGAGGCAGATGTAATCGTCGTTATCGGCGCCAATCCTACTGAGGGCCACCCCGTGTTCGCATCGCAAATCAAAAAGCGAGTGTCGCAAGGAGCGCAACTCATCGTCTTGGACCCTCGCAAGATAGATTTGGTGCGATCTCCTCACGTTGAAGCAGCGTACCACCTGCCATTGTTGCCCGGCACCAACGTTCCTGTAATGAACTCCTTCTCCCATGTCGCTCTTATGGAGGACTTGATTGATCTGGAGTTTGTGCGAGACCGTTGCGACGTTGATTCCTTTCAAGAGTGGTGCGATTTCGTTCGTCAAGACGAAAACAGTCCAGAGAACGTAGCGAAAATCGCCGGTGTTGATGCTGAGGACATTCGAGATGCGGCTCGACTCTATGCAACAGCTGGAAACGCCGCCATCTACTACGGATTGGGGGTAACGGAACACAGCCAAGGATCGACGATGGTAATAGCCATGGCAAATCTTGCTATGGCCACCGGAAACATTGGTCGCGAGGGCGTCGGCGTCAATCCGCTTCGAGGACAGAACAACGTCCAAGGGGCAGTGGATGTAGGTTCGTTTCCCCACGAGTTGCCAGGCTATCGTCAGATCACCGACGAAGTAGCCCGGCAACAGTTTTCTCATGCATGGAATGTCGACATAGATCCAGAACCGGGTTTTCGCATTCCTAACATGTTCGACGAAGCCTGCGCGGACAATTTCAAGGGCATGTTCATTCAGGGTGAAGATTTCCTTCAATCCGATCCCAACACACAGCATGTCGAGCAAGCTCTCTCTTCGATGGAATGCGTGATCGTTCAGGACCTCTTCCTAACGGAGACTTCCAAACTTGCACATGTGTTTTTGCCCGGAACCACGTTTCTAGAAAAGAACGGCACCTTCATCAACGCGGAACGGCGAATCAACAGAGTTCGGCCTGTAATGGAGGCCGCAACCGGTTTGCAGGAGTGGGAGGCAGTTCAGAAGCTGGCCAATGCCATGGGCTATCCGATGGATTTCACGAGCAGTTCCGACATCATGGACGAGTTGGCGAGCCTTACGTCGATGTTTTCAGGAGTTTCCTTTGACTACTTGGACAGAGTCAACAGCGTCCAGTGGCCCTGCAACGAGTCAGCACCGTTGGGTACTCCAATAATGCATGTCGACAGCTTTGCTCGCGGCAAGGGGATGTTTATCACGACGGAGTACGAACCGACCAAGGAACGGACGAACCGAAAGTTCCCTCTACTGCTAACCACTGGCAGAAGGCTGGCTCAATACAACGTTGGTACGCAGACTCGGCGCACTCAAAACAACACGTGGCTGGAAGAGGATCATTTGGAAATCCATCCCTCGGATGCAGAGGTTAGAGGCATTCGACTGGGCGATTGGGTTTCAATCCGAAGTCGAATGGGTGAGATCACGCTACAAGCCCGATTGACCGAGCGCCTGAAACCAGGAGTGGTCTACACAACCTTTCACCATCCTTCCACTGGCACCAACGTCATTACTACCGATCTCTCCGATTGGGCGACAAACTGTCCCGAGTACAAGGTGACGGCGGTGGAAGTGCTACCCGCAAACCATCGTTCAGAATGGAACAAGCGCTTCGATTCGCGTGAAGCGCGACAAAACGAGCTTCTTCCCGCGGGAGGATAGTTCGCTGAACGAGCCGTGAGCGATCAACACCGCACTGTTCCGGTCCGACGGATTGGTGCCAACAGCCACGCCTTCAATGACTTTGTGACAGTTGAAGAACCGCTTGAGCTGCGAATAGAGCACTACCAGAACGGACGCCTGCAGCAGAGCAGCGTCTCGGTGACCATGCGAACCCCAGGCGATGATCTCGACCTTGCCTACGGGTTCCTCCTAAGTGAAGGAATTGTCGATAGTTTCTCCAACGTAGAAACCGCACGCACACACAGTAGCGAAGCCACGGCGCCTAGTAGCGACAACACGGTCGTAGTACGTCTTAGAGAAGACTGTAACTTCGATCCCGAATCCCTGCTGCGGCATTTCTATACTTCGTCCAGCTGTGGCGTGTGTGGAAAAGTATCACTAGCAGCTGTGGATGTCCATATACCGCGACGCCCGGCGTCACGTTTTCGAATTCCGTCTAAGTTCGTAGCGACTCTTGGGGACAAACTGCGCCAGCGCCAAATCGAATTTGAGAGGACTGGCGGACTGCATGCGAGCGCAGTGTTTGATCGAAACGGCGCTATAGTTCGGCTTCGAGAAGACATTGGCAGACACAACGCTCTAGACAAGCTGATCGGGTCCTACCGCGACTCGGATGTGGCTGAATTGCGTGAGCATGGCCTTCTGCTTAGCGGTAGAGCAAGCTTTGAATTGCTGCAGAAGGCGGCCATTGCTGGTATACCATTTGTAGCGTCGATCGGTCCTCCATCAACATTAGCCGTTGATCTTGCTCGCGATCAGGACATTACGCTAATCGGTTTTCTCCGAGAGGATTCGTTCAATCAATATCACGGTGATCGCGTAATCCATGATTGACCGCGAAGACATTACGGCAATCATTCTCTGCGGCGGACGCGGGTCGCGTCTGGATGGGCTGGACAAACCACTCATAGATATCGGTGGCAAGCGGATTGTCGACTGTATGATTGATTGTTTGAGCACCCAAGTCGGGGCTATGATCGTTTCCTGCTCACGCAACGTTGCACTTTATGAAGCATTGGGGCATAAGGTGGTTGTCGATAGCGATCCTGGTCGTGGACCGCTTGCGGGACTTTACGAGTGCTTTTCCCATGTGGAAACCGAATGGGCATTCACCACTCCGGGCGATGTCCCTTTCATACCTGAATCCGTCGTTGCGCGCCTGCAGCAAGACGCACTTGAGAATGGGATTGCCGTGCCCACCATTGATGGACAACGCCAAAACCTGTGTTTGCTATTGAATAAAACAAACCGAGACGAATTGTGTGAATTCTACGTGCGCGGTGGCGGAGCCGTCAAACATTGGCTAAACGACCATGGAAAGAGTGCTACTGATCTTTCGGATTTGGCGCCAGGCTTCTTCAATGTCAACACTTCGGAAGAACTGGCGCAAGCCAAGTCCAAGCTCAAATCCATTGAACACTGAGTAACCGCATGAATTGTGCAGAGTCATGTGCATTTCGTATAATTCGCCCGTTGGAAAAACAACAGTGGGGAGTTGGGAGGAAAACCTTTCAACAAATTTTCCTTTCGCGCACTTCTGTAATGGACTCGAAGGAGCACTCTCATTAACCACCAAGCTTTACAAGTAGACGCCAATCGCGAAAACAACGTCCTCTCGATTAACGTTACTGGACGTATCGACGGCCTGACGGCCAGCGAGTTTGAATCCACGGTAACGGCTGAAATTGACAACGATGACAGCGGTGTTGTCATTGGCTTGGCAGATCTCTCCTACATCAGCAGTGCCGGATTGCGGTCAATCCTCATGATTGCCAAGACGTTGGGACAACGCAAAGTTGAATTTGCGCTTTATTCGGTTCCTGACTCGATACTTGAAATAATCAAGATTGCTGGGTTTGATCGAATAATCAGTATCGTGTCCGACCACGCAGAAGCCTTGAGGAAGGTCTCCTAACTCTCTCCAACTTCAAAGACGAACGAAACTCCCCAAAGGATCTAACCGACAGACTCATCTAGTTCGTCTTCATCATCGTCGGTATCGTCCTGCTTTTGGCCCATGAACTGAGAGGGATCCAAGGGTAGATCAACGACCATCTCCGTCCATTCGCCGGGCTCTGATTGAACCCGGATTGTTCCGCCGTGTTCTCTGACTATGTCATTCGAAAGCGACAATCCTAGTCCTGTGCCCTTGTCGGTTGGTTTGGTGGTGAAGAAAGGATTGAAGATGCGGTCAATTACAGACTGAGGCATTCCGGTGCCATTGTCGCGGAAGGTGATGAGGATTCGATCGCCGTCCACCTTAGTGCGACAAACAAGCTGTGGAATGAATTCTGCTTCGGGGTCTTCTTTCCTTAGTTCCTGTAGCTTCTCGTTCGCAGCGTACCCCGCATTCGACACCATGTTGATGAACACTCGTCCCAAGTCCTGTGGAACTACCCGTACCTTTTCGATGGTTTCGTCCACGTCGAATTGAAGATCTAGTTCGAATGAGCTGTCGGCAGCGCGTGCACTGTGAAAAGCCAGCTTGGCGTGTTCGTCAAGCAGCGCGTTGATGTCGGACTCAGCGAATTCTTGTGTATCGCGGCCCATCTTCAACATGTCGTCAATGATTCGGTTTGCTCGATTTCCATGCTCGCGGATTCGCTTCAAGTTCGACGTCAAATCCTCAACGTTCTCCTCAACTAGCTCCGTGTCCATCTCTCCATCTGGATCAGCGCGTTTGTCCGGCTCCAGGAGTTCCTCCACCAATTCCTCCAGAAGCTCGACCGACAATTCGGAGAAGTTCATAATGAAATTCAAGGGATTGCGAATTTCGTGAGCGACTCCCGCCGTCAATTCGCCAAGGGCAACCAGTTTTTCCCGCATTACGATCTGATCTTGCGCAATTCGAAGCTCCTCGTTCGCACTGGCCAATGCCTCATTTTTCTCGGACAACTCCTGTGCAAGCTTCTCAACAAGATTTAGGCGTTGAACCTCAAGCGCGTGTCGCCGAAAAACTTCCAATGCGTGAGCCATCTCCGCGATTTCGTCGTTGCCATCGACGACGACCTCGCTCTCCAGTTCACCTTCAGCCATTGATCGCATGCGTTCCGAAAGGGCATCGAGGCGACGCAAGATTCTGTTGCCGACATAGAACAGGGAAATGATCAATGCTCCAACAATGCTGATGATGTTGACGATAATGAGAAGCAACCTACCCGTGGCAACAGCAGCTGCGGACGATTCAGCGGCCATCGCGGTATCCGAACGTGCCATATGTACGAGTTCTTCGATGTCCTCTACAAGCCGCGCTCCAAGTTGCCGGTTGTCCTCAAAAATCGTTTCCTTCTGTTCATCGAGGTTAAATAGCGCAGACTTGGTCGCAAATATTCCATCGTTCGCAAGTCCAATCTCCGTCAGCCTCTCAAACATTGGACCGATGGTTTCAAAGAGCGCGTCCTGCTCGAGTTGCCCAAGCGTTCGCTCCACGCCGTATTCATTCGTCTCAAACCGGTCTTTAAGCGTCTCGATCAATGGAGAATCCGGCAGCGACAACGCACTCGACAGCAATTCAACTCCATTGCTAGCGTAGCGTCGGAGCTCATTCAAGTGGCGATAGCGATTGAACTGATCCAGGGTGAAGTGTGTCTCGAAAGAATCTTTGGGCGCGGTTCTATTCTGATAGCCCGTGACTAGGTAAAACAAATGGGCATCGATTGCAGAAATCAAATCATTCTCGACGGTAGTTTCCAATAGAGAAAACTCCGTCTGAAGATCATTGAGATCCGCAGTAAGATCAAATCTCTCCGCGGCAAGCAGACTCACGGTGTCTATGTTGGTCAGCATCGTCTCACCAACATTGGATACTTCCAGGACGAGATACTCGTTCAATCCGCGATCTAGGATTGAGGTAAGTTGCTCCCTGAATTCCTGCTTGTCTGCCTCGACCTCAACGCGGATTCGCGCAAGTTCATCCTCGTTCGTGGCCGAGGTCAAGAGTGGTGATGCAGCTACGATTTCGGCGCTCTTGAGAGAGAAAGCGAATGCCGCCTCCATGTCGGGCATGCTACCCTCATAGACTCTTTCCTGAGCCTTGTTGATCTGATTCAGGTAGATCAAGCCCACGAAACTGGCGGTAAGTGTCAAGAACACTGCGCCTGACAGCGCAAGCCCTAAACGGGCAGAGATTTTGTGCCTGAGGCTTACGAACTTGCGGAGCAGTTCTTTCCAGTTTATCTTCGCCATGGGAGCGTAATGTCGGCAAGTGACTTCACCGCTCGATAACTACCGTCGTTAGCGAGTACAGTCATGAATACCTGGTCCGAACCTTGATTGTCGTCAACGTAATTGAGTCGAAATCCTCCAATTTCGACGTTATCCATGGATCGGATGGAGCGCAAAAACTTTGGTCTGGTTAAATCTCGACCTGCCTTTTCAAGCCCTCTGATCGCAAGGCGTCCAACCAAATATCCCTCAAAGGAAATGAATTGAGGTTTAGCTTCCGAGTCAATCTCTTGTAGAGCAGCCCTATACGAGCTTGCAATCAGCGGCATGTTTCCGGTAGGCAGCGGCACCACCTGGGAAACCATCACACCCCCTCCTTCGTCGCCAAGTGCTTTCGCGAGAGCATTGCTGTTGACAAAGGAAATGTTGATGAAGAGCGCATCCATGCCAATCTTTCTCGACCACTTGATGAACTCGGCGGACGGTTGATAACTACCAATCATGATGATCGCGTCTGGATTGCAATCGCGTATGTCCAATACCGCTGTCCGTACGTCCAACGAGTTCCGTCGGTACACTCCAGCGGCGAGAAGTCGAAGCCCTCTGCGCTCCATCGCGGCTTTCGCACCGTTGTAGCCAGCGCGACCAAAGGAATCATCCTGATAGAGTATGGCAATCTTTTCAGTACCACCTTCCTGCGTCAGGAATGCGACCATCTCCTCGGTTTCTTGGGCGTACGAAGCTCTTAAATTGACAACATAGGGGTTGTTCACCCGCAAGAACGCCGCGCCGGTCTGTGGACCCACATAGGGCACCCTATGGGACTCTGCCAGTGGAACTGCTGCTCGAGATGTTGGGGTGCCGACGGCGCCTATCAATGAAAACACATCTTCTACTTCGATCAGATGAAGCGTGTTCTCAATCGTCTTCTCGGGCTCGTAGCCGTCGTCGAGCGTCTTGAGCTCAATTGTTCGACCGTGTACGCCACCCTGATCGTTGACTTCTTTGAATGCAGCCAATAACCCAAGCCTCATCCCCACGCCGGAAGCTTGATTTAGACCCTCCAATGCACAGGATTGTCCGAAGACAACTCGATCTTCGTAAATACCGTGTACTGGTTCTGCGGGCGGTTCTTGTGTTGTAGACGGTACCGAGGAACCTGAATTGGATTCGTCGTCTGCTGTCTGAGCGTAGGCAGTCAGCGCAAACATGACTAGCACCAACTGAAGAGTCGCAAGCAATTTGCTCACGAATTCCTGAGGCAATGCCCTCACGCGTCAAACTTCTTTATTAGCGTCAGGTGATTGCGTTCGTTCTCGTACTTGTAGGAAATGTCGTCCATCATGGTTTTGACCAAGTGGATCCCCACGCCTCCAATCCTGCGATCGTCCAACGAGGCGTCCAAATCGGGATCGGCAGCTTCATGCAAGGGATCAAAGGGCTTAGCATCGTCAATGAGATCGACTCGAATTTCAGAGTCTGACACAGCCATGTTTATCTCGATCTGATGGACACTTTCGTCTTCGTACCCGTACGAGACGATATTGGTAAACAATTCGTCGATGGCGAGTTGAATCGAAAAGGCTACGTCGTCTGGCAGATTGCCGACTCTCGAAAACTCGGTGAGTGTAGTGACGAAACGCTGCATTTCGTCCAGCCTGTTTTCTAGTATGACTTTACAGCTTGATGACATTACTTCGTCGCACACACTGCTAGACACGTGATGTCGTCCGACTGTGGATAGTTTCCTACATAGCCGCGAACTTTTCGAAACACCTCGTCGATCGCCTCTTTGGCGTTCAACGGTGGAGGACGTCCATCGAAGACGTTCATGAGTCGGTCCATGCCGAACAATTCCTCATCGCCCGTCTCGGCTTCGTTGACGCCATCTGTATATAGCAAGACCATGTCGCCTTTGTTGAGCGTTACTGAATTCTCTGCAAATGGGGTTTCGCGCATGATTCCCAGAGCTATGCCCATCGTTGTGTCCAACTCCTCTACCGACCCGTCGGCGCGGAACAGCACGGGATTGTTGTGACCCGCATTAACATAGCGGAATTCTCGGTCATCTGGATTGTAGAGTCCGTAGAACAACGTTACGAACATCATGCTGTCGTTCTGCTGTTCTAGCATGTTGTTTACTTCCTCGACGACCTTCGAAGGGTCGCGATGACCAATGGTGGCACCGCGGAGCAATGTCCAGCTTGCCATCATGAACAGCGCTGCAGGAACACCTTTCCCCGACACGTCGGCAATGCAAACGCCCAAGAAATCTGATGGTGGAGGCCTGACAATTCGCACGTCATAGAAGTCGCCGCCGACTTCTCTAGCTGCCTCCATGCTTGCGTACACATCGAACGAATCGGAACTTGGAAATGTCGTCTGCAAGATGCTCTTCTGCATTTTGGCCGCTGTTGCCAGTTCCGATTGAATGCTGAGAAGTTTCTCCCGGTTCTCCACATGCTGGCGACTGGCACGAACTGCTTCCGTAGTACGACTGATGGTGATCTTCAAGTCCTCGAAGTCCACGGGCTTCGTGATGAAGTCGAACGCGCCTCTATTCATGGCCGAACGTATGTTCTTCATGTCGCCGTAGGCAGAAATCATCACCGCCTTGATTTGGTCGTTGATTAGCGGAATCTTGTCAAGCAACGTCAGTCCATCCATGACCGGCATATTGATGTCCGATAGGACAATCTCGATCTCTGGGTTCTTTTGAAGGGCTTCCAAGGCTTGCAAACCGTTGCTGGCGAACTCCAACCGATAGGAGCCGCGGCGAATCTCTCGACGCATGCGTTGGCGCATGAGTTCCTCTAGATCGGGCTCGTCGTCGACGACCAGTATGTTGCAAAGACTTGAGTCGCTCATGTGCTACGAAATTTGAATCCTAGACCTGCCGATTGGTTCACGCATGCCAATTTAAACCACGTTGTATACATCGTTGGCAGTTTGCGCCTGCAAATGGTATCACTTGGACGCTTCACCCACGTGATTGGCTTCTAACCCTCAACACTATCACGTTGACATCCATGTCCGTTGACCCTTCTCCCATGGTGATGCCCTTTACCGGAGGAACGTCTCGATAATCCCGTCCGTAGCCCACAGCTATGCGGGCAATTTCCGATGCGTCGGGATTTGTGGGGTCGAAAGAGCACCATCCGAATTCGGGAATCATGCACTCCACCCAAGCGTGGGTGGCGTTGTCGGCAAAGTGCCGTGTTTCGCCTGGTTCATCGTAGAGATAGCCTGAGACGTAGCGGGAAGGAATGCCCCACGCGCGGGAAATGGCGATCATGAGCTGTGAAATGTCCTGACACACGCCCTCCCGATGCAGCAGAATGTCGTCAACGGTTGACTCTATGGTGGTCCGTCCGGGTCGATACGTGATCGATTCCGAGAGTCGGCGCTCCAGAGACTTGAGAAATTCGTACGGGCTCTCGAGGCACAGTTCGCCGAGTTGCTTGATCCAATCTCGTAGATCCGCACTGGTTCGTGTCAGTTCGCTTGGTTGCAAGTACTCCCAATGCCGCCAATCATTTTCGTATGTCCTCAGCTCGTTCCATTGAGTTGTCTCCAGATCATCGCTCGACGATTGTCGGCTTGTGCGAGAGACCGTTGCGGTGCTTGTTATCGTCAGGTGCTCGTGAGGTCGGTGAATGTCAAACATGTGACGAGAGTTTCCGAAGATGTCCATGTCTACATCAATCAGGGATTCGGGATCGATCGACAAGCTGTAGCTAACGAGTTTTTGCCCAATTTCCTCGCGTGGTTTCATACAAAGAGACATCACGCTTGAGCGTTTCGTCTCATCATAGGTGTAGCGAGTGGTATGAACGATCTCGTATTGGACTTCGTCCGAGACGCCGCTAGATTCTCGCTGTGTCATCAATCTCGTAGTTGAACCATGCTGAGGAAATGTACTCGTGAAGTCGCATCGATAGATTCTCAAGCAGCACAATCATTCGCTTCTTGTCTTCCGCGTCTGGCCACTCGTAGTTCAGTACTGATGTGAGTCGTCCTGCAAATCGGTTGGCAGTTGCTCCGTTTCGTTTGCCTGGCGCGTCGCCCAGCTCGTTCAGTCGGTTGCCGATTTGCTCCAAGGAAAAATATACGGAGTTCGGCAGTTTCTTGTCCGTAACCAGCATGTTGAGTACGTTGGATGCCTGTATGTTCAATCCGAAGTAGTGCTGGTAGGCTTCGTCCGCTTGAAAGCAATGCAGCAGGCTGCTCCAGTCGTAATTCTCGAGGTCGCCATACTTTTCCTCTGAAGATTCCGTGGTTTGGAAAACCAGCAGGGAGCACATGAGCTGTGCGTGTTCAATCATCCGCCCTATCTGAAGAAACTCCCACCCTTCATCGCGGTAGAGTGTGGCCGAAGCGACTCCCATGAACGTATTGACGTCCTGCACAACATCAGCGTAGAACTGTTGAGGGTCGGTCGCCCAGATGTCCTCGATGTGCTGATCCCGCATGTGCTGATACGAGCGGTTCAGGCAGATCCACATTTCGGAACTGACGCAATGACGAATCTGTCGAGCGTTTTCGCGCCCCATTTCGAAGCAACTGCAAATGGAATACTCGTTTGATCGAGTGAAGGTCAAGTCGTCAGCCAATGTGAACGAGTCCGCCAATCCCCATCCGTCCGCTTCTTTCGACCAGTCTCTGAGGGCTGCCACAGGCGACGAAACCCTCAAGTGGGAATATAGACGAGCCCAGCCAAAGTAGATGTGCGAGAGTGGACGATCCACCAACGCGGCGATTTGCTGCTCCATCAGACGGCTGATGTGCTCGGCGCGCTTTAGGTAGCGCCCTATCCAATAAAGACCTTGAGCACTGCGAGACAGCACTATCCTTCCACCACCCAGACGTCCTTAGCTCCCCCACCCTGGCTCGAATTGACGACGATGCTGTCTTTAGGAAGGGCGATGCGGCAGAAGGCTCCTCCAACTAGTCGAGAAGTCTTGCCAGTAAGGACAAACGGTCTCAGATCTACACACCGCGGTTCCAATCGGCGATCAATCCAGCAGGGCGCTCGTGACAGAGCCAATTCCGGCTGCGCTATGTAGTTTTTCGGTTCATCCTGAAGTTTCTCGACAAAGGCGTTGCGTTCCTCTGGACTGGCTTGCGATCCTATGAATAGACCGTAGCCACCTGATCCGCCAACTGGCTTGACCACCAGCTTGTCGAGATTGTCGAGCGTGTACTCCAGGTCCTTTGGAAAACGACAGAGATATGTCTCCACATTTTGCAGCAAAGGTTCCTCAGCCAGGTAGTAGCGAATCATGTCCGGAACATACGCGTATACAGATTTGTCGTCCGCAACGCCAGTCCCTGGAGCGTTGACCAGCGCAACGTTTCCCTTTCGATATGCGTGCATGAGTCCGGGAACACCTAGCATGGAGTCTTCGCGGAAAAACAGAGGATCCAAGAAATCGTCGTCTATTCGTCTGTAGATGACGTCGACCCTCCGCAGTCCTGACGTCGTTCGCATGTACACGTACCCGTCGTTGACCAAGAGGTCTCTTCCTTCAACAAGTTCTGCTCCGATTTCGTCGGCGAGAAACATGTGCTCGTAAAACGCTGAATTGAACACTCCCGGTGTGAGCAAAGCAATGCTCGGATCTTCCTTGCCAGTTGGATCGAACTCGCAAAGCGTTTCGTATAGGAATTGCCCATATTGCTCGACTTCACGCACGCGATAGTCTCGGTATACCTCTCTAAAATTCGTTTTTGTAGCTTGGCGGTTGGCGATCATGTAGGACACGCCCGAGGGCACGCGCAAGTTGTCTTCCAGAACGCGAAAACCGTCCTGAGTTCGGACTAGGTCGGTGCCGCAAACTCCTACGGGAGCATCGAGCGGAATCTGCACGTTGTACATTTCGATTCGATACTGCGGACATCCTTTCACCACGTCAACGGGAATCACGCCTTCATCGAGAATGCGGCACTTGCCGTAGACATCCACAATGAAATGGTTGAGAGCTGCCACCCGTTGCTTCAACCCCGCTTCAAGATGGTCCCACTCTGCTGCGGAAAGTATTCGTGGAATGCAATCTATGGGGATTATGCGCTCGGTTGTCTCGTCTTCGCCGTACAGAGTGAAGGAAATGCTCTGGCTAGAGAACGTCCTAGTCACTCTCTCCTGCACACTGTCCAATTCCTCCACGGACATGGAGGTCAATTCGTCGAGCAGGCGTTGGCAATGGGAGTGCGGATCACGCGATGTCTTGAACATCTCGTCGTAGAAGACGTCGTTGTGATCGTAGGAATTGAATTCGATAGGCCATCCCCCCTACGGCCCAAAATCTGCGAATCTAGTCTAATTTCAAGCCTTGCGACGACACTGTATCACATACGCTGCGCAAGCAATTGAGATCTCGAATTGGCGTAGTAAAAACTTGGACTTCCCGTGTCAAATAGTCGATTCGGATTCCTCCATTTCAGATTCGTCAACAAGAATCGAACTCAAATGGCGGTCCAACTGATTAAATGGCATGTAGGTATGCTGAATGCAGCCGCTCGAATCCAACACAAGAGTTGCAGGAATTGCCTCAATGGCGTAGTCGCCGGATACTCCCTCACTTCGGTTTGCAGTATCCCTTAGATCTATCCACGGAAGTTCATGCTCATTCGATGCTTCCTTCCAGTCATCGTAGTCGCGGTCGATTGAAACGGAAACGATTTCGAATCCCTTGCCTCCGTGATTGGCGTGTAGTTTCTTAAGGTCTGGAATTTTCTTGATGCACGGAGCGCACCAAGAAGCCCAGAAGTTGATGAGCACGACTTCGTTCTCGTCGATCACATCGTAGAGCGCAGTTTCCTCTCCTGTTAGGTCGGGTAGCGTGAACTCCGGAGCTTTCGTACCTGCTCGAAGCCTGTCATCCTGTACGAAATTGAGCAGAATTGTCGCTGGACTCCAAGGCTTTTCCATTGTGGCAACTCCCCTACAGCTGGCGGTTCTGCTCGAGGCGGAGTTTGCCGCAATGGCATCTTGATCATCGGACTTGGAATCCTGTGGTCGATTTGTGCCGCAGGCTGTCAGCAGAATTGCGACAGTTCCCAATACAAGAAGTCTATACATCACTTTCACTGGAACAAGCCTAAATTAATGCTGCCACGGCTCATTATGCACTAATGCAAACGTGCAAATCGCGAATTAAATGAGAATTTCTCCTTCAGTTTCAATAAACTTGGATTGACGCTTCCTAGGAACACTAGCGAGGAGTGTTCTGTGTGAACGAAAAGAGTCATAAGGCACGCGTTTGTCAGCAATGCGATAGCACTACTACCAATCTGCTCGGGACCCAGTTTATTCGCAAGAAGTGGCCATGGCTGAGCGCATTGGGATGCGCTCTATTGCTTGCCAGTTGCTTTGGCGGCGCTGGATTGATGCAATTTCCGGTGTCATTGCAGGAAGCGAACATGGACGATGCTGAGGCCTTTGGATTTCCCGGACATCTTACATTTGACAGTCCGCATTCCAATCCAATCGGGCTATTGCCCGATGGGTCACTTGTTTATGTCGCCAATACTCCAGCCGATACGGTCGATGTCATTGACTCCCAAACTCGAAAGGTCATTGATCGAATTCATGTCGGAATTGATCCTGTCTGCATAGCCATTCGACCGGATGGAAGCGAAGTCTGGGTCTCCAATCACGTATCCGATTCAGTGAGCGTTATTGACTCTGACCCAACGAGCAAGTCGTTCAACCAAGTCCTCCACACCATTCAAGTGTTCGATCAAGCGACGAAATCCACCCGATTCGACGAACCTGTGGGAGTCGCTTTTGCTAGCGATGACAAGGCCTACGTTGCACTGTCGTCCACCAATCAAATTGCGGTCGTCGACGTGGCTACACGCACAGTCACGAAGCGATTGAACGTCACCGCGCAGGATCCGAGGGCTATAGCTATTGAAGGAAATCGCCTGTTTGTGATTCCCTTCGAGTCCAATAATCAGACGGCAATATCCGGTTGCTATCCCGAGAATCTAGATGAGGAGGACTGTACCTTCGACGCAATTGCGCATGTCGTGGAAGCACCAGGAGGCAAGGAACAGAGCCTCTCGCTTGGCTATGTCGCGGACATCATTCGGCATCCCGACATTCCTGATCGAGACCTGTACGTCTACAGCACAATCACGGACGAGCTAATCGAAGTTGTCGATACTCTAGGCACGCTACTGTACGGTATAGCTGTGGACTCAAAGGGCCACGTGTTTGTCGCGCAGGCGGAAGCCAGAAACGATGCCAACGGAAAGGCTGGCACAGAAAAACATGGCTTAAAGGAGCTGGAAAACCGAGCGTTCCTTAATCAAATCACCAAGGTCGACTGCACAGGGAATGAGTGTGGCACGCCGGAGTTCATAGAACTCGAACCACTTCCACCAGAAAATCCAGAGCCCGGCATGGCACTAGCCACTCCGTTTGGCATTCAGGTGAGCAAGGACGACTCGACGTTGGTCGCAACCGCAGCCGCTTCGAACATGGTATTCACAATGGAAGCGACAACTGGAGAGATCCTGGGACGTGTTGACGTTGAGGCCATTCCACGGGGACTGACGCTAGTCCACGATGAGACGGGTGCACTTGAGGGCGCGTGGGTGCTGAACGCCCTCGCCAATTCTGTGTCGTATGTGGACTTGATGAATCGATCCGATCCTCAGCTTATCTCAACGATCGCGCTCGACGACCCCACAGAAGAGGAGTTGAAGGCTGGCCGAATAGCTTTTAACAGCGCCCACGCGTCATCAACAGGGACATTCGCATGCGCTAGTTGCCATCCAGACGGACATACTGATCAATTGCTCTGGGTTCTCGATGCTCCACTTTGCGATGCGGGATGCGACCAAATCCAGCCTCGATTGGTTCAAGACATCCGCGGCTTGCGAGGAACTGCACCCTATCACTGGGACGGAACGCTGGGAGATCCGTTTGGAGGCGTTAACACAGCGAGCACCTACGCCCACCTAGATCCCAACTGCGAGCTTGAAGACGAAGAATCCTGCACTCTTCATCTTGTTGACGTGTCTCTCGCGACGACCATGTGCGATCAGGAGGATTGCGAAGTCAACGACGAAGGGAATCTCGGGAAACTGTCAGCTGAGGAACGTCGTGCCCTGTCGAAGTATCTTCTGAGTGTGCCGTACCCGCCTTCGGTCGAACGGCCGTACACGAACGAAATGACACTGTTGGCACTAGAAGGTGTCAACGATTTTCACAATGTGGACCAATGCGGGAATTGCCATCTCTTGCCCCATTGGACAACTACCAATATGGGTGGAAGCGGAATGGATCTTCCCTCCTGGCGAGGAGCTGCCGATCGCTGGAAGAATGCGCCGCAGAACCGCTTCTTCTTCGCCGACCGGGTCAAAGGCGATACGCAGGGATTTCCCGAGCGTTTCGGCTTTACCCAAAATCCAAAGATGTTTCAGATGATCCTAGAAGGAAGTGTTGGGTTTACAGGTTCATTTGGACGCCAAATTACTCTGAACCGAGTTACAGCTCGCCTCGAAACTACGGAGGACCTGCTACGCGCATTGGAATTTTCTGCTTATGAAGGTGGTGTGTTGCTTCAGGGAGAAGGCATTCTGATCGCGAACGAAAACGATGCGGACGAGATTGAGCTTGTGTATGCAAATACTCGTTACCAGAACAAAAAGGATAGCTCGGTCAACTATACGCGACAGGAACTATTGTCGCTTGCTGAATCCGGCGAGGCACTAGTGACAATTACGGCGAGATTGGGCGAAAACGTTGACTACGCACATCCGCAACCCACCATTTGGCCGCTCGGACTCCCCGTGCGACCGGAATTTCCAGGAGGAAGACCGGCGGAGTTCCCCGAGCTCGTTGCGAACGATGCCATTCGTTTGCAGGGCAAGTACATTTTCGCGGACGCCAATGTCATCGTAGATGGCCGAAAAGTTGGCGGCCATGTCAAATGCGAATCTGGTGCTCTGCCAAACTGCGACAACGACATCATATTGGTACAGCTTGACTACCTTCCTTACCGCCACGGGGCGCACATGCTCCAATTACAGAATCAGAAAGGCTTGTTCAGCAACGACATGCCATTCTTTGTCTACCCATACGAATGGCCCGCGCACAGCCCCAACCTGATTTCTAGCGGAGGTACATTTGATTCCCAAAATAGCTGGGAGTTTAACTCCGACATTGCCACGGTCTCATGGAACGGGGCCGCAGAAATCACGATTTTGGAGTCTTCAATTCGCCCATGGCACGTGCAGCTACTGCACAACGTAGCGGTATCCAAAGACATCGAGTACTCGCTCTGCTACACGGCAAAGGCCAATGACTTTCGGTATATAGAAGTCAATGTGGACACTGGTCCCGACGGACCCAATGGACGCTACCAAAGCCTGATGGGCACTGGTCACACGCCGGAGGTTGGAGCCGCGACTCGAGGCACAGGCGCAAGCTTGACAGACCAGTACCACGAATTTCAGCATAGATTTGTTGCTGCTGAAACTGACAGCACCGCAAGATTGAGCTTTACCTTCGCGCAAAGCGATCTAGACGTGTCGCTAGACGACGTTGGTCTCTATGTTGGAAAGGGATGCGGCACCCCCTGAGGCGCTTGGCTGCGTCGTACAAGAGAAGGGCGAGAACGTTTTCGATCCGATTGTTTGATCCTACTCTCTAGATGTGATCTGCAACGACGTTGATTGCGGCATTGTGCTCTAGTAGCGCTTTTAGCGCGACGACCACCTGATTGAATCCGCTCGTTGAGTCAAGCGCTTGAGACACGATCTCGTCGCGGGATCCAAAGAAGCCTGTCTCCTCGATCACAAGCCGGGTCCAATCGCATGCATGTTCATGCAACTTCCAAGTCACGTTGGTGAATCGGCTGTCCACACCCCATTCGATCTCGATTCGAGATGGCGTTTCAACCAACTTTACTCGAACCTCAATTTCCAGAGCATCCGAAGAATCTCCCACGAACCACCCAATCGTTTCGCCCTCTCGCAAGCCCTCGTCTTTTCGATGCAACCAGAACTTGCTCATGACGGCTGGGTCAACGAATGCGTTGAACACTTCATCGCGCAGTCTACGTACCAGAATCTGTGCTTTGGCAATTACGTTTCTTGAGGTCATTGGGCGTCCTTACTTGTTGCTATTGAGCCAACGGTCGAAGGTGAATGTCGATGTACAACTAGGTGGATTGATGTGCTGTCGGAACAGACTCCCAGCGCAACCGCGCACAATAGCTGAGTGAAACCTTTGCTTACAGTGTGTTTTTGGCACCCGCAAGACCTAGCATACGTACAGTGGAAACTTGAATCGTTGAAGTTGGCACGCGCGAGCTTTAACCGGAAATCAAGGGTCAAGGCTGGACTCGAGCAATGAGCTTGTCTTAAGGCACTGTTGGCGATGCCTCTTCGCCGGTGATCGCATCCAAATACTCCCCAAGTTGCTCGGGAGTCAGGTTCTTCTGAATGATGATGCCTTTCTCATCGACAAGATAGCCTTTGGGTATGAAGGTTACTCCATATGACGTAGCGACTTCACCTTCAAAATCCTTGAGTTCGCCGAGATTAATCCAAGGAAGTTCAAGCTCTTTCGAGCGCTCGACCCAAGACTCTGCATTCTCGTCAATAGAGATCGAAACTACCTCTAAACCATATTGTTTGTAGCTGCCGTACACTTCCTTCAGAGCGGGTATGGATTCGATGCATGGACCGCACCAGGAAGCCCAGAAGTCTACGAATACGACCTCATTTGCTTCAAGAATGTCACTTAGCGAATGTTCGGCTCCGTTCACGTCAGGCAGATTGAAATCGGGAACCCGCTTGCCAATAGCCAGGCTCTTGTCAATTCCCACGCTGGCCAAGTGTCGTGCGTGGTAATTCCGATCAGAGGTGACGCGTCTTACAACTAGATCCTTGCTCAGAGTTTTCTCAAGTCTGTCGTAGATGGGCAGTGCATCTTCCTTGCCCCGATAAGCTCCGAGTTCCAGTGCAAGAAGCGAATCGATTGGATCTTTTGCATTGGAAGCGACATCCTCCAAGAAATCGTAACGAAATCGACTCAGTTGCCGCCTCAGTTCGACATGTCTCGGCGTTTCACTCTTGCCTATAGATTCAATGGAGTCGGTTACTGCAGGCGATTCATCGGTGTCGTCGCTAGAAGTCTGCAGGTCCGCATTGGACTCCTCCTGATATTCCAGATGCGCTTCGCGGTATTGGTTCTTCGTCGTTACATATTCCTTGTTTTGTCTCCAACTCTCTAGGAGATCGAAATGTTTTCCTGATCCTGCAACTGGGTGAATGTCATCGAGCCAAGGGCTGTCCGCCACAACTTCGATGCTGGCACCAGGTTCCACCACTGAATGAAACTGAGTGTATTCCCGCTCCGCCATTACCAAGACCACGGTGTTGACGACTATCGGTTCGTCAACTTCGGCTTCGACAATGAACTTTCCTTCGTCAAGCATGACACGACCGAAATTCAGACTGATACGCTCTCCGTTCTCATCGTATTCGCTACCCATCACCTCGACAATCGCCCCTTCCATGTCGAGATCTATTGAGCTTAAGTCTCCATAGATTGAAAACTTCAACGCAGGATCTTTAGACATTCGAGAAGATCCGAGCAGTTCAATCTGAGCGGGAACAGGAGCTGGCCATTCCTTGAGTACGAAAGAGAGTTCTGTATCTGGAGCAACAACAACGTCCAAAGTCACTGGTTCTGGCAATCCTACGTCTACGCTGATTTGCACGTCTGTGGGTTGGTCAATCCCCCCGTGCAGATTCAAAATTCCGTCAACGAAATTACCGGAGGCAAGTTCTATGGAACCAGCGCCAAGTGTAGTGTCCGAATCCCAACGAGATACGACAACCTTTGCCGTGGATAGATCTTTAGGGCGTGCTGACTCTACGGCTAATCCTTCCGGACCGTCCGCGTCGGTTGCCACATAAGGAATGATCCTTCCTTTGATAGCAAAGCTTCCTGTGGTATCGCTGGATTGGGCGTTGAGAGATACGGCAATCCCGAACAGAAGTACAGCACCAGCTATCTTGCTCATTTGACGACTCCCCCTCAATTCGGTAATGCCAACAAATCGCAGGTGTATCCCGTGAAGGAGATACGCTTGAGTCTTGAGTAGATCCGGTGCGCGCAAATGCACCGAGTCTAATCTAGATGTATTGTTTTAGCAGCAAGAGTCAGCGTACCGAAGAATTTGCCTCACTTGAGCGAATGCTTCAATACGCTGAACCCTTTTTTTACTGTTGGTGACCCGGTTTATCCGCCCATTTCGTCAGAGCCAGGATCGGTCGCGTCAGAATCGCTTTCTTCGCTAGGCTCGGTCAGTTCGGACACTTCACCGAATTGAGCTATGAGAGCCTCTTGCAATCTGGCGGGACGAACGCGCTTCTCAAGAATGCAGCCGTTGGGGTCAAGCAAGAAACCGGCGGGAATTCCTAGCACACCGTAGGAGGTTGCTGTGGATCCTTCCCATCCATCCATCTCGCCAAGGTTCATCCAAGGAAGCTCATGCTCGATAGATCCTTCTTGCCAATCCTCGAATGCACTGTCGATGGATACTCCTACGATCTCAAAGCCGTGAGAGTCGTATGCACTGTATAGCTTCTTCAGTTCGGGAAAATCAGCAATGCAGGGACCACACCAGGATGCCCAAAAGTCAATGAGTACGAGCTCTTTTTCAGCTAACACATCGTAGAGAGCGACTTCTGTTCCTTCCAAATTGGCGAGAGTGAATTCTGGTGCCTTCTGACCGGGCTGGACTCTTTCGTCGTTTTGACGAGATTCAATGAACCAGACAGTCCTTTCTCGTCCTTGGGCTATGCGACGCAAGATGCTTTCGTCTTCGAATCGTGTAGCAAGATTGTCGTACACAGGGAGTGCGTCGCTTTGACCTTCTGCTCTGGAGAATGCGCCCAGTTCCATGGCAAGAAGTGATTCAAATGGGTCCTCCGCTTCAGTTGCAATCTTCTTGAGAGCGGACATTTGAATTTCGTCCATTTCGTCTCGATACTTGTAGTACTCGGGCAATGAAGCCGTCGAACTTGTGGCTGATCTGGTCTGTTCAGCTGCCACCGTGACGTGTTCGCATCCCTCGGCAGCTGGTGTGACAGGCTCTGCAGACGCGAGCGCAACTTCCTCTTCTTCCTCTTCAGTGGTAGCGGATTGGTCACCTTGTGCCGATTCGGCTGAATCTGAGTCTGCGGAAGCATCGTCACTTGATGCACTAGTAGCCACCTGCTCATCCGACGAACCCTCGTCGTCCGAGTCTTGATTCTCTTCCGAACTCTCTTCAGCTGCATTCTGCCGCGCTTCCCACTCTGCGATGTATTGCGCGTAACCCTCGTAGTATTTGTCAAATACCGACAAGTAGTCCTGCGACTGTTGCCAGCTCTCAATGATCTTTGCGTGCATTCCAGATCCTGACGTTGCAAGAAGTTCTGGTGCTGTTCCACGCTGAGTGAGGGTCATTTCGGACTGGGGCTCGACCAATATGAAATTGGTCGACGCATACCACGGCCCCACGGGACCCGCATAGATTGATATGCGAGTTGGTTCATCAACGTCACCTTCGAATAGGAAAGTATCGTCGACCAACATTACGTCACCGAGGTCCACAATTTGACGTTCCCCTTCATCGTCGAATTTCCATGCTGATGCAGACACAACAACATTTGACAGATCTTCATCCACGGAACTGAAATCTCCCGATATGGAGAACTTCTTGGAGGAATCCTTGGACATACGCGAACTTCCTACCATTGCCAACTGATCATCACGATAGGATTCCCAGTGATCCAGAACCACGAACTTGATTTCTTCGCCTGGAGCAATCAGTGCAGATGCTGTGAGAGGATCGTCTTCGCCGGTATCGACGGCAATTTTTACGGCAGTCGGTTCTTCAACTTCTCCCGTATATTCGAGACTGCCATTTACGAATTTTCCGGACAAAACCTCGACTTCTTCAACTTCTCCCTCGTTGTTCGTAGTTTCGTAAGTAACCGACACTGTAACCGTTGAAGAGTCCAGATGTGCGGGCGGTTCAGCCGTTGCACTGGCGTCGGAATCTGTGTCTTCTAGCTCCTCGTTCTCTAAGACAATGAGCTCGCCAGTAATGGTGTACGAATTGACTGGACTTTGGCTGCAGGACATAAGCAATGCTGCCGCAAGTGTCGCTGCTAGCAATCCAAGTAGTGTTTTCATTGGTCAAAACCGTTCAAAAACAATAGTTAGCGAGTATTGTAGTCGACTCGCGGTTGGCACTAGTCAGTAGAAGGGAACAATCGGAAAGCCCTCAAGAATTTAACGCGTAGCCATCCCTCTTGTCTAGGAATTCCCTCTACTAGCGTGAGGCAAATGTGGTACGTGAGGCAACGCGCAAAACTGTGTTGGCCTTCGGGACTAACAGTAGGATTGAGTGGTCAAACGACTCCATGCCCCTACGTGCGAGAGTTGGTACGTTTCCTTGCGAGCATCGCTAAAGTATCGGTAAGAGTGTAGTTATCTCTTGTATGGAAACGTTCGGGCGACACCCTTCATTAAATCCTTTGCGACCGACTCGGGAGAACTGAGCAAATTGCCCTTAACTTTGTGCTCATAGTTCCAAAGCAACTTGCCTCCGTCACCCTCATGGATCGACATGTTGATATGGCCTTCGTTGGTTGCTCCACCAATTCCTAAGAGAAGCGCAGACGCTATTGCTGCACCTGTGCCCATGGGCTTGCTTAGTGCCATGTCTCCAGAAACAACTGCGTCAACCTTAAGAATTTCACAAATTTCAGACTTTGTTAATGCCGACAGAACTCTTCGTGTTGCGTGTCTCTCCAATTCTCGATTTAACAACACGTTCGTTTCGTCAATGTCCTGAAATGTAACCGTGTATTTGCCTCGCTGTTGTCCCTGTAGGAACTGCGAGTACAGCGCACGTTGGAAGGTTTCTCCCTGTTTTGTCGCTAACTCTCGTAGTTCGTCTTGTGTTACATCCTTACTCTTATGACCAGGATTGATAGTCACGTCGAAAGGTAGAATCGCTATAGATTCGTGACCCGACTCGTAAATGCTGAAATCGGGAGAAGTGTAAATTGTCGCGCAACCCGCAATAAATGCAATAGCAGCTACTATGGTGGCCAACTTTAAGAGTGCCTGTATGATTCTATTCACGAGCTATTCCGAAACCGTCAAATTTATGGGGATGATAGCAGGATGCTGGAGGCAATTGCATACAACTTGGTTTGGTCCAATAATTCGAGAAATCTCTGATTGTGATTGAAGTGACTAGATGCGCAAGATCGTGCTTAAAGAGGTTTGCTGAGTCGCAGCGGCCGGGTCTTGGAAGTTGAAATGGCAGTAGACTGACAAGTACCGGGATTAGACACCAGAAAGTACGTTATCTGTAGAAGAGAATTATGAACAAGAGCGAGATAGCTTGGGCAAAAGCGAGCCAACTTCTTGCAGACACACACTTCTTCGAATCGGAACTCAATCGAGTACAAGGCAAAAACCTTGTTGCCTATCCACAAGAGATGGAACTTATAGCTACGTTTAGAGAACAAGCTCGCTTGCACAAAGAGTACGAGCATGGAGTTCGCAACACACTAGAATACCTAGTCCATGGACGGATTTCTCTATGCTACCGCTTGAGAGGCTGCAGCTGGGCTCGAACGTTTAATGGACCAGCTCCTCCATTCGAACCTAGCTATACCCACTGTTTACGCGTAACTAACTATCTGCTTGCAGACGAAGCCTTGGTGCGCAGGACGGGTAGACTTGATCAAGTCAATCGGCATACACCCAGCAGTGCGCTCATTTGTGCATGCCTAATGGTAGGTCTTCCCATTCGGACGCGCATGAAGTCAGAATATCCAGAGGTTCGTCTCGGCAAGCCTTGGGCGATTGCGGGTGTGCAACCAGAAAAATTCACTAAATCGTCAGACGAAACGATGGCAAGGTTTTGGAGGTGGGTCGTACAACAGGAACGTTCGGACTCAGGTGTGGAAGAGTTCATCAGATCGGCCGTTGAGAGACTCTACGAGGGCTCTACACTATTAGAAATGGAGGACTTCGTGAGAAACGGAAGTACGGATACTCAAAATGTCTTCCATATGTTCGGGGACAAATTTGGAGTTAGTTCAACGCGTGCCTATTCGTTTAGACGCAAAAGTTCACAACACAAGGTTGGATTTCTAGCGGGACATATTGAGGTTCCGGACGACTTTGACGATATGAACGCTGTAGAGATCGAAGAGAGCTTTCTGTCCAATAACGCGAGTTGAAATACGGCCGATTAACGAGCGTTTCGGTTCCTTCTAGACGACAGCCCATATTGCGATTAAACACCTGATAAGAAGACAGAACTGCCCGGATATGGAAGGTGGCACAGTCCAGAGTCTTGCTGAGTTTGCCGAAGAAACATAACGTAGTGCTCAAATGGATACGACTTGGAGTTTAGGCACGAAAATATGAGCGAGACCACAGAGGCGTCGATAGCTTCATTCGATCTCTCCACTTCTAACCTGTCTTACGAAACATTGGAGCAACTCCGATCGCTAGCGATCAAGGCTCAGAATAAGGCAAATGTACGTGTGCTTGTGGTCAGTCTCAATGTTGAAAGTAAAGACCCAAGCGACATGGGACCTTGGCCATCACGCGTCGAACATCGCCAGGTTAGGGGCAAGCATGGACCCGGTCCGATTGTTGAACAAGACCTAATCAAAGCCCTGCGAGGTGTCCACAAGCCAACGCTGGCGGTTATTCGAGAGAACCTATGCGATTTTGCTCTCGATGTAGCGGCCGCGTGCGACGTTCGAATTGCTACAGAGTCAGCGAAGATAGTCGACTCTAGAGTGAGCCATGGACAGACTGCGTCGTCAGGAATTTCCTACCTTCTTCCCCGACTGATTGGGCTGTCCCAAGCAATGCGAATCTCACTTCTGGGAGAAACACTCTCGGCCCAAGAGGCGCACCTCATCCAGTTCATTCACCATGTTGTTGCCGATGCAACCGCTGATCAGGAGATCGCCTCTTGGATTGAACGTTTGTCGAGAATGCCGACCAGAGCGTGGGAAGTCCATAAGTTGCAGGTTCTGCCGCAATTGGACCAAAGTTTTGAATCAGCCATGGTGCACAGTCTAGGCATCCGCCAAACTCATGCAATCAAGGACAGAATTGAGGGAATCAACGCCTGGAGAGAACGCCGAGAACCCAGGTTCACTGGTCAATAGGCAACGATTGGACGAGTTTGATTGCACAAACAGTTTGAAATGACCGAAGAACAAAATTTGCTGACCAAAGATGTCGATGGCATTCGCCACTTGGTGTTGAACCGCCCCGAGAAAATCAACGCCATAGACTACGCACAGCATCTTCGCTTGATGCAAGCATTCCAAAGTGCAGAAGAAGATCAACGAGTTAAAGTAGTTGCGCTCTCCGGGGTAGGTCGAGGATTCTGTGCGGGAGACGATTTGACAGCTCAACCATTTGAAGGCCACGATCCCTTTGCGCATAGAAAGGTCGAATTGGAGATAGGATCCGGGCCGACTCTACTACTCGATTC
The DNA here is from genome assembly GCA_026707735.1 of Gammaproteobacteria bacterium. Classification (GTDB taxonomy): domain Bacteria; phylum Pseudomonadota; class Gammaproteobacteria; order Pseudomonadales; family Azotimanducaceae; genus Bin55. The sequence continues at coordinate 82,320 of JAPOWH010000003.1, read as the reverse complement.
TTGCGCTGTGCTCAGAAATCTGTCAAAGCCAACCGTCGCCTTAATGCACGGCATCGCGTTAGGATCAGGCTACGACTACAGTCTGTCTTGCGACTTTCGTGTAGTAACCAAGGACATTCGATTCGGCGACCCACGTATCGACCGAGCGCTTTGGGCAGCGGAGGGTTGGTCGTACAAGTTGCCTCGGCTAGTGGGCCAGTCTCTAGTTGCCCGTATTGCCTATCTCGGGGAGATCATGAATGGAGAGCGTGCAATGGAATTTGGACTGGCGCATCGCATAGTAAGTGGCGAACCAAACATCATAGAATCCTCACAGCCGTTCCTTGACGAGCTTGTGGAACTGTCCGGACCGGCATATGCTGCCACCAAACGCAATATGCTGGCAGGATTGGATGCAACTTTTGAACAATCGCTAGCCATGAGCATGGAATCTGCCTATGAAGTTACTTAACGACGAGCAAGTAAGTCGATTCATAGTCGACGGTTTCGTTAGGGTCCAGCCTGAGGTTAAACCTAGCGTTCATGCCGAAGTAGACCGACTCCTCAGAGTTGCTGAGGAGCAAGAGTACCACTATGGCAACAACATCATTTCAAGAGTGCCGGTGATATGGGAGGTATTGCGATCTCCTTCCGTAGCTGGAGCTCTCACGAGCCTATTGGGACCCAACTACTATGTGCATCCGCATCGAGCGATCCACACCAGCAGACCGGTTGAGGACAAGTCTGCCGTATACGACGAGGATTTCAACGGACCACCTATGGGCAAGGGATCTCGAGCTGGATCGGGTTGGCACCAGGATGCCCAAAGTCCGCTGTCTCGCGCAAGACACCATTTGCCGAAGTACCTGATTGGCTTCTACTTTCCTCATTCAACGCCTCCAGAAATGGGACCCACACGCTTCCAGGCAGGAAGTTACCTTTATAGCCATCCTGTGGAACCATCCGGTGTCGTCTTGCCAAAAGACATCGAAGCGGGAGCTTTCTACCTGCTCCACTTCGACACCGTTCATGCGGGGTGGCCCAATCGCACCGACGCCAGCAGATACATGGTGAAGTTCGTATTTGCCCGAACCACTATTCCGGAGCAACCGTATTGGAATGCTGAGGATCGAGAATGGCACAAGCCAAATGATGCACTCGCTGAATACGACGCACCCGATGCGTGGAAGTTCATTTGGAATTGGATGCACGGCAACGGTGTAACGGAGAATGGCAAGCCACATACCGGAAGTTCAATTTCGTTTGACGACCTGAATGGCAACAATCAGCAGCAACGCCTTCAGGCTACCTATGGACTAGCAAAAACAGACAACGTCTCCAAATTCATCGATAGGCTAAGACACTTGCAGGGAAGCAATGCGCACGAACGCAGGTTGCATGTGAATTCGGAGGGCAAACCTATCCCGCGAGACGACACCCGCGACAATGGACGACGATGGAATGAGCGAGCCATTGTCATGGACGACGCAGCCTACGCATTGACGGCTGTCGGATCAGATGCAGTAGACCCACTCTGCAGTCTCTTGGAATCTCAAGACCCGTGGGTACTGATCAATGCCGCGTTTGCTCTTGGCGAATTGGGATTCGGCGCGTCCAAGGCTCTACCCAACCTATCGAAGTTGCTCGCTCACCCCGCCCAGCAGGTCGTTCGCCAAGCGCTGGACGCCATTGGTTCGATCGCCCGTGGCATCGATTGCACGTTGCCCGCGATCGACGAATTGTTGACATCAACTCGAGAGGCTTGGGAACAACCCGAAGTCATGCGAGGTTGGACTGGAGTTGACCAAATTCGCATGAATGCAGTTTCCGCTCTTTTGAATGCGATCAACTATCCCCAAAATGATCTCGAAGCGATTGAACGAATGTTCGTCAAGTCCCTCAAGGACCGAAATGGCTACGTAGGAGCAATTGCCTGCGAGGGGCTTACACGCCTGAACACTCCAAGCTCGATGAAGACTGCGATGCAATTCCTGTCCGATAGAAGATTCGATGAATCGGTCACCCTTCGCAAGCCGTTCTAGCTTAGGTGGGTGGCGAACGTCGCTCGACGGAAAGCATTGATCGAATCATCGGGAAGTGTTGACGACCAATGAATCTTTCCCCTTCTACTAAGAAAGTAGGAACCGAATAGATTTCCTGTTCTTCCAGCGTTGATCTAACTTCATCCAATTGTGCGTGAAGTAGATCCATGGAAGGGTTAAATTCAACATCAAGTCCTTCGAGTACCTTTCGAATCTCAGTTGAGCTCTCGATATCGAGTCTACCCTCCCAAAAACTCGTGAACACCCGTCGCGCAAACTCGATGCCGACTCCATGTTCATTAGCGACCAACAAAGCTCCATGCGCTAAAGTTGGATCAATCCCATAGGGAGCAATCTCTAGCCGAATTCCCTGCACTTCCGCGTATCGTTCTAGATCGGCAGATCGATATTCGGCTCGAATTCTTTGATGCCGCTCAGCTACGGACTCATTCCGGATCTTTGTCGGCGGCGGTAGTTGAAGAACTCGAAAGGGTTGCAACAGCAAATCGACCTCAATTTCTTCAGAGAACGCGACCGATGGACCTAGAGCAAGGTACGACGAAGCGCTCGTGAAGTCCAAAGCCAAGAGAATCAAGCGGTCAGCTCAAGTAGCTCGTACGCGACGTCCGGTGATTTGCCATTGCGCCCGCTGAGAATCCAGTTAATCCGTGGCAAATGTTCCCGACCGAACAAAACCTCGCCGTCAACGACGAAGGTTGGAACTCCAAATATGCCTGCTTCAGGAAGTGCACCTTGAAGCGCCTCAAGACGGTCCCGGCCTTCTGTCGCGGCGTATTCCGAGAAATCACCGGTTTCGCATCCTGCGTTCTGAAGTGCTGACTCTACCTGGCTCAGATCTTCTGGGTCGAAGTCCCGTTTCCAAAACCTCTCATACACATCGTCCAGGTAGTTCATCAGGCAATTTCGACTCTGTTGTCTCGCATAGAGCCAACCGAGATGTGCGTTGGTCGTGTCCCACACCTTTCTTGGTCCATACACCAAAGTTTCCCGAAGTCGTGCATATCTCTTGACATCGTAGTAGGCGTACCGAACGGCTTGCCACTGGCGTGGAGTGCGGTTTTCTTCCACTACCTCCCTATGCTCATTCACTCGTGCTGAACCCAGAAAACTGGGAATATTTAGCGTGAGCGGACGCCAATCGATATTGATGTCGAACATCCGTTCAAGTTCCTTTGCCTCGTCCTTTGCTAGGTAGGCATAGGGACTCTTGACGTCCAAGTAGAGAATAAGCCGACTGTCAGACTGAAGAGGGTTCACCCTGCAAGAACAAGAGAAGCTATTGGATTTGGTGCTAGCTTGCTCTTCGTCGTCTCCGATTGAGAGGATCCAAAGGAGTCGCTTGAGACATGTCCATGACTTCGTTGATACGATCCATCATGTCTTCGTAATTCGCTTCTACACCAAGCGAGATGCCCTCATTCGTGAAGGTTTGAATGCGTGAATACCGTCCACCTGCCGCGTGAACCGTCGTCGCCGACGGAGCATCTTCGCTGCATAGGTACAAAACAGCGGGCGTAACCAGCGCAGGATTCATTCCAGGAGGAGGATTCGAAGCGTCGAATTGGGAGCCCGGCACGCTCGCTGTCATGCGAGTGGCTGCGGCAGGAGAGAGACAGTTGACGCGCACGTTGTGCGATGCGCCCTCGATCGCAAGAACGTTCATCAATCCGAGCATGCCCATTTTCGCAGCTCCATAGTTGGACTGGCCGAAGTTTCCAAAGATTCCGGATGTCGAGCTTGTAAGCACGATCCGGCCCCAGTTCTTGTCATACATGATGGGCCAAGCAAATTTCGTTACGTAAGCGGTGCCTCGAAGGTGCACGTCCAGCACCAAATCGAATTCGTCCAAGGTCATGTTCTTGAACGATTTGTCACGCAAAATTCCCGCGTTGTTAACCAAGATGTCTACGGTTCCAAATGCGTTTACCGCATCGTCTACGATGCTCTTCGCTCCGTCTCGCTCCGTGACCGACGCCTTGTTGGCAATCGCAACTCCTCCAGCTGCTTTGATTTCGTCGGCTACAGCATCAGCCATGTCGCCGCTTCCATCCCCGTGAACACTACCGCCTAAATCGTTCACCACCACTTTGGCACCTCGTTCGGCAAATGCCAACGCGTGGCAGCGACCCAAACCGCCACCGGCACCTGTGACAATTGCAACCTTTCCCTCAAAATCGCTCATATCTGCTCCTAGAAGTGTTTGTTTCCTACAGATGTAGCCTGTCCCATTGGTATGTGGAGTTGGACAAATCGGCTTTGTGCGCGGTACCCAACTTCAAGACTATTGCCTAGTGTTTGAAAAAACTTTATGGGCACCAACCAAGGCACATATGATAGCGATTTGCTAGTTGCCGGGGCTCAGATGTCTTCACTATTCCATCTGCATTTTGAGCTTGAGGCTGTAATTTTCGCCTTTAAACCGGCGAATTTCCAGGTCATCAGTAGTGCCAAGTCTCAAGAGCCGTTCAACGTCGAGTCCAATCTCTAGCCCAAAAAATGGCCAGAGAGCATAACTGATCCAAAGTAGTACACATAGTAAGAAAATAGTAGTATAATTATTTTATGGACGAGCCAAATTTTCCTCAAGGCATCGCCCGTCTGATCCAACGAATCGAATCCTCACTCATACAGACATTTTCTCCAACTTCATTGAGATTGGGAGGGGGATCCGTCCTACAGGCTAGGTGGGACCATCGCGAGTCGACCAGCATCGAGTTGTTTGTTGAACCGCAATCCTACAACGCTGTCATGTTCGATCGCCGGTGCCAATTGGAACAGTCGCTACTACAACTAGAGGGAGTTGACCCATCTCGTTCATGGGTAGATGCAAATGCGACGTATCTCGAGTGTGCAGGAGTGGAAGTTAGCCTACTTCCCGTAGCATCTGTGAAGAAGATAAGACACGATTTTGTGGTACCGCGCACCAAGATCGGAACCGACTACACTTCGTCGATTCTTGCGCAAAAGCTTGCTTACCGTATGGGCGGGGCCAATATTTTCGAAATCAGGGATCTTTGGGATCTCTACTGTGCTACCCGGTACGCTGAAAGCGAATTTCTAGACGCAGTCCGCTTCGCTGGCCCACGAACGTCTTCATCCATTTGCGCCCTGCTCTCGATTCTTTCCCCAAATCAACTTGCCAAAACCGACAAACCTTTAGTTGGAGTTAGCGAACACGTAGTCGAACGCGAACTTATATCCAGAGTACGCGATAGCATTGGGAAAGCATCGTTGGAGCTGGATCAGTGAGAGCACTAGGGGAGATCCTGGGACTTGCACCTGCAACTGCTTTTGAAGCAAATCCTAGAACTAGCAGGAGTCTCCCGCTATACCCAAACGGCATGATTGTTTTCGACATGCTTGTCAAGAAGCAGTGTGCCGGTATGAACAACCCTGCCAATTCTGAAGACGTCTATGATGCGCTGATGAAGAAACCGGATCTGCAGGATCCTGCTGCAAACACCATTCGCTGGTTTCTCGGTTCGCTGTCGATGGCGCATACGGGCTGGCTAGTGGGGTGTTGTGGGATTCCACTCATACGAATCTCAGAACATGTGCGAGCACACGGATTGATTCGAAGCGACATGATTCGTTTCCTGAATCAGTTCATTGGCCCCTAGCATCGATTAGACCTCAGAGTCGCCTCGGCGGTTGTTTTCACAACAAATACTGGCTAGGGTTAGGGGCGGCACATTTATTGGATTTGTGTATTCGCAACGCGTTTCCGTGCCGTCTCCACAAAACTCTTGTCAATTTCTATCCCAATAGACTTCCTGCCTAGACGTTTACATACGGCAGAGCATGTTCCAACTCCCGAGAACGCGTCCAACACGAGGTCTCCCTTATCTGAGCTGGCCAAGATCAATCGCTCAATCAACTTTTCGGGTTTCTGAATTGTGTTTAGCACTTCACGACTCACGAGTTCTCTAGATCGATAGGTAAGCTGCTTGATGTCGCCCCAGACATCGCCTGGATTCTTGCCTATTCCATTGAATTTCGTCTTGCCGAACTTTCCGTTTAAAACCGATGGAACGTTTTCGCATCGCAATCTGTGTTCAAGCTCAACAAGCTGTGGGACCCTGATGGCGTCGAGATTGAATGATTTGGGCTTTTTCCCCTTTATGAAGTAGCAAATGATGTCGTAGTTGTTAGTGAAAGTTGACCGGCCTTGCGCCAGCCTGCTAGGTTGATACCAGACAATCTTTGTTTTGAGGTTCAGATACGGTCTGTAGTCTATGAAGTCAATACAGTCCTGCTTGCCAAAAAGGTAGAGCGCCCCGCCTTCCTTAAGCTTTGTAGAGAACAGCTGGAGAAGCCTAAGGTTGTACTCTTGTATATCAGCAACTTTGTCCCAGCCATTGGTAGTCACCCCGTAGGGCCCGTCACAGACAATTAAATCTAAGCTCTCATCACACAATGAAGGGACTAGCTCAAACACATCGCCGCTGAAGATGCGATTTTCTCCTTTGAGAGAATCGCCGAATTCTTCCCCTTCAAACAAACTAGCACTCGAATCGGTTGTTTGCGATCGACCGCCTTGCAAGTTAATCAGACTATTACTTCCAATCCACCAAATGCGCTAATCAACATGATCAACTAGTGGCCAAACACGTCGATCAGAGTATAGACCCAATGTAAGAACCAATTGTTTTAGCCAGTTTCGTTGTACGCAGAAATTGTCTCCCCCAACTGCTGTTACGAACCCGCAGAGTGCAAAGTTATCTCCGCGGATTGTGTAATTTAAGAAAAAACTTGGCGACTCTGTCCGCACAGTTTGGAAACTCTAAGGAGTTTGCCACTTATGTTGGACCTGCAATATCAGCCATCCTGCTTTGTCCAATAAAGTCCAGCAATGCCGAGACACACTCCTCAGGTTCCTCAAGCTGAAGAAAGTGGGTGGTATCAGGAATAAAGTCGTAGTTTAGAGCAAGTATTTCGTCCATTGCTACCGTTGGCAAGAACGAGTTTGGGACGACTGGGTCACTACCGATCACTTTCACTGGACACTTTAGCGCTTCAATGTCGACCTTGGACGAATACCGAAAGCCCTGCTCGGCAATACGTGCTTCGTACTCCGGCGGACACCGCAACGTACATGTCATGCCGTCTTCTATCCGTCGAGTTGTGGTCTGTGCAATGAGCTCCGCAACTCCAGGTCGCAACAATTGAAATGCTGGTGCGCTACTCAACCTCTCCGCGAATGATTGCCACGACTCGAATGAGCTACGGCGGCGTAACGCCACTTCAACCATTCCTTGCATCGTGTTCATCAGGCGTTCTTTGTGAACGGGATTGCAGCCTGGCGGACAGATAAATGGGTCAAACAGCACCAATCCTGCAAAGGAGCCTTCTCCTGAGCAGGCCTCTATCATCGCGGACTGGCCAGATACCGAATGGAATACGCCAATAGCTGGCTTTGAGTCAAAGCATCTCTCGATTTCAATTGCCACTCTCGCCATGTCGCTGATAAGTGTTGGAATCGAGTGAGAATCCTTTGGACCTACAGCGTTCCAACCGTGGTTGCGCAGGTCGAATAGAACGATGTCGAACCTGTCAACTAGCAACGACCAGAACGGATAGTAGGCGTCTGCGGCAAAACCGTTGGCGTGACTCAAGACGAGGCGGATTCCGTTGGGATTGCCGTGGCGTCGGAGCATGATTATTGAGCCATCGTCCATCCTCGCCTGGCCCACGGCTAGAGGTTCTGGAACTTTCCACTTCATGTCTGATTGCGCATGTGGTGCAGCCTCACCCTCGTAATAGGCATAACAATTTGGTCAATTTGGATCGAACTTTCAATTGTTCAGTGCACTTTTGCCCAGACTGCTGTGCCACGCAAAATTGATACTTTTAGGGTAATTCTCGTGTTTTGTCTCGTGGAAGAGTGCTATATACCGTAAGAGGCGCTGAAACCTTTTCGGTCTCACCGCCCCTTCGGGTGCAGCCATCGCACATTGGCAAGGCTACGCTAGGAGTATAGCACTGCTCTCGCTGTGAGACTTAACTGATTCACACATTCAATTGCATTGATTGAAAATGCGAACTAAACCTGATCCTTTCGTTACGAACTAGTGGGTCAGGTGCTTAGCAGGAAATAGACCGGGCTCGCCACCAATCAATGTCGGCTCGCCCGGTCCGAGGGACGTCAATCGAGGATTCCTGTTATTCAGAATCCTCTTCTTCCTGTTTTACCGTGTTTACCTCGACCCGTTTGACGACTGTGGCTTCGCCGTCGCCAATTGCACCACTGAGTGCGTTGCCTATAGCACTTTCAAGTGCTTTTTCGAGTTCTCTCCCTATTGCTTCCGTGTCTATGGGCCTAGGGGTTTCTCTCACCGATAGACTAGACAGTTCGTCTGGTGTTATTGTGCGACTTGTAACCATTACATCGCCGTCACTAAATTGGATGAATGACCCTCCTCCTAGGTAGCTGGTAAGCTGCTTTAGTTGTTCATCGTCAAGTATCTGTGCATGTAGCGCATTGTGCGTCAACAGGTTCATTGCAGCTTGTGTACGTAGTTCAGGAGTTGAAATACTCGCTATCGAATCGAACATTACTTCTGGTTCCTCTTTAGCCCACAGGTTTAGAACAGTGTTGAAGTAGCTGCTTTGTGAGTCTTCGGGCAATTGCTCTCCGAGTTGGAGCGCGCGATCATACTCACCAACCAGAACTAGCTCTTTGCCGACGGACCTGTACGCCTCAAGAAGTGTGTAGCCGTCGCGCACTAGAGACAACATTTCAAGCGCTTTGTTTATGTCAACTCTCGCGATTTGAGCAACAACATCCGCTTCCAATCCTCGCTCGCGACCACGTGCATCACTGCCCATGGGCTGAATCAACGCAGTTTGAAATGCCAATTCGGGATCCTTGGCAGCAAGCTCTCGCAAAATAATGGCAAGTACATCGTGCCGAGTTCGCTCATCAGATAATTGCGAGGAGGTTGCCCAATCCAGTGCTTCGTAAACATCTATCTGTGCCCAATTTGTAGCGATTGTTTTGGCAAGTTCGCGCTTTTGCTTTGAGTCCTCCAATGTGGACAAGAACTGAATTGCGTCCGCCGGTGAGGAGCGCGCAATCGCTAGCATCGCCTGTTCTTCACCTTTTTCGCGCAATTTCTCGGGCAAGAGTTCGAGATTGTCAAACACACCTTGGGGGTCGTTTTCTGCCCATGCTGCTATTAGGGTTTCCAGCAGACTCGAGCGCACGCTGCTCTTGTTGAGATTCGAAACGGCATTGAAGGCGACCAATGGATCCAATCCAGCCCAAACTCTTACGATAGCTGGGAGGGCAATTTCTTGAGCATCGCGATCAAGGAACATCGCTTCCTGGAAAGCACCTTGAGGATCTCTCTGAGCCGCATTGTGCAACACAGAGAGGAGGATGGCGTTTCGAGTGCTTTTCTCAATGTTTGAGTCATTGATCTGGTTGAGGGCTCGAACCCCTTCCTTGTCCACCAGTGCCTCAGCAACTTGCAATAACGTTCCCAACTGTGCAATGTCTTCGTGACCATCGTTAATCAGTGCATTCCACGCAGCGACGGGATTGTCGATGGATGTGGAAGCAACTGCATCGTCTCGCAGATCCAAAGCGTATTGCTCGTTTCCAAGCTGCTTCGCAATCTGGCGTTGAAGACCTTCCGACAAGTCGTCACGTGTATTGAGAATACCTCGCAACGCCGCAAGCTTTTGCGATTCCTCCACTGATCCGGCATGTGCTACAGCCTCGTCCAAGTTTGTAGACGCCCACTCACCGAACACGGTCGATGTCAATTGGTCACGTCGCAGCCCCGGTTGCTCATTCACGTAAGTCATCGCGCGTTTTGGATTCAGTGAAGCCAATCGTTGAACAAGTGTTGTCTCCGCGACTTCATGCATATTGGCGGATCCTATGCTGTCAAGTTGCCCCAACAAGTCAGAGAGTTGTGCCTCGTTTGCCCTCGCAACGAGACTATGGAGCAACACTTTCCTATCAGAATCGCTCGAATGACGAGAGATGTCACTCAAGTTTGCTATTGGTTCTGAATTCGGCCCACTGAGTGAACCCACAGCAGAATCGCCCACGACACTTGATTCTGTCGAACTTTCAGTGCCAAGACCCCCTTCTCGAACTGATTGATCTTGTGTTTGATCCTTGCCGTTCAATAGAGCAATGAATACAAAAGCCGACAGTGAAGCCCCAACTACGACCCCTACCGTTACCAAACCGATTGAACGTACACGCCCAGACGCTACTGCATTCATTTCTGCCTCAAGAAATATGAAATTCTCCCAGTTGGCTCCTAGATGCCTGGGGAATCAATAGCGTTACAAGGACTTGCTAAATCGGAGATCCAAAAGGGACGAGTACCCCTCCCAGCTTCAGATTTACTTTCTAGTGATGCCGCAATTCACTACACTTTTTTGTAGTGAAGTCGCCACAATGCCAGCAGCAGGAATATCACAGTCAAATCCATCGCGTACAAGGTCAGTACGCTCACAACATCCCAGCCGTACTCTAGCGTGTTGCCAACAACCTGGTTGCGGACACCATACAAGCCAAAACTGGGAAGAGCAACGTACACGCTGTGGAAAACTGTGCCCACAGTTAAGACTTGAAACGTCCAAATCAAGTAGCTGTAGAAACTAAGCAACGCGGCAAGAGAGTAGTGCATCACCGTAGCAAGCACGAATGCAAGCGAGCTCAACATCAGAAATAGGCAGAATGCAAGCCAAGGAACGGCGAGCGTTTCGGGAATTTCGAGGTCATACGCAACTGTGTAGATAGCTAACGCACCTCCGATTAGGGCTGCATACCCAAGCAGCAAGCCAATAACGCCCAGAAATTTGCCAGCAAGAAGTTGCCAACGCTTTATTGGCCGAGAGAGAATCAAGGCAAACGAGCCCCCGGAGTGTTCTCTCGACATTGCGAATGCCCCCGTCAGTATTGATATTGCAACACCTCCAAAGAGAACAAGCTCGAAGAAGATTGCAAGAAGCTGCTTGATTTGCGCTAGCACGGCACGATCTTGAGCATCGGCCAGCAATTCTGCACCGGATTCCGACCCAGAAACTGATGGGTCCGATGGATTCAATTCTTGGGCTATGTTTCCAACTATCACATAAAAACCCACCACAATGATGACTGCCACGACAATAATCGCCAGCAATGATCGGCGACTTAGCATCGCTCGCAGGCTATCTCCCGCGATGGTAAGTACCTCAGCCATCGCTAGCAGCTTCCTTGCCGACGGCGTCGAGAAAGAGTTCGTCGAACTGTGCTTCGGTTTTCTCCTCCCACGTTCGAAGATCCTCTAGTCGTTTCAGCTCCCCTTGGTCCAGAATCGCCAATCGGTCGCACATCGGCCCTAGCTGAGATATGGCATGCGAAGCTAGGAAAACAGTGGTGCCTTGGTTTCTCAATTCATGAATAAGCTCACCAAACTCTGTTTGGTCCGATGTACTGAAATTTGACAGCGGCTCATCCAATATAAGGAGATCAGGATTGCCCATTAGAGCTTGCGCTATCCCCAGCCACTGTGTTGCACTTGGAGAGTACTTCGAAATCTTGCTTGCAGCATCATCCTTCAATCGGAAACGCTCAAGCAGATGGTCCGTTCGCCGCTCGCGCTCGGGACGATTGAGGCGAGACAGACGCCCGCAAAAGTCAAGCAGACTTCTACCCGTGTAGTATCGCGGCAAGCTAATGTCCTCGGGCAGGTAGCCTAGACGATGACGGTGAGTTGTATCGTTTGCGGGTTCGCCAAACAGCCGGGCAGTTCCGCGCGTTGGTTTCAAGAAATTCAGAAGCAATCGAATCGTAGTCGACTTTCCAGCGCCTTTCGGACCAAACAGGCCGAAGACTTCGGAATCCTTCACCTCGAGGTCGAGTCCCTGAAGAGCAACCTTGTTCCGCCAAAATGTCTTGGCTAAATGCTCCGTGACGATGACGCTCAAAACAAAATATTAGGCGTTTGTGGAATTGGGTGAGGGCTCGTTAAGTAGTTCTCTTAGCAGCTTTCTTAGCCGTTGCTTTCGAAGATCAGCCTGACTCTGCGACATCGGATAGCCAATCTCAATGTGACGTGGGCGTCCGCTCTTGTCCACAACGATCAGCTGAGGTATGCCACCTACCCCGTAGAGGTCTTTAATTTCTTTGTCGGGGTCCATTACGACACGAAAGCTGTAGTCTTCTCTCTCCATGAAGTCTTGCACTTTGTCTACACGCTCTCCGACATTCACTGCCAAGACTTTGACACCCTCATCACCTAATTCCTTATGGATGTTTTGCAAATCCGGCATACCTTTAATGCATGGTTTGCACCAAGTTGCCCAGAAGTCGATCACTACGACTTCATCACCTTGAAACTCAGACAGAGACACAAGGTTGCCGTCTAGTCCTACGCTCGAGAAATCCGGCATGGGTTCTCCGATTTCAAGCGTGCCAGCGCTTCGCAGGGATCCGCTACCCAATGCGGCGGCAGGCTCAAGAATTGCCTTGACTTCGTAGTGAACCCAGATGGTTCCGATTGCGAAAAGGAAGCCTCCACAAGCCAATCCTATTTTTCGTGCATCAATTTTCATTTTTGGTTCGCTACCTACGTTTCATTCAGGCAAAAACTATGATCTGGCGCATGTCTATGTGAATTCAGCCCAATCAACGTTAGTTTACCTGACGCGACTTAGCACGTTCATTCTAGACCAACACCCCCTGAGCAATAGATAGTTTGAGAGCAAACACTGCAAGAGCTTTGATGCATTGGCTCAGAATTCCCATGCAGGAGGAAGTAGCCGTTTACGAGATCTTGTAAGTCGGGAAAAATCTCCATGAGGACACAAGACTCGCAACCATCGAACTGGCTTTGCGTGTGGCAACCGTTGTCGACTTTGGGTCGTCTCGCCCGTCGTCCTAAGGAACATTTACTGCAGGGACTGCGGAAGAAACCTCAAGCATCAAAGCAAGCTCGTGCAGACCTATAATCGGGCGTTTCTTATCCAATTTTAGATAGAGGATATCCCTGCGACCATGAGCCAAGCGCAAATTCAAGAGATAGAGAGCCAGATCTTCGAACTGGGCAAAAAGCTGCGAGAGCTTCACCAATCCACGGAGCCTACCGAGGTGCCGAATTACGAATTTGAAACGGAATTCGGGCAATCCACAATGCTGGAATTGTTTGGCCCACACGACAAACTACTGCTTATCCACAACATGGGGCAAGGGTGTCGATACTGCACGCTCTGGGCCGACGGACTCAATGGTTTCGTGCCACACTTGGAATCTGCGCTATCGGTAGTACTGGTCTCCAAAGACAGTCCTGATGTTCAAAGACGTTTTGCCAATTCTCGTGGGTGGAGATTCAGACTGGCCTCCCATGGCGGAGGCGCCTACATGCAAGAACAAACAAAAATGGACGACTACGACGACATGCCGGGTGCCGCAACCTATGAGCGTAGAGGAGACAAGATCTTTAGGAAGAATGGGTGCATATTCGGCCCAGGAGATCTCTATTGCCCACTTTGGAATCTGCTAGGTCTCGCAGGGCTTGGAGAATCCGAGTGGACTCCCCAATTTCGGTATTGGACTGTACCGGAGACCATGGAGGATGGGGGTCAAAACGTCCAAGACTGACGAAGACTGTTTATCGCGACCTTTCCCGACCCCAGTTGTCAAGTCGCTTGTGCATCGCATGCTTAAGTGGTCTTAAACTCCTTCTGTAACATTAGCCGCCACTTGAATCTATAAAGGAGAGCGCCAAATGAACCCTATGCTGGACAAACTCAAGGCAGGAAAAGTTGCCATCGGCTCTACAGCATCCTGGGACAACGAAACCAGATTCCTGGCTCGCTCCGGATTGGATTTCCTTTTGTTCGATACACAGCACTCACCCGTAGAGATCAAACGGCTCAACTTCCCTATTGCAGCCATGAGGGGAGGAAGTGCGATTCCCATAATTCGTGTCGGGGACAACACGGCGGAACAGATTTGCTACGCGCTTGATCAGGGCGCCAAGGGAGTGGTATGTCCTATGGTCAATTCTGGTCCCGCAGCGGCAGACATGGTTCAGTATTCAAAGTATCCCTTTGATGGAATCCGCAGTTCTGCCGGAGCACGAGGGGATTGGGGCGACTTTGACAACTACCGCGACTATTTGGACGCCGTAAACGACAATGTACTCATAATCCCAATGGTGGAAACCCAAGAGGCCTTTTCGAACCTAGTCGACATCGTTACAACGCCTGGCATCAACGCGTTGTTGATTGGACCTTCGGACTTCTCGATCAATCTTGACGTCCCTCTCGACTACACAAATCCGAAGTACCACGAGGCCATCGGCACGGTTGCGCGAACCTGCCGCGAAAACGGTGTTGCACCAGGGATGTACTTCGTACCACCGGGAATTGAACCTCAAACCCTTATCCAGATGGGATTTCAGTTCTTCACAATGTCTTGGCACGATTGGGCGAGCCAAGGTATTCGTGAAGGCGTAAAGCACGTTGCTGGAGAGTAAGGTCTTTACGATCGTCCGCGAATAGGAGTTTGCTACTGCCAATCACGATGAACTGTTGTAGCTTGACGGAGCATATAGCGTTGTTGGCTATCAGAATTTTCGCGTTCTCACGACAGAAAGAGCCTGACAATGTGTAAGACTTTGTCAGACGAATCGGCTAAGAGAGTTAGCCCGTATTGTGAATAGATTCGCGCCGACAGCGCTATTGCGACTCTCGAAGCATTGTGTTGTGGCCATCGTCCATAAGGTTGCTAGGTGCTAGCGTAATTGAGAACTGACCTCACCTGTGGGAATCTTGGAGAATATGGTCGGGACGGCCGGATTCGAACCGGCGACCACGTGACCCCCAGTCACGTGCGCTACCAGACTGCGCCACGTCCCGTGATATCGCTAGACTGAGATCATAATAACCTATACCAATACTAGCCAAATTGCAGTAAATTCCGCGAGCTGGACCAAGTTCTAGAGCGATCTAACTAAGGAATCCAGCCCAATACGCGCTAAGAAATTTGTCGGCACGGGCACAACAGTGCAACTCTATCCATAGAGGACGCACCCGAAGCTGAAAGCTCGCTGAACCTACAGTGAGTATGGGCTAAACGGATCCGTTTGCGACGGTAACTGACCAATAAAGTCAAGCGAATGCAGCCACTTACTCGGATTTTGGGCTGGCAGAGCTGAGAATTTCCTTGACTTCTTCAAGATCGCCAATAATTTCGTCTATGTCGAAATAGACAATAGAGTCGACAAGGTCGCTTGATTGCGGCTTCTTGCTTTGAGCGGCAAGATGTTGCCTTGCACCATTGATCGTATAGCCCTGTTCGTGGACAAGTTCCTTCACTCGACGCACAAATAGGATGTCTTCGCGCTTGTAGTAACGCCTATTTGCACGACGCTCCAGCTTCTGAAGCTGCTTGAATTCCTGCTCCCAATAGCGCAGCGCTGATGGCTTGACATCGCATAGCTCGCTAACTTCACCAATAGTGAAGTAGAGTTTGCTCGGGATGTCAGGATACTTATTCGATTCCTGGTCCGGCATACTCTAGGATGCGGTTCTTCAGCATGGTGCTGGATCGAAAGGTAACCACGCGACGGGCAGCAATGGTTGCGGCCTCGCCAGTCTTTAGGTTGCGCCCTGGACGAGCGCTCTTGTCGCGTGTTTCGAATGTGCCGAATCGTGCCAGTTTCACGCAGTCGTTGCGCTCGAGTCCCGCAGTCACCTCATCGAAAAAGCACGCAACAACGTCGTTTGCTTCCCGTTGATTGATACCGAGTTCCTGCTTGAGCGCTTGCGCCAAATCAGCACGTGTCAGTACTTTGTTGTCTTCTCCCAATTTTGTTGTGCCTCCCCTATTTTCCCCAACTTTATCCTATCGCAATTGTGCGCCAAAAGCGTTTTTCAACTCCGCAACCACCGATTCAATGCTGGAGGTTGCCTCGGAATCGAGTAATGTGCGTGAAGTCTCCTGCAACTTCATGCCAATGGCGACGCTTTTTTTGCCTTCGCTGAGTTGTTTGCTTCGATATACATCGAACACAGTAAATTCTGCTAGACGATCTCCAAGCACTTCAACTACCTTGTCTCTTATCTGGGCAGTGGTAACTGATTCATCGAGCACCAGCGCCAGATCCCGCCGAATTGACGGATGTGCACTGATGTTGCTGTATTGCCGCGGGTTATCGTCCAGCAAACTTTCGGCAACAAACTCAAACGCGAAAATTGGACCCTCCACATCGAAAGTTGATTGCGCATCAGGATGGATCTGACCAACTGATCCAATCTCAATGCCATCCACGAACACATCCGCCGCGTTTCCCGGTTGGAACCACGATTTCGTCGCTTGCCGAAATTCAATTGTTCCCTGGGGCAACAGCTCCTCTACGTGCCCCTTCATGTCAAAAAAATCGAATCGCTCGCGATCGTTAGCCCATCCTTCAGGGTGCCGCATTCCCCACGCCACAGCCGCAAGATGGTCTTTCTGAATCAATTCTCCATTGGAGAATTGAAAGCATTGACCATGCTCGAATAGGCGAACTAGATCATGTTGCCGCGCGACATTGTAGGCAACGACGTCCAACAGACCTGGCAACAGTGAGCATCGCATGACTTCACGGTCGGACGACATCGGATTTTGAAGCGTGGGAGACTCATCACTCTCTGTGAAATGTGCGTACCTTGTCCGATCAATAAAGCTGTAGGCGATCGTCTCGTTATAACCCAAGGAACACAACCTAACACGCAAGTCAGTCGAGTCCCCTAGAGCACTTTTAGCCGGTTCTAAGTTCAAGGGCGTAGCAGGCAGTCGCGCTCCAATTCGATCATAGCCATAGATCCGGCACACCTCTTCGACCAAATCCTCTTCGATGTTGATATCGAATCTGTGGGTTGGAGATATCACAGTCCAGTCTTCTGCAGGCTCTTCAGGTTCGAAACCCAACCGCTCAAATATGCCGTAGACAATCTCATCAGAGATGTGCTCTCCGATTAGTTGATCCAGACGTTCCTTGTGGATGCTCAGTTTCTCTGTTTGTGGCAAGTGCCTTGGCGAGCGGGAATTCACTGTCGGTCCTGCGGATCCGCCAGCAATGTCCAGTATGAGCACTGTTGCTCGCTCCATCGCTAGGTCCTGAAGCGCATAATCAACACCCCTTTCGTAGCGTGTAGAAGCGTCCGTTTGCAAGCCATATTTTCGGGCCGTTCCAAATATTGCTTCAGGAGCGAAAAAAGCGCACTCTAGCAATACATGCTGAGTTGCTAGGGAAACACCACTGTTTAATCCCCCTATCACGCCAGCTATCGCAACAGGAGCATCGCCGCTCGTAATTGCAAGAACCTCACTGTCGAGTTCCGCTTCGCTGCCATCAAGCAGCATCAACTTCTCGCCGGCATTCGCGTAACGAACGACGATGCCCTCTCGCACGTGATCAAGGTCAAATGCGTGCATTGGCTGACCGAGTTCCAGCATCACGTAGTTGAGCACGTCCACGATCGCATTAATCGGGCGAATGCCTGAGGCATGGAGCTTCCGAATCATCCAGTGAGGGACTCGCGCGTTGACGTTGACATTTTCGATGATTCGTCCCAAATAGATTGGGCACCCGTCTGGGGCATCCAACGTGATGGGTATGCGTGCATCAGAGGTTGTCTTTGACGCTCCAACCGATGGCACTTTCAATTGCTGGTCGTTAATGGCTGCCAATTCGCGTGCAATTCCACACACCGAGAAGCAATCTCCTCGGTTTGGAGTCAGGTCCAATTCAATGCAGTGGTCGTGAAGTTCAAGCTCATCGGCAACTGACCTGCCAATGTGTGCATCTGAGTTGAGCTCCAATATTCCTGAATGATCCTCATTGATTCCGAGTTCTTTTCCACTGCACAACATGCCTTCGGAGTCAACACCCTGTATTGAAGCTTTCTCTACAAGTACATTGCCGGCTACTTCAGCTCCTACTCGTGCGTACGCGCTCTTCATGCCTCTACGGGCGTTGGGAGCGCCGCAAACCACATTGAAATTACCTCGGCCTGAGTCAACCGTGCAAATTGTCAAATGATCGGATCTAGGATGCTTCGAGACGGAGGTGATCTCGCCAACATCGACACCACTAAATTCCGGCCCTATCTGGCTGACAGAGTCAACCTCCAGCCCGGCGTTAGTCAACTGTTCGCAAATTTGATCCAACGAGAGATTGGGGTTTACCCACTCACGTAGCCACCTTTCGCTTACTCGCATCTGTGCACCTATCCGAACTGACGCAGGAAACGAATATCGTTGTCAAATAGGATGCGCAGGTCCGAAACGCCAAACTTCACCATTGCCAACCGATCAACGCCGAAACCGAACGCAAAGCCGCTGAATTGCTTGGGGTCAATGCCGGACATGCTCAAGACTTTGGGGTGGACTACTCCGCACCCCATGACTTCGCTCCACCCCTGCTCGCTCATTACGTCAACCTCGGCCGACGGCTCGGTAAAAGGAAAGTAGGAGGGCCGGAAGCGCACTTCGACCTCGCGTTCGAAGAATGCGTGGACAAAACTGATTACTGTGCCCTTGAGATCCGCGAAGCTAATCCCTCTGTCAACCACCAGACCTTCGACCTGATGGAACATAGGAGTGTGTGTACGATCAAAGTCGCGACGATATACACGACCTGGACAAATTATTCTGATGGGCGGACTCTGAGTCTCCATTGTCCGCACTTGGACCGGAGAAGTATGTGTTCGCAAAAGTCTGCCGTCGCCCAGATAGAACGTGTCGTGCATCGCTCGTGCAGGATGGTGCTTGGGAATGTTTAGCGCTTCGAAATTGTGGTAATCATCTTCGATTTCTGGGCCGTACACCACCTCATAACCCGCCCGTACAAAGATTTCTTCGATTGTGGAAAATGTTTGCGTTACAGGGTGCAGACTGCCGCGATGTCGAGATCGCCCAGGCAGCGTCACATCGATGCTGGCGTGAGCGGCTGCGTCTCTGGCAGCCTTCTCGAGCGCTTCGCGCCTGAGAGAAATCGCCTCCTCAATTTCGGTTTTCGCGATATTGATTTCCCTGCCGACGCGCGGTCGGTGTTCCTTAGGGGTATCTTTGAGGGAACGTAGAAGCTCTGTCAGCGTGCCTTTGCGCCCTAACAGTGAAACGCGTGCTTGCTCAAGCTCTGCTGGATTCGCGGCGTTGGAGACGTCCGCGAGCGCTTGGTGCTTTACCTCCGCAATGTTCATCGCGGTCTACCGACGAGGTCAGCAGTGGCTATTGCCGGTTGCAATGCTAGCAATGCACGATTCATCATTCGTGTACAACGAAGCAGCTTAAAACGCGAGGATTGGCTTAGGCGGCCAGAGCGTTTTTCGCTTCGTTCACCAAACTAGTAAAGGCTGCAGTTTCATTGACTGCCAGATCAGCAAGAACCTTGCGGTCAATGTCGATGGACGCCTTTTTTAGTCCATCCATTAAACGGCTATATGTCATGCCATTTTGACGGGCTGCAGCATTGATGCGCATGATCCAAAGAGAGCGAAACTGCCGCTTGCGCTGGCGACGATCACGGTACGCATACTGACCTGCTTTTATGACCGCCTGCTTGGCCACCTTGAAAGTGCGACTCCGTGCACCGTAGTAGCCCTTTGCCTGTTTCAGGACCTTCTTTCGACGAGCACGGGAAGCTACGCTATTTCTCGCTCTTGGCACTGAATTTCCTTCTGTCTATCGTGCGTCGTACGGTAGCAGCGCGTCTAGCTTGGCCGTATCTCCCGGAGACACTGCCTTGAATCCGCGCAATTGACGCTTGCGTTGCTGCGATTTCTTGGTTTGCAAGTGATTCTTGCCTGTTCGTTTGTGCTTGTAGCCCGTCGATGTGCGACGAAAACGTTTCGCCGCCCCGCGGTGTGTCTTAAGCTTTGGCATTTGCCTGCTGCGCCTTTCCCTTCTTGCTAAGCGGAGCAAGAATCATGACCATTTGTTTTCCTTCCACTTTAGGTCGCATTTCGACCGTAGCGATCTCAGCCAGATCCTTTTCCACCTTATCCAACATTTCCATTCCAATCTCGGGGTGCAACACCTCGCGGCCCCTGAACTTCAGCGTTATCTTGGCTTTGTCTCCCTCAGCCAAAAATCGCTCGACGGAGCGAATCTTGATGTTGTAATCACCTTCTCTCGTGTTAGGCCGTAGCCATATCTCCTTGAGCTGCGTTCCTTTCTGCCGCTTCTTATTCGCATTGATCTGCTTCTTGCGCTCGAAAGCATGCTTGCTGTAGTCAAGGATCTTCACGACTGGCGGACTAGCATTTGGTGCAATCATTACCAAGTCCAAACCATCGTCTCGCGCCACTTCCAATGCGCGAGACCGTGGGATCACTCCCACTTGATTGCCTTCCTTATCTATCAGACGCACCTGAAGTGCGTCAATTTCCTCGTTTAGTGCCGGACGTTGAGAGCGGGAAACCGCCGATGCCTTGCTAATACCTTCTCCTCGTAGTTGTATGTTTGGCTCGAACATCCATTAATCAATATCGAATAATCTGCAACAAAAATCTGTGTATGCGGGCTTTCTGTCATAGGCATCTCGATATGGACCAATTTCCGTTGCGCGAATTTTACTACAAGCCCGTAGAGTAGCTTGCGCTCGTAGAGATTGGAGTTACATACGTATGACCGGTGTTTCGCCTTGGAGTACCATAGGCGATCTATAGGCGCGTAGCTCAGCTGGCTAGAGCATCACCTTGACATGGTGGGGGTCGTTGGTTCAAGTCCAATCGCGCCTACCAATCCCCTTTCTCTCTTGTGTCGTGCGAGACGAGGTCCAGCTTTCATTTAGGCGCAGCACTAAGCAATAACAAATGCTGCTCGCTTTATTTCAGCTATTTCATCCCTAATGACCGCTGCTTCCTCGAATTCGAGCTGTTCCGCATGCTTGTGCATCCGACGCTCAAGTTCCTTCAGCAGCTTGCGCGCGTCGTTGGGATCCAGGGGACTTTCGATTATTGGATGGACAGTCCGTTGGTCTCGATTTTTCTCCCTGCGTCTGCCAGCGCGAGCTGATCGTGCTCCCTCCATCACATCAGCGACATCCTTAGTAACGGACTCCGGAGTGATTCCATGTTCATCATTGAAAGCGATTTGTTTCCCCCGACGTCGGTTGGTTTCGTCCATAGCACGCTGCATGGAACCAGTGATCACGTCCGCGTAGAGAATTGCACGACCATTGATGTTTCGTGCAGCGCGACCGATGGTCTGAATGAGTGACCGATCGGCGCGCAGGAACCCTTCCTTGTCGGCATCCAACACGGCCACTAAAGAGACCTCGGGCATGTCTAGACCCTCTCGAAGGAGATTGATCCCAACGAGAACATCAAACTCACCCAATCTCAGGTCGCGAATGATTTCTACCCGCTCAACGGTATCGATGTCCGAGTGCAAGTAGCGAACTCGAATGCCATTGCCGTCTAGATACTCTGTAAGATCCTCAGCCATGCGCTTTGTCAGTGTGGTTACCAGCACGCGTTCGCCCGCATTAACCGTGTCGTGTATTTGTTGTAGCAAGTCGTCCACCTGAGAGGTGGCTGGCAAGACTTCCACGTGAGGATCGACAAGGCCAGTTGGTCGTACCACTTGCTCCACGGTCTGCGCTGAATACTCAGCTTCGTAGTTGCCTGGCGTCGCAGATACAAAAATCATCTGAGGCGCTAATTCCTCCCACTCGTCAAACCGCAAGGGTCGGTTGTCAAGCGCTGAGGGCAGCCTAAATCCATACTCCACCAGAGTTTCTTTACGCGACCTGTCCCCTCGATACATCGCCCCAAGTTGAGGAATGGTCACATGCGATTCATCAATGAATAGGATGGCGTCTGTTGGCAGATACTCGAACAGCGTTGGCGGAGGCTCGCCGGGCTCACGTCCAGACAGATACCGTGAATAATTTTCGATCCCGCTACAAAATCCAAGTTCTCTAATCATCTCTAGGTCGTAAAGGGTTCGCTGTTCTAGTCTCTGGGCCTCGACTAGCTTGTTTGCAGACTTCAGATACTCCAAGCGCTCTTCAAGTTCCTTTTGAATGTCTCCCAATACCGAGTGGACTCGTTCCATTGGCGTAACGTAATGTGACTTGGGAAAGACCGTGTAGCGAGGAACAGTATTGACTATCGCTCCAGTGAGAGGATCGAATGTGCACAGACTCTCAATTACGTCGTCGAACAGCTCAATTCGAACGGCTTCCTTTTCCGATTCGGCAGGATACACATCGATGACGTCGCCCCGTACACGGTATGTTCCTCGCTGAAAAACTGCGTCATTCCGGGTGTATTGAAGCAATGCCAGTCGATTCAAGATGTATCGCTGATCGGCACGGTCGCCGCGGTCCAAATGCAAGACCATCTTCAGATAGGATCCAGGATCTCCCAATCCGTAGATTGCAGACACCGATGCGACGATAATCGTGTCCCTGCGTTGCATAAGCGCCTTAGTAGCCGACAATCGCATCTGCTCGATGTGATCGTTGATCGACGCATCTTTCTCGATGTAGACGTCAGTGGATGGCACGTACGCTTCCGGCTGGTAGTAATCGTAGTAGGACACGAAGTACTCGACGGCATTCTTCGGGAAGAACTCACGAAATTCGCCATAGAGCTGTGCTGCCAGCGTCTTGTTATGAGCCAGAACCAACGTCGGTCGCTGCAGGCTCTGAATCACATTGGCCATGGTGAACGTCTTGCCCGAACCAGTCACCCCAAGCAACGTCTGGTGGACGTACCCATCCTCGATGCCATGCGTTAGCGACTCGATGGCCGCTGGTTGATCACCGGCGGGCGAGTAGTCGGCAGCTAGCTCGAACTTTTCTTTTTGCACTGGCGTTGACTAAGGGTCAGTTGGGCGTTTTGAATCTAAATTATGCGGGAATCGTGCTTTCCCCAGTACCGGTCTCGCAAGAGTCGCTTGTACAGCTTTCCTGTTGGCAATCGTGGCATTTCCTCAATGAAATCAATCGACTTTGGAATCATGAAATTGGCTATTTTCTCACGTCCAAATTCGATTAGCTCTTCTTCAATCTCGCGTCCGCCCGCGAATCCGTCCACAAGTTGCACAACTGCTTTGACCTCTTCACCGAAGTCTTCGTTCGGAACACCAAACACTGCAATGTCCAAGACCTTTGGATGAAGAATGTAGGCATTTTCAATCTCCTGAGGATAGATATTCACACCGCCGGAAACGATCATGAAGCTTTTTCGATCAGTGAGGTAGAGGTAGCCCTGTTCGTCCAAGTAGCCGATGTCTCCCAGGGCAGTCCAATTGTTGTGGGTGGGGTGGTGAGCTTCTCGTGTCTTGCCGGGTGCGTTGTGATAGCGATAACCGACTCGCTCTTGCTCAAAATAGACGATCCCGGGCTGTCTAGCAGGAAGCTCGTTGCCCTCTTCGTCGCAGATATGAACTGTCCCGGAAGCTGTTTTTCCCACAGAGCCGGGGTGCTCCAACCACTCTTCGCTGCCGATTCGAGTGGATCCATTGCCTTCCGTGCCTGCATAGTATTCGTCTAGGATCGGCCCCCACCATTCGATCATTCTTTGTTTCACGTCCACTGGACAGGGAGCGGCAGCATGAATGGCGCATCGATGGCTGGATAGGTCGTAGCGATGCCTCATCTCTTCGGGGAGTTTCAACATTCTGACAAACATCGTGGGTACCCATTGGCTGTGAGTCACTTGATACTGTTCGATGTAATTCAATGACTCCTCGGCATCGAAGCGCGGCATGACAACTACGGTTCCGCCAAGTCGCAAGATTGAGTTCGTGAAACCAAAAGGCGCGGCGTGGTAAAGAGGAGCTGGCGACAGGTAGACGGTGTCGTGATTGAATCCATAAGGAGGCGATGGCTCCCCAGAAGGGGGCGGCAGTTGAGTTACCTGATATTCGGGAAGATCTCGAATGATCCCTTTGGGTCGACCTGTCGTGCCCGAACTGTAGAGCATTGACCCTCCAATCCACTGCTCATCCAAGGGTGCAGCTTCGTAAGTGGAGAGTATTTCTTCGTACGATTCCCAACCTACTAAGTGTGAAGCGAACATTACGCGGATCGGGCAATTGCGAATGAGAGGCAATAGCTCTTCCACCACACCTTGAAGCGCTCCACTCGCAAAGATCGCCTTGGAGCCGCTGTCGTTGATCAAGTACGAAACTTCATCTACGGTCAGATAGCGATTGATCGTGGTTATGTAAAGACCCGACCGAAAAGCCGCCCATGCAATCTCAAAATATGCCAGCACGTTGTCCGCAAAGAGTGAAATGTGGTCGCCACGCCGCAAACCGCAGTCGTGGAGATATCGCGCGAGCTGATTGGATCGGTCGTCGAGTTCCTTATAGGTCAGAGTCTCACCCGTGTGGGCCAGCACCGCGGCTGGTTTGGCCGGAGTCCTTTCTGAATGGTAGCCCGGGTACATGCTTCAGAAGTTGGTTGAACACCGTCCCAGGGTGGCGTTAATTCGAACAATTCCTAGCATCTGTTTGAAATTGATTGCTATGGGCGTGAGGCGCATCGATCAACAAATTTGCGTTCAAAGTCCAACAGCGAGATCGTGGCGAGCACTCTCACATCTCTTTGCTGTAACTGAGTGAAGCAACATTGTAGGGGTGCCGACTGTCCGCTCAGTTTCGCGGGCACAAGCAGTACTTGCGCCTACCCAAACTGCCAAAATGTGTACGACTCAACTCACCTAGCGGGCAGAACTACCCTTAACTTATTGAATTTTTGGTCTAATGTGCCCTGCAAAACGCAATCAACTACAAGATCTGGATTTCCGATGCTGACACCATCCCGTTTCTCATCTACAGCGCTCCTAGGTGCTTTCCTCGTGTTCCTCAGTCCATGTATCGGACTTGCCCAAGCGAATGATGCGGAAGACGAGCCGCTGCCGCTCAATGACGAAAATGTGGTCTTTCTCTACGAGTCGCGTGCACCCGAGAAGGCTAATGACGAAGTGTTTGCATATGCCATGTCGGAGGAGTTTCGTGATGCAAAGGAAGAGTTCACACGCTACGACATAATTCAAGAGCTCAAACCACAAATCAAAGAGAAACTGAGCAAAGTAGACGCAGCGCAAACCGTTTCGCTAACGATTGCCGGCAGGCAGTTGTCTGAATACGATTTCGATCGGCAGGCTTTTCCTGTCGACGTGGGCGACGTGCCGTATATCACTTACGAGCAAGGATACGACGTCAAGATCAGCAATGCCGAAGAGATGTCGGAGCTTCCTGTACCACTCGAGACAGCAAGACAACTTGCCAACGACCTGCAGGAATCGCGCCAGGTCGAGTATGTTGTGATCGGCGTCGTTAAGGGCGTCGAGCGAGAAGGTCTAACCAGCACGCCCCGCAAAATCGTCGAAATCGAAGCAACCCGATTGGTTGTCAAATTTCTGAATGGTCGTGAAGTCGGTGCCTTGGATCTCTAGGGGCACTGATCTCTAACTATAGATTGGCGCACACTCCCCGAAGTGGCACGGAGGGTTCGATGGTATTGGGAGTGCGGGCAGCCGCGCCTCGTGTTTGACTCCCGGATAGCCCAATACGTCAAGCAGCATGTCCCTATCATCTAATTGTGTAGGCAGATCCATCGGAGAATCGCGACATCGACTACCTGTTTGAAGACCTGCTGGTCATAGATGCGGCAACCTTTCTTGCCGGTCCGGGTGCGGCAACTGTCTTGGGAGACTATGGAGCTCGCGTAGTCAAGATCGAACCTCCAGGGGGAGACCGCTACCGAACCTTGAAGGGTGCCTGGCACATCGATTACAACTGGCTACTCACCTCCCGAAACAAGCAAAGTCTGGCTCTCGACATTACAAAACCACAAGCGAGGGAGGTCGTTCACGAGCTCGTTCGACATGCGGACGTATTCGTAACGAATTTCATTGGCGATCAGGTAGAGAAGTACGAGTACGAATACGAGCGACTCAAGCAAATCAATCCCAGAATCATCTATGCACATGTTTCTGGTTACGGCACCAAAGGTCCGCACGTAGCCAAGCGGGCGTTTGACGCCAGCTCATGGTGGGCGCGGAGCGGAATGATGGATTTTGTACGTGGTCCGGACGTAACGCCTTCTACGTCTCCTCCCGGCATGGGCGACCATGCGACCGCATTGGCACTCTTTGGAGCAATTGTCGCAGCACTCTATAGAAGAGAACGGACCGGCAGAGGAGCTTATGTTGCGACGTCACTGCTTGCCAATGGCATCTGGTCAAACGGAATGCTACTGCAAGGCGTTCTATCTGGAACAGATGTCTCGCTTCGAAAACAGAACCGAGGGGTACACAACCCGTTCAACCACGTGTACCAGACCAAAGATGGGCACTACATCCTATTCACTGTAATTAATGCTGACCGCGAGTGGCCACAGTTGGCGAAAGCTCTCGCCCATCCAGAGTGGCTCGAGGACGAGAGGTTTGTCGACCTGAGAACACTCATTCAAAACCGACATGCGTTGATTGCAATGGTGCAGGAGATATTGGGGTCAATGGAAATAGGAGAAGCGCTAGCTAAGTTGGAGGAGTTCGAAATAACACATAGCTGGGCCACGCCAAATGGAAGCGTCGTGGACGACCCCCAAGCCGTTGCCAACGAAATGATTGTGGAAACAGGAGACCCCGGCGAAGATTACACACGTACGGTCATGAATCCGCTACAGATCGACAACGAAGCAAAACGGACACCGCGACGAGCACCTGACGTTGGCGCCGACAGTCGCGAGATTCTTAAATCCATACTAGAGAAATCCGATCAAGAAGTGGATAGACTCGTCGAAATGGGCGCTGTGTTGACGTCGCAGGTTTCCACTGATTGAAATTCTCCGTTCTCCAATTCTTCAGCTGGCCTGGACGACGCACCGAGTTGTCGAATGTCTATCAGCGAGCCCTCGACCGAATTCGGACTATGGATACAAACGGCTACGACGCAGTTTGGCTTGCTGAACACCACTTTTCCACTTACAGCGTTTGTCCTTCAGTTCACGTAATGGCCATGCACGCCGCGGACATTACTAAGAACCTGCGCATTGGCACGGCCGTGTCGCTAGCGGCTTTCTACCACCCACTCCGCTTGGCAGAAGAAGTCGCTCTTCTGGACCACCTGTCAGGTGGAAGAATCAATTGGGGAGCTGGGCGTGGATTCGATCAAACGGAATTCCGCGCTTTTGGTGTTTCCAACGACGAGTCGTATGAAAAGTTTCGCGAAAACGTCGAAATTGTCTTGCAGGCATGGAGCGAAGATCGACTGTCCTACACAGGAAAATTCAATACATTCAATGATATAGAAGTTCTTCCTAAACCACTACAGAATCCCATGCCGTTCTGGATTGCATCCTCATCGCAGGAAGCCATTGCGTGGTCAGCGAGCAAGGGCTATCCCATTTTGATGGACCCGCACGCATCTCATACGCAAATCAAGGAAAAGTATGCACTATATGAACGATTGCTTGGCGAACATGGCTTTGAAAACAATCAAATCACGCCTATGGCGCGACTTGTTGCCATAGGTAGATCCGAAGACGAAGCAGAACAGATAGCGCGAGCTGGTGCACAATGGATGTTTGGCAGTTATTTCGGCGGTGGTCGTGGGGCGAGTGAAGAAGAAGTCACCAATCGCTTTGAAGACTATGTTGCAAACACTGTAATACACGGCACTAGCGAATTTGTGGCAGACAAATTGCTAGAACTCAAGGAGTCTATCCCGCTAGAGCACCTAATGGCGGCACCCTTGAGTCACCGGTCATTTGAGCTTCTTACCGATGAAGTCATGCCGAGACTATCTTAGTCGCGTTCCAGCCTTTTCCAATTCGCCAATTAGGTGAGTTCCCGCACCCTATCAGCGACGCGATGACCGCTCCCGTGCAACTCTTTGCTACCTAACACTCTGAGGCAGTTTCTACTCTAGTACCGTCATACGTCGGAGCTGCATATGACTCAGTCTCTTGGCCAGCCCCTACATCAATATCGACCTTAGATTCAATTTTTGGCGGTTTGGGAGTCCAACGTCTCAATCTCTGTCCCACACGGTCGTAAAACGCGGGTACAAACCTTTCGAGATCGAGAATGAAATTCTTTCGTCCCTTGAATCTCTGCTTCGTTGGTTCATTAATGATCAAAATCTCGAAACTTCGTGGCAGTACGCTCAATTCTCCAGAAACAAGACAACGAGGATCGTTTCTTACTTCGTCGAGTAGTGCTTGGGTACTTGCTGCACGCCGTGGCCAGTTCGCACGAATCGTTACATCGCTCCCGTCTACTCCTTTTAGTTGACGAACTAACCAATTGATACTCGCTGTTGCCAGCTTGAAGTCTTTCGGACCTTCTAGTTCCATAGAGCACGTAATAGTCTTTCTAGTCAGATCTACATTCACTTCGAGTTCGCTAGCCGCGTCCGGAATAGTGAATCGACTCTGAAGTAGACGTGAACTATTCAACGCCTGACAAGCGTCTGCAAATCTCATTTCCGCACTATCACGAAGTCTTTTGGTCGTATGAATGCCTACCTGCTTAGCAATTAGTTTTCCAAGGAGAAGACAAACATCGCGTTCTTCCTGATGCCAACTGGTTACTGTATTTGCAATTTCCGGAGCTGTTACGGGAAATGAACGATTGTCTCTAACGGCGTCAATTAGTGCTGGCCACTCGTCGTTCATTTGCTCAAATCGCTTTACGCCTGAACTTGCATGCTCTAGGTATCGAATCATCTCGTTCAGAACAAAAGCTTGCTCTGGATTGAGCTCTCTGTTTTCTTTGTCTCCCAACAGAAGCTGTGCTTGTCGGACTAGGCTGATCCAAGATACGTGGTAGAAAGCCACACTCTTTCCAGCAAACTTTGGGATTTTGTAGGGAGTGTGAGTTGGTAGAAAAGCCAGCTGATTTGTCAGTGTAATTACTGCATCAATCCCAAAACCCTTGGCAACATCAGAGTAGGCTTGAAGCTGAGATTCTTCGATCACATTGTTCTTTACTTTAGCTTCAAGAATTGCAGTCCACTCCTTCGTTCCCGATTTCAAATGGAGGATACCGTCAGGTCTGACAATAGACTTCACATCTTTCGGATGTTTCAGTGGAAGCTCAGCCAAGCAAGTCAATTTAGAGGTCTTCCCAACGCGTAAACCAAATCGGTCAAGGACATCCTTTGCAAAGGGCTTTACGGCTTTCATTGTTGCCAAAAGCACAGAGACTATACGTAGCTCCAGACTTCGATCTGAAACCACCGGAATCAAACGAGGTTCATAATTGCTAACAACCTCAGTGTTGAGCATTTCTCTCAAGCTCTCAATGGTGTTCATGGCTGGTACCCTTGAATTTGTCTGACTAATACAGGCTGCCGAAAAATTGAGGCATGGTATCAAACACACATTTATCCGAGAGTAGACTTGCGCTAGACATTGTGCTCCGGAATTGGAAGAACTAGTTGCATTGCAGCGAATTCTTGATGACCGTTTTGCCTCATTGAGCTTCGCTGACACAGTTCAAGGCATTGCCGAGAGTCTATGAGACTAATTTAGTGTTGCGACGATGATGTTGAAACGGTTGCTACACTAGATAGACCTCTCGAACGTGGACTCAAACGGAAGTGTCCAATTCGTTGCAGACGGCAAATGCAAGAAAGGAAAGAACATGAAAGTAGCTGACGCAATTGCTCACGTACTCAAGGCTGAGGGAGTCGATGTTCTCTTTGCCTATCCGGTAAACAACATCATTGAGGCAGCTGCAGTCGCAGACATTCGAACCATCATTGTGCGTCAGGAACGTATTGGCCTGCACATGGCCGATGCCTACTCGCGTCTCTCCTCTGGCGAAAAGGTCGGAGTGTTCACCATGCAGCATGGCCCGGGCGCAGAAAATGCCTTTGGCGGGGTCGCTCAAGCGTACTCTGAATCATCTCCAATTCTCGTGCTGCCTGCGGGCTACCCCAGACGTATCGCCAATTACTACCCCAATTTCAACTCAACGCTCAACATGAAGCATGTAACGAAATGGGCTGAACCGTTGACCATGGGACGTGCCATTCCAGAAGTCATGCGTCGTGCCTTCTTTCAGCTTCGCAATGGTCGACCAGGTCCCGTATTGATTGAGGTTCCCGTGGATCTTTGGCGTGAAGATGTTCCCGAGGATTGGAAGTACACGCCTTCATTCGCCACACGAACCGGACCTGACCCACAATCAGTGGAGGAAGTCGCGGCAGTGCTTGCAGATGCTGAGCGTCCTGTCATATACGCCGGGCAAGGTGTCCACTATGCGAAAGCCTGGAACGAACTGCGTGCATTCGCCGAAGAGTGGCAGATCCCCGTTACGACCAGCTTGGAAGGAAAGAGCTGCTTTCCCGAAAACCATGAACTGTCTTTAGGCTCAGGCGGGCGAGCGAATCCTAGAACCGTTAAGACCTTTTTGAATGAAGCTGACGTAATTCTCGGAATTGGCTGTAGCTTTGCTCTTACGGGGTTTGGCGTGCCCATGCCGCGCGACAAGACAATAGTCCACGCAACGTTGGACCCCATGGATCTGAACAAGGATGTTGAAGCGCAATTCGCATTGATAGGCGATGCGCAATTGACGCTGCGTGCTCTGCAAGAGGCGATGGCTGATCGAGATCATGCTCAAGCTGAGACTCGCAGAGAATCTGTATCAGCACGCATTGCCAAGATCAAGGCTCAATGGCTAGGAGAGTGGGAAGCAAAACGCTTGAATAACGAACAACCCATCAATCCTTATCGAGTTCTGCATGAGCTGCATAGGTGCGTCGATATCGACAACACAATCATCACCCACGACGCTGGAAGTCCACGAGACCAACTCTCGCCCTTCTGGGAGTCAACAACTCCCCTCTCCTACCTAGGCTGGGGAAAGACAACGCAGTTGGGGTACGGTCTAGGCTTGGCGATGGGTGCGAAAATCGCCCATCCGGAGAAGACTTGCATCAACGTCTGGGGCGACGCGGCGATCGGATTTACTGGAATGGACTTCGAGACGGCCGCGCGAGAGCGAATTCCGATTATGTCTGTTTTGATGAACAATTTCTCCATGGCAATCGAGATACCAATCATGCAAGTGGCCCAAGAGAAGTACGGTTCCACCGACATTTCTGGAAACTATGCGGATATGGCCAAGGCATTCGGGGGCTATGGTGAACGCATTACCGATCCCAATGACATTTCTGCGGCAATCAAAAGAGGGCTTGCTGCAACGAAGGATGGAACACCAACGCTGCTCGAGTTCATTACGGACAAAGAGATAACCATTTCAGCCGAATGAGCGCCGGAGATCCCTACACTCTGTTCTTAGTGCGTCTCTACGGAATGTACAACCCAATGACTCAGCAGAATCTGTCCACGTAGCCCTAGGCAATCACAGTACATGAAATCGAACAGGCTAATCAATTGAAACCGCAATCTCTCTGGGTTGTCGCGAAGGCCGAGATGCGCTCATGTAGGCGGCTAATTCGAACTTGGGTCGCAGCAGCGCTAGCCACGTTCTTTTGCATAGCCCAATGGGTATCACTAAACCAACACTATGCCAACAGTTCAGATGACGCGCCGATTGTTGGCTTGTTTGGTCCTCGCTATTTGCTGAGTCAAATGGCCCAGCCGATTGTGATTTGTTTCGCGGTCGGCATGGTGTTTCTCGCGTTTGACATTCGTGCCCGAGATATTCGAGATCGTATTGTCGAAGCGCTGGAAGCTCGACCAATCTCCAATCTTCACCTATTGTCGGGACGGCTAATTGGAATAGTCGTGCTGCTAGCAATCCCCGCCGCATTGACTATAGGGTTTATCGCGGTATGGGGAGCATTGGCCGAGTTGTTCAGCTTCGAATTCGGGAGCGCGATTGAGCCCGTGAGCGTCGTCGCGTTCCTTGTCTGGGACATCTTGCCTAACTTGGCGTTTTGGGGATCGCTGACGATTCTGCTAGCCACCGTCTTGAGATTTCGATTGCTCGTTGTTGTCGCAATGCTTGGTCTAATGTTCATCTACTACACGCTCGGTGAAGCCACGCCACTATATCTGGCGTCTGCACTATCCACGTATACAGGTGCAGCGATCTTTCCCTCTGAGCTGGCCCCACAATTTGCCTCGTGGGACATCGTTCTGAATCGATTGACATTATTGGCACTTTCCGCGTCGTTCTTGGTTTTGTCCGCTGGTTTGCATGCTCGAATCGCGCGTCCTACATTGCGAAATTTGTATTTGAGTACTGGAGTCGGAGTGTTGCTTCTGTCAGCAGTATCGATCATGGGGCTAATGCTCGCGAAGGAATCAGACCTGCGCCAGCAGGAACGCTGGGCCTCAATCCACAAGGAAAACCGATTTCACGACGAAACCAACGTTGAGGCCGTCAGCGGAACTGTGGAAATACGTCCCGGAAGGACAATAAACCTGGATTTGACATTGACCATGGCATCCTCAGAGGAATCTTCTACGAACGAATGGCTGTTTTCACTAAATCCAGGCTACCAACTATCACTAGTTGAGATCGACGGGGAAACTGCAGAGGACTACGAATTTGAGGACGGCCTGCTACGCATAAATACAACCAACACTATTAGCCCAACGTCCGAGCTTCACTTGGTGGCTCGTGGGACTCCAAATCCGCTATTTGCCTATTTGGACAGTCCTTTGGATTGGAAGACGATGGAACCAGCTAGAGCAAGTAAGCTCTTCCTCCAAGGACAAAAGTCCTACATCTTCCACTCACAATTCGTCGCTCTGATGCCGGGCGTTAGCTGGTTTCCCGTAGCAGGGGCAGCATTTGGGCGCCACGTTCTAGAAACCCACAAGATAGATTTTTTTGATTTGGACATCAATGTTGTCGTTCCCGAGCATTGGACTGTCGCTGGACCAGGGAGCAGCACCAAGGTAGTTGAAAACAATACCGCGCGTTATAGATTCAATCCCAAGAATCCAATACCAGAGCTTGCACTGATTGGGTCGAAATTTGCACGACGTGCTTTCGAGATTGGCGGAATTGAGTTCGAGGTGCTTCTCAGCTCGAAGCACAAGACGAACCTGGACGTTTTCCAGAAAGCAGTTCCTGCCTTGAAGGATTGGACAGGAGAACAAGTAGATCAACTTCAAGCTGTGGGATTGAATTATCCCTTTGGAACCTTGTCTTTCGTTGAAGTGCCCGTTTCCTTGCGTGTCTATGAAGGAGGCTGGAGCATGGGAACAGCCTTCACTCCTCCAGGACTGCAGCTTATCCGCGAGTCTGGCTTCCCCATCGCGGAGTTTGAAAAAGCACTAGCCCAGGCCGAGGATGAGTACGAAGGCGACGAAGAAGCGATTGGGCAATTTCTGTTTGGGTTGCTTAGATACTACTTTCAAAACGACCTTTACGGTGGCAGCCCTATCTTGGGTCTGGGGAAACAAGTCTTGGGCTATCAGACTGCGCCCCACGGGGAAGGCGCAACTGCCCTGCTCTACATCCTCAACGACTTGGCATCGGACTTGGCAGCCGAAGGTGATGCACTGTTTTCGATTCACTTCATGCAGGTCCACGGCTTTACCGAGGGCATGTTTACAACTTCAAGCCCCAACGAATGGTTTGCGCAGAATTTCATTGATTTGACTCGGGGCGGTCAAATCGAACGTCCTCAGGTATGGGACTTTCTGCTCGCCAACTCGCTTGCGTCCACAGACTTCGACGCCCACCCCAAGTTGGCGCTGGAATCGCTAATGATCAAGAGCTTGGGCATAACAAGATCCATGTTTGACACAATGCCAAGAGAGCAAATCGGTAGCTTTCTGCACCGACTACTCCAGAAATATCGTGGAAAGACCTACTCGCAGGAAGAATTCTTCCAGACTGCGATGGAATCAGGCATTAACTTTGAACTGTTCCTAGGCGATTGGCTAAACAGCAACGCACTTCCGGGTTTTGTGTACTCGGATTTGCACGCTGAAGAGATACGCAATGACGATGCTGACAATTCAATTTTTCAGACTTCGTTTACTGTGCGCAATGACCAATCCGTTCCGGGCGTGTTGGGAATTGAGTATGAACTTAAGCATGAAACCCCTGGCCCACGGAGAGAACATCAGTCTGATCCCATACACGTTGCAGGAAATTCTGCGCTGCGTGTGGCAGTACACACCTCTTCGCCAATAGACACCTTGACGTTAATTCCACGACTGGCTCTAAATAGAGAGGAGTTGCGTTGGAGCGTCCCGCTTTGGCAAGTTGTAGACTCAACCACTCCACTGGTGCCTCCTGTCACAGGATTGGATTGGGAACCTTCTCCTGACGAGTTCATTGTTGTAGATGACTTGGATCGTGGATTTACGATCTCGAATGGGCGTACCTATTCAATTGAGCATAAGAAGCCTCCACTATTCGCCTACGTCTTTGGTCCCGATTTGCTGGAACACCATCTTGATCACGGTCTGCCTCGACAACGAACAGCATCCCGCTATATCGGGCGACCGGAATACCTCCAATGGTATCGGGAGCGAGAATACACTAGCCATGGAGCGTATTACCGAACGTTTGTGTCGCATCCCAATTACGATGGACAATCCAAGCCAACGTTTACAGCAGAACTTCCTTTGGCAGGAACGTGGATGGTTGAGTTTCATGTGCCTGCGCTGACCCCCTGGCATTTGGACTATCCAATTGCAGAAAGGCAGGGCTTCATAACAAGCTATTGGCCAACCCCTCAATCCTTGGGATTGCACCGGTTTGTGATTGATCTGGGAAGCGAACAATTCTCGGCGGAACTGGATCTAGAGAACCCCACTGCAGGATGGAACAGTCTGGGAACTTTTGAAACGACTTCAGGCAAAGTGGACGTTGTTGTTGACCAGGTTGAAAACGGTGTGGCTATGGCAGATGCAGTACGCTGGAGCCCGGTCAAAACGCTCGAATAGAGGTTTGCTTCGCTGCAATCCAGCTGTCAAGAAACTACCGACAAGAACTCTACAATCCCCATGACTTCCAAGTTCTTGTGCATTTTGCGTGGACTGCCCTTCATGCAGACAACAAAATTTCGTTTTGAACCAATTGTGTTAACTGCCGAATAAAAACCTCTCGAGGGGGAGCTGGAGCTAGATTGCTTGATTTCAATAGCCCAGAGTTCCCCCGATCCATGCCACTCGAGAAGCAGATCAATCTCGGCACCATCCGCTGTGCGATAGAACATTGGAGTTGCGCGATCAGCGACGGCATTTGCGATCTGCTCAATAGCAAAACCCTCCCAGCTGTAGCCGCTCACGGGATGGCGCAGCACATCTTCGTGGGTGGCAAGATTCAGGAGCGCATGCAGGACACCACTATCTCGAACATAGATTTTGGGCGTCTTGACTAGTCTCTTGTCGAGATTTGCACTGAAGGGTGTTAGCTTGCGGATGAGCAGTAGCTCTTGAAGAAAGCCAATGTGGCGAGATACGGTTGGTGACGTGACCTCGAGCGTCGTGGCCAGACGCGATGCGTTGAGAGTTGTGCCTTGATTGTGTGCAAGCATGGTCCATAGCCGATCAAGCAACTCTGTTGGAGCCCGTTGCACAAACTGCGATGCATCTCGTTCTATGTAGGTTCGAACAAAGTTCTTGCGCCAGTTGATGCTGTCATTCTCACTTGTTGCGAGATAACTAAGGGGAAATCCTCCGCGCAACCACAACTTTGCCAGATTTTCCGATCCAACCTCCGGAATATTGAATGGGTTGAGCTGTACATATTCGATACGTCCTGCAAGCGACTCTCCGCTTTGCTTGAGCAGTTCTGACGACGCTGATCCTAAGATCAGAAAACGGCTAGAGTTGAAGCCTTTCCTGCGCCCATCGTCAATCAATCCGCGCAACTGTGAAAAGATCTCTGGAGTTCGGTGAATTTCGTCGAGAATCACTAGTTGAGTTTCAAATTGACTTAGAAAGTAACGCGGATCTTTCAAACTTCTTCGATCTTCCGAAGATTGGAGATCAAGATAGATTGCCTTGCGATCTTTGACGCATTCCCACGCAAGCGTTGTCTTTCCTACCTGTCGCGCCCCGATGAGAGCAACCGCTGGCTGACGCCCTAATGCCGTCTGCAAACTAGCTAGGCGATTTCGTGCAACTAACACCGTAAATTTAAAATGTAATTTTAAATTTACGGTGAATTATACAGCTTATCTGAGAATTTTAAGGTCTGAACTCTGCATTCTTGGTCAATACAATTCTCGAAAAACGGATAACCCAATTCAAGCGCAAAGCGGCAGGTGGCATGCCGAATTTCACAAGTCTTGGTGAGGGTTGACCGGCTCAATTGCTTCGTTCGTTTGCATGAGGCCTACCAGACCCTAGTTCGTTGTTGTGTGGCACAGTTCTTGCATTAGTAACCCAATAGGAGAGGAATGGACACATATGCGGCTAACATGCGCCAACAGCGCGGGAGTTCAATTCATCCCACATGCGCACGTGGTGTATTCACTCCTCCCAAGTCGCCTCGACTCCTTAGCGGAACAAGACGATTGAAATAAGGAAGAGAACAAATGAGAATTGACAGACTCTGGGCAATCATGTCCGCTGAAATGCGCTCCTGCCGGCGGCTTATACGCACATGGGTATTTGTTGCGATAGCCACGATAAGCGGCGCTTTCATGTTCCTGCTCCAGAGTCTCACTAATCTGTTTTCGTCCTATGTGTCTCCATCCGTCGGCTTATCAGGACCTCAATTCACTATTTCGTCTGTAGGTCGGATGATCCTGCTTTGGTTTACGTTGGGCATCGTATTCCTTGCATTTGACATTCGCGCAAGAGACGTTAGAGATCGGATTGGCGAGGTCGTCGATACCCGACCCATGTCGAATTTTGAACTGCTGACAGGCCGACTTTTGGGAATAGTGCTACTGCTCGCGATCCCAATTGTTGTATTGATCGTTGGGATGTGGGTGTTCGGCATTTTCGCCGAAGCAATTGGACTTGGATTTGGTGCTGTCAGGGAGACTGCAAGCGTCGCGGCATTTCTTGTTTGGGACATCTTTCCCAATCTGTTGCTATGGGGATCCTTGACCATACTTCTCGCGATCGTGGTTAGATTTCGTCTATTGGTTGTCTTGGGAATGGTGGGATTGATTTTCGGTTACTACTCCTTGAGCACGAAAATCCCGTTCTTCCTAGCTCCGGCATTGTCGACCTACACTGGCATGGACGTTCTTCCCTCAGCCCTGGCGCCTCAGTTTGCGACCTTCAGCATATTCCTGAATCGAGTCTTTGTTGTTGTATTCGCCATTGCTGTGATTGGTGTTGCCGCAAGCGTTCACCCTCGTCAAATGGGTTTTCGCAGTCGTCCCACCAACTTGGCGGCAGGCTTAACAGCCGCACTGGTTGCTGGAATAGGCATAGGAAGTCTGCTTCAAAGCAAGATTCACGATCTCAATTTGGTAGATCGCTGGACTTCCATACACGCTGAGCATCAACTTGATTTCACAACGGACATTGAAGCCATACGCGGAGAGATCGGGGTGTTCCCTGGAAGGAGGATTGATCTTGACTTGCGCTTGACCCTAGCTCCTTTCCAAGACCCACAGGGAGACTCTTGGCTGATTTCGCTCAATCCAGGCTACAAGATCAGAAATGTCTCAATAGACGGTACTACAAGCGACTCATGGGAATTCAAGGATGGCCTGTTGCGAATCGAAGCAAATGCAATGAGCGGCAAGGGGGCAGAGGTCCACCTAGTGGCTTCCGGTGTACCCGATGCGCGGTTCGCATACTTGGACAGTTCCCTTAAGTGGAAAGACATGGACTACGTCCAAGCTCTAGGTGCCGTTCGATACGGCACCAAGTCATTCATTTTTCATCCTAAATTTTTTGCTCTAGTGCCCGGAGTGAGTTGGCTCCCTGCTTCTGGTTCGGCCTATGGCAGAGAAAATCAGGAGCTGCGACCTCCGGATTTCTTTACATTCGATGTCAATGTAACTGTGCCTGACGACTGGACTGTCGCTGGACCCGGAACGCGCACACTTGTAGAACAAGGAAAAAGAACCACCTATCGCTTCAATCCAAGCAAAACAATACCGGAGGTGGCGCTGCTTGGCTCCAACTTTGAGCGACGTGCTATGACGGTAGCGGGTGTCGAGTTTGAGTTGCTTCTAAGTAGAAAACACACCAAGAATCTTGTCATCCTCGAAGATGTCGTTCCCTCGCTAAAACAGTGGATCGCCGAGCGAATGGAAAATGCAGTCAAGCTTGGCCTTGAATATCCCTACGGGACACTCTCTTTCGTCGAAATACCAGCATCACTAAGAGTGTATGGCGGCGGATGGAGAATGGACAGCATTTACTCACCACCCGGCATTCACATGATTCGCGAGTCCGGTTTTCCGATTGCTAAATTCGAATATGTGATCAATGCGCAGGAGCACGACCTCGAAGACGGAGGTATTGAACGTGCGGAGTTCATACTAGAACTGTTGAGTTCGTACTTCGACAACGACTTTCACGGTGGAAACCCCAAGGCAAATCTATCTCGTCAACTAGTGGCACATCGTACGAGGTCGTTTGGTCCTGGTGCGACAGCGACGGACATGGTAGTCAACGAAATTGCTAGGAGCTTTATATTGGACGGAGTCGACTACTTCTCGCTCCACTCCAGTCTGTCTGGCAATAGAGTTGCCGAAGTCACAAATACCCTGATTTCGTCCGGCGACGGATTTGGGATTACTCCCAGACTATCCCAGCACAATTGGTTCGACGAGTTCGTCGACAAGCCGTCGGTATGGGAACAGGCCAGTAGAACGGCACTGAGCGATTTGGACCTGATTGGCGACCCTAATACGAGCTACCACGTCATGCAGCTGAAGACCAATGCCATCGTTAGATTAATTCGAAGCACATTCAGTGAAGAAACTATTGGAGGCTTCTTCTCACGATTAATTGCTGAGCACACAGGAACTTCATTCGATGACGACGATTTCCGTCGCATCACTTTGGCTACCGGCTTAACATTGGATGAAACATTAGGGAATTGGCTCCACAGCTCCGATCTTCCAGGTTTCTTGATTGCAAATTCCAATTTGGAGAGACTGCAAGATACAGAGTTCGGTGAAGCGGTTTACCAAGCGAGCTTTGTCATTCGCAACGACGAATCTGTACCTGGTGTTGTTGCCCTCTCGTATTCGGAAACCGGTGCATCGTACGAACACCATCTTGATCCGCTACGCGTTCCTGCTTCGACTTCATTGCAGATTGCAATTCAAAGCAACAGTCCAGTAGCCTCTGTTCAAGTAGATCCCTTTCTGTCACTCAATCGAAACATACTTAATGTGAGTCTGCCGGAGCTC
The DNA here is from genome assembly GCA_026707735.1 of Gammaproteobacteria bacterium. Taxonomy (GTDB): domain Bacteria; phylum Pseudomonadota; class Gammaproteobacteria; order Pseudomonadales; family Azotimanducaceae; genus Bin55. The sequence goes on along the minus strand of JAPOWH010000003.1, from coordinate 43,032 downwards.
GAAGATCTTACGTCGACAGACGCTGAAGCACTACCGCTAGTAGCTGAGGTCGAATGGTCTCCACTCAACTCCAACACCGTCATAATCGACGATTTGGACGATGGTTTCGCCACAACTGGAACGCAAGAGCCAGAAGGAGAGACGATCATTCCCAGATGGATCCATTACTTGTTTGGAAATTATGACTCAGAACTTGAGATGGACGGTAATTTGCTACATTTGGACGATGCATTGAAAACTCTAGCAGCAAACCCGTTTGCAACAGCACTGTGGTATCGGGAGAGCCACCCAACAAGCTATGGAAAATATCGGCGGACGCACGCTATCAACTTCTTCAAGTCCGGCGAGACGTCTGCGACGTTTAATGCAAAACTGCCTACTCAAGGCAGTTGGAAACTAGAGTACCACTTGCCTAGCCTTCAGAATAAGCAATACCGTTCATCCTACAGTCCAGATCCAGGAACCATTATTTCGTACTCTAGGACTTTCAGGCCTGGTACGTATCAAGTCGCTGTAGTGACAGCCAATAGCCATGACTCCATCGAATTCAAAGCATTCGAGGCAACTAGCGGTTGGAACGAATTGGGCATCTATAGCATCGACACGGAAAGTGTGGATGTGATGGTCACCCCCAATACGGAAAGCGGCTGGCTCAACATCGGAGACGCAGTGAAATGGACTTTAGTCGAAGACGTAGACTAGAGCTGTAACACAGTGCAAAGCGGAAGAATCGATGAGTATTAGCTGGTCTATCGTTCAGCTAGCAGTGGTTATCGGAAACTGAATCCATGTAACCACGTAATTTCGGATTTTCGATGTTGTGTTTGCGAGTTAACCCTTCGGACCATCCTTGACGACTCAATGCTCCCAGTGTCGCTAGTAAACGCTGTCTACAATTGGCACCAAAGCTACTAGAAGCACCGATGACCAACCAAATTTCAGCAAGAGAAACATGAAGTGACCTGTCCCGTGAATTCTCTGAGGTCATACCGCCGATTTGCGTGCGTGGCACTGGTTCACCTTTGTATTGATGCTCACGCGGTGGACCATCAGACCCCATCGTCTGCTCACGAAGCACTTCAACTCTATCAAACTCGTCTGAAGGAGGTAACTAATGAAGCCCGCTAACCTGTGGTCGTTGGCTGTTGCCGAAATTCGCTCCTGCAGACGTTTGGTGCGAACGTGGGTTTTCATCGCAATTGCAGCGATTTCCTGCATTTTCACTTGGCTTGGAGTCAGTTTTGCACATGCCGCCACTTCAACCTCCTCTGCGGCTGCGTCTCTGCAGAATGCTCCGATGTTTCTCATTGGTCAATTGAGTCAGCTCATCATCGGATGGTTTACGTTTGGAATCGTGTTTCTCGCATTTGACATTAGAGCACGGGACCTCCGGGACCGTATAGGCGAGGTTATAGACGCGAGAGCTGTATCGAATTTGGAATTCGTCGCAGGAAGGCTAATGGGCATCGTAATGCTATTGGGTTCTGCGGCAGCACTTATTGTGCTGGCCATCTTGGCAATCGGTTCTCTCACTACCTTGACAGGTGCATACATTGGGGGAGCCATCGAACCAACGAGCGCTCTTGCCTTTCTGGTCTGGGACATCGTTCCAAGTCTTGCGTTTTGGGGCTCATTGACGATTTTTCTGGCAGTGCTCGTGCGATACCGCATCTTGGTAATTTTGATCGTGGCGATCCTTGCCAGCATGTATTTCTGGGCCTACACGCAGTTGCCGCATGTCTTGGGGTCCATTCTGTCAATGAACGTTGGCATTAATGTAATGCCGTCTGAAGTAGCGCCCATATTTGTCACAACAGACTTGTTCCTCAACCGAATTGTGGTGCTTCTGCTTGCAGGAGGGCTCATAGCAGCGGCGGCGGCTATCCACCCAAGACTGGACTACATAAAGAACCGACTGCTACTGGGCACTGCAGGGAGTGTTTGTGTTGCATTGGGTTTAGCCACTATCGTAGGTTTGATTTACACCAAGCAAATGAGCCAAGAAAGGTTGGACCGTTGGGCGTCGGTGCATGCTGAATTTCAAAACCATAGCTTCGTAGACGTCGAGAAAATTACTGGCGCAATTGAGATATTTCCCGGTAGCAAGATCAGTCTCGATCTCATTCTCGACCTGAGTTCCTCGGGTGAGGCCAAAAATGACGTGTGGGTGTTCTCGTTGAATCCAGGCTACCGAATTAGTGAAGTGGCCATCAATGGTTCAACGACGAACAACTATACCTTTGAGGATGGATTGTTGCGCATATTGGATGTTGGAGCCGAGCCGTCGGCTTCCGAGTTGCGCATTGTGGCCAAAGGTGTTCCCGATCCGCTCTTTGCGTATCTCGACAGCAAATTGGATCTGTTAGATCTCAATGCACAACAGGTTCAGCTACTTGGGAGACTAGGTGTCGAATCCTACATTTTTCATCCAAAGTTCGTAGCGCTGCTTCCAGGTGTACGCTGGCTGCCCTCATCTGGCGCGGCATACGGCCGCTCCACATGGGAGGTGCGGCCGCAAGACTTCTTCGCTTTGGACATTGAAGTTACCGTGCCCAACGGATGGATCGTGGCCGGACCAGGCACGCGTGAGCGGTTGGACCAGAGCAAACGATCAACGTTTCGTTTCAATCCGAACAATCCCGTTCCAAAGTTTGCCCTGATCGGGTCTAAATTCGAACGACGCTCGCTAGAGGTCAATGGCGTTGAATTCGAACTCTTGGTCAGCAAGAAACACGCCAAGAGTCTCCGCTATTTCGAGCAAATGGGACCAGTCCTGACCGAGTGGATCCAGGAAAAAACCGAGATTTTGTCTGAGGTGGGGCTAGAGTACCCCTATGGCACCTTGTCGTTTGTAGAGGTACCCGTGCGGCTCCAAGTCTACGAGGGAGGATGGCGTGCCGACAGCGTCTTCACACAGCCCGGTATTCAATTAATTCGCGAATCGGGATTTCCCATTGCCCGGTTTGAAAATGTAGTGCAAATGGCGACTCAGAACGAAAGCGAAGAGGATCTTGGGAAACGCAAGCTCGTCCTACTCGAGCGCTTTTTCGAACAAGACCCCCACGGCGGAAACCCATTGAGCAGCGTTTCACAAAACCTGGTTAATTTTCAAACCATGCCTGAAGGCCGAGGTGCCATAGGCCTCAAGTATGTAGTCAAGGAATTGGCTACACAAATAACAACGAACAGTATTCACTACTTTTCCATCTATCGAAACATAAACCCAATTGAGGTTCTAGGACTTGGACTGGCGGGAGGGTTCTTTGGAGTAAGCGGCCCCTCCTATGGTGAGCAAATGCGCAATGCCCACTCGGGTCGAAATTCTGTTTGGGAACACGCGTTGGCTACATCTCTTGCCGATATTGACTACGAGATGGTCCCGGAACAGGCCTACCATGTGTTGCTTCTCAAAGGAAACGCCATCGCGCAATCTCTGGTCAACGATGGTGGTCGAGAGGCTGTTTCCGCCTTTCTGGGCGAGCTCGTATCTCGCTATCGAGGCAGCTACTACACCAAGGATCAATTCCTGCAAACGGCATTGGATGTTGGATTGGATATGGATCATTTGGTGGGAGATTGGCTCGACACCAAGAATCTACCAGGATTTGTGACTTCTAAGCCAAAATTGGAAAGGCTACGCGATACACAATATGGCGAGTCGGTCTACCAGACCAGCTTTGTCCTCCGCAACGACGAGCCCGCTCCTGGTAACGTGAACATTGCCTATGCATCAAGTAGACCCGAAAGTGGCAGTCGACAGACCGGGGTTTTGGACACAATTCGGGTGGAAGGCAATACTTCGGTGAGAATCGCATTTAGAGATAGATTTCCCCCCGCAAGCATTTCGATAGATCCTCTGCTTTCTCACAATCGGCTACCTATTGTTTTGACACTGCCAGATCTGGAAGACTTTAGTCCGACGGATTCTCTGGAACTTCCACTCATCGAGCAGGTGGATTGGGCGCCTCCCTACGCAGATGCAATCATTGTTGATGACTTGGATGAAGGATTTTCGATCATCGGAGATGAAGCGCAACCAGATGAAGTGGAGATTCCAAGGCTGCTTGGCTACTTTCTCGGAGGATTAGAGTTTCCCACCGAATCTGAACTAGATAGCGGTTTGCCGTCGACAACTTCGTTCTCTCTCAGTCAATACCCTTGGACGAGATCTGTTGATCGTAGAAGCTATGGCAAATACCGCTTTACGTTTGCACTCAAGCAACGTAGAAGTGCCGATGCTCAAGCAAGCTTCAAGGCGGTTTTGCCGGAACCCGGACTGTGGAGTTTGGCGTATCACGTGCCTGACCCAACATTCAGTCTGCGAGCACAATCAGGCACGCAGTTTTCCGGAAGCGTGTCGTTTGGCTTTGGCGGTCCGGTTGAATTTGATGGCGAATTCGATAGCTACCCTCAAGATGAGTTCGAAGAAGAGATAGACGAGGAGTCCACAGAGAACGAAGAGCAGCCGATGCGAAACGTAATTGGCGAATTCCGATTAATCGGCGTTCAACAGCCTTCGGCAACGCAGTTGGATCTTGCGTCCACCACTACTGCAGTCAAAGGGTGGAACGAGGTTGGCCAGTTTGAAATCAGTGATCCGCAAACCGAGGTTGAAGTAGTTGTTGTTGACGGTACCCCTGGTTCGATTTTTGCAGACGCTGTCATGTGGCGATTGATCGAGGACTAATCCTCGTTGAGATTAGCCTTCGAGAGTTAGACTTACGCCTGACACGTTGACGTACTGCTAACACAAAGGGAATTCAAAACAGCGTCGTGGCGCCACGACGCTGTCGTTCTATTGAGCAATCCAGACGAATCGAAATTGCGGGCTAATTCAAACGTCTACTCGTCTTCTACGACAACAGCGGTACCGTAGGCCAAAAGCTCTGCGGCACCAGCTTGCATCACGGACGTACTAAACCTTGCTGCAACAATAGCATTCACACCGAGTTGTTCCGCCTGCTCTTTCATGCGGTCCAAGCTCTGTTCGCGACTCTCTGCTACTAGCTTCGCATATTCTCCAATCTCGCCGCCTACGATGTTTTTCAGTCCTGCGACGATGTCGTGGCCGACGTGCCGTGCGCGAACGGTGTTTCCGCGCACAATTCCCAAGGTCTTCACAATGCGCTTGCCTGGAATGTCGTTGCCTGTAACTACCAGCATGTCTTATCCTCCTAAGTAGTTGAAATCCAAACGCAGGAGCCTGTGCTTCGGCTGCCGAAAGCGACAATGTCTCCGCTGTGAAACGTCAATGGTAAGCCTGTTGGCTATCGTTGCTAAGCACCAACAATCGGCAGTCTCACAGAAGCCATAAAGCCTAACTATGGCTGAACGTCCTTGTATTTGTCAGTCTTTGACTCGATCAATCGTTGCCGAATCACCGAAAACAGCAGCAAGCCCATTCCGACCACGCCAAGAATCACCATGACCTTGACCCATATCGGGATTACTGGAGAACCCAACGCCATCACGATCAACACAACAGCCAAGAATCCATAGCCGACTACGAGGCAAAGCAGCAATACAAATCCCAACTGCGTTGTTGTTTTCGATACGGGGTCAGCCATGACTTGCACCACTTCTCAAACAGTCCAAAGTATACGCACTATCCGAGCCGCAATGCAATGAATTCACGGAGTTGCCAACGAGTCTTCTTCAAAAAGTGTCGTTGTGCAATTCGATGGGACTCATCGCGAATCGAGTCCAAGAGCGGCATTTCGTATGAAAGGCACGCAATTGTGGCTCAACTCGAGATTGCATAAAAACTAGAACACAGAACTCGACCGTGTCAATTGCACTATGTCGTCGTTGGGATTGACAACAAGCACACGGGTGACTGACTTTAGTCGTCGTTCACCAAGCCTTTTAAAAGAATTGACTAGCCAATAGTGAACCAGCCCAAAAAATCAATCGAACGCGGCAAATATCTCTTCGTTGAGTTCTGCATACACCCAGGGCTTTTGCTGTATGGACTGCAACATAAACTCTTCCACGCCAGCGTCAATGTAGTCCTTGGCTCGATCGACTACGTAGTTCGGCGACCCAATCATCAGCCACTCTCGATCCCGCCGGGCTCGCTTTGCATGTTCCTCATCGCGAATGATTCGCATCGGCACGTGCGCAGTCATCTTTACGTCGGACGGGTCTCGCCCAACGGCTTCACAGTGTCGTTCCAGTACTTGCTTCTTGTGTCGTACCTGATCGGGGCTCACACCTACCAAGTTGCATATGTCGGCATATTTGGCACACGTTTTTAGCGTCCGTTGTTCACCGTTCCCACCCACCATGATGGGGATTTTGCGGCCGTTATAGCCTCGCGGTGCAAACGGCGCATCCTTGAGCGAGTAGTACTTTCCTTCGTAGTTGACAAGGTCAGTCGACGTGAATAGCAAATGCACAAGTTCGCAAGCCTCCTCCAATCTGTCGGAGCGCTCCTTCATGCTGGGAAACTCCCAGCTGTAGGCCGCGTGCTCCCGCACGTTCCATCCGGCTCCGATGCAATACTGCGCACGGCCAAACGACATTTCGTCCATGGTGGCAACCATCTTCGCCATGAGGGCGGGGTTGCGATACGTATTGCCGCACACGAGCACTCCCAACTTCAACTTGCATGTAACGGCAGATGCTCCGGCCATAAGGGTCAGTCCCTCAAACGTGGGAAACGAGTCCGATTCCACGACGTTGAGGTCGTTGTGCCATGGTGGAACAAAGTGATCGTAGAAGTATGCGCTCTCCCATCGACCGTATTCCATTGTCATGAGAACGCTTTTGATTTCGTCCCACGTAGTTTGTTGGTTATAGAGTTGTGATGAAAACATGATCCCTCCCTCGTGAATCCTTGAAGTTTACAGAACCCCGAGTTGAGTCGCTCCTACGGAGAGATCCTGCCTGTTTCCACGAAAACGGTTGCAAATCATCCCATCTAGTGACGCCTCAATCTTCCCAAAGGACCTAACCACTTGAAAACCCTCGGGATTGGCATCCGCTGCGCGAACTTCGTTCTGTGTTGTAAATGTTCTTTCTGGCTCTAGTCTCCGGTAACGCGGACATCAATGTAGTAGTACCGTCCATAGTCTCTGTGAGCATCAGAAAAGAACCCAAAATACCGGTCGGCTAATGGAGCTCGTTCTTCCGTTACATTGCGAATTCCCAACCGAAATCTAGTCTTGTTGAAGAAGTATCGAGTTGTGAAGTCGAACGTCAGATTCCAAGTTTGAAACTCGGGTACTACGTAGCGGGTTCCGTCTTCCAGAGTCAAGGAATCTTGATAGAACTCCCCTAGTCGAGTGCTTGACAGGGACGCCGCATAGGGAGCCATGCTCCAGCGAACTAACAAAGTCTCTTTGAACTCCTGGTTGCCATCTTGGCCAATGAGGTCTGCAAATCCGCCTACTGGGATGTCTGCAGGAATTATTCCTTGATTCTTTGCCTCGACCAATTCTGCAGAAGGACCGCCCGGCTCTTGTTCGAACTCATTTAGTTGCGACCGCAGATACTTAACTGTGAAATCGCCCCACTCAGTGTCGAAGTCGCCGTATATGCCTATGTCGAATCCGTCGAGCGAGCGTGTGTCGAGATTGGCATAGTTGTCAACGATATTGTGAATGGCTCCCGCGGGACATATTCCCGCAGCGTTGTAGACCGCTGCCTCGTCGTCAGGAACGTCGTCAACTCGATTCACGGCAGAGTTCGGTTGGAGTGTTGTGCAGTCGGAGTTTCCATGGCGTAGCCGTAGCAAGAGGTCGTAGACAGTGTGGTTCTCTTCGCCAAAGAGTCCTACGGTGTCTTCCTTCACTATTGACCAATAGTCCAATGTAAAGGTTACCCATTCAACTGGTTCAAACACGACGCCGATGGATAGATTGTCGCTGCGCTCTGAAACCAAGTTTTCGCTGCCTTCGGCAACTCGTTGCGTTGAATTCCTGCAATCCACAACATCCTGCTCAGGGTCGCCACCTCTTTCTGCGGCATATATGCATGTCCAGTCTGTTCGTGTGTTCTGGCGGGCAACGATGTCCTCATTGATGGTGACCAGATTGGGTGCTCTGAACGCTTGAGACAACGAAGCTCGAAACTGCAGTTCGTCGGAAGGTCGCCATCCGATAGCAAATCGCCCAACAAAAGTGTCGTCAATATCAGAGAAGCTCTCGTAACGCAATGCAATTAGAGAGTCCACTCGGTTCATAATTGGAATTTGCAGCTCACCAAAAAGTGCGAACACATCTCTGTCTCCACTGCTGTCTGGCGTTGGACTCGAGTTAACTACATCCGAAACCAGGGGAAATGTGTCTCCCTGATAATCAGTGAAAACGATGGTGCCATCTAGGCGCGGGTCTCGATCGTCTTCGAACGATTCGGTTCGAATTTCTGCGCCTACCAGTGCACCTACAGGTCCCGCTGGCAGTTGATAGACATCGTTGTTGGAAACCTTTATGTCAACAAGAGTCAATTGCATCTCGTTATCCCGCGTCACGTCGACTAAAGCTCGCTCAATGTTGCTGTTCACACCCGCGCTAAACGGGTTGTAAGCGGCCGGTGTTGAATCGAATAGCGCTTCAGCCATGAGTGTGTTGGATACACGATTGCGGGTGAGATCCTCTCGTGTAGCCACGGAGTAGACTAGAGCCGCTTCCCAGTCCCACTCATATTGAGTGCCCGAAAGCCCTGCCAGAATCCTGAAGACGTTGCCGTCGTTTTCAACAATTCTGGGCACTTCGGCAAACCGATAGAAGTCAATCTCCAATTCAAGCCCCTCGCATGGAACATCCGGAATCAAATCGTCCGGCAATCGATTGGGAGAACCGCACGGACCGAACGGGTTGTAGTAGTTTTCCGGCCCCACTCTCAGTTTTACACTTGAGAACGACGCTGAAGGGTGTCGCGACAATACAGACTCGGAGGAGTAGTAGAGAAACTCGCCAAACCCTTCCATTCCGTTATCGAAGTCGTGATTGACAAATACAAACAGGCCAAGACGATCCAAATCCGATGACAAATCTCTAAATTCGTTCAAGTTGTAGCGATAAGTGCCATTGCCATCTACTCCGCCACATATGGTGTCATTCAGCTGCCAGTCGCAATCTTCATGGCCGAGGGGAAACGTCTCAAATTCGCCTGCTCTGTCGGTGATTCCCGACAAACCAAAGCGCGATACGCTACGACGAATGTCGAATTGACCATACAGTGAGTTAGCGCTCGTGTTGCGGAAGTCTGTCTCCTCACATGTGTCGCTATCGTCTGTTTTAGTGCACCAAGGAGAGTCGTCCGGCAACAGATACCTCATTTCGCTGTCGGCCCAACGGGAATCCTCGCTAGAGTGAATGTTGTCGCGTGTGAGATAGTCGAACATAACGCCAACGTGGGTCATTCCATCGTTGAAGTAACTTCCCCACTCGCCATTAACTTCATGGGTGAGACGCCCTACTAGGTCGTACCAGTAGGTTCGCATGCGTACTGAGTAGCCTTCGATGTCCTTCTCGAGGACTGTATTCACCACGCCTGCGACAGCATCAGCTCCGTAAACAGCCGCTGCGCCGTCGCGTAGCACTTCCACACGGTCCACTCCATAGAGCGGGATCGTGTTGGAGTTGACGGTGTTGACCGGCACGAAACTGCCGCCGACCTCTTCCGTTTGATAGCTTGCGGCGTTAACCAATCTTCGTCCATTGAGAAGAACTAGCGTATTACCAGTTCCGAGGTTCCGTAGGTTGAACGCCCCAATGTCGCCCCGCGCCGCATTGACGCCACCGCTGATGTTTTCCTCTTCGTTGAAGAAGTTCTGTCCCTGCTCGGGAATCATGTCCATCAATTCATCGCCCGATGAGACGCCAAGTACTTCGATGTCGTCCGCACTGAACACGGAAACCGGAAGAATTCCGGTCACATCGGCGCCCTTGATCTGGCTGCCGACAATGACGATTTCCTCCATTTCGGCATCCTGTTGATCCTCGTCCTCTTGTTCAGCTTCCTGCTGAGCCAGGACGTTCAAAGGACTTGCAACAACGAAACAAACAAGAACACACGAACAGATGCGTGGTAGGTTTCCCAGTGACAATGGAAAATTCAAGTCTTCACCTCCATGGATGAATGAAGAGTGTCACACTTGTAGCGATTAGGATCTGCAAATGCGACGGAAAAGCAATGGTTTCAACGGCAAGACAGGTGCTTATTCACTTGCGCTGCAAAGGCGAAAGAAGGCATCTTGCAACGCGATATCGGCGCTTATTATGGCAGTAACTTCCTTTTGGAACCAAATGTCGTCGTCACGCAACCTTGCCCGACCAGCCTTCAACATGCGAGTTGTTTCAGCGATCTGTGGTCCACCTAGACCCTTGCGGCCAAAGACCATGGTCGAACTCTCTAGTGCAGCGTGAATGTCGGAAATGGGCAGTGGAAGTGGAGTGTGGAATTGAGCCTGATAAAGGTCAGCGATTTCCTCTTCCCTGATCGATCGAAGCTTCCTTTCTGTCGAGCGTGCAAGGTCCACCAAGCTTGCCGCAAATCCGTGTGCGTCTCGAAACGACATCCCTGTAGTTCTGACTAACAGGTCCGCCACTTGTGTTGAGGTGGCAAAGCTACGATCAATTGCATTCAAGGCACGGTCGGAATCTACGACCAATTCTCCTACCAGATTGCCGAACCGTCGAAGCATATCCATTGCCGAGTCGCTTAGATCGGTGACGTTCGACGCCATACGATAGTCATGCATCCCAGCGTCGACATTGTGGCTGTTCAATTTGAGTCGATGTGCAAGCGAGAGCACGTCGTTTGAGACGGTACGCAGACGATCGAGATCACGAGGATTTCGCTTTTGCGGCATAGAACTGCTACCGCTGACGCCCGATTCGCCGAGGTACAGCCAGGGCCAAGGATCTCGTTGCTGGCTGTGAACATTCGAGACAAATTGGTTGATAGTTGTGGCTGCACTGCTAACGAGGCTTGCCAGTTCACCCTTGTATTCCATGCTGTCAATGAAATTCGCGTCGTAGCTGTTCTCCACTGGCGAATCAAACCCTAACAGTGCCGCGAGACGCTCACGGTCCAGAGGAAAACTGCTTGTAGTTCCCGCTCCTGCACCGTAGGGACTACGGTTTAGTCGATGGAATCCTTCTCTCATTCGGCTTGCCAATCGAGCAAAAGAATCGTGGTAAGCCAAAAGTTGGTGCCCAAATGTTGTTGGCTGAGATGGCACACCGTGCGTGTAGGCAGGAATGACTACGTCCAAGTGGTCAGTTGCAGCCGTTAGCAGCTCCTCTCGAACAGATTGAACCTGAGCAAAGAGATCCAGCCACCGGTTACGCGCAATCATTCTCCTGACAGTGCCGTGCAAGTCCTGTCTCGAGCGACCAATATGAATGTGGGTGACCTCTACACCTGCTACTTCAATGAGTCGATCCTCCAGCCTCAAGTAGTCTGATGCACGAAGTGATTCGTCTGCGTCGGCGGCAACCAAGACTTCAAGCAGAGCGCTGGAATATTTGGCAGCCTTGCTTTGAGCCATGAGTCCGTCCGCAGTCAGCGAAAGCAGAGTTGCTTTGTTTGCCTCTACCAGAAAGCAGTAGAAGTCTTCGCAGGGTATTTCTCTTGAGTAGGTGTAGTTGCAAATGTCCCTGTCTGACGACATCTGTGAGTCACTGTCAGCTGGGATTGCTTGCAGCAGTTCAATCATCGATCGAGCAAAGGCGTCCATGCGAAGCGGAAGACTAGCTCGATTGGAATTGTCGCCAGTTTCGAAAGTAATGGAGGGGATTCCGTAGGTCGAATAGAAATAGTTCTTGGACGTTCCTTGGTCAGACCTGGGTCTAGGTGCGAATTCGTAACCAATTGAACCCTCTGAACTATCGTTGCGAGCCATCCTCAGGTCTGCGTTGCGTAGCCATCGGTCCGCAAAATTAGGTGGATTAGTCACATCCTGCTCTTCCTGAACGTAGAGGACATCGCGATTGGTTGAGTGGAAGTCAAGCATGAGTCGAAGTCGATCAGTCGCCCCAACGCTTGCTAGCTTGTCCCTCACGGCAACCGTTTCGGGTTGTGTAAACGGTCCCCAGTCCCGGTTCAAGTCCGTAGACCCCAAATTGTGCCGCCAGTGTCCCAGGACAACGCCGTCCGGGTTGAGCAGAGGCAATATCATGAAGTTGTAGCGTTGAAACAGTTTGCAAGTTGGAGACATTCCCTGATTGCATCCCTCAATCCGAATCGATGCCATAGCATCCACGAAATTCCGCATTGCAATCGTCCCTGGTACCTCCGGGGGATGTACTCGCCCCAAAAGCAAGACGAGATTCGGAGCATTGGGATTGGTTTCCAAGACTTCTATAGGATGCCGCGCAAGCGAATAGCCAATGACCTCGGGTTCGGACCCTGGCCAAGCCTCTACAAGCTCTGCCAACCAGTCTGCATACCACTCCAGGTTCAAATTTTCCTGAGCCGATACATAAACGACATCTGAGGCGACGCGAAGAACGAACGATGCATTGCCATTGCCATCAACGGAAACGCTTGATGCTGGTAGGTGATCCCACTTTTTGCTGTCGAGGCTAGTCTTGGGAATGTAGCGATGCTTGTAGTCCTCAGGGTAGACAAGTTCAATCTGTAGTGCGAACTCTTGAACACCCGGCGTACGATCAATCCTAAATCCATACCATGGACTTGGATTGATCGGGGGATCGTCTTCTGGCTGAATGTACAGAGTAAGAGTGTCGTTCGTGGCGACACAAGTGTCGAAAGCTGCGCCGGGGTAATCACTAGAAACCGTGTAGCGCGCCGCTGAACACGTGCTGGTATTGGCAAACGTGGATCCGGCACCAACAACGAGCAATCCTAACAGGCAATGCGTACCCAAGGAACTTCTAAAGGGTCGATGCAAATGCGGTCGTTCCACAATCTACGTCACAATCAAGTCGACAAAGTGTTTCGCGCTAGTAGGGCTACGCGGCGACTCGATTGTCTTCCAAAACCATGTTGGCACCCTTGTGCCCGATCATTATTGCGGGCGCATTGGTGTTACCTGACACGAGAGTGGGCATGATCGATGCATCCACAACGCGCAACCCCGCCACGCCTCTGACCCGTAAACGTTCATCGACGACGGCGGCCGAGTCAACGCCCATCTTGCATGTGCCAACAGGGTGAAACACTGTTGCTCCTGTTCTTCGGCACCACTCCAAGATATCTTCGTCAGATTGAATTTTTGGACCGGGGTACAGTTCGTGCTCGACAAAACTTGCGAGAGGCTCGGACTCCCCCACCTGGCGCGCTATTTTCATACCTCCCACCAATGAATCTCGATCCGTGGCTTCGCTCAAGAAATTGGGACAGATTGCTGGCGCAACCGTCGGGTCGGCGGATTTAGAGTGAACGCTTCCCCGGCTTTCCGGACGCAATTGGCAGACGGAAATCGTCATTCCAGGTTCCTTCTCCAACGCTCCTCTCCGCCCTCGAGCATAACTTGCATGGGCCATGTGGAATTGCACATCCGGCGTCGCATATTCGGGACGGGTCTTGACGAATCCGTGGGCTATACCTGCCGTGTATGTCAAAGCGCCGCGTCGGAACAATCCCCACTTGAGAGCTTCCATTACCAGACGCCAACCGCGTGTTTGCTCGTTCAATGTATTTGTGCCTTTGAGACGCCATGCCACGGAGCTCGAGTAGTGGTCCCGCAGATTCTCTCCAACTCCGTTCAATTCATGCACAACCGGTACGCCCAGTTCTTCGAGAACGTTTCGCTGCCCTATTCCGGAGAGTTCTAGGATTTGCGGACTTTGAATCGCCCCGGCACACAAAATGATCTCGCCCCGGCATGTAGCCTCTCGTTCCTTCCCTGTCCCTACTGTGTAGCGAACGGCGACGGCGCGCTCGCCCTCCACAACTACCGAGTTAACCATCGCTCGAGTAACGATGGTCAGATTGCTGCGGTGCCGGATCGGATCGATGAATGCTGTCGTGGCGCTATGTCGACGTCCCGCCCGTTGAGTTACTTGATATATGCCGAATCCTTCCTGTGAAGTCCCGTTGTAGTCGTCCGGTGTTGGGTAGCCCAGATTCCTGCCGGATTCGACATAGGCGCGGAGGACCGGGTGTGTCTCCACCATGTCACCCACGTTGAGCTCGCCTTGCGTACCCCGGTACTCATCCCCGCCTCGCTCGAACGATTCACATGCCTTAAAGTGAGGTAGTACCTCATCGTACGACCATCCGGAGTTTCCCAGCTGCGACCACAGGTCGTAGTCTTCAGCCTGACCGCGGACATACAGCATTCCGTTAATCGAACTGGAGCCGCCCATAACCTTGCCGCGCGGGATCGGGATTTCTCGATTTGCTGTTCCAGGCTCCGGCTCGGTCTTGAAGCACCAATTCAAACTTGGGCGATCAATCATGTGCCAAAAGCCCAAAGGAATGTGAATTAACGGACTTGAATCTCGGCCGCCTGCTTCCAACAACAGCACCTTGAAGTGTCTGTGAGCGCTCAACCGATTAGCGACAACACATCCCGCGGATCCTGCGCCAATGACGATGTAGTCGTATTGCATGATTTATTGCGACAAGGCGAACCAAGCGATGAATGGGAGCGGAATGAGATTTTACGCAATGCGAAGCGCGCTGGATTAAGGGCGAGCATCTGCGGATTGACTGGTCGAGGAAGGACATTCCAATCTCGTAACATAAGCGCCGGTTCAGTGGAGAAATCGAATGTCTGATTGGTTTTCTATTAAAGATAAGGTCGCTCTCGTTACCGGAGGATCCCGAGGAATTGGCGAGATGATCGCATCTGGATTCCTAATGCATGACGCCAAGGTCTACATTAGCTCGCGCAAGAAGGACGTATGTGATGAAACTGCGGCACGGCTCCAAGACAAGTACAACGGGACATGCATTTCCATTCCAGGTGACTTGAGCCAGCTTTCCGGCATAGAGGCAGTGGTAGCAGAATTGTCAGAGAACGAATCGCAATTGGACATTTTGGTCAACAATGCAGGAGCGACCTGGGGAGCGCCCCTAGAGGAGTTTCCCGAAGTCGGATGGGACAAGGTCATGGATACAAATGTCAAGGGGATATTCTTCCTTACCCAAAAGTGTTTGCCACTGCTTCGAAAGTCGGCTACCAGCGAAGACCCGGCACGCGTAATCAACATTGGATCGATCGACGGGATCCACACGCCACGCTTTGACAATTTCTCTTACGGACCTTCGAAAGCCGCGGTGCACCATCTGACACGACAAATGGCGTCTCACCTAGTCGAGGAAGACATCATCGTCAATGCCATCGCTCCGGGACCGTTTCCAAGCTGGATGCTCAGCGCAGGTGTCGGCTTCGGCGGTCAGGTGGAAGGAGCCGACTGGGAGAGCGTCGGCAAGGGAAATCCTCGAGGACGAGTAGGCACCATGGAGGATATTGCAGGACTAGCAATCTTTTTGAGCTCAAGGGCTGGAGCGTTCACCGTTGGCGAAACCATCAGCTGCGATGGCGGATCGGTAGCCTCGACCTAGAGCAATTCTCATTTCAACTCACAGTTCTGTTGGGATTTGCCTACTGCAAGCAAGCTAACACAAGGTCAATTGGCAAGGCTACATCGATGAGTGTATGCACACAGATAGTCTCGCTACTGAAGAAACGCGGAGCTTCCACAGCGTTTGGCATGCCTGGAATTCACAACCTTCCAGTCTATGCCGCTCTGCACGACGCCGGCATTGAAACGATAACAGTACGACACGAGCAAAGCGCGTCATTCGCGGCTGACGGCTATGCACGTGCGTTAGGCAAGCCCGCTATTTGTGCAGTAATAGACGGTCCAGGCTTTCTCAACGCTTCGACAGGCATCGCTCAAGCCCGAGGTGACTCGGTTCCCATGGTTGTTCTGACGCCCGTAGGGGAGCCACCTACTCGCGGCGCCCTGCATGAATTGAGCGGACAAAGCACGATTTCACAACAGATTTGCAAGGCAAGCATTCAGATCAGTCGCACAACTTCTACAAGAGATCTCGAGCTTTTCTTGGATCGAAACCTTTGTAAGGGACGTCCCGGACCATTGCACATAGAAATTCCGTTGTCGCTCATGGAGGCGCATCCTCTGCAAAACAGTGGGCATAGCTCGCAGCAACATGTCACCACTACTCCATTGAGCGAGTTGGACACAGCCGCAAAACTATTGCAGAACTCCACGTCTCCTATCGTAATTGCCGGTGGCGGCGTGATCGATTCAAGAGAGGAACTGCAAGCATTCGCGGAAGCCATTGACGCTCCCGTAGTCAACACGGTGAATGCAAAAGGAATCCTTCCTAGGAATCATCCACTTCGCGTCGGATACAGTCCATCACTGCCAGAAGTCCGATTAGCCATCGAAAAATCTGATGTTGTAGTCGCGTTAGGCACGGAGCTAAGCGAAACTGACTTCGACTTCCTGTTGGTGGATAAACCGTGGGACTTTCAATGCCTCATACGCATCGATGTAGATCCGAACCAAGTCTCGATCAATGCGGTGCCGGATTGCACAATTGTTGGCGATTGCAAAGAAGTGCTTTCGAATCTTGACGCGCAATCTGCACCCAAGCGTGGTGCCCAAAGGACGGCACAAATTCGCGAGAGTGCCAGCAAATCCTGGCTCGTCAATCAACAGATGCGTGAATTTCTCGACGCAATTCGTGACTCGACGGACGTACTCATGGGTGACTCAACGCAACCCGTTTACTTTGCCACGTGGCTCTACGAGCCGAATAACGTGCGTGAGTATTTCGCCAGTACAACGGGATTCGGAACTCTTGGCTACGCAATTCCTGCAACAATTGGTGCGAAAGTCGCTTGCCCAGAGAAGAAAGTTGCCTGTCTCGTTGGCGACGGAGGGGCTCATTTCACTCTTCCCGAGATTCAAACCGCTGCGCAACTTGGCATAGGCATACCTTTCATGATTTGGAACAACAGGGGCTATTCGGAAATTGACAAAGCTATGGAAATGCAGACCGATAATCCCTGGTACCAATCTCCGACACCACCCGACTACAGGTCGATTGCCGAGGCCTTTGGTGCCAACTACCGCCAGCCAGTTGACTTGCCCTCTTTGTCCATTGACATTCGGGATGCTCACGACGATACAAAGCCGAGCATCATAGACGTGGAGGAAGAAAAATTTGCAGGTTCGATCTCGGAGATCAATTGGTTTAGCGCAGACAGAGCCTAGCTAAAGTAGACTTACCAAACCCAAATCGACATTCGTATACGCATACTTCCAACCTTATCTTGAAACCCAACATTCTCTTTATCTTCACCGATCAACTTCGTGGAGACTCAATCGGGTCCGAACCCAATTCTCCTGTGATTACGCCAAATTTGGATCGATTGGCGTCAGAAGGCATCTCGTTCAGGCGATTCATGGGAAACTCGCCGCTTTGTGTTCCGGCACGGACCGCGCTCATGACCGGCCAGTTGATCAGGGAGAACGCGATATGGAGCAATCGGAGTGGAACCGACCCGACCGGCCCTAGCCACGTCAGAAATATTCGGGATGCGGGATATCACACGGCTGTGATTGGCAAAACACATTTGTGGCGGGAAAGTGCAGCGGGCAAACCTGGTCAACATGTAAAGGAAATGGAACACAACCTGCGCGATTGGGGATTCGAATATTCGCACGAACTAAACGATCCTATCGAGACCGCATGGATGGGTTGTCACTACACAGACTACCTCGAAGACAAGGGTTGGTTGGAGGCTCACCGGAAATACATTCTGGCTTGGGTCGCCGAGATGAGAACAGGCAACATCACTCCTTGGGGACAGGAACCAGCCCCAGTTCCAGAAGGCGAAGACATCGATTCCTACATTGGTAGAACTGCTTGTAATTGGATACGTGAATACCAGGAAACAAAACCCTTCTACTTGCAAGTGCAATTCACGGGTCCACATGACCCCTTTGACGGTCCCCAACCATATCGTCAGCGATATGATCCGAGAGCGCTTGATGCCGGTTTGTGGGAACCTCACGAACCTCCCACAGAGGCGATTGCAGGTTTATGGCGACGAAGTCCCTCAGTCCACAAAGCCACCCGTTATCAGCGTCAACGTTGGCGAGCTTGGTACTACGCGAATATCACACTGATCGACGATTGGATCGGCAAATTACTTACGGAGTTGAAGCTAAAGAATCAACTCGACAACACTTGGGTTGTGTTCAACTCCGATCACGGAGAGATGCTCGGCGATCACGGTCTATCGAGCAAGGCAGTGTTCTACGAGCAGGCGGTGCGCGTCCCCTGCATCATTCGACCGCCGCAACCACTTGAAGCGGGCTTGGTCTCCAATGCATTGATCGAACACATTGACCTTCCAGTGACTATGGCAAGCATGGCAAACGCAGAATCTCTCGACGGTTCTCTCGGTCAGTCATTGCTACCGTTTCTTGAGTACTCGGCCAACGACAAACAGCTTAATGTCGGAAAAGAAGCAGTAATGGCAGAGCTGTTTGGCCAGTCAACAGTAATCACCGACGAGTTCAAGCTCACAGTACGTATTGAAGACCATCGGGTCTCCCAACTCTTCAACTTAGTCGACGATCCGAACGAATTGGTGAATTTGCGTGACGATTCTAAGTATGGAGAAACGATTAATTCCCTGATTGATCGATACATCGAGCCGCTAGACAGCCGCACCGACCAAGAGGGGCTGCAGGAATACCGAGAATACGTACGCACGACGGGAAGTGTCAATTGATCCGGTCAAACACGCGACGGTGATATCTCAGAACACCATCGGAGACTATCGATGGCGTTGATCTGCTATGTCGTGTTAGCGGTGCTAATTTTTGGGTTCCGAGTTGCGATGCAACGTAAAAAAACGGGTGACCACGGGCTACGAGTAGCGACACAGCTCAAAACTTCCGTACAAAAACTAGCAACCTATATCCAAGTACTCGTGCTTCTAGGGGTGCTAGCCATCGCGATACTTGAAAGTCTCAACGTTCTTCAACCCCAACTCAATCTTGGCATTTACGGCACTATCGCTGGTTTAGCGTTGTGCGCCTTGGGAACCGCAATTACTATGGTCTCGCAGTTTCAGATGGGAAAATCGTGGCGAATAGGTGTCGACGAGACTGAGAAAACAGATTTGATAACCCACGGAATGTTCTCGGTTAGTCGAAACCCCATCTACCTCGGAATGATGGTGATCGGTTTGGCCTTTATGGCGCTAGTGCCTCATGCGTACATGGTCGCTTGCTATGTGTTAGCGATCATTGGAATTGACCTTCAAGTGAGAAAGATTGAAGAACCACACCTAAGGCGTGCATTTGGAGACCAATATGCCAACTATATCGGTAAGGTTGGACGGTACTTTCCAAGACTTCGTGGTGCATAGGTGCACTAAGTACTCAGCTAAAGCCGACACTTGATTGGGCGCTTCGGAGCAACAGGCGAAGTAGCTGAAAGCTATCAAATCTACATGGCTGTTTCCAACTCGCTAGCAGCTTTCTGAAATCGTGCCAAGCCAAGGAAGAATTGCGAGTCTTGTATTAGATCCAATCCGTCGTTCAAGTCCTTGATCGCCTCATCTAGTTCCTTTACAGTTGAATTTGCCGGAATCAATGACGCGTTCTCTAGATTGCGCCAATTAGGTTCCACCCCGCTTGACTCAAGACCCATACCGATCCCAACTGCATGAATAACGCCCCAGTCTTGTTCCTTGTCCCGTGCGTCGTTGTAGTTGACTAAACCGTTACAGGTGCGTTCGACGACATGATTGTGCCAAGAGTTAAGCAGTTCTTACCGTTGCCTCCACGGATCCCGGTTTATAGACAACAATGTCGCATGTGAGTCGGCACTAAAGGTCTGCCTCGTCGTCTTGGTATCGATTGTCAAGAGCCTTTAGACAGGTATCTGGAATACTTGCGTCAGTCTTGGTCCCCAACAAGTCTACACCCCGACAGGCTCTCGGTACTTCCTCTTCAACCTGCTGCATCTCGACTACCGCAGTACGATTGGACAACCCGTCTGAATCCTCGGGCAATACGCTAGTAGCTTCCTCTTGACCAGACATAGATATTGTGCTGCCATTTGTCGAGTTGGTCTCTTCTTCAGCTCTCTCTTCCGAAGGAAAGTGATGATGAGTGTTCATCATTACAAAGAGGCAGAGGACCATCATGATGAAATAGAACTTCAACATCGATATGTATTGAATTCTGTTATTGCGCTGGGGCCTTGCATGCCACTAGTGTCGTCAGCAACACACACGTCTTTCAATATATAGACTGCGATTCGACTACATAGTTGACCAGGGTCACCCAAAATTTGGTACTGAGCCTTTGATATTGAGAATCTCAGTATGCGTCGCGCTTATGTAGCTGATGCCTGCGAGATTCCGGAAATAGCTCGATCTAGGGCTGCCGCAAAATCCGTTCCACCCATATCGCGGCGCAGTTCCTCTGTGAGCGCACGCGAAAAGCTCGCAATCATGTTCCTATTGTCGCTGAGGCGTTGAACTGATTCCTCTTGGCTGTAGCCCCCAGAGAGCGCTGCAACTCGAAGCACCCTCGGGTGTCGTGTGAATTCCTCGTAGAAGTTTGGTTCCTCGGGAAGCGTTAGTTTGAAAACCACATGCTGGTGTTCATCGAGGCCGTTCACCTGTCTTTGCAGGTTGTTCCTGAGCAGGTTTTCGCACTCTTGCTTGTCAGGAGCATTGATATCGATTTCAGGTTCCACTATCGGTACAAGACCGTGTGCGAGAATGGACTTCGCAAATTCAAACTGCTGATCGACTATGTCCTCTATTGCCGAAGGGTTGCATTGCTTTATGACCGATCTCATCTTGGTCCCAAACACGTCAAGTTGTTTGGCCTCCTCAAGCCTCTCGTCGATATTGGGAATTGGTTTCATCAATTGAACGCCAGAAGATTCCTCAGCAAGGCCTACGTCGATCTTCAAGAATGGAAGAATCGACTTGCGCTGCCACAAGTATTGACTCGCCTTTAGCCCTTCCACAGAGTCACGCATTGTCTTTTCAAACAGAATCGCCCCAAGCACTCGTGGCCGTGCGAATGACTCGCTGGTCATGATTCGCACGCGCATGGCGTGCACAAGCTCAAACATCAGATCTTCGTCGGCGGCGAACTCCACCTGAGGGACTCCATAGCGCTCCAAGGTCTTCGGCGTGCTGCCGCCACTCTGGTCCAGCGCCGCGATGAATCCTGCACCGACTCGCATAAGCATGCGTTGCTCTGGCATTTCTTATCCCTCTCCCTGCCGTGTATCGCTGCTAAATGGTAACCATTTGTCCCGTTGGCGCTTGTGGCGCAATCCAATTACAGTATTCAAACAACTCAGGTGAGACAACTATTCGCTAGTGATGGATTTGCTGGCATAGCTACTTTCGATTGTTTTGACGACCATTCTTGCCGCTTCGGCTGCAATCTCAAACGATCTCAATCGCTTGTCGTGGTCGAAAATGGATGAGACCAAAATCAGCTCGTTTGCTCCCGTAGTGTTCACGAACTCCTGCATTGAGTCCCGAACGTCTTCCATAGTCCCTACGGCAGATGCCGGTCGCATGGTTCGAACGACGTGGAGTTGGCCGGGGTCCAGTCTTGATTCCAGCTCTGAATCGGGTGGAGGCAAGCGCCCAGGCGTACCTGCTCGTAGCTTCAGTAGCGACTGCAATCCCGATGTACGCAAGAAAGCTGCTTCTTCGCGCGTGTCCGCAGCACACACGTTATAGCCCAACATGAGATATGGCTTATCCAGCTGAGCAGACGGCTCAAACCGTTTTCGATATTCTGCAATGGCTTCGTGCATCATTTGCGGTGCGAAGTGAGATGCAAACGAGTAAGGCAATCCAAGCATTGCCGCCAATTGCGCGCCGTAGAGACTTGACCCAAGAATCCAAATCGGGACTCTCGTTCCCTGGCCCGGAAAAGCCCGCACCTTTTGCCCAGTCTTTGTGGGACCCAAGAAGTGCTGCAATTCCATAACGTCCCGCGGAAACTGGTCAATGTCGCCCTGCAGATTCCTTCTCATCGCGTAGGCAGTGAATTGGTCGGTTCCAGGTGCGCGACCAATTCCCAAATCGATGCGACCGGGAAATAGGGTTTCCAGAGTCCCAAACTGTTCGGCAATTATCAGTGGGGCATGGTTGGGCAACATGACACCACCCGATCCGACGCGGATCGAATTAGTTTGCTGCGCCACATGCCCAATGAGCACTGCTGTCGCAGAGCTTGCTATTCCGGGCATGTTGTGATGTTCGGCGAGCCAATAGCGCCTGTAGCCCCATGGCTCGACATGTTGGGCCAAATCGACTGCGTTCCGTAGCGCAACCGATTCATTGCTGCCTTCAACTACCGGCGCTAGATCCAATACCGAGTACGCAATCATTGCGTGACCGTATTGTTATTCGGCTTAAACATCAGTTTGTATACTTCGACGACGACTGGCCTACATGTGCGGACTATGAGCGACTTCAACATCTACATCAATCCCCAGTGCAGCAAGTGTCGCATTGCTCTCCAGGCATTGAACGAACAAGGAGAGGAACCGGAGATTATCAAGTACCTTGAATCACCTCCAAGTCGCGAAGATCTGTCACAAATCATAGACATGCTGTCTGGACCTGTCTCAGAGCTAGTGCGCAAAGACAGAAACTTTAAAGACTTGGGACTAGATGGAGACCAGTATTGCGACAAGGAATCCGTACTAAGCTTGCTTGAAAAACACCCAGAACTCATGCAGCGACCAGTAGTTGTCCGAAACGGTCGTGCGGTCATTGCACGAACTCCGGAGAGCGTCGCAGCGATTCTCGAATCCTAGGATCCTCTAGGCTGCCAGAGGTCCGCGAAGCAATTTTCCAGCTTGCGCACCAGTATGTTCGTTGTTTTCCAGAAATACGTCGCCATTTACTACAGTTGCCTTAATGCCATGAGCTGTCTGCTTTAGGCGTTTTGCTCCCGAGGGAAGGTCATGGACCACGGTGGGCATGTCTGGGCCGATTGTGTCGGGATCAAAAACTGCGATGTCAGCCGCGTATCCCGGCCTAAGTAGCCCACGATCACGCAGTCCCCATCTCTGGGCAGTCTCTGAAGTGACCATTGCGACTGCTTCTTCCATAGTCAAGGCTTCCTTCTCCCTCACCCAATGGCTGAATACGTGAGTCTGGAGTGAGCTATCCATGATTTGCGACACGTGCGCCCCGGAATCAGAGAACGTGACCACCGATCTAGGGTGCCGCATCATTTCAATGATGTCGTCGTCAATCTCGTTTGCAATTGGGTGTCGAAACATACACTTGAAGTCGCTTTCCAGTGCCATGTCGATCATCAATTCGACAGGAGAAACGTCCCTTTCTGCTGCGGCCTCATCCATTCGCTTGGTTCCTCCGGATGGCTCATCCATGATGAACACCCAATGCCAATTGGGAGGACGAACAATGACCGACCGCGCTTTGTGCCGTTCGCTGTGGCGACTGGCGATCTCTATGAGCTTTTTCTTCGTTTCAGGATCGCGAAGTTTTTCCTTTTGTGCATCTAATGGGAGGCGTCGGATGTCGCGCCACACATCCCAACTGTCAAAGGGAGTGTTGGACTCGAACGTATAAATGACGTTGAGAGCTCGAGAGTGCACCTGTGCGAACATCGTTCCACCCTCACGGTCCACCTCATCCAATAGATGAAAGAAGCTCTTCCAATGATCAGGTACGTGGCGAGAGCTGAACATTCCCCAAGTCACCGGGCACTTGAGGTCGACGGCTAGCTCCTTCAAACGCTGCTGATAGTCCCGTAGGCGATTAGGGTCGCGGCCAGTGTCTTCCCCAGCAATCTCAAACATCCCCGCCCCTGTTTCTCGCATCTTCTGTATCAGATAGCGAACTTCGTCCCAATTGGCAATGCGGCTCGAAACGGGTTTGTGGTCGGATGTCTGGTGGTTGCGGCTTCGTGATGTCGAGAGACCCAATGCGCCGGCTCTGACTGCTTCTTGAACTAGCTCGCCCATCCGCTTCAGTTCGTCTTCAGTGGGCGCTTCGGTGAAGGCTCGTGTGCCCATGACGTACGTGCGCAATGCAGAGTGACCAACGTACCCGGCATAGTTGATACCCTTCGGCACGGCATCCACCGCGCTCATGTAATCTGGATAGGACTCCCAATTCCAGTTGATTCCCGCCAACATGGCGCTGCGGGAAATGTCTTCAGCTCTCTCCAAGTTTCTAAACACCAAGTCCGCGTCGGACTCCTTGCAGGGCGCTAACGTGAAGCCACAATTGCCCATGACCACGCTGGTGACCCCGTGATAGCAGGAGCAGGATCCCAGATGATCCCAAAAAACTTGTGCATCCATGTGGGTGTGCCCGTCGACGAATCCCGGAGCAACAACATGGCCCTCCGCGTCGATAGTTCGAGTAGCTCGACCGTTCACATTGCCGATTTCCGTGATCTTGCCGTCGCTCACGGCCACGTTTGCAAATATGCCGGACGAACCCGATCCATCCACTACTAGACCATCTCGAATTAATAAGTCGTGTGGCATTGCTGACTACCCTTATTTGATTTCAATAGGGTAGCACCCTACGCTGCAGGCAACTGAAATTGGAGGTATTCCGGCTAGCGATGGAATGATGCTAGTAGACTAAATGGCTAGAGATTCAACCGGGATGAGACCATGGAATACAACAACATCGAGTACGAGACAGACGGTCGACTTGCATTTGTAACGCTCAATAGACCCGAAAAACTCAATCCCTTGAGCCATGCACTGCGTGGCGAAGTCTACGACGCAATGAAACGAGCGGAAGTCGACCGCGAAGTGGGTGTGATCATACTTCGAGCCAATGGTCGCGCTTTCTCTGCTGGCTATGACCTTGCACCGAATCTCAGCGAACAAAGCAACTATGTGAGCGGTCACTCGGGAATGCCTGACACAGGATCGACGCACCCTCAACATTACGACTGGTCGAGACATGCTCTCATGGGGCACTGGCTCATTTGGGAGCTTGCAAAACCCGTTATCGCTCAGATCCACGGATGGTGTCTTGCTGGAGGAACAGAGTTGGCGTCCATGTGCGACATGCGCATTGTCGCAGAAGACGCCCGAGTCGGTTATCCACCAGTTCGGGCGATGGGAACAATGGACATGATGTGGGCTCCATGGTTCCTGCCACCTGTCAAAGCTCGCGAGTTTGCCTACACGGGCGACTGGTTCACTGGTGCAGAAATGGCGCAATTCGGGTGGGCCAACTACGCAATTCCCAAAGACGATCTCGCTGAATTCACAGAGAAATTCGCTCGTCGGCTAGGACACATCGACAACGATCAACTGAACTACAACAAACGGGCCGTAAACCGCCAATACGAAATCATGGGAATTAGGACTGGGCTCATGTCTGGCACGGATGTCGAAGCCATGTCCAAGCATCGTCCAGCTGCTGGAGAATTCGGCAAGCGCGTTAGAGAGGAAGGTCTTAAAGCCGCTTTGGAATGGAGAGACGGACCCTTTGGCGATTTTCGAGCGGAATACGCCGACAAGTATCGCAATCGTGATTTGGCTGGTTCAAGCAAGTCCTCAAAGCCAGGCGACAGCGACTACAGTCGCTAGCAAACGAAGAACACTTCGGGCTAACCCAAATTCCAGATATTGAATGGGAGCAAATGTCATGAAAGTAGGACTGTTTGGAATCAACTCGGGAATATGCTCAAACCCTGATGTTGCCAAGCGAGTAGCGAAACAAGCCGAAGAGGCTGGATTGGAGTCGCTCTGGACTGGGGAGCACGTTGTGTTGCCTGAACCTAGGCAACCGCCGTCGCCTGCCGCACCTGACTATCCGATGGTGCATCCATCCACGAACTTGGCTTTTGTTGCGGCCGCTACTGAGCGAATCAAACTTGGTACCGGAATTACCCTCATAGCTCAACGAAACCCATTGGTCTTGGCCAAGGAAATGGCAAGCCTGGACTACTTATCCAAGGGACGTCTAATACTCGGTATCGGCGCTGGATATCTTCACCAGGAATTCAGTGCATTGGGTGTGCCGTTTGCAGAACGAGGTGCGAGGACCGACGAAGCAATAGAAGTCATGCGATCGCTGTGGAATGACCCGCAACCTTCGTACCACGGAAGATTCTGGAACTTTGACGGCATTCAGGCTATGCCTCGACCGGCTCAACAAGGCGGCCCGCCGATTGTGGTGGGTGGAACCAGCGAAGCTGCGTTGCGCAGAGCAGCTCGATGTGCTCAGGGATGGTACGGATTTGCCATGAATGTTGAACAGACAAAGCGTGTTTTGGACACGCTTCACGCGATTGATGGAGGCAGTCAGCTAGAAATCAGCATCACCCCATCTTTGAGAATCGATACCGAGATAATCGAGGGATTCGCGGAAGTAGGAGTGCACCGACTGATATCCCTCATGCCGAACGACGAAGACCGCATCCTGCAACTCATAGAGGATCTTGCTACGACGATGCAATAACGATTCGAATTCTATCGAGTATTTCCTTTGCAGAAATCCGCTACGCTTCTTGCTGTCTCACGCGAAATTTTCGGATTGGCACTAGGGAACAACTCGGTTCCATGAATAGTTCCCTTGACTTCTCTGCAATAGGCGGGCACTCCAGTCCTTAGAAGCAATCGATAGAACTCGATTCCTTCGTCTCGCAGGGGGTCAAATTCGTTGACGCTGATCATTGTTGGGGGAAAGTCCTTCACGTCTTCCTCAGTTGCAAAGATGGGCCAAGCCAGCGGATTTCTATTCTCCAACTCATCGATTCCATAGGCCATCGCGCCTCGGTTGTTGCCAAGTTCAAGTAGGAACCCATTGTTTTCAATCGTCGAAGGAAATCTCTGCTGCGGCCATTCACCAGCGATATAGGGACATAACGCGTACAAACCATGTATTAGCCCAATCGACCCTTCTCTAGACATTTTCAATCCAGTGGCCAACGTAAGATTGCCGCCGCCACTTTCTCCTGCAACAATGACGTTTGCAGCATCGATGCCCAAAGCGTCGTGGGAATCGACCAACCATTTCACGCCGGACACGCAATCGTTCAATCCTGCTGGAAATGGCGCAACTTCCTTGGAGGAGGAAGGGGTAAGGCAATTGCGGAAGTCCACCATGGCGACCGCAACGCCGCAATTCGCGATCATGCGTCCCCAAACGCGATAGTTCCCCATAAAGCACGATGCCGACATCATTCCTCCACCGTGAATGTGATACACGCACGGCACCGGTTTATCGTGTTTTGGCCTGAAAAATTGAATCTTTACTGGGTTTTCATCTGGGTGCGACTCAAACTCCAACGTTGACACATCGAGACCGCTCGATGGTGCGAGCTCTTCAGTGTCTATCGAGTTGGTCCCCTTCTCCTGCTGCTCCCTAAATGCAATTGCCTCGGGAGTGTTGGCTTCCTGCAACATTTGCTCCCGACTCTCAACGTCTCCAGGATTAATGGGATCTGGCATCGAGCCAAATGTCTTGCGGATTCCCGGGTCGATTCGCAGGTCATTCTGAATTTTCGACATGTTCGCCTCCTTGTGAGTCGTCAGTTGACTACTCTGCTGACTCAAACAGAAGTAGCGTGCAGCCTGTTAACGAACCAATTTGAAACAAAGCCAACCAACTCCAATCTCGCAGTAAGTACCCGGTCGGGAACTTGTGAAGATACTACTTAGTGAGCCCGCCCAAAACGTGCGATTCCAATGAATTAAGCTTGGGACGGGCTAAACGAGTCCTCATTAGAGTCATTGCGAACTTGTGCGTTCTTGAACCTGCCAAATGTGAAGTACGCGATCCAAAAACCCGCGATCAAACTCGCCAAGTTGATAAACGGCGTCAAGACAATTCCCATCATTCTCAATTGAAGAATATACGCACCTAGTTGGGAACTGCTCGAGGTTTGTTCAGCTCCTGAAATTATTTGCTCGTCAAAGTTAAACAGCCACAAGCCTACAAAGCCTACAACCGCGTTAACAACAGCATGCGTGAACCACCAAGCAGCCCATCCAGCTAACAAGACAATCACTACCTGCCCATAGCTCAATCTGCCAAGTACACGAACGTCCTCTGAAATAGTCATCGTTTTCTCTCCGAACCCACGTTCAAACAAAGCAAGTATGCCACCTTACAGTGGCCAGCTTCTTTTTCGCCACTGGCCAGCACAAGGCTGCAAATGCGTCGGACTGCTTCGACAGACATCCAGCTACTGAGCCGATAAACAGTACATCAGGGACAGGTCTAATCTCGGGGATTGACGCCAACGGAGGTGTCGCCTTTTTGACTTACCCACTTATCGTGCAACACAGAGTGTGGTTTGTTGTTAACATTCTTGGCGTAGGACCGATTGGCAGGTAGGGAATCAATGCCAAACGCAAATGAATCAGCAACCCGAATTGAGCAGAGTGCGGTGAAACTGGTACGAACAGGCAGGTGGGCATTTATTGCGTTTGCCGCAGTGCTAGTTTCAGTGAGTTCGTCTGTTCTGACTGAGGATGAGCAGAGCGACCGGCATCCGATCACGATGCAAGCTCGAGCCCCGTTAGCCATGTGTGAAGATCCCGATGTCAAGGTCGGTGCAGTCGAACTGGTCGAGCGAGCATCCGACGAAGGTGTAAAAATTGTTGATGTCTACATCAAAGTAGAAGGATTAGCAGACGAAGCTGGCAAACATGCCGTGCACATACACGAGACTGGATCATGTTCCCCTTGTTCTGCCGCGGGAGGCCACTTCGACCCCGGGCCTCACGGACATTCGCACCCCGATGGCAACCATCCATTCCATGCTGGTGACCTAGTGAACATCGAGGTTGACGATTCTGGCGATGGGGAACTCGTCACGATAACCTCCAGAATCACTTTATCCCCGGGCCCTCTCTCGATCTTCGACGATGACGGAGCGTCACTAATCATTCATGTGGATCCTGACTCATACTGTCCAGGGGGCGAAGAAGCTGGTTGTGCCGGCGGCGCTCGACTAGCTTGCGGCGTATTCAAGATACAAGACTAATCGTAGTGCAAGTTGAATAGAACGAGTAGCAACACATGAATCGACCCAAACAATTCGCGAACTATGTCTATTGATTACGAACGCCTGTCGCCGGCTTTGGGCGCACACGTGTCCGGTCTCGACCTGACAGAGTGCAGCGCTGACCTAGTTTCGGTACTACGCAAGCTTCTTCATCAAGTTGGTGTTGTAGTCGTGGCCAATCAATATATGCGAGAAGAAGAGCTCCTGCAGTTTGGTCTTCGATGGGGAGAGTTGCTGACCCATCCAACATCCGTGAAAAAGACAAATCCGTACGTGCAAGTGCTGGCAAGTACGGACGGTGTGCGCGGTAGAGGCTTGGGTTCGTGGCACTCAGATATGAGCTGGCATCCAACTCCACCGCGGATAACCATGTTGTATGGGAGAAAAATCCCTAAGCATGGCGGCGATACTTGCTATTCCAACCAGCGTCTTGCCTTGGAGATGCTCGATGTCGCCAGACGCGACAAACGTCGCTCGCATCGGCGCGACATGCCTTCCCGCCAAGACATAGAAGGTTTTCGTGCAAACCATACAGGCAAAGGTTTCGGGGACGATGTGCCCGATTCAGTTCATCCCGTAATCCGGACACACGATGAGACTGAGAGTCAAGCACTATACGTCAATCCGGAATTCACAACTCATCTAGTCGACATCGATCGTGCGGAGAGTGACCGCATCCTCTGGCCTCTTTGGATGCATGCCATTTCCGAGGAATTTGTCTACCGACACCGCTGGCACGCAGGTGATCTCGTCATTTGGGACAACCGACTCGTGATGCATACGGCAATTCTCGACTACGACACTCCAAGAACAATGCTGCGAGTGGTAGTAAAGGGTGATGTGCCCGCCTAGATGAGCCGCAGTCGAATCTGCCGCATCCCTGCAGTATTGCTATTCTCCATCTTGTTCGGTTGTTCCAATCACAAGAGCGATGATCGTGCTCAAGTCACCTATGACCGCAATGTTGAGAGCTGTATCTGCCGCCATTTGGATTTTGAGGAAGACCACTATTCTGGTCTAACCTATGAGCAGTTTATCGAGGACTGCAATGAAACGGTGCAAACCTCGAACCCCACACGCTACCCTGAGTCGTTCAATTCCGCTCCTAGCCTGGACGAATTGCGGTGTCAGGAACTCGTACAACCGTGGCTAGATGAAGTAGCGGCAGCGAAAGCCTTGCAGGAAAACAATCGGAAGCTCTTCGAAGAACTACAGGACGAGGAACTAACTCAATAAGGCCGCGATGGAGTTTGCATTTACAGACGAACAGAACCAGTTACGCGAAACTGTGGCTCAATTCCTCGAGTCTCGTTGTCCTATCGCGGAAACACGCAATCAAATCCGCTCGACCAATGGTCACGATCAGGATGTGTGGAGATCATTGGTACGTGACCTTGGATTGGGAGGCATACACGCACCGGTTGAGCAAGGAGGAGCAGGACTCTCCTACGTTGAGACCTGCATCGTACTGGAAGAAATGGGAAGAGCGCTTTACAGCGGACCCTTCCTCTCATCGAACGTCTTGAGCGTAAACGCGCTAATGTGTTGCGAGGGTGCAAACACAGCAACCTTTCTCACAGATGTAGTCTCTGGCGATAGCAAGGCGACACTCGCCTTTATTGAACGCAACGCCAAATGGAATTTGCAGGAGTTTGAGTGTTCGGCAAACAATGGCTCACTTAGCGGCGAAAAAACCTTTGTGTTCGACGGACCCAGCGCCGATTTGTTGATTATTGCTGCGCGATCAAATATTTCGGACCGCTACGGGTTGTATGCCGTTGAAGCAAACTCAGCAGGGATCGACTACGTAGCCTTGGACTCAATTGATCTGACTCGACGCCTTTCAACTATTCGATTTGATAGCGTGAAGGCCATCGAACTGGGCGCAATCGACGAGTCCAAATACCAAGCTTTCCTGGATTTGGCTGTAGTGGCATTGGCCAATGAAATGATAGGAGGGGCTCAACGGATGCTCGACTCGGCAGTCGAATATGCATCCACTAGAGTTCAGTTCGGCCGAACCATAGGTTCGCTGCAAGCAATCAAGCACAAGTGTGCGGAGTTGCTTCTTGATGTCGAACTTGCCAAGTCAGCTTGCTACCGAGCGGCCGAAGCGATGGACCACGAAGACCTGAATCGCTCCCAGTTGGCCAGCATTGCCAAGGCCATGGCAAGCGACGTTTTTGTTCGGGCTGCACTGGATTGCATACAAGTGCACGGTGGCATTGGGTTCACTTGGGAAAACGACACTCATCTCTGGTATCGCCGAGCGAAGAGCTCCGAGGTGTACCTTGGCGATTCCTCGTTTCATCGAGAGAGATATCTGCAAGAGCTCGGTGTGTGAACGTGGACTGGAGCGAGAGCAAAGTACGACAGGATGTCAGAGAGTGGCTGAGGGCCAATTGGAATCCCAACGCCAAATTGATCGACTGGCGCAACACGCTCGTAGACTCAGGATGGGGCATGCCGGCCTGGCCATCTCGATGGTTCGGCGTGGACCTGCCTCCAGGGCTAGTCCCGGTCGTGCTAGAGGAATTCAATCGCTTTGGCGCAGTGGGAGTTGCGCGTACCGGCATTCGACTATTAGCTGCTGAAACATTGCTGGCGCATGGGACGGACGAACAACGAGAACGTTTTCTGCGACGCATTCTCACCGGAGAGGAAATCTGGTGCCAACTATTCAGCGAACCTGGAAGCGGATCGGACTTGGCCGGGGTGACTACACGCGCGGAGCAACAAGGCGGTGTGTGGATCGTCAACGGGCAGAAAGTTTGGACCACTTCCGCCCATCACGCTGATTTTGGTTTGTTGCTTGCACGAACAAATTGGGACGTGCCCAAGCATCAAGGCATGACCTACTTTGTAATTGACATGCGACAGGGTGGTGTCGACGTGCAGCCGCTAAGACAAATGAATGGCTATGCGTCGTTCAACCAGGTGTTCTTCACTAACGCGACAATTCCGCTAAATATGCGAGTAGACGACGAAGGCAATGGATGGCGGGTTGCCATGACCACGCTAATGTATGAACGACGAGCCGCCAACGCACTGACAGGCCAAGGACTGAATCGAAGATCAGACGGGTCCATTTATGAAGAAGAAGCAAAGGAGAGCGCATTGCTCACAGAACCCTATACCTGGTATCCGCAGCGTGCAGGTCGGGTGGACCTCGCAGTCGACCGAGCACTCGCGACGAAAAGCATTGAAGATCATGCAACACGACAAGAACTCTCACGTCTGCTGATGATGTCCAAATGCGCGGAATGGACAGCGTCACGAGCACGAGCAGCACAACAGCAAGGCCAATCTCAAGGTCCCGAAGGATCGCTGGGGAAACTCGCCAACAGTCAGATTGCCAAACAAGCCCTTAAAGTGCACACGATGACTTCTGGAATGGAATCGATGCTTGCTGGTGAAGACGGTCCTTTGGACGGATTAATTGCAGAAATTCTCCTATCTGTACCAGCCATCTCAATTGCAGGAGGAACCGACGAAATTCAGAAGAACATCATTGCGGAACGAGTGCTGGGCATGGAAAAGGAACCCCGGCTGGACTCTGGACCGTTTCGCGACGTGAGAAGAAACTAGCAAGCGCGGTACCTCAACAACTGTATGCGGTCAGACAGATTGCTGCAAACGTCGCATCTATTCAAGCAGTTGCTACACAGTCGTCGAAATACACTTACGCTGTTCGAACGTACTTAGTGAGGATTGGACTTGCTGACAACTGAATCGGCGGTAGACTTAGCGGAGTTTACACCTCGCATCAATCACCTTTAGATCATCGCTATGGTACGACGCATTCGAGATTTGGACCGCTCCAAGACAACAAGGGTTGATTAAGCGGAGATAACGCGCCGCGATTTGATATTACAGTTGAGACTTGTGCGGACACTGCTAGTCGTAACTACACTGTTTCTTTCGTACACAGTCATTAGTACTGATCGAGTGCATCGGGCGTTGGTTGTGTTGTGCGCAACTATCGTGATTGCCGTTCTAGTATTTCAGACCAAAGTTATAGGTTTCTTTCAGGGACTGCGTCGCAAGCTTGACTCCCTTTTGGTTGAAAACACGGGGACCTGCCAGCGAATAGCTACGCTCGATCGACCGTACTGCGCCTATGGAGAAGCTACGTAGCGAAACCCAAAGCGCCTATGCGTTTGACAGAGTTTCCCATAGAAACTCGTACACCAATGTCTGCATGAATGCTCGTTGAGTATTGTCCGCCGCTCCAGCATGCCCGCCGGCAGTGTTTTCGTAGTAGTAGACAGTATGTCCAAACTCCTCAAGCCTCGCGGCCATTTTTCGAGCATGTCCTGGATGAACTCGATCGTCGCGAGTCGACGTTGTAATTAGGATTGGAGGGTAGTTCCCGTCGCTGTCAACGTTTTGGTACGGCGAATAATTCTTGAGAAACTCCCAATCGTCTGGATTTTCGGGATCGCCATACTCGGCCATCCAGCTAGCCCCGGCCAAGAGCAAGTGATATCTGCTCATATCAAGAAGAGGCACTTGGCACGCAATCGCTCCGAATAAGTCTGGCCTGCGCGTATACATGTTTCCCATCAACAGTCCGCCGTTGCTGCCGCCTTGTATACCAAGTTGGCTTTGTCTAACGACTCCGCGATCTATCAAGTCCTCAGCAACGGCAATGAAGTCGTCATATGCTCTGTGGCGGCATTCTCTCAACGCCGCATGGTGCCACGCCGGTCCAAACTCCCCTCCTCCGCGAATGTTCGCAACGACATAGCTGCCACCTCGTTCCAACCACCCAACCCCGACTGT
This sequence comes from Gammaproteobacteria bacterium, assembly GCA_026707735.1. Classification (GTDB taxonomy): domain Bacteria; phylum Pseudomonadota; class Gammaproteobacteria; order Pseudomonadales; family Azotimanducaceae; genus Bin55. Next base: position 9,259 of record JAPOWH010000003.1, on the reverse strand, counting down.
GCCGGAATACTGCGGCAGCATTGAAACTTCAAAACCACCGTACCCGTAAAGCAGTGTTGGTGTCGGACCTTCAGCACTAGCGGGCCGGATCTCGTAGTAGGGTATGCGTGTGCCGTCTTGCGATGTTGCCCAATGTTGAGACGCAGCAAACTTTGACTCATTAAAGAACGAAGGTGCTTGCTTGAGAGTTTCCAAAGTTGAACCAGACTGCCCGATTGAAACGGACGGCGGCTCAAGAAAGCTCTCTGAATTCACTACGTAAATGTCGCTGGTGTCCGAATCAAAACCATGCGCCGATTCGTTCAAAAAGCCAGATTCGCTGCCAATTCTGTCAACTCGCCAGCCAGTGTCTGTTTTGACGGCACTATATGCTCGGGTTCTTACGTTTTCGGATACATTGAGCACGACCGAATCCTTGGTTGTACTCCATCCCTCAAGCGTAGAACTTTCGTCTGGTTCAAAGAGTATGTCCAAGTTGGTCGAGTCAGCTGTGTTTGCACAGACTTCACCAATCAAAAGGCTACCCGCCTTGTACGAATTCCAATCCGTCTTCAGGCGAAGAATCAATGCGCCCCTATGGATCATTGCATTTGCACTGCTGGGTTTGTTCACACGTTCAAGTTGGCCGTCTCGATAGACAAACAGCTCGGAGTTGTAGAAGTCCGTCCCACGCGTAATGTAGTACTCAGAGTTGCCATTCCAGGGGTCAGAATGGGCACCAACCCCCACGTCTGTGCTCTCTCCACGAAAGATTTCACGCGCAGTTGACAGTTGCTTTCCCCTCTCCCATACGCACACCGTCATTGGATATCCGGAATCTGTCAATGATTCCGATCCAAAATCAGTACCGATCAACAGTCTGTCCCTGCCCGCCCAACTGACATTCGATTTCGCTTCAGGAACCCTGAAACCGTTCTCAAGAAAGCCCCTCTTCTGCAAGTCGAACTCTCTCACCACTGCGGCATCGCCTCCCCCTCGAGAGAGATGAATTAGTGCCCTATCGTGATCCGGACGAAGCATGGAATGTCCGCCCCACACCCAGTCTTCGTCTTCGGCTTTAGCTAATGCATCTAGGTCCAGAATCGTTTCCCACGCAGGATCTCTAGTTTTGTACTCCTCCAAGGTGGTTCGACGCCAAATGCCTCGTGGGTGAGCTTTATCCTGCCAAAAGTTGTAAAGATCGGTTCCGTAAGCAACAAAACCTGGGATTCGTTCGTCGGAATCAAGAATTGCAAGAATTTTTTCTTGTTGTGCCCCGAAACTGCTCGTGGTACAAAATCGTTCTTTTGTCTTGAGGTTTTTCTGTTCTGCCCAATTGAGCGGCTCCTCTCCTTCAACTTCTTCCAACCACAGGTGGGGATCGTGTGTCGATGCCATAGTGTTTTCCAATTGCTTGTGATTATGGGCTCGCACCAGGGATCCGAGTGCGAGGGCGTATACATTCCGTTGTGAAATTCATGCAATCTGCGTTAGCGCGAACAAAACGCCGCTGCAGCATCATGCATGTAGAGAGTCAGAAAGTCTCCGCTCTCTAGGGCGGTTCGAAGAACATAGATGTTCGACCGCCGTCAACCACGAGGTCATGACAGTTGACATAGCTGCCCGCATCGCTGGCGAGATACAGTGCCGCTTCCGCGATGTCATGAGCAAGACCACTGCGAGGAGTCGGAGTAGCCTTGGCTAGATTTCGTTGCAGCTTGGCCATCTTTCGTTCATTCTCTGCGTTTGGCAGCGTGTTTGCGCGAGCGGAACCACCCCAGAATATGGGCGTGGCAATGGCTCCGGGGGATATGGTGTTGACTCTAATGCCCAATGGCCCCAACTCGACTCCGGCTAGGCGTGTGTAGTGAGAAACTGCTGCTTTTAGGACAGAGTAGACAATATTGCCCTGACGGTAGCGTAGTCCGGCGATGCTCGAATTGTTGATTATGGAACCTCCTCCATTCGCTTGCATGTGAGGAACTGCATAGCGAGTTGTGAGCATGACACTCGTCAGCAACAGGCGCACACCGTAGTCAATCTGGTCCGCCGCAACGTCCAGTACTCCCCCGCCCGTGGGACCACCGGCATTGTTGAAGAGCACATCTAGTCGCCCGAATCGTTCAACCGCGGCTTCAACCGAGTTTCGAATGTCTTCGTCACTTGTTACGTCGCACTTCACGTAAAGTGCATTTGCACTTCCTAATCTGTCAGCTAGCGCGTTTCCCTTCGCTTCTGAGCGGCCAGTTAGCACGACTTGCGCCCCCTCCTCCACGAATAGTTCACAAGTTGCTTCGCCGATTCCACTTGTGCCTCCGGAAATCAGAGCCACTTTGCCCGCAAGTTTTCCTGTCACTTGATTGATGTCGCTAACTATGGCAACTTGATTGTTGCTGTACCGAAGACACGAGTTTCATTGGCTTCGTTGGTAACTGTGATATCGATTTCTACAGTCTTCTCGTCTTCGTCAATATTCGTCACGACTCCGGTAATTTTGTGTGGGTGGTCAACCAATACCGGAGCTCTAAACACCGTGTCGATCACGGTGATCTGGGCGTTAGGAGCCCATCGATGAATCATCGCACCAAGAAATCCCTGGCTCAATACTCCAGGCACAATCGCACCAGGAAACCCCTCTTTACGTGCAATTTCATGGTCCGTAAATCTACCAGTGCCCCACCCCACGTGTCGGCCAAACCGTTTTATGTTGTCTAGACTTGTGTCTGGATCAAATGCGGGGAGAGTCTCACCGAACTCGACATCTGCAATCGAATGAACCCTGTCAGCCACTTGATCGCTCCCTAATCACGGTACGTGTATCTGCATTGGCAATGTGTGTACCTCCGTCGTCATAGATTTCCATCCGGGTGACGAGGAAAACCATTCTTCCGGATCGTCCAGTCTTGGTGTAGATGTCGTGCAAGTGCGACTTGCCCGTTAGCTTTGCGCCGTCTCGCACGGGAGCTTTCCACTCAACCTGCTTCCCAGCATCCATGCCAACTCCGTTTAGTGGCGGAAAATCTGGTGGAAAATTGCGTCTTCCCACAAGTGTGGAAACAAACGTCGGAGGTGCTTGAAAGTTCGGATGGTCGATTTCTGTGAACTTAGGATCTGTTTCCCCTGAAGCCAGGGCATACTCACGAAAACGCTTACCGTCTATCTCAAATTCCACTTCATCGAATTCGATGTTCAAGAACCGTTCTCTTAGTTCTTCGATATCGGTATCCAAAATGTGCTCCCTCTTGTGCTGCCCTGCAATTTCACCTATTCTATAAAAGGGACTGTAACCCCCCGTTGCACCCCAGCCCGGGCGGGTCCATAATGATGCACCTCTTACTTGGTCTCGTTAGAACGCTCATTTCGCGCTACTGAACTCTGGGGATCCGTTTCACCCAATCTGTTCACTGATCGAAAACTAACGGTTTCCAATCGCAGCCTAACAGAGCCCGCTTGTGAGTCCGGCGTACGAATTGACGGCTGGCCCGTTATTAACGCTGGACTAGTCGTGATTCAAAAATTGAGTGCACTCGTTCTAACACCAATTATCTCTGGCACGCCAGGTCCATTGCCCTGAAAACGAAGGGGCCTTGTGATACCATTCACGGCCAAGCAGTTACTGAATTAATGCAATCACATTGTTATGTCAACACGAAGGAAATACAACATGAAAGATGCCTGCAAAAAACTTAGCCTGCTATTCACCCTATCGCTATTGATTCTGTGCGTTCACACTAATGCCGAAGGTGTCGCCAACACAGTTAAAGGCCAAGTAAATCTAGCTTCCTATGAGATTTCTTACGAACCACAAATCCTGCAATTTGGTCTCGAGAACCTCAACTACCTCAAACGCGCGATACCAGACTTACACTCAACTGTAATTTCGACTGAATGGGAATCTATGGATGGGTTAGAACAGCTTAGAGTTGTCGCAAATCATACGTTAGAAAGCCTTGGTGCATCACGCGAAGATCTTGATGATTACGTAGGTCGAATAGATGACTACGAGTCGAGTGTTCCACAATCGGAAAAAGAGAATTTGCATGGTACATTTGCATCACTTGCAGAAACGCTACTGCGTGAAATTATGTATTTTGAAGTTGATACAGATGGTATAGACGTTCTTATTGATGCTTATTCACTAATTTGGGAAGACTCGCCACCAGATCGACTATCTACATTTGAAGAATGTCTAAATGAGGCTTCCAATCACATGAAATCCAACGTAATTAAAATCTTTGAACAATGGTTAGAAAGTATGGAAGAAATCCCAACAAACGCAGACATCCTTGTTCCTCATGTTAGGTTGCGAGGGAATACAATATCAGAGCTCAATAAAAATAGGATAAACTCTCTCGAAAACCGACAGAAGTGTGATGGAGATTCTATAGAGTGATAAAACTGAGCCAGCATTTCAAACTGCAAAAACGAATTTAGTTATATGAATGGGTAAAACAAATCGATTTTGTAAGTTTTTTTGCGGCAAGAAGTATCGAATTTATTGTATGCTTTTCCATTAATGCAGGATTGATGACTTGACTAAACGCAAATGGTTCATGTTTTAGGTGTTTCGTCGAAATACACCTGAATTTCTAATACTCCACAGGTATATCACTTCAAATAGAGATATGAGCTTCGTCGCAGACCACAGGGACAATTCCTATGAGTGAAGACATCGTCGATGTACTGATTGTTGGTGCGGGTGCGTCAGGCGCAGCTGTAGCTTGGAGTCTTGCCGATACGAAGATGCGCATTGTTTGTCTTGAACAAGGCGGATGGACAAATCCATCTGACTATCCAAGTACAGGTGTGGACTGGGAAAACCGACATTGGGGCTCGTTCGGGATTGACCCCAATCAACGCGGGAGGGAAACCGACTACCCAATAAACGGTAGCAATTCACCTATCGCAGTTGCAAACTTCAACGCTGTTGGCGGCAGCACAATCTTGTACGCGGGACACTTTCCTCGATTTCATCCATCCGATTTTCGTGTGAAGAGTCTAGACGGAGTCGCTGACGATTGGCCCATCGACTACGAGATCCTAGAGCCCTATTACGACGAAAACGACCGCATGATGGGAGTCTCTGGATTGGAAGGCGATCCCGCCTATCCTCCAAAACCACAGATCATGCCGCCTCTTCCACTGGGGAAATCGGGTCAAACGCTCGCAAAGGGATTCAATTCGCTTGGATGGCACTGGTGGCCTTCAGACACAGCAATCGCCACCGAAGACTACGACGGTCGGGGCAAGTGCATCAATCTCGGGGGGTGCTACACAGGTTGCGCCCAAGGTGCAAAGGCATCATCGGACATTACCTACTGGCCACATGCAATTCGAGCAGGAGTTGAACTAAGAACACACTGTCGGGTTCGTGAAGTCACGGTAGACGACAATGACTTTGCAACCGGTGTGACCTACTTTGACGAGAATGGCGTTGAGCGACACCAAAGAGCCGAAGTCGTCATTCTTGCCTGCAATGGAGTCGGAACACCACGGCTGCTGTTGAACTCGACATCCCCACGATTCCCAAACGGTCTCGCGAACCGAAGCGGATTGGTGGGCAAAAACCTCATGTTCCATCCTTATGCGCTAATCGTTGGAGTCTTTCCTGACGAATTGGATGGCTACAAAGGTCCAGGAGTATGCATTTGGAGTCAAGAGTTCTACGAAACAGATGAGTCTCGAGGCTATCTACGGGGATTCACATTTGAGTGCACACGCGGTCGCGGCGTAGTAGGTACAGCTTTGACAGGATTGGGATATGGTCACATTCCATGGGGAAGTGGCCATCATGCAGCCTACCGCAAGCTCCACAATCGAATCGCTGGAATGTCAGCGATATGCGAAGATTTTCCGGAAGAGCACAACACTGTAACTCTCGACCCTGATTTAAAGGACTCCAATGGAATCCCGTGTCCAAAGATCGACTACACCGTAAGCGAAAATTCGGAGAAGATGCTGCAATTCGCTATTGAACGAGCAACTGAGGTTCTTAAGGCATCCGGAGCAACCGACATACTGACGGAGTGCCCGATCGCGCACGGCGGCTGGCACCTGATGGGCACGGCTCGTATGGGTACGGATCCGGAACGGTCCGTCGTCAACGAATGGGGACGTTGCCACGACGTCAAGAACATGTTTGTCGTCGATGGAAGCACTTTCGTCACAAGCGCCGGAGTCAATCCAACGCGAACTATTCAAGCGCTCGCGTTGTATGTGGCAGACTCAATGAAGAAAAGACTGACAAATCTATTTGACTAGGAAGATGACTAATTCGCAAGAACTCATAGCCACGGAATCGTTGAGTGACAGTCACTGTCTAGTGCTGAATTCACTGCTCGACACAATGATTCCTCCCGACAGTACTTTATCAATCCCAGGTGCTGGAGACCCAGCGATAGTAGAACGGATCGTGAAGTCGATTCGAGTTGGTGCCTTGCAACAAGTTTCTGAAGGCTTGAATGAGGTTGAAGCATTGACTCATGAATCCAGTGGACTCAGATTTGTGGAGTGCGATCAAGCAGAACGCGAAGAGTGCTTCCACTCATATGGATTGGCTCAACGGAGTTTTATCAGGACTCTAGGATCTATTGCGATCCATTGCTACTACACCGATCCTCGTGTAATGGAATCCCTAGAAATGGAACCTCGTCCACCGTTCCCTCAGGGGTTTGAGTTGGAACAGGGAGACTGGTCACTGCTCGATCCGGTTCGGGAGAGACCCAAAATCTACCGCAACATACCTTAGTCCACCAATCCCTAGTCCATAGCCCAGCAGTGCCAACCGTTAGTGGGCGAGTTGCTACTGGAGCTCGTGTACTGTCGGAGAATCAGAACTGCGGATCATCTACGAGTTCGGTCGGCTAGTTGCTCGTTTCGAGATCGACACTTAGAGTTCGCTACGTGGAATCGAATACTTCCACAGACGAAACGCTGCAAACGTTAGCGACAACGAATCTGAAGACCGAAACTTACATTCCTCCTGTTACGAAATGGTCGAGCTGCGACACTTCGAATTGAAGAGGATGTTCGCAATGTCGTAGTAGGTGTTGGTGCGTTCGAGGAATTCATCGAGGGTACTCTAGACATTCGGGCGCCTAAACACGGAATCGAATTTCAAGGCAAGTCATTCGACGATTAGATTGGACCTAAGGTGCTCATTCTGCGCCTCATTGAAGGAAATGGAGAAAGCTCAATCTCAACATCGAAGGGAGAACTGCTGACGGTTCCACACATAAACTGGTGTCTGCAAAGCAATAACGAATTAGACTGCAGGCATCCCTTCAGCGAATTCTCGCCATATCAAATAGTACTCTTGCGCTCAATCTGGGCATTCTTATTCTCGCAGAGGGTGCTCGTACCTCATCCCACAACGAACACCAGCCAGCTAGTAAGAAATAATGCCTTTCGTTACGTTCTTGGCATCGTCCTTTGTTAGGAACCCCGCGACACGTTCTAACTCTTCCTCGGTCAGATGGTTGTTCCACTGATCATAGACTGAAAGTGCCAATGCCGCCCTCGATTTGATCTCATCGGTTGGTAACTGATCGATTGAACTAAGCAATCCTTGAGGATCTGAAGATGCCCATTGTGGTAGTAATTCCTTGAGATAGTACGTCCTATTCGATTCAGGAAGCTCTTTAGCTAGATCGAGTGCCTTTTGTGTTTCGCCATCTCGTATATAGTGTGCTCCAACTACAGCGTATGACGCTGCTTGTGTTTGCCCCTCGCGCACGCGGGCAAGGAATTCGACTGCCTTGTCAATATCCGTCCTAGCGAGAGCACTAATGACCATTACTTCCAATCCCTGCGATTCTTCGTCGATTGGTTGTTCAAGCGCCGTGTCCATAGCGAGTTGAGGATCTTCGTCGGCGACGCGAAAGAGAATGTTGGACAACAACTGTGGTCGAATGTGCTCTATGCTCGGCTCGCCCAAAATCCAAGCAAGTGCCGATTTAGGGTCTTTCATTGACCAGATTGAGGAAAGCATAAAAGCACTATCCGTCTTAGATACGCCATCTTCTAAGCCAGCAACGAATTCAGCTGCTTTGCTGGGATCGGTACGTGCAATAGCAGAAACCGACGCAGTGATAGCTGGACGTTGGAGATGATCCGGCAATTGATCGAGATGGACGAGCACATCATGTGGCTTTTGAAATGCCCACGCGGAGATCACAGATTGCTCTAGCTGGCGGCGCAAACCGCTCTTGTCAATGTTCGCGATTGCTGCGAGTGCGGCTGTTGGATCCGATCTAGCCCATACCTCTACAACGCGCGAAACCAATGAGTTGAAGCCGGAAGTGTCTAATCCGAGCGCATATTCAAATGCTCCCTCCGGATCAGTCTGGGCCACGTTGGTGAGAACTGAATCTAACACGCTACTTCTAATGTGCGTGTTAGTCATTGACTCTGACACTTGATTCAGAACATCCAAGCCACTCTTCTTCACCCATGCGTTCGCAATGTCGATAAGCGTCTGCGATTGTAGAAAGTCATTTTGTAGCTCATTGACAAGCTCATACCACGCATCTCTTGGGTCGAGGGTGGAATCGCTCACCTTCTCCTGCACGATCAAGTTGATCGCATACTGTTCGTTGCCAAGGCGTCGCGCAACTTCGCGACGTTTTTCTTCTGAAAGATCACTTCTTTCTGCCAAAATACCGGACAGCGCCGAGAATTTTCCATTCTCATCCATTAAAACTGCATGCGACACGGCTTCTTCTAGGTTTAACCGGGACCATTCGCTAAAGATAGATTCAATGAATTCTCCCGTGTGTTGATCATTGAGTCCTTCAAGTCGTGACAACGCGTTTCGTGGTTTTAATTGGGCTAGTCTTTGTAAAATCACAGATTGAACTTGTGCCCGAGTCGAGGGTGCTATGCTCTTCGATTCTTCAAGTAAATCAATGATTTGCTGCTCGTTAGCGTTGGTCAACAAGCCACGCAGCGCAATACCTCGGTCGAACGGACTCCTGTACTCGCTAAGTTCATCAAGAGATTGGATATTAGTGGGAACGAACACGGAACGAGTTAGCGAGGCATCGTGTTCATCGGCGTCACCTGTGGTCCCATTCTGAAAGGACTGGGTTGGTTCCGATTGGTCTAGGTTGGTGACAGCCCTTGTTGCTCCGCCATCGCCGACGGGGTTATACAGCACGAAGATTACTGCAGAAGCGGAACATGCTCCAACAATGACCGATAGGGTCACGAGCAGAACAGAGTTTAGGTTGCGGTTTTTGAACAATTGCATGTGAAACAGCCAGAATTAATCCCTACGTAA
>JAPOWH010000009.1 GCA_026707735.1 Gammaproteobacteria bacterium | reverse complement strand
CCCCACCTTCGAGCATACGAACCAGCGGAATTTTGTACTGTACAGCGAGGTGTTCGGCGTAGATGCTCTTTCTCAATCCGGCGGAATTTGGGGAGCCACCTTTAAGGGTGAAGTCTTCGCCGCCGACAACAACTCTACGATTGTCGATGCGCCCAAATCCCAGCACATAGTTGGCTGGGACGAATCCAACGAAGTTGTCCTCGTCGTCATAGTCGGGCACGGCTGTGGCAAGACCCTGTTCTTGGAACGATCCCGGATCCAGAAGCTTGTCGATGCGTTCACGAATGGTGAGACGACCGCGAGCGTGCTGCTTTGCAACGCCATCGTCGCCCCCTTGTAGCTTGGCCAGCTTCCGACGGCGACGGAGTTCCTTGACCTCGTCGGCCCAGCTCATCTCAATTGCCTTCCGCTACATCCTTGAACGCGGGAGTTCGCTGTTCCATGTTCGCTTTGATTGCTTCCACTTGGTTCGGTGAGCCAATCAACGTTCCTTGTAGCCTTGCTTCCAACCCTAAGCCCGTTCGCTCGTCGCCGTGCCAAGCTCGCTCCCAAAGTAGCTTGCCGGCACGAATTGCATCCGGACTTTTAGCGGCAATTTCTTGGGCCAGTTCCAGAGCTGCGGCATGGGGGTCGTCTACGACGTGGGTCACCAGTCCCAGCTTGTGTGCTTGATCAGCGGACAGCATTCTGCCAGTAAAGGTCAATTCTTTCGCCACGTCCATGGGAACCAGATCGCGGAGAGTTTGAGTGAGTGACATGTCAGGTATCAGTCCCCACTTGATTTCCAATACGGAGAGTTTGGCTTCTGGCGCAGCAAATCTAATGTCTGCGGCAAGAGCAATTTGACAGCCTCCACCGTACGCTACACCGTGCAGCGCTGCAATGACCGGCATGGGCAATTTCTTCCAAATGTACGCAGCGCGTTGCGCCGCGTTCTCCGGCCTGTCGTCCTGGGACGCGAAACCAGCCTCTGTCTCACCTCTGCTTCGGCGAGGTCCCTCCGCCATGTTGCTGAAGCTTCCCATGTCGAGTCCAGCACAGAACCCGCGTCCATTTCCCGACAGCACCACCGCACGCACATCAGTGCGACTCATCAGGCTTTCTCCAGCCTCGACGAGCGATTGAAACATTGCTGGAGACAAAGCGTTGTATTTTTGGGGCCGATTCAAGCGAACGTCTGCTATGCAGTCGTTTACCAATTCAATTGAGACGAGAGATTCCATAGTTGCTTTCCAATGGGATGGTTTGGTTTCCTGGTGGCAGATAGGCGATGCTAGTTGACGGACGGGCTTTGCTCTATTCCTCGATCAACGCAATTACTTGATCCTCGTCGACCTTGTCGTCCTTTGTCACCAGCAGTTCCTTAAGTGTGCCAGAAACAGGACTCTCCACGGGGATTTCCATCTTCATGGATTCCACGATCACAAGCACTTCGCCTTCTGCCACGGCGTTGCCGACCTCGGCCTGAACTTTCCAGATCTTTCCCGTTACCTCACTTTCGACTTCGACTAGTGCCATTCGCAGATCTTTGTATTTTCTAGCTATAGACGAGGTCCGACACCAATTGGGTGTGGACTCTTCCCAGTATGAACGCTTCGCTGCCTAGAACACTCTGAAGCAGCGATGAATTCGTGGCTACTCCCTCTATTTCAAACGCTTTGAGAGCAAGAGCCGTGCGGGCGATTGCCTGCTCTCGCGTTGTACCCGACCCAATGATTTTAGCTAGCAGAGGATCGTAGTAGGGTGTGACATGGTTTCCTGCGCGATAGGCAGTTTCGATTCGAACACCCTCGAATTGAACGGGTTGAAACGCATTCAATTTGCCTACCGATGGAAGCATTTTTGTCGAGTCTTCGGCATATAGACGAGCCTCCACCGCATATCGGCGTTGCAAAGTTGGTTTGCAATCCAATGAACTGAGCGACTCTCCGCCCGCAATGCGCAATTGATTTTCTACCAAGTCGATACCGGTAGCTTCCTCTGTCACTCCGTGTTCGACCTGAAGGCGCGTATTCATTTCGAGAAACCCAAATTCTTCGTTTGCATAGAGACATTCCACCGTTCCCACGCTGTCGTAGCCTGTCACTGCTGCTAGTAGTCGCCATTGGATTTCGTCGAGCTTGGTCGTTTGGATTCCGGGTGCTGGAGTCTCCTCGATCAGCTTCTGGTGACGACGTTGAATGGAGCACTCGCGCTCGCCTACAAAGAGACAATCTGTTCCGTCTCCGACTAATTGAAACTCGATGTGACGAGGTTGTGTGAGGTACTTCTCAGCGTATATGGAATCGTCCGAAAAACTTGCCTTCGCCAGTGCCCTAGCTTGCATGAACTTTGCATCGAGCTGATCGGAGTCTTCTACAACGAACATGCCGATCCCACCCCCACCGGCGGCAGGCTTGAGGACTATTGGGAGGCCAGCCTCGTCGACAAATTCAAGAAGTTCGCGAGTTTGCGTTATTGGATTGCTGCCTTTATGGACAGGAACTCCGCAATTGCGCATTGCCGCTCTGGCTCGTGTCTTTTCGCTCATTCGTTCGATCCACTTTGAGGAAGGGCCCACGAACACTATTCCAGCCTTTTCAACTTGGTCAGCGAAAGGGATCGATTCCGCAAGAAAGCCATACCCAGGATGGATAGAGTCGGCATGGCATTTCTTTGCCGCATCTAGAATCGCTTGTGCATTCAAGTACGTGTCCTTCGCGCGGTAGCCTGGCAGTCGCACTGCATTGTCAGCTTCATCGACCGCGGGCGTTTGAGCATCAATGTCCGAATAGCAGCAGACGCTTTCGATATTCAGCTTTCTACAAGCTCGTATGACTCTACGGGCAATGGCGCCGCGGTTGGCGACTAGAACTCTACGAAGCATGCCAACGTGGAGGACGCAAAGGTGCGGTCATGAGCAATATCTAATAGAAGTCTCTCAATAATTGCTCGACAGGAGAAGTCGCTCGTAGGCTTATTGGTGGACATTGTCCTAGATCGTTTCGAGTACGTTCATTAGCCAACGGTTCGCATCGGTGTCTCCGGATATGTCTGTCACAAACTCCTGACCTCTGCTCGCCGATTGAAGGATATTCTGCTCTTTCCAGCGATTTGCTTTGCTGTGATATGTGAGTCTCGTTCTTCTAAGCCAGGACGGTACCTTCCAAGTGCTAACGGATTCTCCGACAGCCGTAAGCCGCAACTGAGGATTGGTCGCCTTTGCGGTTCGGCCGGTGCCTAAGTAGAGAGTGTTGTTGTCGTTCCAATCGTCAATCGTGTGCGGATGTCTATGCTTAAAGCCGTCTGGTTGGTCGCTTAGCTTCGGTTTTGATCCGAGACAGACCACACGCTCGACCTTCAAGTAGCCGAAAATTCGATGGTGCGGATCGGTTCGGTCCAGATTTGCAAAAAGGCCAAAGAAGAGAAAGACGTCTCCAACACCTACGTCTTGGTTCGTCAGATGCCCTTGGGCTGCACCGGTTTGCCCGAAAGCGCAGCGATCGTAGCTGAACATCGGATCGTAGTGGCAGAGGCTGTTCTTCGTGTAGCTACCTTTGGACATACATTCAACAATGCCTCCCAGACCTAATTCCCCGTACGTTGTTTCCGATCTGTGTTGTGTTGGAATCGGAATGCTCACAGGTCCACCCCCAATCAGCGGCGAAGGACCGCCCCCACTTGAGCTGTCGAATCCTTTCCGACTGAACACAACTTTCATAGGCTAGCAGTCACCAAATCGCTGTTAGTTCAAGCTCCGCCTTGCTCTCTCCATAACAAGAATCCAAGAGTAACAAGCGGTGCAATCGTCGCCCCTACTAGCTTTCGATTTAACCAGAGTCTGATTTATTCAACATGCGTCCGTATTCCTGCCAGGCTTTCAGGATTCCGGAATAGTTCCGTACAAGCAGACCTGAGGTCTTGGCTCCTGTAGATTCGGCCTCGGCGACTCGCTGGATAATCCCATCAACCTCGCTTAGAGAAAAGTTCGTGAGGAACATGTCGACAACAGGGCCGCCTTTGTGATCGGTGGGTCTTGCGATAGGTTTGGTGTCGGCAATCGCCTGAAGTTGGTTGCTCGTGGTGGAATCGCACACTGCTGCAGTCTGCTCGAGCATCCATCGCGAAAGCACGTTGGGCTGATCACAAAGTTTCTTGTATTCACCCCAATCCATAGCAACTCAGAGTCGGTTTAGGATCTAGGCGATAGAGTCGATCCAGTAAGCAATTCGTAGGCTTCCAGGTAGCGATTGGATGCCGCTTCCACCACATGATCGGGAAGTTTGGGTCCAGGCGGAGTCTTGTCCCATTCGCCGGCAGTGACGACAGTCTCCAAGTAGTTGCGAACAATCTGCTTGTCGAAGCTGTTTTGCTCCCGACCTGGCTCCCACTCGCTCGCGGGCCAGAAACGGGAGCTGTCAGGAGTGAATATCTCATCGATTAGCAATGGATGCGGCTGACCATCGATCACGCCGAATTCGAACTTTGTGTCAGCCAAGATGATCCCCTTGGATCTCGCATACTCGCTTGCCTGAGTGTAGAGTTCCAATGTGGTGTCTCGCAGCCACGCCATGGTTTCCAGTCCAACGATTTCCGCTCCTTGGTCGAAGCTAATGTTCTCATCGTGAAGTCCTGCTTCCGCCTTGGTTGAGGGAGTGAATAGCGGCTCACTCAGCTTGTCGCTATTCTGCAGACCCTCAGGGAGATCAATCCCGCATACCATTCCCGACCGCAAGTAGTCTTTGTAGCCACTTCCGGTAATGTAGCCCCGAACTATGCATTCAACTGGGAGCACTGAAGTACGGCGACAGAGCATTATTCGTCCACGAAGTAGCTCGCGTTCATGGTCGCTCAAACCAGGTACATCGGCAGCATCCGTGCTGATCAGATGGTGCTGTATTCGGTCGCTAAAGAAGTCAAACCAAAAGCTCGAAATTTGGGTAAGAACGACGCCCTTGTTTGGAAGACCCGTATCAAGAACCACATCAAAAGCGCTGATTCGATCCGTCGCTACGATGAGGAGGCCGGGTTCGCCATCCGGAAGGATCGTGTCATAGAGATCTCGAACCTTTCCTTGGCGTCGATTGGGAAGGTTTAGGTGTGTTTCAGTAACGGTATTGGTCATGGTCCTAGCTAAGCGGTATTCCCGCCGTCCACGGCGTAGACGGCTCCTGTGATGAAAGACGACTCGTCACTCGCAAGAAACAGCATCAAATTGGCAACTTCCTCTGGTTCGGCGTAGCGCTGCAACGGAATCGTGGAGGCAATACGCTCCTTTGCAGCCGTTGCATCTTGAGGGTTCATGCCTTGTTCGAGACTACGCATCATTCTTGTTTCTACGGGAGATGGATTGACTGTGTTCACACGAATGCCTGCGCCAGCGAATTCTTTGGCCGCAGAACGCATCAGTCCGATTATGGCGTGCTTGCTAGTGCAATAGGGCGCAAGCATCGCGCCACCACGTAGTCCTGCGACGCTCGAAGTTATGACGATGCTTCCTCCTCCACGATTGATCATTGACGGAACCACAGCACGAATCCCGTTCCACACTCCCTTGACGTTGACAGCCATTACTCGATCGAACGCTTCGTCTTCGTAGTCCATGATTGACCTGATCTGACCTTCGATACCGGCGTTTGCCACAAGGATGTCGATTCCACCGTAGCGTTCAGATGCAAGTTCGACCATCCTGGCGTTGTCTTCGGCGTTCGTCACATCAGCAGTGCAATAGCTGAGTTGGTTGGATCCGCTTGATTCGACCTGATTCCGCAGTGAGGATTCGTCCACGTCGACCGCTAGGACGTTGCAGCCATTTTTGACAAACAGCATTGCAACGGCGAAGCCAATTCCGCCAGCAGCGCCCGTTACGATGGCGGTTTTGCCTCCAAGGCGATAGCTGTCCATTGTTGGAGATTCCACAGTGGTCGCTGCAAAAAAGTAGGAAGTTTACTGCTTATTGCTCAAGGGCATTGCGAAAATCCTGAATTAGATCCTCACAATCCTCAATTCCGACGGAAATTCGGAGCAGGGAATCGGCTATGCCCATACTCGTGCGTCTCTCTGGTCCCATCTCGTGATAAATGGTGTGGGCGACCGGGATGGCCAAGGTTCGATTGTCTCCCAGGTTGGTCGAGCTGACGACGATTTCGAGCCTGTTGATGAATTCGATGGGGTCAATTCCGTCCACGAGTTCAAACGAGAACAAAGCACCAGGTCTTCGAAAAAGTGATTGCGTAAGTTCGAATTGGGGGTGATTTTGGAGTCCCGGGTAATACACGCGCGACACTCGGGGATGCTCGTCTAGGAACTCTGCTAGTCTTTGCGCCGAATTGCACTCCCGTTCCATGCGCAAAGCGAGAGTTTCAGCGCCGATTGCCACATGGTGAGCCGCTTCCGGTGCGAGAGATGCACCGAAATCGCGAAGTCCCTTCTTACGAATCTGCAGTATTCCCCATCGGGCAGAGTCGAATTTTTTGTAGGCATCGTCGATGTTCGGAAAAGTCGACCAATCAAAGCAACCAGTTTCGGTGACGGCGCCGCCCAACGCGTTTCCATGTCCGCCGATGTATTTGGTGAGGCTATTCACGACTAGGCTGGCGTGGCTATTCTTGGGTTGGTAGAGATATGGCGACGTCATGGTGTTGTCAACGACATAAATCATGTTCCGCTCGAGGCAAAGCCTGCCAATGCTCTCCAGGTC
Source organism: Gammaproteobacteria bacterium (assembly GCA_026707735.1). Taxonomy (GTDB): domain Bacteria; phylum Pseudomonadota; class Gammaproteobacteria; order Pseudomonadales; family Azotimanducaceae; genus Bin55. Next base: position 69 of record JAPOWH010000009.1, on the reverse strand, counting down.
GGACACCTGGGTTCTTGGGTTGGCAATGGTCTCTACAAACACCATCCTAGTGTTGTCTCGGAGCGCCCC
>JAPOWH010000016.1 GCA_026707735.1 Gammaproteobacteria bacterium | reverse complement strand
TTGTCGCCAAAGTACGTAATTTCTGACGACACGCCAGCCGGACGCTCCAAGCCTCGATAGCGGATCAATCTGTTTGTATTTGCACATTGGATGGCAGCCATCCTCTGCCAGTGTGTTGCACATCAGAAGCAAGTTTCGGCACAATCGACTGTTGCGGCATCAAATTTACGCAGGGGGTTCAATTCGTGGATAAATGGGTGTGTCAGCTGTTGGATAGCGAGCCCAGAGGCTTTCTTGCTAGTTCTTACCGAAACTCACCACATGTTGTGCCGGTAGTGTTCGTCCGATTACATGATCGAATATACAGTCCAATCGACGCCAAACCAAAGGCTACCCACAGATTGCGACGGGTACGCAACATTGAGCACAACAATGCGGTTTCCTTCATGTTGGACAACTATGATGCCGACTGGCAGAAGCTGTGGTGGTTGCGCTTGGACGGTCTTGCGTCTATTGGTCCCCTTTCCAATGCGATTGCAGAGTTGCTGGTGTGCAAGTACCCTCAATACCGGTCAATGGACGTTGGTAGTACAGCGATCGAATTGTCAGAGATCCGTTGGCGGTACTGGAGCATGGATGGATCAAGGCCATTGGCGAACTAGAGGGTAGAGGAGAGAGCCATGGAACTCGCTCGACAAGAGCGGATGCAATCAGATTGACAGCTTCGCAAAGGAAGCCGCTACAGGTCCGGTATCGCTATCTTGACGACATCGGAGAGACTCTCTACCAAACTGATTTTCATTTCATTGCGTACTGTGTCTGGCAGCTTTTCCAATTCAGATTCGTTGTCCTTGGGCAAGATTACATGATGAATCCCTGATCGATGTGCAGCCAAAATCTTTTCGCGAATGCCGCCTACGGGCAGCACCAAACCTGAAAGTGTCAACTCCCCTGTCATTGCCAAGTCGTCGCGCACCACTTTCTCACTGTATGCACTTGCTAGTGCGGTCGCCATCGTGATTCCCGCAGACGGTCCGTCTTTTGGGACAGCACCAGCAGGAACGTGGATGTGCACTCCGGATTCCTCAATGGCGCTTCTGTCAATGTGCAAGTCGTCAGCCGCTGCCCATATATAGCTGCGCGCGGCCTTTGCGGACTCTTGCATCACCTGTCCAATGTGACCAGTAATTGTGACCTTTTCGTTTTTGGATGTAAGGGAAGCTTCGACGTAGAGTACGTCGCCACCTGTCTCTGTCCATGCAAGTCCCGTGGCGACTCCATTGGTCAGTGCCTTGCGACTGCGCTCCTCCTTGTAGCGTTCGGGACCCAGCAACTCGACGATTGTGTCAACGTCCAATGAACTTAACTTGGACTCCAACATCAAGCTGTTCTTCGCACGCTTCCGGGCTATGCTCTCGATGATCCTCTCAAGTGACCGTACTCCTGCTTCGCGGGTGTAGCGTCGTATGACATGCTTCAATCCTTCGTCCGTGAACTTCATGTCCTTGTCCTTGAGACCCGCATTCAGAGTCTGGCGCGGAATTAGGTACCTGTGAGCGATCTCTAGTTTTTCAAGATCACTGTACCCAGTCAACTCGAGCACCTCCATCCGATCCAGCAACGGTCGGGAAACTCCTTCGAGGGTGTTTGCCGTAGTGATGAACATGACCTTGGATAGATCGAATGGCAAATTCAGGTAGTTGTCTCTAAATTCCTTGTTCTGTGCTGGATCAAGGACTTCCATCAAGGCCGCGGAGGGATCGCCACGAAAGTCTGCGCCAATCTTGTCAAGTTCGTCGAGCATGAGCACTGGATTTCGCACACCGCAGCGGCGTATTGCTTGTAAGATCCGTCCAGGCATTGCACCTATGTAGGTTCTCCGGTGACCACGCAACTCTGCTTCGTCGTGCAAGCCGCCAAGACTCATCCGCTCAAACTTGCGCCCCATCGCGCGTGCGATGGATTGTCCAAGGGACGTCTTGCCGACCCCGGGCGGCCCGACAAAGCACAGGATAGATGCCTTGGCGTCGGGATTCAGTTTCAGCACCGCCAAGGACTCCAAAATCCTGTCCTTGACCTCCTCCAACCCGTAGTGGTCTTCGTTCAAGATGCCCTCGGCATGCTTGAGATCAAGATTGTCTTCAGTGATGATGTTCCAAGGCAGCTCTGCAACCAGCTCGAGATAGCTTCTGGCTACTTGAAAATCAGCTGCGTTGGGAGACATTCGAGAAAGTCTCTTGACCTCTCTATCTACTTCCTTCTGTGCCGCTTCAGGAAGATTCGCCTGGCGCAGCTCCTCCTTCAGTTCAGCAATTTCGTCTTCGTTTTCATCTTCACCGAGCGCTTGCTCGATTGCACGTTTCTGTTGTCGCAACATGTGCTCGCGTTGTTGCTGTTCCAATCCTTCACGGGCTTGCGTTTGAATCTCTCGTTGAAGTTGGGTGACTGTGAACTCATGCTTGAGAATAGACAAGACGAATTCCATCAATTTGTCGGTTGAGTCGATTTCCAAGATTTCCTGTGCTTGCTTGAATGTCATTTGCTGTGCAAAAGAGGCAAGCCGATACATTTGTGTAATGGGATTCTTGTATTGCCCAACGAACTGCCTGAACACCTGCTCGCTTTTGTCGGGATTGATGAATTGGGCAAGTTCCTTGGCTAGGTCGAGGGCGGCCTTATGTGTCGCAATTGCTTCCGGACTAAGATCGTCGGATTGCTCGGTTAGATTGAGGAGTTCTTCGTATTCAACGGCAAGAAAGTCGTTCTCGTCGGTTCCGTCTCCTAGCCGCACTCGTGCAACACCTTCTGCAAAAACCTGAGCACCTCCGTCGCGTTTCTCAACGCGCGCTACCTTGCAGAGAGTTCCAATATCGTGCAAGTCTTCGCGACTGGGGTCTTCGATTTCTTGCTCGAGCTGCAATGCCGTGACGATGTAGTTGTCACCCGATGTCGCTGCGTTGATCGCACTCATCGATTTCGTTCTGCCAACGCCAATGTGCGTAATTTGGTCCGGGAAGACGACTACATTCTTTAAAGGAAGTACTGGTTTAACTGGCATCCTAGTTGACCGTTCGGTTCAAATCGATATATGGGGCCATTTGTAGTGTTTTCAAGTAGTTTAGTCTCCATTAAGTTATCGTAAGTTCAATTATGGGCCTGCCCCTTCAGTCCCAGAAGTTGCTTCACATCGTTGCCCAAGAGTTCGTCCCCTGGAGGTAGTTTCCCGTGTGAACCGTCTCGTGCGGTCTGCAAATGTAACCTAGCCTAGTCCGCGAGTACTATGCCTTATGAACAATGGTAGCGATTCTAGCGACGAATGTACCAAATTCCGACCGAGAGGCTTTGGAGTGGCATGCTACTAGTCGAGCTTTACGAATTGTCCCTTTCGGATGTGTGCGGTAGCGAAGCTCGCACGAATACATCCATGTTGTACGCAAACCAATAGGCTTAGAGAAAAACAAGTGCTCGAGATCACGAGATTCACCGAGTGTCTCCATGAGATGGCAAGACTCCAAGAATTGCACAATTGCGACGTGCATCCCTCATGGCATTCTCAAGGATATCCGTTTTACCGTGCAATTTGGACTGAGTGCGCTGAACTACTGGATCACTACGGATGGAAATGGTGGAAACATCAGGACTCCGATCCTGATCAAGTGAAACTGGAGATCGTGGATATTTGGCACTTTGGTTTGTCAATGTTGATCGTCCATGAAACTAATCTCGAAAAGGTCTCTCAGCACATGATTGAATTGCAGGCAACATTGCCAGCTAAGGACTTTAGGGAAGCTGTAGAAGCGCTTGCTCTGGCTTCGCTTAACGGTACATTTGAGATAGTCGCTTTCATGGATGTATTGAAAGCAACGCCGATGTCTCTGAACGAGCTCTACGGCATTTACAAGGGCAAGCATGTCCTGAATCGATTTCGCCAAGCCAATGGATACAAGGAAGGCCACTATCAAAAGATTTGGCAGGGACGCGAGGACAACGTTCATCTCGCAATGCTGGTCAAGGATCTCAATGCGTTTGCTGAGAGCTTTCAATTCGACCTGCAACATGCTTTAGAGCAACGCTACAGGACTTTGGCGTTAGAAGCCGGTTCACATTGATCAGTACTCCACTTTGCGGATTAATTCCCGTTAATTGGGCACCGCAGAACCGGGCCACTTTGGTCTATGTTGTCGTGGATGCGTCTGTTCTCCTGATCAAGAAGCTTAGAGGGCATGGGGCTGGCAAGGTAAATGCTCCCGGTGGAAAAATTGAACCGGGCGAGACGGCAGAAGAGTGTGCGGCTCGGGAACTGTACGAGGAGGTAGGTCTTTACGCGGTCGATATGGAACTTGGGGCTACCCTGCGTTTCCTTGATAGCGGGAATGGCTATTCAATGGAGGGTCTTGTCTTTGTTTCACAAGGTGCGGCGGGCACCCCAAAAACCACACCTGAAGCAGTTCCGTTTTGGTGCACGGTGGATCAAATTCCTTACGCACAGATGTGGGAGGATGATCGGTTCTGGCTACCTCATGTCCTCGCAGGTTCGTACGTGCGGGGAGATTTCCTTTTCGATCACGACAAACTAAAGGAGTGGTACCTAGAACGAGACGGAGGAGTCTAGCGCCGAACTACGCCTCGGTCACAGAGTCCACGGCATCAGAAAGTGCGCTGACCATAGTGTCTAAGTGCGATTCGTCAACTGTCATGGGAGGTCCCAACAAGACAACATCGCGCACAATGGAATTTCCCGCCCCGTAGAAATGGACCCCGTTTTCGAACGACTTCTGAATCACTCTGCCGGTGACGTTTTCGACTGCCGGATAGCGTTCGAGGGTTGCACGATTCTTTACGATTTCTATTGCCTGCAACAGACCTTTCCCTCGGCATTCTGCGACGTGAGGATGATTCGAAAACGCGGCTTGCAGTTTGGCTCTTAAGAGAGAGCCTAATTCCTTGGCTCTGTCTACCAACCCTTCGCGCTCCATAATTTGAAGCACCTTGGTCGCAGCCGCACATGCGGGGGCAAAAGAGCCATAGGTATGAAACATTACGCTGTAGCCGGCCGACTGCTCGATGGGCTCTGCTATTTCGTCCGTTGAAAACAGCCCATTGAGTGGCGAGTATCCAGCGGTTAGACCCTTTCCACTTACGAATATGTCCGGTTCTATGGGCCAGTGCTGATAGCCAAAGCGTGTACCTGTACGACCGAATCCGGTCATGATTTCGTCGACGATCAGGACCATGTTGTACCTGTCGCACATTTCTCGAACACCTTCCCAGTAGCCGTCAGGTGGCACCATTGCACCGCCACTCGCACCAGCTATGGGCTCCGCAAGCAGGGCTGCTACCGTATCGGGACCTTCCTGAAGAATAGTTTGTTCCAATTCGTCCAGGTAGTGCTGAGTTGGATCGGGATCCTCGCAACGAAGCGTGTAGGGTGTTGGTGCAACGGGATAGCGTTGCAGCATGTGTTTAATACCGACTTTGCGTGATTCGTGACCGCCAACGGATATGGTCGCCAGTGTTGTGCCGTGGTAGGAAACATCACGGCCGATGATCTTGACCTTCTTTTCGTTGCCCTGAGCTGCGAAATGCATGACAGCAATTCGCATGGCAGACTCGATGGCTTCGGAACCTCCGCACGTCAAATGGATTCGGGTGAATGAGGGTCGGAGCCATTTGGAAGTTAGCAGTTCGACCAATTCCTCGCGTTCGTCGCAGCTCCATGGCGGCAGGATGTAGTCCGCTTTGAGTGTGGCTTCGCGAACCACGTCGGCGACTTCCGCCCGACCATGTCCGATATTGCAGACGATGGCCCCACCAGCTCCGTCAAGAATTTGGCGACCGTCCTTGGTGTAGAGGAAGACGCCTTCGGCCCGCGATATATGGATTGGGTTGCCGTTGTGCAAGAAAGGCCAGTTAGGCATGTTTAGTTTCTCGGTGGAGCAAACGGAGACGAAAAGTCTATCACTGCGAGGCGTTTAGAGCGATCGTTTTCGAGTACCAATTTGTGGTTCCGACCTGCAATGAAATTCATAGTAGTATGCTGTTTCTGCACATTCTGAACGCCAGTTGCGCTTTGGCGTTAAGTGCTTGGAAAGTTACAAGTTCAACAATTAGGTTGTGCAATTCTCACTGTAATGCGAGCCAAGTTGCAAGCGATGAAATACTATGGCGTTGGCTGAACGCGCGGAACCGAGAAAGGGAAGCTTGATCAATGTTGCCGCTAGTTCACGAAAGGGGACCTATTAGCTATGCAAGCAGTTGAGGGAATTAGTTACCCAAATGTTCGCGATTGGATCGTGCAGCGACTTCCCGAAGCCACGCCCCCCTTTGCGTTCGCTCTAATTGCCGGGGGCCACTCCAATCTGACTTTCAAGTTCACGGATGCCAACGGTAAATCGTGGGTATTGCGACGCCCACCGTTGGGACACGTGCTCCAGAGCGCTCATGACATGGGTCGCGAGCACCGCATCATCAGTGCCCTCGTCGACACAAGAGTGCCCGTGCCAAAAACTCATGGGCTCTGCGAAGATGACGATGTCAACGGAGCATCGTTCTACATCATGGATTTTGTCGAAGGGATGGTACCCCACAACGCGGATTTGATGGGCCAACTCTCCATGACTGAACGATCTACATTTGGAAGCCACGTCATAGATGTGCTTGCGCATCTACACCTTGCAAGTCCCGACGAAGTGGGTCTAGGTCAACTTGGCCGCAAGGAAGGTTACATCGATCGACAGCTCAAACGATGGACACAACAATGGGAAGCCACCAAGACGGTAGAAATACCGGATATGGATGAAGCGCTCCGTCTCCTGCATGAACAAAAACCGGAGCAGGTCGGGGCAACCATCGTCCATGGGGACTATCGCCCAGGCAATATGATCATTCGCGAAGGAGCCATGGTTGCTTTACTGGATTGGGAATTGTGCACGCTCGGC
>JAPOWH010000024.1 GCA_026707735.1 Gammaproteobacteria bacterium | reverse complement strand
GAACACCTCGCTGTACAGTACAAAATTCCGCTGGTTCGTATGCTCGAAGGTGGGGGAGGCAGTGTCAAGGGCAGCGGGAAACGCCGGGGAGGCGGCGGGGGCGATTCCGTCTTTTCCGAGCCGCGTTTCAAGATCATCGCCGATGCAATGGGCGAGGTGCCCGTATTGTCTATGGCGGGTGGCGCAGTTGCTGGATTTCCAGCCGGACGCATGGCTGCATCGCACTTTTCCGTAATGACCAAATACACGGCTCAGATTCTCATCGGTGGACCAAAGCTAGTGGAACGCGCTTTAGGTGTGTCTCTCACGAAGGACGAATTGGGAGGTGCACACATCCATGCACGCAGTGGACTTGTCGACAACGTCGCGGAAGACGAGGAGGCTGCGCTAATGCAATGCAGACGATTCTTGAGCTATCTGCCAAGCAGCGTATACGAACGCGCGCCGCGAATACAGTCGAACGATGATCCCAGCCGATCCGAAGAGGAACTGCTAACCATAGTGCCTCGGGACTCAAACGCGGGTTTCGATGTGCGTGAAATGGTGTCCATGATCATGGACATCGATTCGTTATTCGAGATAGGTCGAGACTATGGATCCAGCCAAATCGTGGGGCTCGCGCGATTGGATGGACAGCCGGTTGGAGTGCTTGCCAATGACTGTAGGGTGTACGCGGGCGCCATGACAGCGGAAGCAGCTCAGAAATACCGTAGATTCGTCGAGTTGTGCGATACCTTCCACATTCCCGTTGTGAACTTCATTGATCAGCCTGGATTCATGATCGGTCCCGAAGCGGAGCGAAAGGGAACGATACGTTACGGAATGGCAGCAGTCGCAGCAGCGGCACAGGCCACCATTCCATGGGCGTCTGTGCAGATTCACAAGGGATTTGGCGTGGCAACTGCAGCGCACTACGCGCCCAACGCCTACGTTCTAGCATGGCCTTCCGTAGAGACCGGCGCTTTGCCGTTAGAGGGCGGCGTTGCTGTGGCGTACCATCGAGAGATCGAATCAGCTGACGACCCCGTGGCCAAGCGCAGTGAAATCGAGGCGCGATTGCGGGATGCTAGGTCACCGTTTCCTCGGGCCGAGTCTTTTTCAGTCCATGAGTTGATCGACCCTCGAGAGACACGACCTATGTTGTGCAATTGGATCGAATGGATTCAACCTCAATTGGATACACTGAAAGGTCCTGTCAAGTTTTGCATGAGGCCATAGACCTTAAACTTCCATCAACCTTGAGGAAAATACCATGCCTGCTTTGGTTCTATCCCTGACTGGTGCACTCGTCCTCGGGGGCATTCTGTGGGTGATTATCGGAACACGGTTCAAGTTCGCCAAAGACTCGACCCAAAACGACATCCTTAATTTCTTGGTCTACTTCGTCGCCTCATTGGCGATTATGTTGCCCGTAGTGATTTTCATAATCGCCTGATCCCTCTCCGCGAAGGTCGTACTGGTGCCTCGTTGCTTCGCACGATTCTGGTTCTGATTCTTCCCCCAATCCAAGGCAACTAGATTCGCGCAATGTTGTCATAGAATATGAAATGCTATGAATTTCATTCACAGGTTTTAGCTTTCTGGTTGAATTATGCTCACAAACAAAATTGAAATGAGACACCTGCGCACGCTCCGTGCATTGCGAGATACAGGAACTCTTCTCGATGCATCTGAACGTGTGTGCCTTACGCAATCTGCTCTATCCCACCAGATCAAGAATCTGGAGGATCGCATTGGCAGCCCCATCCTCTCGCGCCGCAATCGACCGGTTCAATTCACGGCCGTGGGGAACCGCTTGCTTGAACTCGCCGACGAGGTCATGCCGCTAGTGCGCAATGCAATGATCGACGTGGCTCGGCTGGCAAAAGGAAACACTGGGCGACTCAATCTCGCTGTGGAGTGCCACAGCTGCTTCGATTGGCTGCTGCCGACGATTTCAGCGTATCGCGAAGAATGGGCGGACGTCGACTTGGACGTCTCGAGTGGTTTCCACTTCCAACCTCTGCCAGCGCTCGCACGCGGGGATCTGGACCTTGTAATTACGTCCGATCCAATTGAGGACTTAGGGTTGATTTACGAACCTCTGTTTAGATACGAAGCCAAGTTGGGTATATCCACATCGCACCCCCTTACCAAGAGCAAGCGACGCTACATAGAACCCAATGAGCTCGAATGCGAAACCATCGTTACCTATCCAATTGAGCGCCATCGTCTTGACATTTTCAAGAACTTCCTAGATCCATCAGGAATCGAGCCAGAGCAGACTCGCCACTGCGAGCTCACCACCATGATCATTCATGTGGTCGCCAGCGGTCGCGGAGTCACCTCGCTCCCGAACTGGGCTCTAGAGGAATACTTGGAAAAGAACTACCTTGCGACCAAGTCTCTTGGAAAGAAAGGACTTTGGTCGACTCTGTACGCGGCAATGCGAGAGGATAGGGCGCATCTGAGCTACATGCAGGCATTCTGCGATGTTGCTCGGAGCACATGCTTCAAGACTCTCTCCGGGATCAAGCCCGTGATCGAATTGTCCGCAGCTTAAAGGGCGCCGCGGCTTTGCCTCGCTGAACTAGCATCCTCCGATTGCTAGGGCACTAGCTGAAAGACCTGCCACGAACTGCCGTCAAGAACGTACTTCGTTCGATCATGCACATGATCGGGTTGATCTAGCGCAAGACGTTCTATGGAAAGTATCGGGTCAAAGTAGAACCCAGTAGCTGACGGAGGAGCCCTGTCGGGAACATCCAGATTGGACAGTTGGTCAAGCAATGCCGTGCGGCTCTCGACCGTGGAACTTTGTGGACTGCTCGAATACAGCCAGTCCATTTTCTTGGAAGCTTGAGGGCGGTTCATCCAGAATTGCTGGACCGTCTCACCGTCCATCTCAGTCAATCCTGTATGCATGCGGTATTGAATTGCGATGGACGGAAAATGCATTAGAACGGTGACCGCCGAGGAGTTGCCAATCTCCCGAAACTTTGGACTTGACGCATTCATGAAGACACCGACTCTGCCCTCGACCTCGCGGGTCACAAGCGTCCGGACGGTGGGGTCTCCAGCGTCGGTGATGGTTGCAAGGTAGCACACGTTCGCAAGCGGATCATTCAGAGAACCAGCTCGAGAGCGATCGTAGTCGAACAGTTGCATCGGATCTGGATGAGTCCCGCTCATAGTCGATTCCGTATTTTCAATCCTCGAGTTGTAACTGAAACTCTCTGCTCAGTTCTCTTGGGAATCCAACTGTGGTCGTGCTCGCCCACCTACTTTGTCTAGCAATTGTTGAGCCGTTATCGAAATGATCGAGGAATCATGAAGTCTCGAACCACCGTAGACCTGAAGTTGAAGCTGTGCCAAGGTCCAATGTATTCAAGACACGCCATGCCAAGCGTAGGAAAGAAATCGACCTGTTTGCGATTCTTGCTAGCCCAGAGGCATCTCTCGATGGTTGGCAGGTGAGTAACGATCGCGACGCTCGTTGTCTCGTCGTCGAGACCCCACATCAGACTTTCGACATCAGACGAATTCGCAGAATAAAGTTCCGGAACAAGCTCAATCTCAGCCTGCAACTCTGCATTGACCAATTCAGCGGTTAGAGTGGTTCGAAGCGCGTCGCTGACCAGCAGTTTCTCAGGAGCGTGGTCCGCATTGGCAAGTTGCTTCGACATCACAACGCCGTCCCGCTCTCCACGTTCATTGAGTGGACGCTGCATGTCGTCAACGCCAAACGGCCGTGCCGATTTCGCGTGGCGAATAATCCAAAGATATTTCTCTTGGCTAGACATGATCATTGAGCAGTTCGATGCTCGTACAAACCAATGTGCTTCCCCGGCGACTCGACGACAATGGTAGCCTTATAGGCAATCCGCAGGGATGTAGAGTACATGGGATTGAGAGGGGATGCCGCCATTGTCGGGTTTGCCGAATGGCCACACGTCCGTCGCTACACGGACGAAAAGCAGTTCACGATCGATCAATGGGCGGAGTTGACCCGGCTCGCACTTGAAGATGCCGGTTTGTCGATCAAGGACGTCAATGGCATTGTCTGCAGTGAAATTCGCGAGGCCGACATGTTCACTCCCGCGACGATCGTGGAGTACTTGGGTCGTCCTGTGAACTTTGCGGAGCGAGTGGACCTAGGTGGAGCCAATCCGGTAGGAATGGTTTGGAGGGCGGCCGCAGCGATTGAGCTTGGCATTGCCGATGTGGTCGCCTGCACCACCCCTGGCCGTCCAATACCCTCCAATCCCAATCGAGGTCCGATCGATCCGCGACGCTACTTCCAATCGTCGAGCCACAAATGGGGGTCTCCGCAAGCCGAGTTTGAAATCCCCTATGGCAACCTCGCACAGAATTGCGGATACGCAATGATTGCGCAGCGCTATGCAGCCGAATACGACTACAAGCCAGAAGCGTTGGCAAAGCTGGTCGCTCACCAACGCGACAGTGCGGCACTGAACCCTTTGGCTGCGTTCTACCAGAAGCCAATCTCCGCGGACGATGTTCTGAAAAGTCGAATGATCGCCGATCCATTGCGCATGCTTGAAATCGTCATGCCGGTTGCTGGAGGCGGCGCGATAATCGTGGCGAGCAAGGAAATTGCGAATCGATGCAAACACTCTCCCGCATGGATCAAGGGATTCGGAGAGCATCTGACCATGAAGACTCCCACATTCGCCAAGGATCTTTGCCGTTCCCCCGTTGGCCCAGCCTCCGACACAGCGTTTGACATGGCGGAAATCGAGCGACACGAAATCGACGCATGTCAAATCTACGACTGCTACTCGATAACCGTACTCATGACTCTTGAAGATGCTGGATTTTGCGAGAAGGGCAAGGGTATGGACTTTCTATTGGATCGCGATCTTGGCTTTGATGGAGACTTTCCGGTCAACACTCACGGAGGACAGCTAGGAATGGGACAGGCGGGAGCCGCAGGAGGCATGACGCAGGTGATCGAGTCCGCTCGCCAAATCATGGGGAGAGCTGGCGAACGGCAAGTGCCCAACTGCAAGAACGTGTACGTATCGGGAACCGGTGGGATCATGAGCGAGCAGGCTGCAGTGATAATGCAGGGTGGCGGAAATGGAATTTGAGAAGCCACTACCACTTCAGACTCCGGCGTCGCAGCCTTATTGGGAAGGTCTCAAGAATCGCAAGGTTTGCATCCAGCAGTGTGACGACTGTGCAACTTGGATCTTCTACCCGCGAAACCATTGCACGGAGTGCCTCGGCAATTCACTTAGTTGGAAGGAAGTATCCGGAGAAGCCTCACTCTATAGCTACACGATAGCTCGACAGCCAACGGCTCCGCATTTTGCCGACGAAATCCCGCAATTGCTTGCAATTGTCGAATTAGATCAAGGCGTTCGAATGACTTCAACTTTGGTTGGTGCAAATCCAAGCGATTTGCGAGTCGGCATGCGACTTCGTCCGCATTTCGATCATATGACTGATGAAGTCACACTTTTGCGATTTGCGCCACTAGTGGCAAATAGCGAATAGATGAGAGGCCAAAATCTCTAGCGGCGAAACGTAAAGACCTGCGACTTGGGTTTGAGTAGGTAGATCAGGCCAGCTCCCGCAACGAAGCCTCCAATGTGAGCCCAGAACGCAACGCCACCCTCGCTCGCCGCTCCAAGCTGAGGCAGTCCTGAGATTAGTTGGGACAAGAACCAAATGCCCAGAATTACTAGGGCGGGAACTTCAATCACTGTAATGAAGAAGAGAAGGAACAACAGCGATTTCACTCTGGCTCTTGGATGCAAAACGATGTATGCACCCATGATGCCTCCAATAGCTCCAGATGCCCCAACCATGGGTACTACGCTCTGCGCATCCGTGGCAATTTGCGTAGCTGAAGCTGCAAGACCGCACACCAGATAGAAGATCACGAACTTTACACGTCCCAGCGCATTCTCGACGTTGTCGCCAAAAATCCACAGAAACCACATGTTGCCAATCAAGTGCAGCCAATTGCCATGCATGAACATGGATGTGATCAAGGTGTGAAAGTCGGGCGAACCATCGAATCGACACAAATATGTTCTAGACAACCAGACTCCATCTATATCCGGAATGCTCCCCAACAAGTTGCCGCTTATCAGCCCAAACTTGCAAATGGACTCCGTGAACATGGGGTTTATGCCCATTCCTTGCAGACCCAGCCATGCGAGAACGTTCAGACCTATCAGTCCGTAAGTTACGACTGGAGTCTTGTCGACCGGATTGTGGTCGTACAAAGGGATTAGCATGCGTTCCTATCGAAACCTCGATTCACTAGGTCTAGGATAACGCCTCAGTCCGTCAACACAACGCTACGTTCGAATCCGTAGGTCGATGGACCCACTACTAATCCGTGTCGTCTGGCGACGAAACCGACTTGTCCGCCTTGATCTGATTGTTCCGTGGAACGCCAGGTTCGAGCAAATGTGCAATCCATTCTGTGGATTTGGACGTACCGAACGCGATCTTCGCCGTCATGGTCAGGGGCACTGAAAGCAACATGCCGACGGGTCCGAACATCCAGCCCCAAAAAATCAAGGAAAGAAACACTACTAGGGTTGATAGGCCCAAGGTTCGGCCCAGAAAACGAGGCTCTATTCCCGCTCCAATCCCTACATTGATGACGACGTACCCAATTACCACAATGAGCGCTCGTGCAATTTCGAACTCGAACTGCACCAATGTGACCAATACAGCTGGAATCGCGGCGATGAAGCTGCCAATATTCGGGATGTAGTTAAGCAGGAACGCGAGCAGCCCCCACAATATCGCGAAATCAACGCCCAAAACGGTAAGAAAAATGGTTACTAGCGTTCCCGTCAGAAGGCTAGTGGTTGTCTTGATCGCAATGTAGCGATTCAATGTCGTGCTAAATTGATTCAGCCATTCGATTTCTAACTCTCGATCAGACAAGAACGTCTTGAGTTTCTTGGGCCATTCAGTCGCCTCGGCAAGAATGAAGATTACGATTAAGAAGACTAAGAAGGACCTCTGTATTAGGTTGCCAACAGCGTTCAGCGTATTAGTGGTAAATTCCAACGCACTACCTGGACTAATAACCTCTTTCCAGGTCTCTTCTGAGACCGGCAGTCCAATGGATTGCAATCCTTCATACACTTGATTTGCGCGTTTGGCTAGCTCTGACCTGTAGTCCGCCTCTTGATTCGTGAACTCATTGACTGTTTGAACAATGACCATGCCAAGGCCCGTTACAACCAGGATCAAGACTACTAGCACCATAGAGACGGCCAACCAATTAGGTACGCGACGCCGGGTCAGCCAACCAATTGGGGTACTAGCAATAATGGCGATAAACACGGCGAGCAGAACGGGCACCAGCAGCGTTTGAGCCGCTTTCAAGCCTGCGAGCACTATGACGATTGCGGCCAGCACGAACAACGTGCTTGATCGCCCATGCGAAGATTGGGGTTCGTTCATTGCCACGATCCTCTGTTTTGCAAACTGGGGAGTTCGCTTCTAATTCGGTGCACTTCGCCGGGGTTTAGATCCGCGACGACTACATCATCTTGATCTGTCTCGCACTCTACGACAATCTTGCCCCATGGGTCAACGACTAAGGAATGTCCAAAGGACTTTCTTCCTCGATGATTGTGGTCCCCATGCTGGGCAGCTGCGATCACATACGATTGGCACTCAATAGCGCGGGCACGCAACAAGACATGCCAGTGGGCACGCCCGGTCGACTTCATGAATGCCGCAGGAATGGCCAGCGCTACGGCTCCTTGATCTACCAATGACTGATACAGCGAAGGAAACCGGACGTCGTAGCACACGCTCAAACCCAACCCGCCGAACGGCATTTCAGTGGTGACCGAGCTATCGCCAGGCGAAGTACCGCGAGATTCCATCATGCGGGTGCCGTCCGACAGATCGACGTCGAAAAGGTGAATCTTGCGATAGCGAGCAACGATTTCGCCTAAGGGGTTTACGTGAAAGCACGTGTTGTGAGCTCTACCGTCGTCCGCGGCCTCAGGGAAGCCTCCCGCGACTAGGTGCAGATTACCTTGTCGCGCCATTTCGACACAAGCTGTCAGTATGGGACCAGGACTCGCGAATGACTCCACATGGCTCCTCAATTCCCGATCCGATCCGATGAAAGCGAACGATTCTGGAAGAAACACGACCTCAGCACCGAGATCTGCCGCTCGTTCCACCAACGTTCTGCAAGTCTCAAGATTTGCTTTCACGTCTTGAGCAGCGCACATCTGCACTAGTCCTACTCGTGTACGTTTCGGCATTCGCCACTTACTCCAATAGCGAGGAAATTGAATACAGCATGTCCAATGGGTTAGTCATATCTGTTCGCGTATGGTTCTAGCTGGCCTGAACCCGATTCAGGCCATGCCTACATAAACTGCACATTGTTCTAAGTCTAAGCTAATCCCACGTCGCGACCGGAATTAGGCCGCACCGTTAGGACTCGATGTCGCGGGCGGCCACTAGCCGAACGCAAACTCCCAGTATTTCGATTGCAGCCACAACTTCCTCCAGAGTTGCGAAGGTAGGTGCAATGCGAATGTTGGAATCGTTGGGATCGTTGCCGTAGGGGAATGTTGCACCTGCGGGAGTCAAGGACAATCCTGCTAGTTGTGCCAAATCCACAACTTTAGATGCAAGACCGGAATTCACATCAAGAGACACGAAGTACCCTCCGGTAGGTTGCGTCCATTTGGCAATTCCTCTATTACCCAATTCCCGTGTCAAGCCCTGCTGCACGGCTTCGAATTTGGGTTTCAAGATGCGAGCATGATTGGACATGTGCGCACGAAGTCCAGCTTCGTCGCGAAAGAATCGGGCGTGTCTCAGTTGATTCACCTTGTCGAACCCGACCGTCGCCGCGGAGAGGTATTGCTCGAATCCGTCAAGTATGGCGTCCGATCCTCCAAGGAATGCAACACCGCCGCCTGCGAAGGTCATCTTCGAAGTCGATCCGAACTGCACTATGCGATCTTGCGTTCCATGAACTAGACCTCGTTCATTGATGGACTCCAGCTCTGCCGTGGCATCCGCAAAGTCGTGCAGAGCGTAGGCATTGTCCCAAAGCACATAGAACGGAGCATCCGGTTTCTCGTTGCGGATTGCAGGCAATGCGGCAATTCGATCCACCGTAGACGGACTGTAGGTGCACCCAGTCGGATTGGAGTGCTTGGGTACACACCACATGAAGCTCGTTGAAAGTTCGTTGCGTACTAGTTCTTCCACTTCGTCCATGTTGGGCCCGTCGTCGGTCATGGACACATTCACCATTTCGATGCCCAATCTGTCTGTGAGCGTGAAATGCCGATCGTAGCCCGGTACGGGACAAATCGCGGTGATGCTGGGCTTAGACCGCAGCGGCGGTCCAGCTAAGCCCTGACTAACCAATTGATCCACAAGGTAATACATCAGTTGCAGGCTTGAATTCCCTGCGGCTATGACATTGCTTGAGTCGAGGCCCAAAATATGTCCCCCAATCTCCCGGATCTCCGGAATGCCTCTTATGCCACCATAGTTGCGAGTATCTCCGCCATCATCGGATTCGTAGTTACCCTCCAGAATTCCGTCGAGGTCGTCACTTAAATCCAACTGCTCTGCGCCAGGCTTTCCGCGGGTGAGGTTCAAGGACAAACCCTGTGCCCGCAGGTCTTCGTACCTCTGTTGCAGTTGCTCCAATTCACTCATGATTCCAATCCCGTTTCTTCAGGTAGACCAAGCATTAGGTTCAAGTTTTGCACAGCAGCCAGTGCGGCGCCCTTTCCAAGATTGTCCAATCGTGCGGTGACCGTAACTTGATGCTCGTGACCAAACGCAAATAGCTCGACACGATTCGTACCATTGCACTCCTGTGGCGAAAGAAAACCGTCGTCAAGAATATCCGGATGTTCTGACGAGCAAATCTTCACGAAAGTTTCGTTCTGATACTTTCGAAAAAAGGCATCCAACACGCTCTCAGGACCAGAATAACCCTTCAATTCACGCGCAAACAATGGCGTCTGAACCAACATTCCCTTGTAGAACCCGCCCACCATTGGCTCAAACAACGGAGGATTATCTAATCCCGAATACGCTTGCATCTCAGCAACGTGTTTATGTTGGAGACCTAATGCGTAGGGGCGTCCTTCCGTCCGGTGGGATCCTTTTTCCTCGTATTTCCCAATCAGTTTCTTGCCACCCCCGGAGTAGCCCGAAATTGCATGGGTTCGAATAAACGTGCTGCGTGGCAGCAATCCTTCGTCAATCAGTGGTGCTATGGTTAGGAGAAATCCGGTCGGATAGCAGCCGGGGTTGCTTACGCGCCGAGAACGTGCAATTTTGTCGCGTTGACCTGCTCTCAGCTCAGGTAGTCCGTAGACCCAACCGTTTTTGACTCGATGCGCCGTACTCGCATCAAGAAACCTAGTCTCCTCGGACAGCAGGACCGCATCCTTCGCTGCCGAATCCGGCAAACAGAGGACAACTACATCAGCTTGTCGAAAAATGTCCTTCTTGGCAATAGGGTCCTTTCGCAAAGCTGGATCAATGGACAGAAGGTCGATATCGCTCCGTCTTGCGAGTTCTTTGTGTAGCAAGAGACCAGTAGTGCCTTCCTGACCATCAATATAGACTTGGGCGGACATGTTGCCTTCGGTCGCTCGCGAGTCGAACCGGATTTTATGCAACTCTTCCTTTCCTTGTCGCGCCAAGCTTTCGAACGCTTTGGTGAATGCATAGCTACACAGCTAGTTGTCGTCGATCACAAGCTCAAAAACTCCTCGATCACTGCGTGCGCAAAGTTTGCATTTGGGGTGGATCGTTGTAAAATCGCCGCCCCACGCAAGAGGATGCCGAATGCCTTCGGTCAAAGTTAGAGACAACGAGCCCTTCGATCTGGCGCTTCGCCGCTTCAAGCGCGCTTGCGAAAAAGCAGGCGTGTTGTCGGAAGCGCGACGCCGAGAATACTACGAGAAACCGACAACCGTGCGCAAACGAAAAAATGCGGCGGCCGTGAAGCGTCACCTGAAGAAATTACAACGAGAAGCTCGTCGCTTCGAGCGACTTCACTGAACTACTTCCGTCTCAACTAGCACGTTGAGATCACAAGACCAGACATTCCATGGCATCTAGTTTGCAGGATCGCATATCCGAATCTACGCGCATGGCAGTGCGCTCGCGCGAGCGCAAGCAACTTGCCGTCCTGCGACTGATCAACGCTGAAATCAAGCAAGCCCAAATTGCCAGTACCGATGAATTGACTGATTCGGACGTCCTGGCTGTCTTGAACCGCATGATCAAGCAGCGCAAATCGTCAGCCGAGCAGTATGAGCAAGCCAATCGAAACGATCTTGCTCAGCAAGAGGAATACGAGATCGAAGTCATCGAAACGTTTACTCCGCAGCAACTGGATGATGCAGAGATAAGGGAGCAAATTGACAAGGCGTGTGGCGAATTAGGTGCAAGTGACATGAAACAAATGGGGCAAATCATGCGAAAATTAACGGAGACTTTGGCTGGTCGCGCTGACATGTCTCGAGTCAGTGCACTGGTTCGCGAGAAGCTGACCGGCTGAGTTCAACACGTCTGCAATTCAGCATGGTCCAGTTCACCCAGCAATTCCTCGACGATCTAAAAGTGCGTGTCGATGCCGTGCATTTGGTCGGCGATCGAGTCGCATTGGAACGTGCGGGCAAATCCTACAAGGGGAAGTGTCCCTTTCATCAGGAAAAGACTCCTTCGTTCCACGTCTATCCAGACGAAGGAACCTACCACTGCTTTGGCTGCAACGCTCACGGGTCCATGATCGATTTCGTCATGAACACGAGAAACATGACCTTTCCAGAAGCTGTAGAAGAACTAGCTCGCGTCACCGGCATGAAGATGCCCGTTGACCGAAGCAGCAGGATGTCCGACGAGCAATTGGCACGCTACAACGCCATGTATTCCGCACTGGAACAGGCTGAGACCTTTTTCAGAGAATCATTGCGTTCCAGCAAATCAACCAAGGAATACCTGATGTCCCGTGGGCTTCAGGAAAAGACCGTTGATCTCTATCGCATCGGTTTTGCTCCCGATTCATTTGGCGCGTTGAAGTCGCATCTCTCCCACATAAAGGAAGACGTTCTCGTCAATTGCGGTTTGCTCGTGAAGAAGGACGACAGACCTCCATTCGACTTGTTTCGAAATCGCGTAATGTTCCCCATCCGAAACACTCGAGGTCGAGTCATTGGGTTTGGTGGGCGCGTGCTTGATCGGGACTCCATTCCCAAATACATCAATTCACCCCAGTCTCCCTTGTACAAGAAGGGACGCGAACTCTACGGACTGCACGAAGCCAAGAAGGCAAATCAACGATTGACCAGCCTGCTCGTTGTAGAAGGCTATATGGATGTAGTCACGCTTGCGCAGCATGGATTTCCCTTTGCCATCGCACCTCTCGGCACTGCGCTAACGGAAGATCAATTCCTCGTCGCTAGAAGATACGCGCCCGAAATCGTCTGCTGCTTTGACGGAGACGAGGCCGGGAGAAAGGCTGCGTGGAGGGCTGTGACCACAGGATTTTCCTGCCTCAGAAAGGGAATGACCATTCGAATAGTCCTTTTGCCCGACAATCACGATCCCGATTCATTCGTTCGGCAGCACGGAGCAGAGGAATTTCAAGCACTGCTGGATAAAGCCGAACCCGCTTCTGACTATTTTTTCCGCCAATTGACTGAAGGCGTCGATGTGAGCGGCGTGGAAGCTCGAGTTCAGGTCGTGGAACAGGCTCTGCCGCACATTCGTTCCATTTCTTACGAGACGTATCAGCAGGCAATGTTCAGCCGCCTCTCCGACATAGTCAAGATGTCGATCAAAGACATCCACGGAGTCGGCTATTCCAAACGATTCAACAACAGACGAACCGATGAACGAAGTCGAGAATCCGCTCGACGAAACGACATCAGGTTGACTAAAGGCGAACGAAATGTTTTCACGGTTCTGGCCCACGACTTTGCATTTGTTCGAAGGATTCCAGACGACTTGCTGGCTACCTGCAGGGCATGGCGCAAGGAGTCGTTCTTATGCGAAGTGGTATGCAGAATCCGTGATGATGAATTGGGGAACTTTTCGGAGGTTTTGGCATCATATTCTGGTTCAAGAGAGCAAGATGTCCTCTCCAAGTTCGCGGCCGAGCCGCGACCGGATATTCGAGGGGAAGCATTGGGAGACGGACCTATCGACGCTCTCGGAGCCATTGTGTACAGGCTCGAAACCAACGAACGTCGCAAGCGCGTGCCTACGGAAACCACGCCGGAGGCCGGCAAAGTCTACAAAGACATACTCAAGGAGGGCAACGCGTCCGACATCGATCACTCCCGGCCAAACGTGGAGTGACGTGGTCGCTTGGCGGCCAAAATCAAAATCTGCCATGGCGTTTTTAGCGCCGTGATAACTAGCAACTATTGAGCATGGAGTGTTATGCAGACCGTAACCACTGAAATTCAGCAAACTCGCGTCACCGAACTCATCGACAAAGGGCGAGAACAGGGGTACTTGACCTTTGCCGAAATCATCGACCATCTGCCCGATGATTCCGCGGAAGATGAGCGAATTGAAGAAATAATCTCCTATCTGCTTGATCTAGGCATCCGTGTAGGAGACACTCCTCCCGATGCGGAAGACCTGCTGACAAGCAGCGAAAGCACCACTGACGATCTGGAAGCCGACGAAGCCGCGGCTGCACTTGCGGCAGTGGAATCGGAAGCGGGACGTACAACAGACCCCGCACGCATCTATATGCGTGAAATGGGAAGCGTCGAACTTCTGAATCGCGAGCAGGAGATCGAAATAGCCAAGAAAATTGAAGAAGGCATGAGAGATGTCTTGTCCGCGGTTGCGTATTTTCCCGGAACCGTCGACCTGCTTTTAGATGCCTACGACTATGCAACTGAAATTGGTCGGCTCGAAACCCTGCTTGTCGGCTATCTCGATCCCACAGAGCAGGTTCCCCGAGCACCCGTTATCGACGCGACCAAGACCAACGGCACGACTACCACCAAGAGCAAAGGGCCTGACGTAGTTCAAGCCAAGAAGCGATTCAATGCGCTGAAGCGAGCTAGGAGCAAGTACCGACGCATAGTTAAAGAGGAAGGCAATCGACGCACTCGAGCCTCTCAGGATCAACTCGAAGTGCTGGCCGATGTTTTTTCGCGCTTCAAGCTCGTTCCTGTCCACCATGAGCGGCTAGTAGCCAAGCCTCGCGAAGCGATGGACATAGTCGGAACCCAAGAGAGATTGATCATCAGGCACTGCCGACAGATCGGCATGCCTTTGGAAGAGCTGGACAAGGACTTCGAGCGAAAACGGACATCGATCGCGTGGATCGACCGTTTAATCAAGGCAAACCGACCCTACAGCCGCAAGCTCGCGCGTCGAAGACCGGAAATTCTTCGAGCTCAAAGAAAGATCAAGGCAATCCTGAGCGCTACGGGCATGACAGTCGCGGAATTGAAGGACATCGATCGAAGAATTACCTTGGGCGAAGCCAAGACTAGGCACGCAAAGAAGGAAATGGTTGAAGCCAACCTTCGTTTGGTCATCTCCATTGCCAAGAAGTACAACAATCGCGGCCTGCAGTTCCTAGATTTGATCCAGGAGGGAAACATTGGGTTGATGAAGGCTGTGGACAAGTTTGAGTACCGTCGCGGCTACAAGTTTTCGACCTATGCGACTTGGTGGATCCGCCAAGCGATAACCCGTTCGATTTCCGACCAATCGCGCACCATTCGAATCCCCGTGCACATGTTTGATTTGGTCAACAAGCTCAACCGGATCTATCGTCAGATGCTCCAGGAGCTAGGACGCGACCCAACGCCAGAAGAATTGGCTGTGCGCATGAGCATTACAAGCGACAAGGTGCGGCACATTCAAGGAATCAGCATCCAGCCAGTGTCGACGGACTCGCCGATCGGCGAGGACGAGGACAGCAACATTGGCGACTTCCTCAAGGACCAAGACAAAGCGTCTCCAATGGATTCAACCGAGGACGACAAGCTGAAGGAAGACATCGATGCCAAGTTGGCGATTCTCACAGTCCGAGAAGCAAAGGTGCTTCGCATGAGGTTCGGCATCGGCCAAAACAGCGAGTTCACCTTGGAGGAAGTGGGTCGTGTGCTCAACGTAACCCGTGAACGTATACGCCAAATAGAAGCAAAAGCGCTCCGCAAGCTGCGCGTTCACCTCAAGGTGTGGGACTCCTAATTGCAAGTTTCTAGTTAGAGACACTCAATGGAAAAGCCGACGTTTCATCGTCGGCTTTTTCGTATTGGCGTCTGGTGGGCCCACCAGGACTCGAACCTGGGACCTATGGATTCACGGTCCAACAGATATTGGACTGTCCGATGGTTTCCCATCGGCGCGGACTATCTCACCACCCTTACCGACCGTGAGTGGTCGCTACGGGTGCGGGACGCTCTAGCCTGTAATTAAGAACGCTCGGAATGACTCGTAGGCAATCCAGTTCTCAGGTAGTCTCTGCACCTTTCAACGGTGTACCGCTGACTTGGCTCAGGGTTGCCGTGGCAACTTGTCGCCGCGGTAGGTTTCCCTGAATTCATCCCGTTCATCTTCGCGATTTCGCGCGAAGCGCACCATTTGATGAGTCCACTGCTCTAACCAACTGAGCTATGGGCCCTATAGAAGGGATTTTAGCGCAACAAGAACGGAGGATTGGATCGGGGAGCGCCAAAGTGATTCGCGACTTTCGCCAGCGAACTCGCCCCAAATCTCGCAAAATCCGTTGTGCTAAGATACCAAAGTAATGGCAATGCCAATTTGCCGAGCGTGACCGCATGCACACAACGGATTACAACATCCACAAGGCGCGCATCAAGGAACTGATCGCCAAGGGTCGCTCTCAAGGTTTCCTTTCGTTCGAAGACATCAACGACCACCTTCCCACTGAGAGCGTAGACCAAGATCAGTTCATGGAGATCGTCGGCATTCTGGACGACAACGGTATCGTCGTGAGTGATCTGGCTCCAGAGACCGACGATCTGCTGGCGGCAACCGATCAATCTACCGAAGACCTCGATCCGGATGAACTTGCCGCCGCCCTCGCCGCAGTGGATTCCGATGTTGGCGGAACGACCGACCCGGCGCGACTCTACATGAGCGCCATGGGACACTTCGGCCTCTTGACACGCAATGCTGAGGTTGAAATAGCGAAGCGACTTGAAGAAGGATTGCAGGATGTGCTTCGCGCTGTGGCTTGCTTTCCCGGAACAGTGGACTTCATCATCGACGAGTTCGATCGACTGCACGACGAGGACCGCCTGGAAAAAATGCTAGCTGGATATTTGGAGCCAGTGGAAAACGTTAAGCCCGGCAAGCAGATCACCGTCGGTGAACCTAACAAGAACCCTTCGCCCATCACTAGAAAGAGAATCGACAGGCAACTAGCGAAGAAAAAGTTTGCAGTCTTGAAGCGCGCTCGCACGCGCTATCAGAACTTGCTTGCGAAGGGCTCTAGGCCACGGTCCACGGAATGCCAAGATGCCGTGGCTCTGTTGGCGGATACGCTGGCTCGGTTCAAACTCACTCCTGACTATCAGGAGGCCGTAGTCGATATCCCCAGAGAGGCGCTGGCAACAATTCGTCATCAGGAAAAGGTAATTCGCGACCTATGTCTCCACGCCGGACTTTCCAGATCACTGTTTCTGCAGGAATTTCCGCGACACGAAACGTCGATGGCATGGATCAATCGGCAGATCAAAGCGCATCACAACTACAGCAAACGGCTGGAACGAGCCAAGCCAGACTTGGAGCGTGCGCAAAAGAAACTGAAGCTAATCCTCGCCAAGACAAATCTCACTGTGGATGAGATCAGGAAACTGAATCATCGCATCGATGAAGGCAAAGAAAAAATCCGGATTGCAAAAAACGCGATGGTGCAGGCGAATCTTCGACTCGTGATTTCCATTGCAAAGAAGTACAGCAATCGCGGTCTTCAGTTTCTCGACCTCATTCAAGAAGGCAACATCGGATTGATGAAGGCAGTGGACAAGTTCGAATACCGTCGCGGGTACAAGTTTTCTACCTATGCAACGTGGTGGATTCGTCAAGCTATCACTCGCTCGATAGCGGATCAGGCACGAACCATTCGCATACCGGTCCACATGATCGAGACGATCAACAAGCTCAATCGCATCGAAAGACAGATGCGACAGGAATTGGGCAGGGAGCCAACGGCTTCCGAGCTTGGCAGGCGCATGGAAATGCCCGAATACAAGGTGCTTCGCGTACAAAAGATCGCCAAACAACCAGTCTCTACCGAGGACTCAGTCGGCAACGACGAAGAAGCCCATGTGGGTGACTTCATCAAGGATCAAATCGAAGCGCCGCCCAACGAGTTGGCTGAACGGGATGCACTAAAGGCTGCCGTGGGCGAGGTTCTTGCCGAATTGACGGTTCGCGAGGCGAAAGTTCTCAGGATGCGCTTCGGAATCGGAATGAACAGCGACCATACTTTAGAGGAAGTGGGCCAGCGATTCGACGTGACGCGCGAGAGGATTCGTCAAATTGAGGCTAAAGCGCTTCGCAAGCTACGCAAGAAGCCCACTAGACACCTGCGCGAATATCTCCACGACGATACGGAGCCCAATTAGACCCCTACATTCGTATTGCCGACAGAATGTAGCTCGACAACTCGGCCCGATCAATCCGCACTTGATCCATTGAGTCTCGGTCTCGAACGGTGACCGTACCGTCTTCCAAGGATTGAAAGTCAACCGTAGCACAAATTGGAGTACCCGCCTCGTCGTGTTTGCGATAGCTCTTACCGATATTTCCTGTGTTCTCGAGGGTCATGCGTCCCAAACCAAGACCTTGAAGATCGGAGACTATTTCTCTGGCTGTGGCAACGATTTCTGCATGATTACGTTTTAGAGGCATCACGGCGACTTTGATCGGGGCGAGATGCGGAGGAAGGCGCAGCACCGTTCTTTCCGAGCCGTTGTCAAGTTGCTCGACTTCGTAGGATTCATTGAGCACCGCCAGCACTCCCCGGTCCACGCCTGCCGATGGTTCAATGACAAACGGTACGAACCACTTGTTGGTCGACAGATTCTGCATTGCCAATCGAGCAGTGGTGTCTGGATTCCGCTTGACCGTCGCGGTGAGGTTCAATTTGTCTTGTTGCTTGGTGTGGGAACCGAGATCAAAGTCCGTGCGGTTCGCAATGCCCTCCAGTTCGTCCGAGCCATGCGGAAACCTATACATCAAATCGCAGGTAGCTTTCGAATAGTGGGCAAGCTCGTCCGGCGGGACGTGGTAGAGCTTTATTGAGTTGCGGTTCACTCCTTGGCGTTCCCACCAATCGAGGCGCATGTCAATCCACTTCTGGTGCCATTCTTCGTCAGTTCCAGGCTCTACAAAAAACTCCAACTCCATGTGTTCGAATTCACGAACACGAAAAATGAAGTTGCGGGGAGTGATTTCGTTTCGAAATGCCTTTCCGATTTGGGCAATTCCGAATGGCACGGTTCGCGAGGTCGAATCCAGCACATTCTTGAAGTTCGTGAATATGTGCTGCGCGGACTCTGGGCGCAAGTACGCGAAGTTCTCCGCGTCCTCCACTGGTCCGACGCCAGTCTTGAACATCAGGTTGAACGGTCGGGGCTCCGTGAGTTCCACAGAACCGCAATGCGGACACTTGCCGTCGGCCACATGATCCGCCCGGCTTCGCTTTTTGCATGAACGGCAGTCGATCAAAGGATCCGTGAAGGTCTCCTCGTGCCCTGAATAGTGCAAAACTTTCGGATGAGTCAGAATTGCAGCATCGAGACCCTCAACGTCATCCCGTTCATAGACCATTGATCGCCACCAGGCGGCTTTCAGGTTGTTCTTTAGCTCGACTCCGAGCGGTCCGTAGTCGTAGACCCCTTGTAGGCCCCCGTATACCTCGCTCGATTGGAAGACGAACCCGCGACGCTTGCACAGGCTCGTTAGTTCCTCCATGCTCTTAGCAGTCATTGCCTTTCTCTATTGGTCAGTCGCCGAGTTGCTCAGCCGTACAGTCGTTACAGCTCCTCGATGAAGGGCGCGTATTATGCATAAGCCTAACATTTGCAAACGTTGCTACTTCGCCACGATGGCGCCGCATGTGGCACGGTACCAAGACCATCTCTCCAGCTCTCGCTATCATACATTTGGCTAGAGAAATACCGCTTTGCGGGCGGGCTTCTTTGCAATTCATTCCGAAGCTCTAGGAAAGCACCACTTTGAGTACGATGGACACTCACATTACTGAATTGAGCGCGCTTCTTGGGGGAAATGGTGTGCTCGTCGGCGAGGATGTCTCCGGTCGTTCGGCTCGCATCTGGACGGACGAAACGGTTCAAGCTGCCGCGATTGTGAGACCACGCAACACGAATGAAGTCAGCGAGGTCTTAAGGTATTGCCATGCCGCAAACCAGCCTATCGTGGTTCACGGAGGTTTGACCGGACTGGTGGATGGAGCGCGTACCACTCCGTCGGATATCGTTCTCTCAACGGAATCGATGAACAAGATCGAATCCATCGACAAGACGGGGCGAACCATGACAGTTCAGGCTGGGGTAAAGCTCCAGCACGTACAAGAGGCCGCGGAAAGCGAGGGTTTGCTGTTCCCGCTCGACTTGGGTGCGCGGGGGTCTTGCACCATCGGCGGCAACATCGCGACTAACGCGGGGGGAAATCGCGTCATTCGATATGGCATGACGAGAGACATGGTTCTTGGCGCCGAAGTTGTCCTCGCAGACGGAACCATTGTGTCGTCTATGAACGATATGATCAAGAACAATGCCGGGTACGACCTGAAGCAGGTCTTCATAGGAACTGAAGGAAGTCTTGGTGTGGTTGCACGGGCAGTGCTCCGTCTCAGAGAACAACCTGTGACGGACGAGTCAGTCTTCATGGGAGTTGATGAATTTGACAAGCTTCCCACGGTGCTCAAGCAGATGGATCAAAGACTGGGAGGAACGCTCACTTCGTTCGAAGTCATGTGGAACGATTTCTATTCGCTCATGTGCGAGCCCGACTCGAACCACCAACCACCAATCCCGCTGGACTTTCCCTACTACGTACTGGTTGAAGCCTGGGGAGGAGATGCGGACACCGACCGTCAGCGGATGGAGTCCGCTGTGGAGTCACTGTACGAAGACGGATTGATAGGCAATGCGGCGATTGCTCAAAGCGTCGCGCAGCGCAACGCTTTCTGGGCAATAAGAGACGATGTCGAGCGCTGCATGACCGTTCACCCAACCTTTGTGTTCGATGTAAGCCTACGCATAGGCGACATGGAGAACTACATAGAGGAGGTGAACCGGCGTCTAACGAAAGAATTTGGAACTTACCGCATTTACACTTTCGGGCATCTTGGAGACGGCAATCTGCATTTCGCGATCAACACGGGGGCGGATCCCAACGATCAACACCCGGTGGAGCGCTGTGTCTACGAACCCCTCCGAGCAATCAATGGCTCAATTTCAGCGGAACACGGCATCGGATTGGAAAAGAAGCAGTACCTCGACATATCGCGCAGCGAAATTGAAGTCGATTTCATGCGCACACTCAAAAAATCGCTTGATCCCAAGGGGATTCTCAATCCAGGAAAAATCTTCGAACTCAACTGCTAGAGGCGGATTCCTCGACGGGCCAAAGCCTGTCCATACTTTCGTTCAGTCCGTCAATCCTGCTTTGGATCATTTGCCTGGACGACGTTCCATCGGTGAAAATGTAAAGTTCGTTAGATTGAATAGCGCTTAGAACTCTCTCGCCCACGAAAACCGGCGACAACGCGTGTCGCATCAGCCCCATTTGCTTCTTTCGGCGTTCGATCCCTTCCGTATCCATGTCGTCCAGGTCCGGATAGAAGATAGGCGTGTCCACAATGAACGGGCAAAGCACCGACACTCCAATTGATGACTCCTGCAGTTCGGCTCGCATGCATTCGCTGATTGCAACGACTGCAAACTTTGTTGCGCAGTACGGACCGGAACCGCGTGACGTGTAGACTCCCATGATGGACGCTGTATTCACTATATGGCCGCCTTCGCCGTGGCTCTGAATACGGGGAGTGAACACGTGACAACCATGGATCACGCCCCACAAGTTCACATTGACAATTTTGTGCCACTGATCCATCGAAGCTGAATGAACTAGTCCCCCTATGCCGATTCCAGCGTTGTTACAAACGATATGCACTTTGCCGAAGTGAGCTTCCACCGCATCTGCCGCCTTGTCAAGAGACTGTAAATCCGTTACATCCGCCTCGAGAGCTAGAAATTTGGATTCTGACGCGACAAAGGTCTCCCTGGCTCGATCCAGGCGATCCGTGCGTACATCTGCAATGGCCACCCTTAAATCCGCAGCTAAGAACGCTTTTGCCATTCCCAGCCCAATTCCGCTTCCACCACCTGTAATGAATGCAACTTTACCCTTCGTATCCACGCAGCCTCCTCAAGTCTCAAAAATCGAGCAGCAACATTGAAGCACAAGCCGTGTTTCAAGCAATCGTAAAATCCTTCAAAACGTGGTTTTGGCTAATTCGAATGAAAGTTGTGACCGGAATCGGCAGCGTACCTGAATCTGTTGGCGCTCAAGCAAAACGAGCAGAGCAAGCTGGATTTGACATTGTCACGTGCGGAGAATTGGCACACGATTCAATCGTGACCATGACGCTGGCGGCAGCTGCAACCGAACGAATAGGGCTGCAAACCTCCGTGACTATCGCATTTCCTCGCAGTCCGATGGTGCTGGCAATGGAGGCATGGGACATTCAAAGGCTATCTAAGGGTCGTTTCACGATTGGGTTGGGCAGCCAAGTCAAGGGGCACAACGAGCGAAGATTTGGGGGAACATGGACTGCTCCCGCTCCGCGCATGAGCGAGTACATTCAGATGATGCGTGCCATTTGGGAGAGTTGGCAGAAAAGTTCCAAAGCCGAGTTTCTTGGCAAGCACTACCGGTATACCCTTATGACCCCGGCCTTCAATCCCGGTCCGATCGAATTTCCGCATCCAAAGATCGGGCTCGCCATGGTTGGCACGGGCATGGCAGCAGTTGCGGGAGAGTTTGCGGATGTGGCGATGCCGCACGGGGGAATCATGTCGGACAAGTACATGCGCCAAGCCTTGCTGCCCGCGATTCGCAGGGGCTTGGTCCGAGCTGGACGTTCATGGTCGGACATTGAAATCGCCGAAAGCGGCTACTTGGTGCTTGCCGACTCGGACGAAGAGCTCGAACGTAAGCTCGACGCCATGAGACAACCACTTTCCTTCTATGGGTCGACTCGCACTTACCACTCAGTTCTCGAAATGCACGGCTTGGGGGAGCTTGGTCAGAAACTACATGCGCTGTCGATCCAAGGGAAGTGGGCCGAAATGGTATCCACCGTCACGAACGACGACATACTTAAACTGGCGGACACTTGCCGTTACGATGAGTATCCAAGATTCCTGAAGGAAAAGCGCGAGTACGCTAGCCGAACATCGTTTTCGATGCCTCGCAATTCTCCACAGCAGGAGGAACGCTATCAGCGCTTGCTGAATGAGATTCAGCGACTCGAATGCCCTGCCGTACCATCAGGGCTGGAGATCTAGGATCGCGTCAATCAGAGTGACAAGAGCCTATTCTTCCGACTCTCCCGACTCTTCAGCCTCGTCTGAACCTTCAACCGACTCCAGCATCTTTCCAATTGCCTCGCGACTTGCGGTCAATTCCTCTTCACTCTTGAGAGCGATCCCGATCAGGGAAGCAACGTAGTCGGTCTCTCCGTAGCTAAGTGTGAGCATGTCCATGGTGGTCGAGCCCTGATAGTCAGCAATGGTTGGATCAGCTCCAGCATCAATCAGTACTTTCGCTGTTTCATCGAGACCCAGAAACGCGGCGGCTAGTAGGGCAGTCGCCCCCGTAGCTGGATGGCGATTGTCCAGCTCTGCGCCCGCGTCCACCAAAAACTTGGCAATGTCTACGTTGTTCGAAACCGTTGCGGCCATAAGTAGCGATGTGCCTCCCGCATCAGCGGTGTTCACGTCGACTCCCTTCTTGATGTGTTCCATTACCAATTCCGCATCGCCTATTTCAACAGCGATTGAAACGTTCGTCTTTGCCAGCCCACGGCGTATTTGCATGCGTCCCGCTTCGACGGCTTCCTGCTCAAGCCCGATTTCCAGCATGTCGTTGGCAATGTAGTTGGTAATCTCCCAAGCAACCTCCAACATTTCCATAGCGCTTTGCCCTTCATAGTTTTGAAGGGCCATATCCGCGCCTGAATCCACCAATAGCTGAAACACCTTCGGAAACCCAAAGAAGGCTGCAGAAATTATCGCTGTGTTCCCATTGATATCGCGTTTATTGACATCGGCGCCGTTTTCGGCCAGCCACTTGATCGTCTCAGACTGTCGTTCCCGTACAGCGAGCATCAATGGCAGTTCCGTCTCCGTGGTTGAGCGTGCCGAGTTCAAGTCGGCGCCTGCCTCCACCAACGCCTTCAGGGTCTCAATGTCCCCTTCGGCAGCTGCAGTCCAAACATCGCCTTCAGGCGCTTGTTCCTCTGTCTCTTCTTGCGCAAAAAGGCAAGTACAAAGCGACAGACAGACTGCAATTAGCCCAATTCGGAATTCAGTTCTCATCGCGTACCTCCGCAATCATGAATCGCAGATTATTACACCAATTGACAAAATCGACTCTAGCTGAAAGTTTTTGGAGCGCTTGCATGCTCAAAACCCAACCTTGTTGGCTATGCGTCGAATCGGCAAACTCCCTGATCTAAAACGGTGTCTCCTCTGTCGTT
This sequence comes from Gammaproteobacteria bacterium, assembly GCA_026707735.1. Taxonomy (GTDB): domain Bacteria; phylum Pseudomonadota; class Gammaproteobacteria; order Pseudomonadales; family Azotimanducaceae; genus Bin55. Next base: position 44,675 of record JAPOWH010000024.1, on the reverse strand, counting down.
CTGCGTCCTGTACAAAGCTTGATTCCCATCTACCCACATCGATACGGTCAGATTGTCGCCGGGAATCACCGGTCGGGAGAAACGACCGGTCATGCTACGAAATCGGGAAGGGTCGCCGCCGCAGAGCGTATGCAGCAATGCTCTGCCAGTGAACCCGTATGTGCACAGACCGTGCAAGATGGGCTTGTCAAATCCGCCCATGGCGGCAAATGCAGGATCGGTATGCAACGGGTTGCGATCTCCCGATAAACGATAGGTCAAGGCTTGATCCTCTCGCGTAGCGTAGGTGACCTTGTGGGTAGGTTCGGCATCAGGGAAGACAACTTTTTCGCCGGAGCCGCGTTCTCCGCCCCATCCTCCTTCTCCTCGAATGAACATGGAAGACTTGTTCTTGAATATCGGATTCCCCGTCGCGGTGTTAACAGATTCGGATTCCATTTCGACCACTGCGGCATTTCCCTTGTCCCAAATCGCCGCAATCTTTCCCCTGCTTTCGACTTCACCGTCCACTGGAATTTCGTCGAAGAGCTCAATGGCTTGTTCGCCGTGAACCAAGAGCGCTGGATTGAAGCTGCCCACTGCGTTCATGGGAGCTCCTCCCCCTCCTATGATCACGGCGAACGTAGGCAGTACGCGCTGCTCCGTCCCGCGAGTGTTCTCGGTAGTGAATTGCAGCTCGTTCGTGCCAGCCCCAACTCCGACTGCATACAACAATGCATCCTTGGAGCTCCATCTTCGTGTAACCGGGCCACCTGTTGCGCCTACCGCATTGGGATCAATTGGCATGACTATCAATTCCGTAAAATCCACAATTCTATCGAGATGCAGTGGGTCATTGCGTCATTTGCCGACCCATCATTAGCATCGCCAGTCGAGGGAGGCACATAACGATGGAGAGAACCGTTCGCGGCAAAGTCGCCGTCGTAGGTGTGGGCGAAACTCCCTACTACAAGCGCGGCCAAGCCCCTGACGCGGAATTCAAGCTTGCTCTCAAAGCCATAATTTCGGCTTGCAACGACGCAGGAATCTCTCCCAAGAAAGTAGACGGATTCGCTTCCTTCTCGAACGATCGCAGCGACCCGTCACGGCTCGCGAACGCGTTGGGATGCAATGATTTGCGATTCTCCAACATGCAATGGGGAGGCGGTGGTGGAGGCGGCTCCGGCGCAATTGCCAACGCAGCGGCCGCGATTGCGACTGGCATGGCGGAATGCGTTGTTGTGTTTCGAGCTCTGGCTCAGGGCCAATTCGGACGTTTCGGACAGGGACCTCGCAGCAACGCCGTTGCGGGCGCTGGCGCTTTGACAATACCCTATGGATTAATGTCCCCTGCGCAGTCGTTCGCCATGAAGGTCAATCGCTTCATGCACGACCACAGCGTAAAGCAAGAAGCTCTTCGCGCGATTTCGCTTGCTTCATACCACCACGCGCAAAACAATCCCCGAGCGGTCATGCATGGACGTCCGCTAGACGAAGAGAAATACGATGCGTCGCGTTGGATCGTGGAACCGTTTCATTTGTTTGACTGCTGTCAGGAAAACGATGGGGCAGCCGCCATGGTGCTGGTGCCCGCCGAACGAGCAAGAGATTTCCCGCATACACCGACTTATATTCTCAGTGCGGTCTCTGGCTCGCATTATCGTGCCGGCGCTTCCGCACACAACACGCCGGACTATGCGACTTCGACCTTCAAGACCACCGTTCCAAGACTCTACGACATGGCGCAAGTAGGGCCGAGCGATGTTGACGTCGCGCAAATCTACGAGAACTTCACTGGAGGCGTGCTCATGAGCATCGTCGAGCACCAATTCTGCGAACCCGACGAATGCAACACGTTCTTCACCAAAGAAAATCTAATCGCTCCGAAGGGACGAATGCCAATCAACACTAGCGGCGGTAATTTGGCTGAGTGCTACATGCACGGGCTGGGATTGAACATTGAAGCAGTTCGGCAATTGCGGGGAGAATCCACGAATCAAGTGCCCAATGTGGAAGTCTCGCTTGTCGCATCCGGACCAATGGTCACACCAGTGAGCTCGTCGATTTTCGGGTCCGAGGCTACACTATGAGCTATCTCAATCCTGGATTGCCTCGACCGGTCCCGTCACCTGACGGACTGGATGCACCGTATTGGAAGGCCGCAGCCGAGAATAGGCTGGTACTTCAAAGATGTTCTGACTGTGGCACCTATCAATGGGGTCCTGAGTGGACCTGTCACAACTGTTGCAGCGAAAACCTCGTTTTCGAGGAAATCCTTCCTCATGGTCGCATCTATAGCTATGAACGAGTTTGGCACCCCGTTCACCCAGCACTGGCCGAACAAGGTCCCTACATCGTTGTATTGGTCGAGTTTCCCAATCACGACGGTGCTCGAATGGTGGGTAACCTTCTAGGAGATCCGCTACAGGAAGTGAAGATCGGCGGATCGGTTGAGGCGGTGTTTGAACACCATGCCGACGCTGAAAATCCCTACACGCTAGTGCAGTGGCGGGTCAGCGAACAGCAGTAGAGGAAACTACAGACTATGCCAATCGAAGAACAATTTGCCGAGACGGTTACAAAATTCGAACATCCCGAACGATTCTTCTACTTCTTGGAGTTTGAGGATGGAGCCTACCTAGGCGTAAACGAAGATCGCGAATTGTGCATTTCTTGTGTGGGCGACGATCAAATTGTCTGGGAATCCCTCGACGATGGACGGAAGTTTCGTCATGTGGCAAGCGGAGAGACAGTCACTCTTGCTCCGTGCGCATCGGGAAAGGTCAACGCAACCCATCGCGGCGAACTCGTTACACAAGATGACGACCCAAGCGGTAAAGCGTACGAACTGAGTGTCGTTAGAGGTCCAGATCAACTACCTTCCTCCTATCTCAACCACATGCACGAGCATGGGTGGGTGTGCATGTCGGCGATCCTTAGACCAGAAGTGGTCGATGGACTCGAAAAGGTCTCGGGAACCGAAAAATACGAAGGACAGAGCGTGCCCAACCGGCACAATCCCATTTCCCAGCACGTAGCAGTCGGTCAAACCGCCGCGGAACCTGTATCGCTATGGGTCACCCGGCAATTCATGGGTACGAACCAGATTAGATTCGCTCACTCCCCAAGTCTTGCAATCCTGCCGCCGGACGATGGGGAACGGGATGTGCAAGGCTGGCACTCAGACTTCCCCTATCTTTGGGGAATCGCTCGCGGGGAAACCGATGGTCGAATCCCCGTACATGAGGCGCCGGAGCTTGTACTTGGCGTCCAGCGAAACATCTGCATCTCTCCATTCACTAAAGAAGGAGGCGCAACAGCTTTCAAATTGGGTTCCAGCAAGCTGCATCGAGGGCCGCCCTCCGAATGGGGCACTGGCACGATGTATTTCCCGCGTGGCTATCGCAAGGAAAACGGTTTGCCGTACAACGGTCCAGAAGCGGACATTGTGGACGCCCCCGCAGGAAGCATCATTCTCTACGATGCCAGAACCTGGCACCGCGCGGGTGTGAACCGTTCGAACAAGCTGCGAGGAGCCATGCTACAGGCGATCATTCCACACTTCATGATGCCGTTCTTCGACACAACAGCTTCCTATCGACAATACTTGAAAAGCTCGGTCGTCGATCAGTTGTCACAGCGAGAGTTCTACGAAATCGAAAGCTTGATGCTGAACCGAATTGGGAACACTGTAATTGCGGCAGATAAGGAATTGACAGAAGCAGTTAATCCCCAAAGCAACGAGCAGTCATCGGGCTACTAGTCACGTCTTCGCTATCGGAACGAACTGAGAACCTCGTCTGCGACAAAGGAAAACTGCTCGACGTTTTCCGTGGGTAGGCCCCCAATCATGATTTCGTCTGCACCGGCCTCAACAATCTCTCCGATGCGGTCAATCACGAAGCTCTTGGAACCCGCGGCCGTACCTTCGCCCAATCGTCTGCCCTGAATGAAAGCTTGAATGCTCGCTTTGTCGTCGGACACCATGGTTGGCATTAGCACCGTGTGCCGTATGTCTCCAGGATCTCTGCCGGCTCGCTCACAATGCGCGTTCAGCACACCAACTTTGTGATGAAAGTACTGGGCAGTCATTGGTCCTCCAGCCCAGCCATCTAGGTTCATCACGTCGCCATACATCGCCAGCGTCCTCAATGTGCGCTTCTCGCCAGTTCCGCCTACGAGAATGGGGATAGCTGGATCTTGAATACTGCCCGGCGATAACGGTGCGTCGTCCAAAGCGTAATACCGACCCTGGTGGGTAACTGGGCTTTCAGAGTAGAGCATTTGGCGAAGGAGTGAGCAAGCTTCCTCAAGTCGGTCTTGTCGTTCTCGCATGGATGGGAATTTCCATCCGTAAGCTTCGTGTTCTCGCTTGAACCACGACGCTCCGATACCCAGTACAAATCGACCATTTGAAATCTGATCGATAGTTGTTGCCATCTTGGCGACCAAGGCCGGATTGCGGTAGGTATTGCCCAATACGAGGTGGCCCAATTTCAATCGATTGGTGATGCCGGCCACCGCAGAAATCAAAGTAAAACCTTCGTGCGCAGCAAGATGCTCTTCTTCCTTTCTTCCAGGCGGTGGCAGAAAATGGTCGGGAAACCAAATGCTGTCCCATGGCCCTTGCTCCAATACACTCACGACTTGGCGAATGCTCTCCCAAGTGTTCCTATAGCAGGTAACCTGTGCACCAAACTTCATAGTTCTGCAATCCTCAAGCAAATTAGTAGGTAATAGCTAATTGTGTCTGGACGCCACGACTACGACAACTCAATTCATGGAGTGTCGTCGTTTATCTATCGCTCTTTCAGCAACTTGCGCACCGTTTTTGCAAGTGTTGTATAAGCATTAAGAGAGCGCAGGATGCCGCGGCGATCCACCACAAAAATGGTAGGTATCCCAGTTATGTGCCATTTATCGTGGAATTTCCAATCGAGAAGTATGGGCCAATCCATGCCGTGTTTTGCTGCACATTCCGTTACCATCGCTTCCACCTTCCGGCGTTGATCCTCTGATGCTTGGACGCCGATTCCAGCATCGTCATTCGATATGCCGATCACTCTTACATCGTTGGAGTAGCGTGACACAATCTTCTTCATGTAGGGAACAAAAGCGAGGCAAGGTTGGCACCATGTGGCCCAGAAATCTAGAAGTACGATCTTGCCCCGATAGTCTCGAATATTGATGCTTTCCCCGCTCACCAAATCCTCGAACTCTAGCTCAAGAGGTTCCTCGAATGAATTGAATTTGAAGTCGTACTTTGCGATCTGCTCGTTGCCGGGAAACATGTCGCATATTTTGTTGAGCAGTGCAGCTTGGGCACTCCTGCCTCTCGGCTCCAATTCGTCAACGGCACTAATCAGAAAATTTACGGATTGAATGCAACCGAATTCGTAATATCCATCAAACGGCTCAATCGACGTGTGTTTCCTTTGTCTAAAGGCCAAGTAATGCTCAATTGTCTGCGTGAGTTCCTCGATCAATGACTCGATTTTCTTGATATTGCCTCGCCTCATTTCTAGCAGCTTCATTCCCTGCTTTCTGATTAAGTGGTTGAATGCCCATTCTGCTATGCCAAGGTCAGCGTTCTTTGACAAGATTTCGGCAGCTCTCGCGTCTTGTCGCTCACGAATCGGTTTCGTCGCTCGTCTCCACTCCTGAATGTATTTCTCGTTATTGAAGTCAAAGCGGCGGTATAACCCTGACAATTTGAATTTTTTCGCATCCAAGTCGTCATGTACCTTCGCAAACAGAAACGATTGTTCCATTTCCAGTTCAGCATGTTGTTCTAGACACGAGAGCGCGGCTTCGTGATCGGGATAGCGCTCGAAGACATTTCTGAATTGAATGGCTTTTTCCCTAGCCCACACTTCGTTCTCCTCGTCAGTGTCGTGTGGACCCGCCAGGTTCAGTGGCGGTTTGAACTTGATTGGCCCGATTTTCTCCAGAATTGCGTCAAGTGTTGCTTTCGAGGATTGGCTTTGAATATCGCTCATTGAGTGCTCCCTACGCTGACTGGGAAAGTAGCCAATGAATCAAACTTCCCTTGTTCGCAATGGCCTACCATTGGTCGATCTCAACCTTGCTGCATTCCCCTGCCGAGCCAACTCACCAACCCAAAATTCCTCAAATCATTCATGCGATCTACCACCAATTGAGACGTCCGGTCTTGTTAACTCGAGACTCGCCATCTGGCCACAAAAGTGCTGGAATTCATTCCGTCAACAAGTCCTGCACTGTCTTTGCGAGAGTTGCGCGAGCATTGAGCGACCGAATAATTCCCTGTTTGTCAACGACAAACACGGTGGGTATCGACATAATTTGCAGCTTGTCATGAAGTTCGTGGCTGAGATGGATTGGCCAATCCATACCGTGTTTGGCTGCACACTCGACAACCTGTGTTTTCAAATTACGCCGTTGTTCTGAGGTCGCTTGCTCACCAACTCCCAAGTCGTCACTCGAGACGCCAATCACCTTAACGTCGTCCCCATACTCTAGCAGGATTTTCTTCATTTGGGGAACGAAGGCGAGGCAGGGTTTGCACCACGTAGCCCAGAAATCTACGATAACGACTTTGCCCAGATAGTCTCGAATACTAATCCTTTTGCCACTCACAAGATCCTTGAACTCTAGCTCCCATGGTTTGTTGAACAAATTGAACTTGAATGTATAGTTTGCGACTTCTTCATCATCTGGAAACATATCAGATATTCTGTTGAGCAGCGCAGATTGGGCACTTCTCCCTTTCGCCTCAAATGCGTCAACCGCATGAAGCAAGAACTGTACGGATTGACGAGAACCAAAACCGTAGTAGTCGTCAGCCGGCTCAATTGAAGTACGTTCAATCTGACTGTATTCCAAGTGGTTCTCCACTGTCTGCAACAGTTCCTCGACTAGGAGCTCGAATTCTTTCGTATCGTTACTGGTAGTGTTTAGCAATTTCGTGCCGTGGCGGCTAATCCAATGCCTATATGCCCATTCAGCTATACCAGAATTAGGGTAAGAAGACAGAATATTGTTGGCTCTCACGTCGTGCTGTTCAAGAATTGGTATTGACGCTCGTCTGAACTCATCCAGATATTCCTTATCGTTTGGATCAAATTTTGGATTGAATTTTCGGTACAGACCTGTTGGCGTGAAGTCGTTCGCGCTCAACTCATCCTTCGTCTCTGCAAACAGAAACGGTTGGCTACGTTCGAGTTGACTGTGTTGATAGAGACACGACAACGCTGCTTCGTGTTGCGGATAGCACTCGTATACATGTCTCAGCAGTATGGCTCTTTCTCTTACCCAAACTTCGTTCTCGTCGTCATCGTCAGTGGGTCCGGCAATTTTGTAGGGCGCTTCGAATTTAATTGATCCGATTTTCTTCAGAATTGATTCGAGTGTTGCCTCAGCGGATTGGTTTTGGATTTCTGACATTGAATGCTCAAGTGTAGACTGGCAAACCGATTCTGCGAGAGTTTTGTTAGATTGCTTTAAAGGCAATGGCTTTATTTAAAGTGTACTTCGCCCATTGCTAAGCCGACGACTCCATTGTCGACAATACAACAGGAAGCCGTAGCCGTCAACGTTTACGAATGCAGGCATTGGTAATGGGCGTCCCAAGTCAAAATCTCTTCGCATGGTGGAATCGCCTCGACAAACACGCCACAACAAATGCCAATCCCCTTCGTATAGGTGTCGTCCACATACTGATTGGATGTAAACAATCTAGTGTCGCGTACGCAATGAACGAAATTCGGCTAGGCGGAACCGTCGCAATGCTGCAATACGACAGAACACACGCACTGCGGCTGCGCACCAACGCGAATCAGGACTACGAGTGTTCGAGTGCTCCTAATAACGCAAATTCAAGCTCCAAGAGCCAATCCATCACTCGAACTCGAGTACAAACAGACCATTGTCAATGTCGCTGACTAGGATCACACCTGATGGCAAGTAGGGATAGACGCTCCAGGCTCCAACAAACGTAGAGTTGTCGTGATCCGGGTATGTGTCGAATGACGCAATTGTTTCCAAGTCTTGTCTTGAGAGATCGGCGAACTCCAATACCTGCAGACCTACGCTGTAGTTCGCTTCAAACACTCAATTTCCCAAAACGTACAAGTTGTGATCTGTAGCCTTAGTGTCATGCTCGTATGCGTAAACATAGAGCGGGGCCTCAAGGTCAGATACATCAAACACATGAGTTCGAGTGTTGACCCCGTAGGTGCTTTCGTCAAATTCGTCGCCCAAGAGAAAGAACCGATGATCCTCCGTCAACCAGCCTTGATGGACAATGCCTAGATCGTCATAGGTAGAAGAGCTGAGCACAATAGGCGACGACTTGCTGCTGACATCAACGATATCGAATTCTCCGTAGTTTGAGCTGAAGCAAATCTCCTTGCTCTGATACCGTGAATCGGGGCCGTCGTAGACAACACATTGCGTGTCGTGAGTATGGCCGACCGTATGGCATCCCATGAACATTGGATTGATTGGTATTCTCAAATCAATCATGTGCAATCCACCGGCACATGTATTGGAGCCTACGGCAAATGCGAATCCTGAATCTTCATTGATCGCAAGATTGTGTGCGTTTCCGAACTCTACGTAAACATGATCGGCAAGAAACTCCTGCGCCGCAACCTGGTCACGCAATCGGGTGAGATCGAAGATTTGCATTCCATGGGCTCCAGCGCCGTCAGCGACGATGTAACTATGGTCTTTGTAGACCTTGATGTCTCTCCAAGCCGAGCTGCGAGTTTGCGTAGGCAAACGCCCGAGAAAAACCGGGTCTTCGGGTTCAGTCACATCTACGAATGCTGTGCCGTTGTCCATGCCCATCAGGGCATATTCACGATCTGTAACCGGATCAACCCATCCCCACACGTCGTTGCCCGATGCACCATCCATCGTGTCCAGCGAAATTCGACTCAGCAAAGCGATGCTGTCACAGGCGAAATCTCCTGCTTCTCCATCGTCACATGCACTTGCAGCAGTGGTCAATCCCGTTGGCTGCTGGGTTGGCTCTAACCCAGAAGGAGGTTCGCTAGGGGCCGGATCGGGGGGCGGAGAATCGCCACCGCCACAAGCTGTAAGCCCCAGCGCAATTAGCACGCAAAATCCAATAGCGCAGATCTTCATGATCACGGCAAGTCAATTCGGTAGTACGCCATTTGAAACGTCTTAGTCTGCGGTATTTCCATAGGTGGATTCATTCAACAGACCCATCCGCCTTGGTAATCACAAACAGTTTGACAAGAATGAGCCCAAGGCGGTTCTTGAGATGACAGATAAAGATCCTTGCAATCAGGCTAACGCACGCGCCGAACCAAATCCTCAATAGGAAACGAAATTTAAACTAGTAGGATAAGAAAATCCTCGCACGAAAGCTAACCAAACCCAGGTCCCAATGGAACTGCGATGGTTTATTCGCGCATACAACACCATAGGGTCTCTCGTTCTCAAGAAGGCAAGCGACAAAGCGGCATCATGCGTGCAAGTATTGATAAAGTCCGATACACTTGCCTGATCGGGAGCAAAGCATTGTGTCTTGCTGCAAAGTGAACTGATACTTCGGTAAAGACCTATTGCACTGAAATCCACCGGATTTCTCAACAATCGCCAGAGCGCATCATCCCTAGTCCTGCTGGGCGCCTGCAATTCCCCATGTGCTAAAGTCTAGACTAGGAATCGACAATTCTAGGATTCATTCATGCCTTCAACGACCAAATCTGACGGTCCCGTCGCAATTACCGGCGCGGCAGGCTACATCGGTTGCCACACTGTTCACGCATTCTTGAAGCGAGGCTACACGGTCCGCGCGTGCGTGACCGATCCAAACATTCCGGAAAAGGTTGACCACCTCCATGCGATGAACGAGGAGGGATTGCCAGGAACTGTCGAAGTTGTACGGGGAAATATTTTGGAAGAGGGCAGCTACGATGCGCCGTTCGCCGATTGCTGCGCAGTGTTGCATGTTGGCACACCGATGTTGTACGGCGGCAAAATAACGCCGAGAGAGTGCTACGACGGTATGGTCGAAGGCATCAAGAACGTGCTCGGATCCGCGACCAAGGCTGGCACCGTCAATCGATTTGTCTACACCAGTTCATTTGCCGCAATAGGCCATCCCGCCCCTTCAGGATACGTGTATACAGAAGAAGACTGGGCCGACTCTCATCGCGAACGTGATCGATCCTGGAATCCTGACAGCATCGACACCAATGGCGGAATCGCCTACGCTTGGGCCAAAGTGAACACTGAACGATTCATCAACAGCTACGCAGCCGACGATCCGAGCTACGATGTTGTCTCGATCTGTCCATGCGTAGTACTTGGACCGTTACTGAGCACAGCCCACGAAGGACTGGGATCGTGGCAGTGGGCACTTGCCCGCATGATGGAAGGTAAACCTTGTCCTCGAGGCTGGCAAGCACTATGGAACATCGTCGATGTACGTGATGTGGCGGAAGCTCATGCGCTTGTCTGCGAGAGCGACAATGTGAAGCCGGGTAGCCGGTACCAGCTTACCGCAACCGACCAAAGCGGCGAACTGAATGTCGATCATCTTCAACAACACCTGCAGAGTCTATTTCCCGATCTGACGATCGGAGGGCGCCCACCGGAAATGGCGGAATTCCTGGAAAAACGCTCGATTCATGATGGGCCACGTGGCTACTGCACGAAAGCAATCAACGATCTTGGACTCACTACCCATCCAATCGAAGATACGCTGAGAACCACTGGATCCACGATGATGGAATTGGGATTGTGCAGTCCCTAGGCCGCTTGCGGAGGATTTAGCCTCTTTGCCGCAGTCTGCTACGTTCAGAAGCCGCCGCTACAGGTCCTTTGACGAATTCATTCCGTGGGAACCTGGAACCGTCACGTCATAGTTCTCGCGCAGGGCATATCGAGGAGGCAGGCAATCGGCGAAGTAGTTCAGCGCGCCTGCGGGTTGGCTATAGCCAATCAGTCTGCGCATGTCGTCTGAGAGCGTCCGTGCAATTTCGGGGGGACACGCCAAGAACTGATTCTCTTCTTGAGAGAGGAAGGAGAGACTGTAGTCAATGTTCATTCCCACACGCCGAGACTCAGTGGTATTCGCTCCCGCTCCGTGAAGCGTCCAACCAGTCCAGACTAGAACGCTTCCCGCTTTCATAGTCGCCCTGACAGTCTGAAAGGAGGATTTTTCATACCACGTCATGGTGCGTTCCGCATCGCTGTCGGTTACGTCGGACCACCGATGACTGCCAAGCACCACGTGCGTCGCTCCATTCGCCTCTGTGAAATCGGTGAGCGCCCACATTGTCTCGATCTGGAGCTCGAGTTTGTGACCGGCGAAATTGTGAACCCATAAGCCGTTTCCACGATGCAGCCCTTGCCGCTCTTGGCTTGGACCCACATCGATGATTTGCGTCAATCCGAGTCGCCAAGGGTATCTGCCTTGACCACGCTCCCTTTGAATGATTCGGACCTCATTTCCGAATCGATACTGCCCTCCCAAGGCAGCATCGCAAAGAACTAGAACAGCGCGATGCGCAATGGCTTTATGAGATGCCCTCGATCTCGCGACCAACGCTCCCACCCTTCGCGATTTCTCTAGACCATGCAGACCGTGTGGGGTTGAGTCAATGAATGGCCTCATCTCCTCAACAATTGCTTCCGCCTCCACGCTGCTTAGAGCGTTCTCAATGACTATGGCCCCGTCCAGATCGAACGCAGCTAGAAGCTGCTCGACGAAAACCTCTTCGTCGGAGACTGTTGCCCAATCAAATTTCTGGAGGTCGCGAGGCGACCTTTGATCCTGGCTCACCAGTCTGTAGATGCGCGGCTCTGCACAAGCGTCAAATTCGCAGAACACTCATGCTGGTCTATAAAGGACATCATTGGAATTAGCGATCGGCGAGATCAGCAACGACGGGCACATGATCCGATGGAGTCATGTCTTCTTTTCGTTCTCGATACTCTCGGTCAATGCTGACAGCTTGAGTTCGCGCTCGTATTTGAGGCGTACCGTAAATCATATCGATACGCAGCCCCTGACTGCGTTCAAACGCGCCCCCGCGATAGTCCCACCAACTGTGCTGTGCCGAGCCGGGATTGAGCTCTCTGAAAAGATCATGCAAGTTTAAATCTACGAATTTCCGAAGACGGTCGCGCTCACTTGCAGTATGGAACATTTCTCCATCGCCTTCCTTGCCTCTCCATGAATCGCGACCCGCCGGAACGATGTTGAAGTCGCCTCCAATAGCTGAGGCAGGGTATTCCGCGATCAGCTTTGACCAGTATTCCCCAAGAGCGTCGAACCACTCGAGCTTCATTTGAAAGTCTGCATGCTCCGGATTTTTGCCATTTGGGCAGTAGACCGAGGTATAGGTGACGTCGCCGCAAAGAGCTGTAATGAGACGAGCGCCATTGCTTTCCTGACCTGGCAATCCGCGCTGCAATATCTTTAGCTCGAGGTCTTGACGCACGGCGATCGCCACGCCATTCCAACTCTTCTGGCCGTGAGTGTGAACCTCATAGCCTAGCTCGGCGAAGAAATTGTGGGGAAAGGAATCGTCTTCGGATTTCAATTCCTGAAATCCCACTAAAGTCGGTTCCCGTTCCTTCAGCCAAAGCGACACGAAATCCAACCTCGCACGAATGCCGTTAATGTTCCATGTCGCTAGACGCATGGCTATGTCTCCAATGCAATTACTCGATGGTAGAAGAGAAAGCGCTGTAGTTGGAATTTTGCATAGTTTCAGTTGCCACTCTCTGCTCTAAGTCAAATGCAGCCACTAGGTTCAACGCACAGAGATCAGTATCCAAAATCCATTTCCCAAAGCCTGTTTTGGCACCAATCGCTCTGAAGATGAGATCGCCAGTTTCCGTGTCACGACTCCGATTCCCGCGTAAGGATTGGGGCGATGGCGGCGACGAAATACTCACCTGAAAGGTGCGCACTGGAGGCTCGTCGCATGGTAGTTACAAATCCGTGGGCATCTGGGCTACGTGATCAAACACGTGATGCGCACGATCGGCGTGCTGGTTCACAGCGCGCCCAAATCGCCGCCGCATCGCTCGTGGAGGTCGAATTTCCTATTCCTCCGCCCTTGATCCGCGTTCAACGCGTCAATTTCGATGCGGACTTATGTCCGATTTCCCGTCGCCGGGAAGAAACCGCCGAATCGGGGCCAAAATTCCAAAATTCTCGCAATGAAAAATCGTTAAGCGGGATCAAGGCTTCTTGGTACCAAGATCAGTCAGTGAGTGAACTTTAAAACTTCCGCTTGTAAGCGCAATGGATTCCAGTTGCTTCCGCTTCGTCGCTGAAAACGTGAGACAAAGTAACGGCGAGTTCGGTTCTCCAAGTCATCGAAAACCCAAGTCCGAACTCAATGTGGGGACCACGGGACGTATTCGTCTCTGTTTTGCCACCTCCCTTGATATTGAAATATATTCGCTGACGGATGGTCGACCAACCCAGTTTGCCCACAAGTGCCAGTCTTTCCTGAACCGGGTATGAGTATGTCGCAAAGGCCGTAGTGTACCAATTGGAAGCGGTACGATCGACACTGTAGTTCACTATGTCGGTGTCCGTGTCGTCCCCAATAAAGGTGTTGAGGTCCTCTGGATCAAGTGACGGAGTGGAGCCCAGCACGAGTTCAATTCCGAAGTTCTGGTTGATTTGTGCGCCAAAGCCCAACCTGACTCCTAGGCCCTCACCGACTGCATGGTCGACGTTCTCGGCATACAGCGATGTCCCGCCCAGAATGTACCAGTGAGAAATATTCTGCGCCAGTCCATTGACGGAGAAAACGCAAAGGAGAATGATGACTAGTGACTTCATGCTGACCCTCCAGAAATCACGCTTCAGAACCCGTTTGTGATGGCGGGTCCGCGGTTACACAATCCGCTTGATTCAAGCAAATTCCCGGCACTTTGTCAAAGGCTGGTGCATGAACCAGGCAATCCGCCGGAGCTCGCGGTGTGGGCCGAGCTCAAGGTGCACGGCAACGCGCACGTGCAGTTCGAGAAGTACCAGTACTCGGTGCCGTTCCGGCTGGTGGGGCGGTCGCTGTGGCTCCCTGGTGCTCGCCCAGCCACAGGCCAGCACGTCCTTGTGGCCTCCCTCGTCGATGCCGATCGCCAGTGTCAATGTCAAGAAAAATGTCACACTTTTGGCAATTTGAACTGTCACACTTCTGGCAACTTCAAGGGGTGGGCTAGCCCACCCCTTGAAAATTTTTTCCGTTTTCGTCTTCCTTCAGTTGCACCCGAGTCTTGTATCTCGATCAGTACTCGCGCATGCGGTAGCTCGAATCCTGGATGTCGACGACATGGCAGCGGTGCAACAGCCGATCCAGCATGGCCTGCACTTCGCTCGGAGTCTTCATGTTGACATGTCCTTTCGGGTCCTTGGGATCGGAAGGAATGCTACTTGTTAGTTCATCCTTCATGGGTTCGCTCTTCCTTCAACACTTTTTCCGGCCACCCGTCGCATCTGGCGACAGGCAACCCCAACGCTGGGGAATTACGATGTCGTTTTCTGGGGAATTTCAGTGTCGCCTGACAACTTTCCCCTCACGAAGCGCCGGATCGACGAGAAGTCGCTGCTCGTAGTGGCGGTGGAACATACGCATCACAATGCCCACATCGCATGGTCGATGATCCGGCACGGCACGGACTACGATCCCGCGAGGCAGCATCTGGCAAAGGAACCGACGGCCCTGGTCGCTTGAGGAAAAGAGGAACTCGCAGCAGCGATGGAAGAACGGAAACATTCCGGGACCGGGAGAACCCGTTGTCTACTAGGAGCTCGAAGCTCGCATGCTGGATTGGGACCCGGTCCTCGGATACCATCGGGGCCAGAGCGGCAATCGCCGACTCGCAGACAGGTCGAATAGTAGTGCGCGAAGTCCGTCTTCTCAACGTTGCTGCCAATATGGACTTGAAATGGAGCAATCAAATGAACTGATTTAAGCTGGCGTCATGGAAGGTATCGATAGAAGTCTAAAGGCAAGGAATATGCGTATTAGGACGCCATTTCAACTGTGACGCCCTGTTCTACCAATGACGTGTCTAGGGCACGCAGCCCAATGCGTTCTGCATCGACCTCGAGTCTCTCAAGAATTTCCTTGTTGACCGAAACAGCCAAACCAATGTCGCCGCCGCCTGCTCCCGAGGGCTTGTAGAGCACTCCTTCTCGATTGGCCAATGACTTCATTGCGCGATGCTGCGGACCCCAAATGCCCAGTCCCGAGCCATTGTCGATCAACTCCTGAACTTCCACGAAATAACGAAGGGCGTCTAGAAATTCGCCCGCACTTCCCGTCGATTCGACAACCCCTTCAGATGCCGTGCAGAACCGATCGACGGTACTTGCTGGCTGAGAGGCTATCCAGCTTCGGAATGCCACTACCCGATCACTGGTGGACGTGCTCGCTCCAGCATAGAAGACTTTCAACTCCAAGCCATGGGGTAGCTGTATTGGTCTAGCGTGCCGCTCACGGAATTCTATGACTCCTCCGTGATAAGACGCCGCAACATCCAAACCACTTCCGGAACCACGCACCTGCGAATGCAAGTCCAACGCACCTTCAATTGTGTGCTCCAAATTGCCCAAGACGCAGATAGCAACATACAGAGAGACTAGGGTTGCAGCGCTCGATCCCATTCCTATCTTTTTGCCAAATTGGAAAAGCGACCGCGTGTCCATTGCCAATCGAGCATGCTCCGGCAATTCGACAACGCGGCTGAGGCATTGCAGTGCATAGGCAACTCGATCTCTAGGAGTTGTCTCCTTCAAGGATTCCAAGGTGAAATCGGCGTTCCAAAAAGGGGGCTGAGAGCGAATTGACCAGTTGTCAATCCTTCGGATCTCCAACGAGCACTTTGCGTACCGATCTACCGCTGCAACTAAAGCGGGAGCTCCCAATAGAACCGCGTACTCGCCAGAAAGTACGAACTTGCCGGGAGCGGAGGTCTGAACTAGCCTAGTGGACGGATGGGCCATCACCGATCCCACAGTTGATTGTGTGATCCACTCCGGGTGTGACCTGCAATTCTTCTTGAACGATATCAGCCACTTCGGGAGAGCAAAACGCCTTCACCTGAGGACCCGCATCGATCGTAAAGAAGACATCCAATCCGTCTTCCTGGAGTTTTCCAACGGTCTCCATAGCTGCCAAAGTTCCTGGCTTCCAATACAACAACGGCGGTTTGCTCGACAGCATTAATGCATGCATCTTGCAGCAATTGCTTTCGGCAATCTTGCTCAAACGAGGAAAGTCTCGATCGGCCAAAGCCGCTATGCATTCACGATAGTCTTTGCCCGTGTCAACAATCCAGCTACTGTAGTAGGAAGAAGTAGACGCGCTACGTGCCATCCCTGATGTTGAGGAAATTCGCTTTTGCGTCGGATCAGTTACCGCCACCACCATCCGCAATGGCCAGTGGTCTCGCGGATGCAGTTGTGCGACCACTTGCTCGTTGGAAGCGGGATCCAATCTTACGAATCCGCCCAGCATCGAACGACCAGCAGAAACCGATCCCATCCGAGCCAGCTCGCATAAAGCGGAGAAATCAAGATCAAGACCAAATGCCTCATTTGCAGCAACGGCAAGAGCGGCGAATCCCGAAGCGGAAGATGCCAAGCCGCTGCTGGCTGGAAAATTGCTTTCCGTAGCTATGGCAATGCTTGGCAACCCGAATTTTGTTCGAGCCTGAGCAAGCCAATGGGCAATCTTGGCGTCATGCACTTCAACCCCATCAAGCGTTACGCGATCCTCACTCGCGTCTCGAACCGTTGTTGTAGTCGTGAGAGTGTCGAGGGTGGCTGAAACAGACGGCGTGATGGGCAACCACTGGTCGTCGGGGTTCTTCCCCCAATATTTGACCAACGCAATATTGGGGTGTGCGCTTGCAGTGGCTTCGGTCAACGATACTTCGGTGGAGCAGTGAACGAAAAACCCTCTCGCTCCAGAATCTTGGCCACTTCGATGGTGATGAAGTCGCCATATTCTGGTCCTATGATTTGCACGCCGATAGGCAGTCCTTTCGAGTCTGGTCCCGTAGGCACTACCGTGGAGGGCAGGTAGGCATTAACGGCAAGGCCGGCCCAGAACAACTGTGTGAAATAGCCTTGTTCCTGCCCGTTGACCATAATCGATCGTTCCCACATGGGACGGTGGTCGTGCTCGAATGCCGAAGTCGCCATGATTGGCGCAATCACCACATCGTACGTCTCGAAGAATTCGTGCCACTTCCATCTAACGTGCGTACGTTCTTCGTTGTAGCGTGTCCAATCTTTGAATCGAGCTACCTGTGAACGACGTACTTGATTCGACCGAGGATCCTCGCCATCTGATTCTTGAGACTCGACGCGTTCAACCAGCTGCTGGTAGTCGTCGTCAGGTAGTCGACACGTCATAGTGGCGTTCAACAAGCTCTGGTAGGTTGTGTGCACCTGGTCAGCCGCGAAAGCGGGACGGCCTTCAAAATTCACGCTGGCTCCCAAGCCTTTGAGTGCCTCCGCAACTGACACCACACGCGCTTCCACTTCACTGTCTACAGGCGCAACGTCGTCGTTTTGCCACACCGCCACGTTCCACTGGCTTGGTTTCTTGCCAGACGGCTGCAAGCTCAAACTGAGGCCTCTGGACTGAATTTCATCAGGTCCCGCCATCGCCTTGACGGCAAGCTCAAGATCGTCCGCTGAACGAGCCATTGGACCAATAACTGAGAGATCGGAAGGAGAGAGAATTCCAGGCGTGGCATGTCCTCTTGGAGGCAACAAGTTCCACGTTGGCTTGTGCCCAAATATTCCGCAAAAGTGAGCAGGATTACGAATTGATCCGCCTATGTCCGACCCGGAGTCGATCCCTGTCAACCCGGCGGCTAGGGAAGCGGCCGAACCGCCAGATGAGCCTCCGGGAATGCGCAAAACGTCCCAGGGATTGTTCGTCGTGCCGTAGATGTCGTTGTAGCTTTGGAAGTCCGATAACCTTAAAGGAACATTCGTCTTTCCAAAGAGTACAACACCAGCATTCTTTAGCCTTTTGACGGACAGGGCATCCACGGGGGGAAAATTATCCCTAAGTTCAGGCACACCCCAAGTACTTGGCGTGCCGGCGACATCGTACGATTCCTTGATAGTCATGGGAACACCGTGCAATGTCCCTATAGAGTCGTTAGCGGCCAACTTTTCATCGGCTTTCTTGGCAGCATCCATGGCCTCGTCGCGCATATGCCAGATGATCGCGTTCAGTCCCGGGTTGTACTCGTCCACACGGTGTAGATAGAACTCCAGCAACTCAACGCTTGATATTTCCTTTTCCCGAATCATTTGCGCCAACTTGGAGGCCGACGCGAAGGCCAATTCACTCATCGCTCATGAAGTTTCCTGACTAAGTTGCGTATATTAGTGGGTACGCTCGTTGTTTCGACGCGATTTCAATTCTCCGCGCTGTTAAGTGCATTCAATACCTGCTCATGTAGCCTTTTGGAGCAGGTGGCCACCGCGCGGTCACCCATGCAGGGGTCGTTTCCATCCCAAGTGGAAATGCAACCTCCTGCTCCCCTGACAATTGGGATCAGTGCCTGGATATCCCACGGGTTTAGCGAGTTCTCAATGACAACGTCAATAAACCCCATGGCCACAAGACCGTACTGATAGCAATCGCCACCGTACCGGCAAAGCCGCACTTTGTTTTCCACTTTTCGAAACGCGTCAGACTCTGAGGGATCCTGAAAGAGACGAGGATCCGTCGTAGACAGTATGGCTTCCGAAATGTCAGTGCAATCGCTGGTTTGCAAACGCCGTATCTGACCGCCTTGCAACATGTGGGACTCCTTTTCGGTTCCCCAGTAAAGTTCCTCTACATAGGGTTGATACATGGCACCCAGCAGGACATTTCGTCCATCGTAAAGCGAGAGCAAGACACCCCAGTGGAGCAATCCGCTTACGAAGGCACGAGTTCCATCTATTGGATCCATCACCCAGGTAAGACCGTTTCCGGGATGATGGCCGAATTCCTCACCTAACACTCCGTGTTCAGGCCAATGCTTTGCTATGGCGTCCCTTATCAGTTTCTCGCCGTTTCGATCGGATGCGGTGACGGGATCAAAGTCTGAGCCATCAGACTTGTCAACGAACTCGCGTCGTGTCCTAAACCCCTTCAACACTACTTTGCCGGCTTGGACCACGGTTTTCTTGGCAAACTCCACGAGAGTTTCTAGCTTCTCCTGGGAAACATCTCCCTTATATCTCTGCAATTGCATAGTCTCATTCAAATAAAGTTCGATTACTCTTAGTTTGCATCGTCACATCGAGATCCAACGCAGCTCACAGGATTCAAGGAACTAGCTTGATTGATCGAATTACATCTCGCGACGAATGGCGATACATGATGCTATTGCATCGGGCTCATTTGTCACTTGCCGTCGCGTGGTGGCTGCTTCTAATTGGTCGAGGTTTGCTCCCCGCCCTGCTGGCTGTCGCCATGGGAACGCTGATAGGCGCTGTAGAAAGGCAATCCGATCTGCTTGAGCCGCTGATTCTACTCGGATCGTTCTTCGTACTGGTTCAGGTTCTGCCGCCCCTCCATTTGGTCGTAAGCAAGAATTTAGGCGATCATGTTGGATGTCTGCTCTACGATCGACTGAGCGAAACGTGCGTTCGGCCCGAGGGTATGGGACATCTCGAGCACGCCGAAGTAACCAACGATCTTGCCATGGCGCGCGACTTTGACTTAGGCATATCAGGGCCACCACTGTCAATCTCAATGGACTTCATCGCATCCGGGCTTGTGGAATTGTGCGCCGGCCTGGTCGCATGCGCGATCCTTGCAGCCTATGCGTGGTGGGCCCCTCTAGTGCTCGGGGGCGCCTGGATCTCCACTCACTACTTGCTACGAGAGAGCGGAGTGTGGAGAGACCGGAACACTGAAACAGTTCGCAATGCGCAGCGACATGCCGACTACGCATACAAGATCGCTGTCAATCCGCCAGCCTCCAAGGAGATACGTCTTTTTGGACTGGCCTCATGGATTGTCGATCGCTTCCGCTCACACAGACGACGCCTTCACGACCTTCGCTGGGAAGCCACCCGACTGCGCGAACAACCCGTCATTTGGAGTTTGCTTGTCGTACTGGGTGCTAACGCGATCGTCTTCACATTCATGGCCATCGACGTGGCGTCCAATGAACTCGGATTGGACCGAATGGTCACGTTTGCCAGTCTGGCATTCACTACAAGCATGATCGCCTTTGGGGGTCTTTCGTGGGCCTTGGACAGTGCCGCTGCTCCCGCCGGTGCGACTATGCGTTTGCGCAGATCAATGTACGACATTGGGTCACTTCAGAATGGCACTCATGCATCGAACACGCAACCCAAGAGAGATATCTGCTTCCGAAACGTCAGCTTCAAGTATCCCACAGGCGAGAAGACCATACTTGAAGACCTTGACCTTTCTATCCCCGCTGGCTCCTCCCTCGCAATCGTGGGACAAAACGGTGCGGGCAAGACCACGTTGGCGAAGCTGCTGTGCAGGCTCTACGACCCCACCAAGGGATCCATAGAAATCGATGGAATGGATCTTTGCGACTGGGATCTTACAACTTGGCGAAGTCGAATAACTGCCGTCTTTCAGGACTTCGTGCGATATGAACTTACGCTGCGCGACAACGTCGACCCGAGTGGGCAGGCTACCGACGAAATCGTCCTTCGTGCATTGGAACAGGCCGGTGCGAGCAACTTGACCAGCCTCGACACGACATTGAGCAAGGCTTACGCCAATGGAATCGACTTGTCGGGAGGCCAATGGCAGAGAATCGCGCTAGCCCGAGCACTGTGTGCAAGGTACTGCGGAGCCGGAATCGTGCTGCTAGACGAACCCACCGCTCAATTGGACGTTAGAGGTGAACGGGAGATATTTGGGCGCATCCTGCAGGAAACGCGCGACATTACGACCATATTGATTTCCCATAGGTTCTCTACCGTGCGCCAAGTGGACCGCATTTGCGTTCTCGAGCATGGCCGAGTCATGGAAGAGGGGTCGCACGAGGCGTTAATGCAACGGAATGGACGCTATCGAACCATGTTCGACCTCCA
This sequence comes from Gammaproteobacteria bacterium, assembly GCA_026707735.1. Taxonomy (GTDB): domain Bacteria; phylum Pseudomonadota; class Gammaproteobacteria; order Pseudomonadales; family Azotimanducaceae; genus Bin55. The sequence goes on along the minus strand of JAPOWH010000024.1, from coordinate 23,605 downwards.
AGCCTCCCGATTTACCGAAGGAGAACCTGGTCTCGCGCTCGATGTCCTCGATTGAAGCAATGCCGGCGGCATTGCCGTCGATGTGGCGAGCCGTCAAGCGCGGCTACACGGCAGAACCTTGGCTTCTGCTCATAGCTTTTGCATTGACGATTTGCGCCGCATTGCCCGATGCGTTATTTGCACTATGGTTGATGCTGCTCGCCAATGGCTTGCTTCAGGACAATTCGGTCTACATATGGGTTGGGGCATTGGGACTTGGACTGTCCGCCACCTTGACCTGGGCGTTGCGTGTCGTCAGTGACCGCACTCAACGCAGATTCCGCGATCGCGTGTCCATCGCTCTCGAATCACACGTCGCGCATCTGCAAGCCAGCGTGTCGACCATAGCTCACCACGAGCGTCCGGAGTACCTTGACCGTCTTACGGTTCTCCGCGATCAGGTATTTACTTTGGACCATATGTACCACTCGATGTTTGCCACTGCTGGGTGGTTCATCCGATTGGGTATTACAGGCGCATTGCTTTGTTCCGTTCATCCGTCTCTCCTGCTTTTGGCTGTAGCGGCTTTGCCTACGGTTGTTTCCTCTACGACTCGGCCAGGAGTGGAACGCCGAATCGAGGAGCAGAACGCCCCCGCGTCGCGCCTGTCCAAACACCTCTTTGACATTGCAACAACAGCCTCACCAGGCAAAGAAGTGCGCTTGTCCAATATTGGTGATCGAGTAATTCACGACCGGCACCAGGCTTGGCGACGATGGTATCGGCCCATTGCCCGAGCTAGGTGGCACACAGCAGGCATTTCCGTCGTGGCTTGGGCGATCTTTGGTGCGGGCTACGTCGGTGCTGTCGTTTTCACAGTCTACGTCTTGGCCGCACCTCCGGGTGCCGCGCTGCTCGTTCTCGCCGCAGGTTCGCGCCTTGCGGCGTATATCAGCGCGACGGTCGGCGAACTGGGGTTTCTACGTGGCATATGGATGGATGGCGCAAAGCGGCTTGCTTGGCTCGAGGACTATGCCGAAGCGATGACAAAGCAGCGCAAGAATCCCGTTCCAGCTGACTTGAAACGAGGCATAACCTTCGACAGCGTCACTTTCTGCTATCCGGGAACGGGTAGCCCGGCACTTGAGAACGTCAGTTTCCACATAGATGCGGGCGCGGTAGTTGCGCTTGTGGGAGAGAACGGTGCCGGAAAGACAACAATTGTGAAGCTGCTTGCTGGCATGTACGAACCCACATCCGGACGGATTCTAGTAGACGGCAAGGATCTCGGTCAGATGGATCCACTTGCATGGAGAGAACGACTGGCTGGAGCATTTCAGGATTTCTTCCGTTTCGAATTGGTGGCCGATCAAACTGTGGGGCTCGGCGACCAACCTCGCATCGACAGCCGGCCGGCCGTTGAGACCGCCGTGACCAGAGCCGGAGCGGAGGACGTGCTGGATCAACTTCCTTCAGGCCTCGACACTCAACTTGGCCCGACTTGGCAAAACGGAGTGGAGGTGAGCTTTGGTCAGTGGCAAAAGCTGTCGTTGGCTCGAGGCTTCATGCGCGACGAACCGTTGCTCCTCATGCTGGACGAGCCGACTGCCGCCCTTGACGCCGAGACAGAACATGCGCTCTTCGAACGCTACGCGAAAGCCGCGCAACAAAACGGGAATTCGCAGACCGAGTCGGCAACTGGGCGGATTACCTTGCTGGTCTCACATCGATTCAGCACCGTGAGAATGGCGGACCAAATCATCGTGATGGAAGGTTCTCGAGTAGTCGAGTGCGGATCCCACGAGGAGCTGATGATGTCAGCCGGACAATATGCTGAACTCTACGAAATCCAAGCTAGCTCATATCGCTAATAGCAGCCCGTTGGTTAGTTTGTAGCACTGAATTTTTCACAATAAGATAGAAACGAATCTACCGATTCACTCCGGACGAGGAGCGCTTGTCTCCCATCCGATTCCGCTCTCAGGAAACTACTTAAATGACACCGACTTTACCAATGATGGAGCTGCGTGCATGTCAAACAACCCAGTCTGTGCTCTGGAAAATCGCATTCTCCAGGCAATCAGCATAGACTTCAATGGCAATAAGGAGAGCTAGCCTAGTGGCTTGAGTGAATTCAGGCTGGGGGATCCGCCGAGGGGTCCCGTTCTCCCTGAATCTTTGTAACTAGATAGTCCACGACCGCGAACATCTTGCTCGCTTCGCCGTCGGACATTTCCGCATCAACGAGGTACCTTCCCCCGACAACGACGCAAGGTACTCCAGTAATACGCCAGTCGCGTAGCGTCTTCTTGCTCTCTTTGACTCTTTCGTGAATCTCGCTCGACCAGAATTTGTCGCTGAATGTCTTACTGTCGACATCAGCAAGTCTCTTGTACATGCGTTGCAGGTCGTCTTCCCCGTAAGGCTCGAGCTCGAACACGTGAATCGCCTTGAACAACGCGTCATGCGTTTTTGGCAGTATCTTGAGATCCTCAGCTATGTAATAGGCACGCGCGAGATTTTCGAGCGCCCGTCCACTGGCCATATGTTCGCGCCTGAAGGCAACGGAGTCGTCCTTGGTTTTCAGCCATTCCGTAACAGTCGATTCGTATTTGTAGCAAAAGGGACAGGCATACGAAAACACCGCTACCACCTCGACATTCTCGCTATCAGCCTCTTTCGCGGCTTCATTTTCAGTCCTTGTTCGCATCGGCAACAGGGAATAATCCTTGCCTTCACGATAGGCCACACGTTCGTTGTCGGCGTCTTGGCCTTGCGCTCCAGAGTGCAGCGCGCAAAGGAGAAGCACAGCACTGGCTAGACGGAGTGAAACGTTGATGCTTGACATCACAATATCCCCACAACTGCAATTAGGACGGCACGAACAATGATATGTAGGTTTCGCGCTTGGCCCCTTGTATGTTTGACACTTTTGATTGCGATTTGCATGCCGCAAGCATCAATCTTGGTCAGACAAATGCGCTTACGCAAATATCCCAGAGCAATGGCGAGTCATTCAGACTCACTTTGAGACACGCGAGCGGAAGCTTCTTGCTCCTCTCTAATCTTGTCGACAAGAAAGTCTACGATGGGGAACATGCCGCTGTGGCCTCCAGCCGTTTCGGTATCGATCAGGTACTTGCCCCCAACCACAAGTGACGGCGTACCGCTTGTTGCAATGCGCCAAACGCGCATCTTCGTAGTACATTCTTGCAGTCGATCCGATACGGCAGCGGAGCTGAACGTTTCATCGAATGTCTCTGGTTCAACATCAGCCGCGTTGTCGAACAACATTGACAGTCTGTCCCCGCGAGTCATACTCAATTGATGGTCATGAATTGCCTTGAACATCGGAGTATGGACTTTCGGCAAGACCTCGAGCTCGACCGCTGCATAGTAGGCTTTCGCCAAGAGTATCTGAGCGTTGTTCCACGTCACGTGTTCGCGATCAAACGACACATCGTCGGCTTTCGACTTTAGCCATTCGGTAATGTGGGCTTCAAACTGATAGCAAAACTTACAGTTGTAGGCAAAGAACTCAATCACTTCGATCACATCGTCCGTTTCGTCCGACGATTGTTCGGTGGATGTATCAAATTGAGTCGGGAGGACTAGATAATGTTCCCCTTCCACATACTCTTCGTTTTGCGCGATTGCCACGCAGGGAACCAATAGAAAGCAGAGAATTCCTATTCGCAATTGAATCTTGAAGAGTCGCATAGCTAATTCACCTTAGAAAACCGGCTAGCTGGCAAATTCAGTAACGCGAGCCACACAACTCGCTTTTGGTGAGTGACGCTTAGAGTTGAGGCGTACACAAAGGGTTCGACCAGCTGGCACTCGAAATGTTTCTCCGGGCAGCGCTCGTGAATTGCAGCACTGTGGCACGAGTTGGTCGTGAATCTCCATTCCTGAGAACGAACTCTTTGAATGCGTATGCAGCACCGGAGAAGAAAGAAGTCAGGTATTGGGAACTTCGGAGCTTCTTTCCTGGCGAATTTGATCGATTAAGTAATCAACAACCTTGAATATTTTCTTTGGGTTGCCGTCTGTCGTTCTCGTATTGACTAGATACTTGCCATCCACGACTAGACTTGGCGTGCTAATTACTCTCCAATCGCTAGCCTTTCTCACAGCAGACTTAATCTTTTCCTTGGTTTCTGTGGACCAGTATTTTTCCTCGAAAGTTTCAGCATCAACTTCGGCTAGGCTCTTGAAAAGACGCTTGAGCAGTTCATCGCTGCTCAAGTTAATGCCTCTGTCGTGAATGTACTGAAACAAACGGTCGTGAACCTTTGGTAGCACTTTGAGATCTTCGGCAACGTAATAGGCTCGCGCCAACGGGACCCAGCTTGCGTCATAGACTAAATGCTCCCGCGTGAACGTGACATCTTCGCCCTTTTTCTTCATCCAGTTCTTGATGTAGCGTTCGAATCTGTAGCAATGAATGCAGCCGTATGCAAAGAACTCTAAGACCTCAATAGTTTCGTCCGCTTGCTCGGAAGTTTCTTCGCTGTCTGCTTCATCTCTGGTGGGAACAACCAAGTAGTCCTTGCCGGCTTCGTACGTCTCTTGGGCGTGGACGAAAACGGCGATTAAAAGAATCGTGGCGACGCCGAGCCAAACTTGCACTTTAGTTTGATTCATGTCAACTCCGATCCACTATGAGAACCGACAGCGTTTATCAATATAGCCCTGTCATGTAATTGGCAAGTGCTTCTATCTCAGAGTCTGTCAGTCTGGCGGCTATATCGCGCATCATGCCGCCATAGTCTTCGTCGGTTGTTCGCTCCTGTTCCCTGTAGGCCTTTAGCTGGGCGACGGTATATTCGACTGTCTGACCGGAGACTCGAGGAAATCCCGCGAGCATGTTCCCATTTCCGTTAGGTGCGTGGCAAGCCGTGCAAGCGGCAACCTTCTTTTCCAGAATGCCGCCGCGATAGATGGCTTCGCCTTCCTCCAGTCCCTCGGGATTTGACTGGCCAATTCTCCCCGGCAGCGATGCGTAGTAGGCTGCAATATTGCGAAGATCCCCATCATCAAACGCGTTTAGCAAGCCTTTCATTACAACGATTTCACGTTCCTCCGACTGAATCATCTGCAATTGCCGAAACAGGTACTTTTCGTTCTGTCCCGCAAGATTGGAGTTTTCAGCTTGTAACGCATTGCCATCGTTACCATGGCAAGCAGTGCATGAAGCGGAGAGACTGCGGCCAACTTCGGTATCGACAACGTCTGCAATGGCTGTGTCAACAGGCGCTTCTTCCACAATTTGAGTGCTTTCGTCAAGTTCGACAACAATTGTCTCGTCGACTTCAGGCGGTTCGGTATCTGCCTGCAACGTCCAAACGGTCAGGATCACAATGGCCGCAATTGCAACAAACGCCAGTCTCATATACGACTTTGTAAGCAATCGAACCATCAATTCTCCAAAGTTGGACTCATAGGGTGTGCGCACTGAATTGAATAGGCACAACCGAGGCGTGGATTATAGCAACGCCGCCTAGTGTGCACCGTAGTGCGCATAGCTCCTCGAATGTCAAGAAAATTGAGTGTGCAGCCGCTACTTCGTAAACTGTTCTTTGGTATTCACATGTAGATTTCCCTTGAACTTCAGCTGCGAACCCATCGAAGCAGTTTTCCTCAAGAGCGCACTTCAAATGCGGGATTGGCCGCGCGATGATCTTCCCGAAGTGGCGTTCGCGGGGCGGTCAAATGCGGGCAAGTCGAGCGCCATAAACCGCATTGCGGGCTCAACCGCACTAGCCAGAGTCAGCAAGACGCCCGGTCGAACCCAACTCATCAATTTCTTTGAATCCAACGAAGGGCGACTTGTGGATCTACCTGGCTTTGGCTACGCCAAGGCGAGCCGTCGCAGGCAAGTGGAATGGCAGGACGCAGTCAACCGCTATCTGGTGCGCCGTGAGAATCTTGTAGGAGTAGTTCTCATTATGGACTCACGCCATCCGCTTCAACCGTTCGATGTCGACATGATCCGTTGGAGCAATCAGCGCCAAGTCCGGCTCGTCGTATTGCTTAGCAAGTCAGACAAATTGAAACAGGGAGAACGCAGCGTTTGCTTGCGAAACGTGAATGACGCGCTATCAAACTGCGACAACTCTGTCACGGTCATGTTCTCTTCGCTCAAGGGGACAGGAGTAGATGAGGCGCGGCAATCGATCCGCGCGATGTGGCACCACGCAGGCCACACCGATCAGTGAGCCAAGCTCCAGTTTGCGCCAAATCCCACATCCACGACCAATTCAACTGAAAGATCAGCAGCACTTTCCATCGCTTGAACAACTCCGCCCTGCAGTTCCTCGGCCTCCTCCTCGGATACTTCAAAAACGATCTCGTCGTGCACATGCAACACCATCTTGGCATCTACGCCGCTAGAGTCCAAGAATTTGGCGGCGCTAGTAGTCGCCAACTTTATTATGTCGGCGGCAGTTCCCTGCATTGGCGCATTGATGGCCTGTCGTTCAGCTCCCTGGCGGCGCGGAACGTGTTGACTATTGATTTCATCGAGGTAGATGCGCCTGCCGTATAGGGTTTCAACGTAGCCCAAATCGTGTGCGTTTGCCTTGATCTTATCCATGTATTCTCTGACGCCTGGATAATGGTCAAAGTAGGTTTCAATGAACTCACGGGCTTCGCCGCGAGGGATGTCCAGACGTCTCGCTAGCCCATATGCCCCCATGCCGTAGATGAGACCGAAGTTGATCGTTTTTGCTTTGTCTCTCATCGAAGCATCAACAGAATCGTAATCGGTTGAAAAAATGTCGCTTGCAGTGGCTCGATGGATATCCAAGCCTTCATTGAATGCCTTCTGCAGCGACTTGTCCTCAGACAAATGAGCCATGATGCGTAGCTCAATCTGCGAGTAGTCTGCCGACATGAAGACGTAACCTGGTGGAGCGATGAATGCTTCGCGGATTCGTCTTCCGTCCCCAGTTCGAACGGGAATGTTCTGCAGATTCGGACCTACGGATGAAAGTCGACCTGTCGCCGCATTGGCTTGGTCATAGGTAGTGTGCACTCGGCCTGTAACCGAACTAATGAAGTGTGCAAGCTGATCTGAGTAGGTGGACTTCAGCTTGGTAGCCCCCCTATAGCCAAGAACGATGTTCGGCAGGGGATGTAGAGGGGCGAGCTCTCTCAGCACGTCCTCCGACGTGGAGCGACTCCCTGTGCGCGTTTTGCGCGGCGAGGGCAGTTCTAGCTTGTCGTATAAGACCTCTGACAGTTGCTTAGGTGACCCCAATCCAAAGCTGACACCGGCCGATTCGTAAGCCTCGCGCGTCAATCGGGAGATTCGTTCCTCCAGCTCTTGGCTGAGTTCTCGGAGCACATCTGGATTTACAGTCACTCCATCGAGTTCCATTCGTGCCAGGACTTTCGTGACTGGTTCCTCAATGTCCTCGTAGACTTTCGCCATTTTTTCGTCTGCATGCAGTTCCTTCTGCAAAACTGGAACCACACGCGCGTTGACCAGTGCTAGCTCAGCCATGGGAAACGCAAGTTCGGGGATCCCGATTTCGTCTGGTGAAACGCGATTGGCACCTGAACCCGTCAAGGTTTGCCAGTCAAACGTGGTGTATTCCAAGTGTCGTGACGCAAGAGCTGATGTGTGGTGGCCCCCGGAAGCCTGACTGTTCAGGACGTACGACATTAGCCTCGTGTCCCATAGAGGTCCTTCGATCGTTATTCCGTGCCGGTTGAAGAACTTGTAGGCATGTTTCAGATCGTTCCCGATTGTTGAAATCGACTCGTCTTCCAGGATCTCCTTAAGGCTGCCGCAAACCACATCGATGCTCAGTTGCCTGAATTCATCGTGCTTGTGTCCGATCGGCACGTATGCTGCACGGTCCGTTCCCGCACACAGCGCGATGCCGAGACATCGAGAACCGTGTCCGCCAATCGTCCTTAGCGCAAGCGACACTTGCTTAGCCGCACGAATTTCGTCCACCCAAGCTTGCAGAGTTATCGGGTCGCCGATGAACTGGTAGTCTGCAGCCTCCTCCTGCCTCGGAGTCGGTTCGTGGTCTTCGGAAATCTGCCGAAGCAACGTTCGAAACTCAAAGCGATTGAACCAATCCGTAAGCGCTTCCATGTCCATTTCTTTGACGTGCAAGTTTTCTAGATTCCAATCGAGTTCAACATCGCACTTGATGGTTGCCAGTTCCCTAGACAACGGAAGCATGTCCGCGCTTGCCACCAGATTCTCACCAACTTTTCCTCGAATCTCTTCCTTGTGCTCCAATACGGAATCCAAACTGCCAAATTGATTTAGCCATTTGGCCGCCGTCTTGGGTCCTACCTTGGGCACGCCCGGAATGTTGTCAGAGGTATCGCCCATCAGCGCCAAATAGTCGATGATCAATTCTGGAGGAACGCCGAACTTCTCTTTGACTCCTTCCGCATCCATTGTCTGATCCTTCATGGTGTCCAGCAATGTCACATGCTCGTTGACAAGCTGCGCCATATCCTTGTCAGATGTCGAGATGATCGTCTCGCGGCCCGCGGCGGTCGCTTGAGTAGCCAGCGTTCCTATGATGTCGTCAGCTTCGAACCCGTCCTTCTTGAGCAGCGGCAGGCCCAGACACTCGATGACCTTGTGCAGTGGCTCGATCTGTTGCGCCATTTCATCCTGCATGGGAGGCCGAGTTGCCTTGTAGTCGGAGAAAATCTCGTGACGAAATGTCAAAGAAGCAGTGTCGAAGACAACGGCAATGGTGCTTCCGGGGTAGTCGTTCATGAGCTTCAGCAGCATGGAAACTACGCCACGAATAGCTCCGGTGTACAGTCCAGTCGAGGTTCTTAGGTCAGGAAGCGCGTAAAAGGCTCTGAATAGATACGTCGACCCATCGACAAGAATTAGGGGTTTTGTGTCTTGCATGGTAAATTCTCCCGTATGCAAATTAACACAATCGATTGCATGAGACGAAGGTTCAACATGATTCAGGTTCGCATATTGGCATTTTGCATAGGCGCTTGCTGCCTGCTTGCCTCACCAGCACTGGCAGCCGAGAGCACCAAGAAAAAGAAGGAAAAAGTCAAGGGGCCGGATGTCGTGCTCATAGAATCCAAGAACCGTTCAATTCAGGAATATCGACAAAATGGGCGATTGACGTCGATTAAGGTCACACCCAAAAACGGCAAGCCCTACTACATGGTTCCCGAAGATCCCACGAAACACTTTGGCGACCTGGAGCGAGCAGACCGACTAGTACCAAAATGGACAATTAAAGAGTTCTAGCTCGCCACATGGCAGTTATTACTCATCTGCGCCGATCCGCACTTGAGGATGTACTCCACAAGTACGACGTCGGGATGCTTCGTGACTACTTTCCAGCTTCGGAAGGCATCGAAAACACTAACTACATACTCTCCACAACCCTTGATTCGACATACGAAACTTCGAATACCGAGTATGTGCTTACGGTAATTGAAGATGATCGCGTCGCGCAACGTGAACTCATGGTGCAAGTATTGGCAAGATGTCACGAGTACGGACTGCCTGTAGCTCCAGTCGTACGTTCGCGACAAGATGAAGCCATTACCAGTGTGCTTGACAAGGCTGTTGTCCTTTGTCCGCGCCTCAAGGGAAAGCATTTAGTCGCTCCGCTACGAGAGCACTGTGGAGCGATCGGAAGATTCCTGGCGCGGATGCATCTAGCCACCGAGACATTGGATGGAACTAACTTTCGCTATATCAGGGACTCACACTGGCTAGATACACACTCATCCAGAGTCGTGAAGCACCTTGATTCCCATGATCGCTACCTTCTGCGCAGATCGGTCGAATCCATCAAATCTACATTGAATCGAACCGACGTACAAGCTTTGCCCCAAGGGATTATTCACGGCGACCTCTTTCGGGACAATGCTCTATTCAACGAATATGGACTAACCGGAGTCGTGGACTTTCACCATGCCTCTCATGGCTTTTGGCTCTACGACCTGGCAGTGGCCGTCAACGACTGGTGTAGAACAAGGGATGTATTAGACAAGGAACGAGCTTTTGCCTTGCTTCGAGAGTACAACGCTATCCGTCCGCTACACGATGAGGAATACTGGTTTTTTCCAATGTTTTTGCTGTACGCCTCTGTTGCTTTTTGGCTGTCGCGTCTATCCGTGACTACTCAATCGGATCTACACCCAGATCGTCCGGTTAGGGACCCAGCGGAAATGGCTCGTATTGCACAGCGCCATATTTCGCGACCATTTCGACTGCACGAAATGGCGATAGCCAATTAAGGGCTAGTCGAATCAACATTTAGTGTTTCACGTCGTATCTGTTTCATGCGACGCAATCCACTCTATGAGAGCTTGGGAAATAGAGGAAATCAAGCACAAGCGGTCACACCCAATATCAACCTAGGGTGATCCAAAACACGAGCATTCGATCGTGCAGAAGCTACCTGCACGCGTACAGACTGTTATCAGGTCGCAAAATCATCTGGAACGTCGTTCCACTCCAGCCCTTGAAGCAACCGGCCGCTGACCTTTCTCGGATATCTACCCATTGATTGAGAAAGACCGTCGCTCACTAGCTGGCTAGGAGCGTGCTCAACTATCGAATCGACTGGAGCCCAGTTTCCCCATTGCTTGAAATGAAACGGAATATCGAATGTCGTGCATTGATCCCGAAGGCTGTAAAACCACTTAGGCTCAGTCGGTCTTGCACTGCGACCGCTCTCACCGCCTGCTATGACCCAACCGATATCGGCTGAAACCAACCACCTCTCGAGCTGGATCTGGCCTAACAGCGGTTCGCATGAGACAAAGCGGTTTCGAGTGGGGAGGTCAACCAGCCAAGGCAATCTCTTGTCTGCCCATTTCTGATTCTCGGCGGTTGTACCAATCCAAACATTTGCTGGCCAATCGTTTCTCCACGGTACCATTCGTTTTGCCAAATGCGGACGCTTTGACAAGAGCAGCCAAATGAGGGATGGCGTGGATTCGATGAGTTGCCACAATTTGATTCGTTCCTGTGCAAGTCCTCTTTTCCATTCGAAAACGTCGGACATCGATGCACAGAAGACCCGTTCCTTAGTTCCCGCCTGTGCCGCCTTTTGGTTCCACTTCAAGGGCAAACGCCAGTTGGCTTCACTAAGGAATCGCCGGTCCGTTCCATGACTCCAAATGTTTAGTCCAAGTCTCTTAGAAAACGCTTCGGCATAGCAGTTGTCGCATGCTGCAGAGACTTTGGTGCATCCCCACCATGGATTGAACGTGTGGTCCGTCCATTCAATCGCTGATCTGTAACCCATACTATTAGCGGGCTACCACACAACGCAAAAGCCTCTTTGCAATCAATACTTTAATAATCTTTATTTGTTCATCATTGGGTAAATGCATGCCAAACGCACGTGCCCTCCTAATTGGAGAGATTGAATTGACTGTACATTCGCGAAGCATACATTGTTGAGACTTCGAAGAGGGAAGCAGCGTCCAGTTATAGCGTTGCTGCACGGATTCTGCAACGGCATGATCAAATTCGAGAGGAGTGAAGGATGGAGCTCGCTAGAACAATCGTCTTGGCAACCAGAAGTTTGGTTGCCTGCTATCGGGAGTTTCGCAACAGGGCAACCATGAACCATTCCTTCCTGTCTGTCCAAATTGCCTCACAATCGAATCCTGCTCTGTTGGCAATCTCTTTGAGTTCCTCCGGTGAATACTTGAAGGAATTCTCAGTGTGTATGGTCTCTCCCTCGCGAAAGGCGAACGAGTCGTTGCCGATTGACACTTCATGCTCAGCATTGCACACCAAGTGCATTTGCAGACAGCCTTCCTGTTCGTCGTAGAAGGCGCAATGGTCAAAGTGGGTCAATTGGAAGTCTGACCCAATCTCGTTGTTGAGATGCTGCAGAATGTTCTTGTTGAACATGGCCGTCACACATCTCGAATCGTTGTAGGCTGGCTCGATTATGTTTGCTGACTTGCGAGTGTCTATTCCCAAGACCATCACACCGTTTGCGCCCACTACTCCAGCTACTGTCCTTAAAAAGTCCTCAGCTTCGTCGCGTGTGAAGTTGCCAATGCTGGATCCGGGAAAGAACACAGCGCGACTTGCGTTAGGCATCTCCGCGGGCATTTCAAAGCTCTTTGTATAGTCCGCACAGATGGGATAGACGGCAAGCCCTATGAATTCCCGATGGATCTGGCGTGCAGACTCGACCAAATGCGTCGACGAGATGTCAACTGGAACATATGCAGCGGGATTGATCGTTTCCAAAACGATGCGGGATTTCCTGCCACTTCCCGCTCCGTATTCCAGTAACCAAGAGTCTCGTTCGATCATGTGCGACATGTCGCGTCGATGTTCGAGCAGAATGCCGACTTCTACTCGTGTCAGGTAATACTCCGGCAGTCCCGTAATCGTCTCGAAGAGAAGCGAACCGCGACGGTCGTAAAGATATTTGGGCGAAATGGCCTTTTGCTCGAGACTCAGCCCTTCGCAAATCTCTTTGCGGATGTCCGGCGCTGGTGGTTTGAGATCGTAGAAAACGAACTCGCCGCCGCTAGAATCGCTAGCCATCTTGAGCTAACCGAATGCCTGTAAACTGCCAGCGGTCGCGTGCGTAGAAGAAGTTCCGATAGGACCTTCGAATGTGCTCTGGAGGCGTCGCGCAGGAACCTCCACGCAGGACGAACTGATTGGCCATGAACTTGCCGTTGTACTCGCCAAGCGCACCATTGAGTGGCCTGAAACCGGGGTAGGGCGCGTAGCTCGACGAGGTCCACTCCCAGCAGTCACCAAGCATTTGAGACGCGTGTCCATTCCCTTGAGCGACCGAGGGATGAAAAGAGTCGCGCTGAGCCAGATTCACCGTCGTAGGGAGACTCCAATTGGCTGCGGCGTGCTCCCACTCGAATTCCGTGGCTAGGCGAGCGCCGGCCCACCGAGCAAAGGCGTCGGCCTCGTACAAACTGATGTGCGTAACAGGGTGCGACGGTTCCAAATCAGTTTCGCCGCCTAACGTGTACTCCAACCACTGTCCGTCCCTCCATTCCCAGTATTCTGGAGCGCGCCAATTGTTCTTGTTCTTTTCGGACCAACCGTCGGAAAGCCATAGGCTCGGTTGATCGTACCCTCCGTCTTGTATGAATTCTCTGAATTCTCCGTTGGTTATAACACGGTTCGCAAGCGAATAGGGAGAGAGAAATACCTTGTGTCTGGGCGACTCGTTGTCGAAGAGAAAGTCGGCATCACCCAAATTTGCACCCACATCCACAACACCCCCAGAGAATTTTGAATAGGAGAGCGAGCCTAATGCCGAGGAACGGGGGGTAGGCACAGCGTCCACATAACGCGGGCGCAACGGATTCTTTCCCAAAATGTATTTGAGATCCGTGACAATCAGCTCTTGATGCTGTTGTTCGTGGTTCAGTCCAAGTCGAAGGCGCGCATCAATGTCTGCAGACATGCGATTCGCAAGGATCTGTGCCATTGCCTCATCTGCGTACGATCGATACTCAAAGACTTCCTTGACCAACGGCCGCGAAAGCGACCCTCGGTCTTCACGTGGAAAATAGGGGCCAATGGTGTCGTAGTAGGAGTTGAACAAATAGTTGAATTTACTATCGAAAACACGATAGTCAGGTAGGTATGGCTGCAAAATGAAGGTTTCAAAGAACCATGTGGTATGCGCCAAGTGCCACTTGGGAGGGCTAACGCTGGGAATTGGCTGGGCGCAGTAGTCCTCAACTTCCAACGGAGCACAAAGATCCTCGCTACGCTTTCGGATTGTGGTATAGGCCTCTAGGAGACCTGCGGATGTGCTGTGGCTACTGGCTGTGACGAGTTCCTGCAACTAGGCCTCACGGACATGCGACCCGACCTAGCATACCCTATTCGGTGGGCGCCGTCGAACTAAGCCGCGCTCTCAGCGAGTCTTCCCTTCCGCTCCAAATGTAGAAAAATGCGAACAAGCTGGGTTGTGTCATGCTCTGGCTTTATGAAGCCATAGCACCGCCCATCCGGGGAAAATACCACAATGTGTCCCTGGTGCTCCACCAGATATTCAAGCCTGGAGTCGCTAGATCCTATTCGCGTATAGCCAACTGCTACCTTGCCGGCAAGTTCGCTTATCTCCTCTTCCGTTCCGGTTACTCCAAGGAAATTTGGCGAAAAGTTGGCGATGAATTCCCTGACGGTTTCAGAATCGTCTCGGGCAGGGTCCACGGTTACGAAGACACCCTGAAACGCCCTAGCAATACTAGGGTCGACGGTTTCGTTCAATCGCTGCTCAACCTGTTTCAGCAGTGACATTGTGAGCGGGCATATGTCCGGGCAGTGCGTAAATCCGAAGAACGCGTAGGTCCACCTTCCATGAAGGGCTGACCCATCAAAGGGATTTCCATCTTGGTCCACCAGCGTCAGCTCACCGACGTCCGTAGGTTCGGGGAGCTCGACCAATCCAAGCGCTTTGAGTTGCTCCCCCGTCATCCCCACCCTTTCCGAGTGCACCGACAGCCAGTAGAGTGCGCCGACGATTGCAATCAGCGCCACCAACATCCCAATTTTCAGTTTCATTTCCTTCTAGGAGTCCTCGTCAGGCCTTCTGAGTGCAAAATACCAATAGCCAAGAACTATGATTGCCCCTATTACCAGCCATTGAAGCGCATAGCTCCAATGCGTGCTCGCTCCCTGCTCAAATGTTAAGTGGATTGGAGTCAATACTGCTTCGCTCTCTGGAAGCAATCGAACCTCCTCGCCAAACGCCGAAGTAATTTCGGCCATTTTCGCGACATTCTGTCGATTTACTCGCTTGGGCCACGTGTCTCCGTCGTACCCGACCGTCGATCTCTGAGGAACGTTGGGCCAAACAACACCAAGAAGCTTCAACTGCTCCAATGGCGTTTCCACCACAGGCGTATGGAACCAAGTTCTATCCATGGCAATCCACCCGCGATTTACGAGAAATGTGCCAATTTCAGTCTCAAAGGGCGTGATAACCCAAAATCCAGGCACTCCCAAATGTCTCTTGTACGCAACTATGAAACTTCGCTGCTGGTCGAACCGCCCCACCAGTTCCATCTTCTTGTAATAGCTGTCGCCTTCGACAAATTCCTTCAATTCAATCGGAGCAGTGGCCAGACGGTCAACGTAGACGTTGCGCAATTCGGACTTCTCAAATCCTCGAGAAACTTGCCACGTGCTAAGACCCAGAGTCGTCAACACGGCGATTGTCACTTGAATGGCCAACGCCCATCCCCCGCGCGGACGGCTCAATGGAAGACTGAATCTGCCTTTCATGTCTGACATGGATGTGTTCATTACACAATGAATGGTAGATCAGACAAAGCGTCGAATGCATGAATTCTGCCACATGCGATCGTCAGGAGCTTCATGATTCGCGAAGGCCCTCGAGGACCCTAATCGGATCGGGATCAACCCCGCGCCACAAACCGAAGGCGCATGCCGCCTGGAACACTAGCATGCCTAGTCCGTCTTGAGCGTCCGTAGCGCCGTGTCGCCTGGCCTTGTCGACAAATTTTGTGGTTCGGTCACAGCTATATGCCAAATCGTAACACCGTGCGTCCGAGAAAATATGTGGATCCACGTTCAGTTCGGTGGACCGCAAATGGGCCGATGTTGCATTGATGACCATGTCCCAATCGCCGGGCACCTCTGCCAAGGGCATTGTCGAGATATCGGGAAATTGCGCCTTGAGCTCGACTAGCCTCTTCTCGGTCCGGTTTGCTACTGTCAAAACGCTACCCTGTGCAATAAGTGGCCCAATAATTCCTCTAACGGCACCCCCAGCCCCGAGCACGAGCACCCTCCTGCCGGTTATCTTCCATCCCAGTCGCACAAAGTCCTGCAAGAGCCCAATTCCATCGGTGTTGAATCCCTCGGTGGAGTCGCCACTTCTTGATATTGCATTCACGGCGCCGGACTCTCGAGCGAATTCATCAGATTTATCCACCCATCGAAAGGCTTCGCCCTTGAATGGTGCTGTGACGCTCAGACCACAACCCCCTTTGCGAAGAAAGTCTCTGGCGATGGACTCGAAGCCGTCGTGTGGAGCTTCAATCCGTGAGTACTTGAGCTGCTGGTTGGTCTGGCGTGCAAATTCTTCGTGGATTTGCGGAGATAGACTGTGTGCTACAGGATTGCCGATCACGGCATAGCGATCAAGGTTCATCGCAACCGTACGTCGTCGATGGCGCTTCTGATTTCGCTTGGACCGATTGCGTCACCAATTGATCCCCGCAGAATGAAGTCCACCTGAGAACCCATAGACTCGCGAACTTCTGATTCGCTGCGGGCCGGAATTTCCGAACTGTGATTGGCGGACGTCGATACAAGAGCGCCTCCGTAGGCCTCGCAGAGTTCCCTTGCCTGCTTGTGATCGGGAACTCTAGCTGCTATTGTCGAGCGTCCACCTGTAACGGTCTGGGGAAATCTTTGCGTGGGCAGGATCCAAGTTACATGCCCCGGCCAACTGTGCTGGACGCGAAATCTGCGCGACGAGTCCACCATCTCAAGTTCGGGTTCAAAAACTGCAGAGCTGTGCCCGATCACTATAAGTCCCTTGGAGACGCTACGTTTCTTGATCTCCAAAATGCGGTCGACAGCAGCCTCGCACCAAGGATTGCAAGCAAGTCCCCACACTCCTTCGCAGGCGTGCGCAACCACGCCCCCCTTCTGCAGGATTGTTGCTGCGTGTTCGAGCTGATTTCTTTTCAAGCAACGGCCCGTTTGTCAATCCTGTATGGCTTGGTTCTGCTCCTCCACATTGCGCACGCTCTCCGCGCGATCCTCCGCCAATCGCTCAGCCAAGGCACTGTTTGACAACGCCAACACCTGCACGGCCAAATAAGCTGCATTCTTGGCTCCGGCCTTGCCAATCGCCACGGTGGCCACGGGTACTCCTCCCGGCATCTGCACCGTGGAGAGCAATGCATCGAATCCGGACAAAGGTCCTCCATCCATTGGGACGCCAATGACAGGTTTGGTCGTCTTGGCGGCAACTGCACCAGCCAAGTGAGCGGCAAGTCCCGCTGCACAAATGAAGACTTCACATCCACGTTCGACGGCGTCGCTTACGTACTCCGCCGTCTGACTAGGAGTGCGGTGGGCGGAAGTTACCTTGGCTTCGTACTCAACCCCAAAATCTGACAGGACTTCCGTCGTAGATTGCATTGTTGGCCAATCGGACTTTGAGCCCATTAACACTGCCACCCAACTCATTCGCTGTTTCCTCCTTGATCACCATTTGTTGGCGTGCGAGTCACCAACACTTTAGTTACTTCTTAACCCATTGGCAAAGCGCTGACCCGCAATTCAATGCCGGATCTGGCTGCGCGTCGTCGGCAACGACATTGCATGCGTCGCTGTTCGTTCGCAAAAGCAGTGATTGCGCCAATGCCGTCCGCTGCGAAATTCTACTAGTCCAAGTGCCTAGAAATCTAGAACAATGTCAACGAGATAGCGCTGCAGTAGCTTGCGCTTCAGCCACTTCTTGAGCAGCATGTTCAGCGGGAGCGCTCCCACCTAGCGAACGTCTTGGATCAAACGCATCGCGCACGGCTTCGCTTATGAAGATCAGCAAGACAAGCATGATCGCCATTGTGAAGAAACCCGTCAACCCAAGCCATGGAGACTGAATGTTGGCCTTGCCCTGAGCAAGTAGTTCGCCAATTGACGGTGAGCCAGCGGGCAATCCAAACCCTAGAAAGTCAAGCGCAGTCAGCATGGTCACGGCGCCACACAGTATGAACGGCACATTGGTTAGTGTAGCGACCATGGCGTTAGGTAGAACGTGCCTGCGCATGATCGTGCGATTGGACACACCCAGCGCTCGCGCCGCTCTCACGAAATCGAAGTTTCGCGTCCGCAGGAATTCGGCGCGAACTACGGCGACGAGCGTCATCCAGCTAAAGCACGTCAAGAGAATCAATAGCCAAATCACGTTGGGTTCGATTACGCTGGCCAAGATGATCAAGATCAGCAGAACGGGTAACCCAGACCAGATTTCCACCAGCCGCTGGCCCAATAGATCCACTAGACCTCCAAAGTACCCTTGAACAGCTCCAATGCCAACGCCAATGAGAGAACTGAGGAATGTCAGAGTGATACCGAAAACAACGGACAGCCGAAACCCATAGATTAGGCGCGCAAGCGTGTCCTTTGCACGATCATCGGTTCCCAGCCAATGCTGAGCTGACGGGGGAGCGGGAGTCGACTGCTCAACCCAAAAATCCACAGTGTCGTAGCTGTACGGGATGGGCGGAAAAATCGCCCAACCGTTCGCTTCCTCGATTAAGTCCTTGACGTAGGGATCGGTGTAGTCGGCTTCGATTTCCAACTCTCCACCAAGATCGGTTTCGGCGACAAACGTGAATGCAGGAAAGAAGAGTTTGCCGTTCATGTAGAGAACGACGGGCTTGTCGTTGGCAACGAGTTCCGCCATCAGCGAAATCGCGAAGAGGATGCCGAAAATCCACAACGAGTAGTACCCTCGCTTGTTAGCTTTGAAATTCGCTATTCCGCGTCGAACCAGTGGACTCATTCTCGCGTCTCAAAGTCAATTCGAGGGTCTACGAAGACGTAGCACAAGTCCCCTACTAAATGCATCACCAGCGATATCAACGTGAACACGTAGAGTGTTCCAAACAGAATGGGGTAGTCTCGCTTCACGACTGCTTCATAGCTGAGCAGACCAATGCCTTCCAGCGAGAAGATCACTTCAATCAACACGGATCCTGTGAAGAGAATTCCTACGAATGCCGCAGGAAATCCCGCTATCACGATCAACATGGCGTTACGGAAAACATGGCCGAACAGAACCCTACGCTCCGACAGACCCTTTGCTCGGGCAGTGAGAACAAACTGCTTGCTGATTTCCTCCAAGAAGGAATTCTTTGTGAGCATTGACAGGTAGGCAAAGCCTCCAATCGTCAACGAGAGGACCGGGAGAGCGATATGCCAAAAGTAGTCCTTGATTTGCCCGAACCATCCCATCTCCTCGAATCCCTCCGAGTGGAATCCTCGCATCGGGAACACCTCCCAGTAGCTTCCGCCCGCAAACAGAACGATTAGCAGAATGGCAAACAGAAACCCTGGTATGGCATAGCCCACAAATATGACCGAGCTTGTCCAGAAGTCGAATCGCGTGCCGTCCTTGACAGCCTTGCGAACACCGAGGGGAATCGATATCGCATAGATCAGCAACAAGGACCAAAGTCCTAGCGAAATCGAAACAGGGAGACGCTCAATAACGAGTTCACTAACCGGACGATCTTGAAAGTAGCTCGTTCCAAAATCAAATTTCAGATAGCTAATGATCATGTTCCAAAATCGAACGTAGACGGGTTTGTCGAATCCAAACTCATCGTTCAGGTGGGCCACAAGTTCAGGGTCCAATCCATAGGACGCGAGATTGTGGGAACTTCCTGCCGCTTGAATTGCCTCCGACGACATACCCGTGTCGCCACCCCCGCTGATCCTTTGAGTCGACGAGACCTGTCCGATGGTGACCTGGGCAATGATCTGCTCTACTGGACCGCCAGGTGCAAACTGCACGATCACGAAGTTGATCAATATGATCCCGAACAGAGTTGGCGGTATCAGCAACAGGCGCTTGACGATGTATCGGAGCACGTCTTGTTTCCCTCGCTAACTACTACGGATTCGCACTCTCGGAAGAATCTGTGGTCGACGCCTGACTGGAGTCGCTCAACGCCGCAATGCCGGTTTCGACCCTTTGTGCTTTCTCCTCGTCCCACCACCAAGCGTCAATGGCGGGAACTCGCGAAAGAGGTCCGGAAACGGACGGGTCGACTTCTCCGAATTTGTCCCATGAGACCAATCGAAATCCCGGCTGTCCCATGCCCGGAATCATGTAGAAGTTCCACAATAGCACTCGATCCAGGGCGCGAGTTGCCGCATACAGGTCTCTCGCCGTACGCGCTTTGATTACCTGCTCAATTAGATAGTCGACAACGGGGCTCTTGATCCCCGCCCAATTGAGTCCATAGTCCTGGTCGGCCGCTTCGCTGCCGAATCGATTGCGCAGATCGAACCCTGGCATGTTGCCAGGTATCCAGATGTAGCCCCCTCCGTCGAATTTTCCGGTACGCATTCGATGTTGCCAATTGGACACTTCCGGCGCGAGCGCCGAAGTCGAAATGCCCGCCTGATTTAACCTTCGGATGTAAGGCGACTTGGCCCGCAGCAGCATGGCGGACACGAAGACGAAATCGATGTGGAACTGCTCATTGGTCTCTTTGTGCCGCAACTTCCCTCGTTTCAGTTGCCATCCGGCCTCGTCGAACAATTCGAGCGCTCGCTTCATGCTCTCGCGATTCGAGCCATATCCTGTCGACGGCGGATGCTTGAATTCGTGGGTATAGACTCGTTCGGGAATCTGGTCTCGAAACGGCTCCAATAGACGAATTTCGTCTTCCGACGGTAGACCGCTCTGTGCCATGGGCGAGTTGTAGAAGTAGCTATCTCCGTAGTCGTAGAAGCCGAACAGAATTACTCTGTTGATCCACTTAAAGTCGTACAGCAAAAAGAGCGCTTCTCGTATTCGTATGTCTTGAAACTTCGGGTTGCGCACATTCCAGAACGCCGGCCACCACATGCCCCACGCGCGCTTGAGGTAGCGAAGCTCCTTCCTGAAAAGTCCTGCGTGCAGAGCATCAAAGTCATAGCCAGTAGTCCAGTTCTTCGATACCGTCTCTTCGCGCATGTCGTAGACATGTGCCTTGTGCGCTTCAAGCATCACGGTTTCGTCGAGAAAGTAGTCGAACTTGACCTTTTCAAAGTTGTAGCGACCTCTATTCACAGGCAAATCGCGCCCCCAGTAGTCGGGCACGCGCTCGTAGTAAATGTTCTTGCCAAAGGCCAGGTCTCCGGCCTTGTATGGTCCGCTACCAAGTGGCGGCTCCTGGGTGGTCTTGGTTATGTCGTGGTCCTTCCAATAATGTTCAGGAAGAATGGCCAATCCACCGTAGGTGAACGGAATGTTTGGACTGACTTCCACATCCGTCTTCGTAACAAAGCAAACTTCCTGATCCCCAAATTCGAAGACTCGATCTAGTTCCTGCAACCCCGTCCTCAGTGTGAGAGAGCCTTCCGTCAGGTAGGTGTTGAAGGTCCAGACCACGTCGCTGGCATCAAGTGGTGTTCCGTCGTGCCAATACGCATTCTTGCGCAATTTGAACGCAACCCAGGCAAAGTTCTCCTCCACTGCAATGCCTTCCGCCAGACGGCCATAAGCGCTAGCGTTTTCGTCTGCCGATCCCTCAAGCAGCCGATCGTAGACGAGCGCATTCGCTCCACCGAGATCGTAGCCCGCAACCAACCGACCCTTGTTGAGAATGCCGTTGAAGTTGTCCCAAGTCCCCAATGCAGGAAAGCGGATCATTCCCCCCTTTGGTGCATCAGGATTTGAGTAAGAGAAATGTTCGAAATCTGCGTCGTACTTGAGGGGCTCGACGTAACTTATTCCATGCCGATAGTCCGGATCGCTACATGGTGCTTCGGTTTGATCCTGCCCAGTTGCGCCTGTTGCGCACAAGATCAGAAAGATCGGAAGACGTCTCAAAGAAGAATTGCGGAACATTTCAGCCACATATCGTAATCGGTTAGCCGATTCGCACTTACATTACGATAGTCAGCTTGTCGAATTCAAAACCAATACAAGGAACCACCATGAGTGTACAAACCGACTTGTTTGATCTATCGGGTCGCGTCGCGTTGTTGACCGGGGCGTCCAAAGGCATGGGTCTTAGCATGGCAGAAGGTCTTGCCGAGCACGGTGCGCGCGTTGTGGTTTCCAGCCGCAAATTAGATCAATGCGAAGCAGCATGCGAACACATAAACAGCGTTTGCGGTGAACAGCGCGCAACCGCGATTGCGTGCAACATCGGCTACAAGGAGCAATTGCAGAATCTCGTAGATGAAACGCACAGCCGGCTAGGCGCAATCGACATTCTGGTGAGCAATGCTGGCGTGAACCCTTTCTACGGCCCCATGTCCGAGATTCCGGATTCCGCATACGACAAGATCATGAACTCGAACGTCAGGTCCAACCACTGGCTCTGTCAAATGGTCGCGCCCGACATGGTTGCCAAGAAAAGAGGAAGCATGATGATCACAGCAAGCACCGGCGCATTCGCGGGCTCCCTCACACTGGGCACATACAACATTTCGAAGCTCGCCGACATTGCACTTGTACGCAATGTCGCATTGGAATACGGTCCGCACGGAATTCGAGTAAATGCCATTTGTCCGGGTCTGATCAAGACGGACTTTGCGAAAGCTCTGTGGGACAACGAACTTGCCAAACGAAACGCTGAAACCAACACTCCACTACGTCGTCTCGGCGAAGCTAGTGACCTCAAAGGCATCGCTGTCTTTCTCGCATCGGACGCAAGCGAGTACATCACGGGTCAAGCAATTGCGGTCTGCGGCGGCACCAACATGTGGAGATAGTCGAGTCCTCGGAGCTCAATGACAACACAACGCCACCTGGGATTTCTCTATCAAACCGGCTATCGAGTCGAAAATGGCGTTGCCGTAATCCACATTGGCGGCCGTCTCGAGGACGGAAGATCGTTCCTTGTACGTGAAACCCGCCAAGTTCCCAGCTTCTACGTGAGAGACAAGGATGTCGGCCATCCAGCTTTACGGAAATTCAAAATCGTCGAGTCCGACCGCGACACCTTGGATGGGTTTCCGGCGGCCAAAGTATTGTGTGATTTGCCAGCAGACCTACTTCCGGTCCGCGATCGACTGCATGCCGAAAATATTCCCACCTACGAAGCGGATTTGCGATTTCCAGTTTCCTTTCTCATTGGCAAGAACATCAGGGGCGGAATTTCAATTGAAGGCGAACCCGCCTTCGGTGCATCCGATGCGGACCTCGTCTTTACCAACCCGCAAATTGAGCCAGCTCAAGTCTCCTTTGCTCCCACGGTTCTGTCGTTCGACATAGAAACCGATCCTCATGCGAGACAACTGCTGGCCATCGCTCTCTATAGTCCCACCATCAATGAGGTGCTCGTTGTCGATCCTGATCATCGAGAGCTTCCCGCCGATTCAGTGGGGTTCGAGTCAACAAAGGATGCGATCGAAGCATTCAAGGAGCGAGTTGCGGATCTAGATCCAGACGTCCTCACTGGATGGAACGTGATCGATTTTGATCTCGCTGTCCTCTCACGCATCGCACGTCACTGCAAGACAAACCTAGCGCTAGGTCGTTCCCAGTCCAGTGTGCAGCTCCGTGAGGCCAGAGGCTACTTCGGCAGTAGCCAAGCCATCGTCCATGGGAGGACGGTATTGGATGGAATCGCATTGGTCCGCGGTGCGTTTGTAACTTTCAGCGACTATTCGCTTGATGCGGTCGCGCAAGAAGTATTGGGTGAAGGGAAGGCTGTGGAGGGCGATGTCAAAGATCGAGCCGAAGAGATTCTAGAACGCTACAGCAGCGATCTCCCGGGGTTCATTCACTATGCCCGAACGGACGCGAGATTGGCGTTTCAAATAGTCGAAAAATTGAAACTCCTGCCTTTGGCTGTGAAACGCAGCACCCTGACGGGCATGACTGTGGACCGAGTCGCTGCAAGTGTTGCGTCGTTCGACTTCGTCTACCTCTCGCAG
>JAPOWH010000028.1 GCA_026707735.1 Gammaproteobacteria bacterium | reverse complement strand
CGCTTGGCCGGGCTGGAACTGGTCAAAAATCGCATTCATATGGCGAACCGACTTGGCACAGATGTAATCGTGCTGCATCTGCCAAGACAGCCCGACGAAGCTGACAAAAACGGCGCCTTTTGGGAGGCGGTCAATCGCTCTATGGATGAGCTGATCCCTTATGCCAGGGAAAGAAACATACGCATCGCATTTGAAAACTTAGCGAGCAACCACGCGACGCTGGAAAAGATCTTAGCGGCTTACGACCCTTCCGCTGTGGGCATCTGCTACGATCCCGGTCATGGCAATATCGTCGGTGATGGCTTGGATTTCGCTGCATTAGTGAAAGATCGCTTGATCGCTTTTCATTTGAACGACAACGACAGCAGCGCCGATCAACACGGACTGATTTTTTCTGGTACGGTCGACTGGGATCGGCTAGCCCGAATTATTGCCGCATCCGCTTACGACAAGGAATATATGACGATAGAGCTCAGCATGCCGACTGAACAGGGGAATATCTACGCCGGCGATGAAGCGGGCTTCCTCGCGCAAGCGATGGCGACCGGGCTGAAATTCCACAAAATGGTGGCCGATGCAAAGCTCGGCTGATGATGACGGAATACTCCACAACCAGGCGAAAGCATGCGAAAGCGATTGCGGGATTTAGGCATCGCCATCGGGCGGCTGCCCACAGGAAAACACAACGCCATCACTGATGTGCCTGGCGTATTAGTTGGCCACAGCACCTTGATATTCGATGCGCCGCGAGTCGCCCGTACGGGCGTGACGGTCATACTGCCGCGTGAAGGCGCAATTTGGAGAAACCATGCCTTTGCCGCCACCCACACCCTCAACGGCAGTGGCGAGATGACCGGCGTCCATTGGATCGCGGAGTCTGGGATGCTCACTTCGCCCATCGCCATTACCAACACCGCGCAGGTTGGCACGGTGCATGAGGCCTTGAACAGCTACGCCTACGAATTTGGCTGGACGGACGTTTGGGATCTTCCCGTCGTCGCCGAAACCTGGGACGGCTGGCTGAATGATATGGCTGCATTTCACGTCAGCAAAGACCACGTGTATCAGGCCATTGAATCCGCTGGTAGCGGCTCGGTGGTAGAAGGCAACGTCGGTGGCGGAACCGGGATGATCTGTCACGAGTTCAAAGGTGGGATCGGAACAGCTTCGCGGATGGTCAGCTGTCCCAGCGGGACCTACACCGTCGGCGCATTGGTGCAGGCCAATTACGGGGCGCGCGAAGACCTGCGGGTGGATGGCGTTCCAGTCGGACAGGAGATCAGCATCGAAAGGGTCCCCTCAGGTCGGGCGGAACCGCCGGGCGGGAGTTCGATCATCGTCATCATCGCTACCGATGCGCCGCTGGTACATTCTCAGTGCAAACGCCTGGCACAACGCGCTACCATTGGATTGGCGCGCGTCGGCGGGATGGGTTACAACGGCAGCGGCGACATCTTCCTGGCCTTCGCCACTGGCAACCAACTGGCGAGTGAAACGCAAAAGCCTTATGCGCTTCAAATGCTGCCAAACGATCAGCTCAACGGTTTTTTCCTGGGAGTAGTGGAAGCGGTCGAAGAAGCGATTTTGAACGCCCTGACTGCAGCGGAGACAATGACGGGTTTCAGGGGGCGGACCGCCTACGAACTTCCATTTGACGAGTTGCAGCGGATCATGAAAAGGGATCAATAATGAATATGGCGACTCCAAGCCAGGCCCAGGTAGTGATAATTGGGGGTGGCGTCATAGGCTGTAGCGTGGCCTATCACCTGGCTAAACTGGGTATGAACGATGTTGTTTTGCTGGAAAGAAAAGTTTTGACCAGTGGCACAACATGGCACGCGGCTGGTTTGGTGGGGCAATTGCGGGCCACACAAAATATGACCAAATTAGCCCAATACACCACTGAGTTATTGCGCGACCTGGGGGCAGAAACTGGCCAGGACACGGGCTTTAAACAAACCGGTTCAATTTCAATTGCTGCTGATCAGGAGCGCTATGAGGAGTTGCTGCGCGGGGCTTCAATGGCCAAAGTTTTTGGGCTTGAGGTTGAAGTTGTCTCGATTAAAGAAGTATCGAAAATGTGGCCGATGATGAATATTGACGACCTGGTTGGGGCAGTCTTTTTACCAGGCGATGGCCAAACAAACCCGATCGATACCACCCGCGCCTTTGCCAAAGGGGCTGAAATGTACGGCGCCAAGATTTTTGAAAACATCCGGGTAACAGCCATTCATCAGAAGGATGGGCGGGTAACTGGTGTGGCCACAGACCTGGGCGACATCCAGTCTGAGTACGTTGTTAACTGCGCCGGGATGTGGGCCAGAGATGTAGGCAAAATGGCCGGGGTAAATGTACCCTTACACGCCGCCGAGCACTTTTACGTTGTCACCGAACCCATACCAGACCTTGAGCCAAACCGACCGGTATTGCGTGACACGGGTGGATGCGCCTATTACAGAGAAGAGGTTGGCGCGATTTTGGCCGGCTTTTTTGAACCCAACGCCAAGCCCTGGGGCATGGATGGTATCCCTCCCGATTTTGAGTTTGGTACTCTGGGCGAAGACTGGGACCACATTTCCCCGACATTTGAAAAGGTCATCCACCGTATGCCACTGATGGATAAGGTTGGTATCCACACCTTCATGAATGGGCCAGAAAGCTTTACTCCCGATGACCGCTACCAACTGGGCGAAGCACCGGAATTGAAAAACTTTTTTGTAGCGGCTGGGTTTAACTCCATTGGCATTCAATCTTCTGGCGGGGTGGGCAAGGTGCTGGCCGAGTGGATTATCCATGGTCATCCGCCGATGGATTTGTGGGATGTGGATATCCGGCGCAATTTCCCCTTTCAAAATAACAGAAACTATTTGCGTGAGCGCGTTACGGAATCATTGGGTTTGCTGTACGACATGCACTGGCCGTTTCGCCAGTACGAGACTGGCCGAGCCATTCGGAAGTCGCCCTTGCATGACCGATTGGCTCAGCAGGGCGCTTGCTTTGGCGAGGTGGCCGGCTGGGAACGGGCCAACTGGTTTGCGCCTCCCGGTATAGAGCCCGTGTATGAGTACAGCTATGGTCGGCAAAATTGGTTTGAATACGCTGGCAACGAGCACCGGGCCGTGCGGGAGAATGTCGGTCTTTTTGATCAGACATCGTTTGCCAAGTTCCTGCTCCAGGGTCGGGACACGCTGCAAGTTCTCAATCGCATCTGCGGCAACAACATTGACGTCCCAATAGGGAAAGCGGTTTATACCCAGCTATTAAACGAGCGAGGAGGTATTGAGGCTGACATTACCATAACCAGAATAGAGCAAGACAGCTTTTTTATTGTCGACTCGGGTACGAGTCAAACCAAGACATTTTACTGGATAAAGCGCCAGATAGGCCCTGATTCGTTTGCGGTGTTAACCGATATGACCTCGTCCTACGTGGTTTTGAGCGTGATGGGGCCAAATTCAAGAGCGCTGCTAGGCAACCTTACCAGTGCCGACTTGTCGACGCAGGCCTTTCCCTTTGGCACTTCACAAGAAATTGATTTCGCCAATGCCCGGTTGAGAGCCACCAGAATCACCTATGTCGGCGAGTTGGGCTGGGAGCTCTATGTTCCCGGCGATTTTGCCCAGCATGTGTACGACGCCATTGTAGACGAAGGCGCTGCCTTCGATTTGGTACACTGTGGCTATCATGCCCTAAACTCACTCCGCATTGAAAAGGGTTATCGACATTGGGGACACGACATTGCCGATGAAGATACGCCCATTGAGGCCGGTCTGGGATTTGTGGTCAACTTCAATAAAGATGTCAGATTTAACGGGCGTGATATTTTGCTGAAGCAGAAAAAGGAAGGCGTCAAAAAACGTCTGGTAAACTTTGCCCTTGAAGATGAAAAGCCTTTGCTTTACCACAACGAACCGATCTGGCGGAACAACCGGATTGTGGGTTCTATTAGCTCTGGCATGTTTGGGTATACGCTGGGCACAGCGATAGGTATGGGATATATCACCCACGATGAGGTCATTACATCAGATTACATTAGTGCCGGCACTTATGAAGTTGAAGTCGCTGGCGAGCGTATTCCAGCTCAAGCGTCACTCAGGCCATTTTATGACCCCAAAAGCGCGCGGGTAAGGATTTGAGAACCGGTTTCTGATTCATCAGTCTTTTATAGACGCGTGGAAATTTCGATTGGTCCGCTGTAATGCAAGCCTTGCAAGCAATGTACTATCCCAGTTAATCGTGTAAGAACTCGCGCGTCCCGAAGACTTGCCGAAAATAGAGAAAAAATGCAAGCGTCAAAAAATAGGCTAATCTCCATATGGTGATTGAGATTGGAGCCCCTGCGAGTTTAGCGCCAGGCAGCGCCCAGAGTGAGACAGGCGCGAGCCGTCGGACGTGTCTGGTGGGCTTTACTTTGCACATCCGCTGATACGCCTGGTCGCACTATCCCACCAGTGGTTTCCCCTTGCACCGCTCAAAATCCCTTCCTGCAACATCCGGGGTGGTAACCATCAGAAAACTGCTTTGAAAGTATCCTTTACTTTCTATCAATTGGCGCGCTTTTGCAGGGCAAATCGGCTTTGAATTGCAAATGAACCGCTGCCACAATCCAAGCTCTTAGCGCATCTGAACCGCTACAGATCAACAGCGGGGCTTCGTCCTCGCAAACGTTACTAATGTTACAGGCTTAGCGTTTTGATATTGCACAAATTAAGAAATCTCCGCTTCAGACGTAGAGCACAATGTAATCGTCTTCGACCTTAACTGGGTATGTCTCAACCGAAGGGTCTTCCTCGGCTATCTGTTCCACAGCAACATTGTAAGTTCTTACCCGCATCCGATGTGGGTTGTAGACCGAACGACCGGTGGTGATGTCGAATTCCCAACCATGCCAGGGGCAGCGCACGATTTCGCCATCACGCGTCATATGCATTTGCAGCGATTCGTCGCCGACCACCAAACCAGTGATGATGCCGCGACACAGAGGCGCGCCTTTATGCGGGCAAGTATTGCGCAGCGCGTAGAAATCGCTGTGGATATTAAAGATGCCAATGCTGCGCTTTTCAGCTTCGACGATCTTGACTTCGCCCGGCTGCAATTCACTCGCGCGACAGATAACGTGGCGTCCCATACGCTCAATCCACAGGCTGCAGTTTTGGGAAAGTCTCGATCGCGCTTTCACCGAAAATGCGTCGGCGAAGCTTGTCAGGCAAGCGCGTCAATGTCTTTCGCGGATCATCGAAGTCGAAATGGGGATAATCGCTGCCGAAGAGCAGCGTCTGATCGCCGTGCATCCACTCAATGATCTGCTCAAGATCGCGCTCATTCTCCGGCTCGTCGATGGGCTGAGTGTTGACGCGGACGTGCTCCTTGACGTATTCGCTCGGCGGCTTCTTGACCCAGGGCACCTGGTAGCGCAACGCCTTCCAGTCGGAATCCATGCGCCAGAGATACCAGGGCATCCAGGCAAAACCCGCTTCGACATTGACGATGCGCAAGCCCGGAAATTTTTCAAAAGTGCCTTCGAAGATGAAGCTAGCCATATGCGCCATGTAAATCGGCGCGCGCATCATCCGCCCTTCGACGTAGTGAGTGGGCCAGCCGGCGGCAGTCGGCGGACCGTTGATGCCGACGCCCTCGCCACTGAAGTGGATCATCACCGCGAGCCGATTGCGTTCGCAGGCTTCGTAGATTGGGTCGTAAACGCGATTGCCGTATGGTTTTGTAGCGCCGCCCGGCATGATGATCGCGATCACTGCCGGGTGGCTGCCGATGCGGTCAATCTCTTTTGCCATACCGAATGGGTCTTGTGTGTTGACCGCCATCGCCACGCGGAAACGCGCATCGCTGGCGACCCAATGCTCGAGTGTGTAGTCGTTGAAAGCGCAGCAGATTGCCGAGCCTAAATCGACATCCGGCATGCGGCAGGCCCCATTAGCGGTAGAACCAGTCAAGATGGCAATATCGATCTCGCAGTCATCCAGCAACTGCCGGCGCGTGCTCTCCAGGGGATCGTCCCTATCGAGAAAGTCGGCGCGCCGGCCACGGTCCCCGCCATTGTGCCAATACTGGCTGGAAGGACCGCTGCCGCCATGGTCGCGCAAACGCTCGGCATAAACTTGAGACAGATATGGATATAGGTCAGACCAGCTCTCGCTACCGTGGTGGACATCGGTATCAACGATGAACAGCTTCTCGTGATCGCGCTTTCGCCCGGCGGGCGCTTTGGTTACTTCCATCTTGCTTGTCTCCAACTTCGCTAACCTTCCTGACCGGACTGAACACGAGGAAGGTCACAATTAACAGTTTAACAAATCCCTCTCCGCTAATGAAGTGGGGGATTGAAATGGGGCCAAAGGAAATCGTTCCAGGTTCCTTGTAATGAGAAGATCCCGAGCGCGGCAAGCGCCGGAATAATCAGCGGCAGCATGATCCGGTAGAAGGCGCCTAATTCCGACGCGCCAGCTATGCGGGCGGCTATGCCCCAGAAGCGCCCGTCGCCAGCGGACGCTGCCGGCACCAGCTGCAGGAAGACCGGCAAGACGCCCTGGAAGCCCGTCGCGTAAAGTCATCCTCCAGCTTGACCAGCCATAAGCGAGCACCGCGCCCACATATTTCTTAGACAACGCTAAAGCAAATCACCGCAAAACGGCACTTTACACACAATGCCCTTGACACCCACCGACCATATCGCCTCTTCGCACTAGCGGCATATCGCCCGCGCCACCGCCAATATCCAACCAAAGCGCGGCCAGATCAGCGCATGACCTAGCCCGCTCGCGGACAGAAGAAAAATAGTCCGCCTCGCCTATGCAAATCAGCGGAGACCGGCCACGCGCCTAATCGCGCCCGCGCAGCCAGCCATCGATGAGTTCATTCTTCTGATTGATCTCAATCGGCGGCAGCGCATCGAAGATATCGGCGTATTGCGCGATCAGGTCGTCGTCGCGCTGGCCAAGCCGGGGATCCAGGTCCTCCCGGAGCACGACGTCGTCGAGGGCAATCTGTTGCGGGGCGTCCATACCAAAATTGTCGCATGATCGCCCGTAAGCGGTAAACCAACCGGTGACGATAGTCCGGACAAGCAAGTTTCGTTACTGATGACTGATCCCTATTGCCAGCAGCATCGCCGCCTCCAAAGCGACTGCAATACTATGATCCTGTCATGCTATTACTCGTACTCTAATAGACTGATAGTATGATCCTGCGATTTGGCTAGCATAAGCCTTGGGCCACCAGCGGATCCAGCGGCGTGATCTGCTGGACACCGGAACAGGAAGCGACGTGAATGGCTTCAACGAAATCACGATCACTTCATTTTATGGAGTATGTAAAGGAGCCTGCGATCAGGTGAGGTAGTTAACGATAGCGTGCTAGTCAAGTACCCTTGGGTGGCGAATAGCGGAATACGCCGCGATATTGGGCTCAACCCTTAGCAACGAGAATGCGTATCGAACACACGCTTTCCGGTCCAGATGGTTACGTCGTGCAGGATCTATGAAAGTGTGCATGTGAATGCTTCAGAAAAGCCCCTTCTGTGGAGCAAACACCGCATTTGGGTAACGGATTTGGGCGATTTTGCTTTCATTATCCCTGTCTGTTTGCTTCAGGAAGGTAGCCATAATAACCATCACCAGTGTGACGGCGTGGAGAAACAATGCATCACAAACCGGAACGAGGATTCATCAGATGTTTCTGGCGCGTCAATACCAGCCAATGGCGACAATTGTTACCATCCTGCGCTCTGGAGAGGCTGCCTCTTTTGACAGTGACCTTCCTGTGTGTTATGTTCAGGCTGTCGTTTAGCGATTCACATTAGTAATTCGGTTCTTAAGCCTCTATATGAGAGGCAGAAAACTTACATTTCAAAGGAGCGTAAGAAATGTTTAGTTCAAAGCGTGGCATTTCTCGGCGAGAGATGCTGAGGTTAATGGGTGTCGGTACAGTTGGGACCGCTTTCGGTTCCCACATAGCCTTTGCCCAATCTGTTCCCGAGTCTGGCACTTTCCGCTTTCAGATCGAGAGTGGACCAGGCACGGATTTCGTGGCGGTAGTAGACGCCTTCATAGAGGAACATCCGGAAATCACAGTTGAGTTCAGCCAAGTCGAGGCGGCAGTGGTCGGCGTCGATTGGCAGCGCATTGCGATGGAGGCGGGCGCTGTTGACCTGATCTCGAACGAGAATCCCAAGTTTCTCAAGCTCGATCCCGTTCTCAGAGCCGGTTTGATCCAGCCACTCGACGGTTATCGTGATCTGTATGACTGGGACGAGTGGGTGCTGGCGGCGGCGCTTAGACGTTCGTCACGAGGCGGGCAGCTTTGGACATTGCCGCTTTACTACGAGATTTGTGGCGCATCTTATAGAAAGTCGGTCCTGGAAAGCTTTGATGTAGGCGAGCCGCAGACCTGGGAAGAATTCATCGCAATGCTGGAGAAATTCAAGGCGGCCGGTCTGATTCCGCTTACCAACGGACATCGCGGTTTTAGTCAGATTCAGATGATTCACTATCAATTCTGGGCAAGCATCGGTGGGTTAAGTGGTCCGGGAAGCATCACGGATGTGATCTTCGGCGATGGCAAGTTCACAGACGCGCCGAGTGTCGAAGCGGCCCAGGCGATCCTTGACATATACAACGCGGGATTGCTCGACCCAGATGTACTTTCGATTACGCAGGACGACGGCAACGAACGCTTCATCTCTGGAGCGGCCGCTTTGAACGTGACGGGCACCTGGTTCTATTCGGAGATGCAGCGCCAGTTTGACGACGACTGGGATATGCTGACTATGCCTGGCCCCGGCGGCGGACCGATATGGTGCACCGGCGAGACGGAAGCGATGGTCATCCCGGCGGCGGCGCAAGACCCTGACGCGGCAGCGCTTTTCCTCGATTTCTGCGTCAAGGGCACCGGTGCCAAGATCCTACTTGAACGCGGTAATCTCTTGGCGACCAAAGCCTTCGGTGAGTTGGCGATTCCGCAGATTCAGCGCTTGCCGATCATCACCGGCGATGAGTCTTCCCTGTTGATCTTCGGCTGGCTGCCACAGAATTCCCAGGATGCTTACCAGCAAGGCTTGGGCGGCATACTTG
>JAPOWH010000006.1 GCA_026707735.1 Gammaproteobacteria bacterium | reverse complement strand
TACCTGGTTTCGTCACCTCTCGGGCGTCGATTACAAGACTGTCAGACGACGAAGATGGCACAACTCGCTTCGAGACCAAGTTTGCAATTCAAAACACGCAACCAGTCGAAGGATTCGTGAATGTAGAACATATGAACGAGGCTGTGCCGATACACATCGAGGGAGACTCAACAAAACAAATTAGCTTGGTCTCGGAAAGTCCTCCCCCGCTCGACAGCACACGTCGTTTTGAACTCTATTCAGGTTTGTCTATGAATAGAGGCAACATTCAGATTCCGTCGGATGTGACTGACATTCCTTGGCGTGAGGACGCCGAGCCTGGCGTTCTCTCGAGCAAGAGCGATTGGAAGCCAAAGCAGGAAGGCATCGTGATAGATGACCTCGATAAGGGTTTCTCTGTCGACCAGCCACAAACTTTTTTGCAAAACTCAAGGTGGATTGGTCCGGCACGATGGTTCCTGTGGCCACTTCCAGACATCGAGCATGACCGACAACTACCGATTCTCGGACGTGGGTATGTCCTCCCACGAGGTTGGTGGAGACGTACGAACGAACAGAATGCATACGGAGTCTACCGTGGCACACTGGCGATGACCCATGTAGGAAGAAATTCCAAGACTAAACTTGCACGTTTTACAGCTGAAGTGCCCCACGCTGGTCAATGGGCGCTCGATTTTCATGTGCACAGCGCGTCGTCGTGGTTTGGCTACCAACAGCTTGCGCACTTCCAGCTAATTGTTAGCAACGGACAAGAATCATGGACTGCAGAGGTGGACCCCGTGACTTCAGTCCCAGAGTGGCGCTTCGTTGATAAGTATGATCTTCAGGTTGGCACTGTGAATGTAGATGTGGTTGGCGCGGCAAACCGATCTATCGTTTACGCAGATGCCATCCGATGGACTCGAAGTGACGAGAACGAACCTATACAGGCAGACGCTCAGTAACGGGAACGGCACGATGCATGGTAAGTTGATCTGGACATGCGATTGAAAATGCGCTCCATTATTGTTCTTGGCAAATTCGACCCATAGACTATGTCGAAGCGAGTGTTGCTGATCGTCTATCACTCCAAATCTGGATCGACCGAACGAATGGCTAGAGCAGTCATTCAAGGTGCCCAAGATGAGGAACTAGAGGGTGTTGCAGTTGTTGCCAAGTCCGCCTACCAAGCTGATGCGAGCGACCTGCTCCAAGCAAACGCAATAATTCTTGGTACACCCGAGAACTTTGGCTATATGTCAGGTGCGCTCAAAGACTTTTTTGACCGTACTTTCTACGAAGTGGAAGGAAAGATCGCACCTTTGCCGTACACGGTCTTTATCAAAGCAGGAAACGACGGAACGGGAGCGCTTAATGCCATACGCAGAATTGCAAATGGCTACCCGTTTGTGGAAGCCCAGGAACCTCTAATCGTAAAGGGAGAGCTCACTCCAGCGGACACAGAAAAGTGCCGAGTGCTGGGTCAGACTTTCGCAGCGGCACTGGATCTCGGCATTTACTGACTCTACGAGATTACTCGCCTCTCAGTGCGGTCGTGACGGGTAAGAATACAGCCCGAAACGCGGGGAAAATTCCACCTATGAATCCCAGCGCTACGCTCAATACAAGACTTTGCAAAACCAAAGCCGGAGTAACCATGAACTCGAAAGCCACCATTGAGAACGATTGCTGACCAAGCGTCGAAACTGTGAACCCATTGAATGCAAAGAAGGCAAGCACAGCACCGGCGAGTCCTCCAAGAATCGCCAGAACCATCGATTCCGACAGAACCGAAACAAGGATGGGACCCCCTCGAAACCCAACAGCGCGAAGGGTCGCAATTTCAAACGTTCTAGACGCGACAGCCGAATACATCGTGTTCAACGCGGCGAAAATCGCGCCGACGCTCATGATTACTGCAACCACAATGCCAAATATCCGAATTACTTGAGTCGAAGATTCGGCTTGAGACGCATACCAAGCTTCTTCTGACGTCAGATCAACTGGTAGACGAGGATCGTCTTCAATTAATTGCTGAACGGACGAGTAGCTATTAGTTGAATCCAACAGTACGCGAACTGCGGTAATCGATTGCCCCCGCCGAAAGGCCGCCTGCACGACAGTCATGTCGGCCCAGACTTCCGACTCGTCAACCGAACCATCGGTCTCAAATATTCCAACGACTTCCCATGACGTATCACGAACAGACAGTCGACTGCCAATGTTCAGTCCCGCAAATTCTGCTAGAGCCTTGATCCCAACTATTACCTCATTTCTGCCTGATTCAAACATTCTTCCGTGTGCAATTTCAAATTCCGGTCGAATGTCGAATGAACCTGGTTCAACTCCACGAACCACAATGTTGGCGGGTGTCCCGGTGTTCTTCTTGGGAACATCAGCAACCACATAAAGCTCAGGAGTAGCAAATGCAACACCATCGAGGGTGGCTATGATTCTTGCCGTCTCCATGGACAAGTTGCTTGACATTTCAGAGTCCGAACCTGTGCGCACCGCGATTGCTCTATCGGGAGATGTGGCTTTCGAAAACACTCTTTCCAATCCCGTCGCCATTGCTAGCATGGCTACGAGAACAGCAACGACCCCACCAATCCCAACAACTACGACTAATGAGGTACTCCACCTGGAGGGAATGTTTCTCAAGTTCATCCCCGTAATGGAAACTATTTGTTCAAACACGATGGAGCACCAAATTAATGCCTATGTAGCGCATCGACTATTGAAAGCCGAATTGCGCTTATAGCGGGAACTAGTCCAACGAGTAGACCCAACCCCAATGCAATGCAACCCGCCCAAAGAACTGTCTGCCACGCAAAATAAATGGGAACAAACGGGGGCATGAAATCCTGTGCGCTAGATGCAATCATTGATCCCAATCCGATTCCAATCACTGCACTTATTGCACAAAGCAGTACGGACTCAAGCAACAAATAGGTCGCAACGCCAAGGTCTGTGAACCCTAACGTCTTCATCACAGCAAGCTCGGATGTACGTTCCCTATATCCTTGAATCATTGTGTTTGCCGTAAGCAGAACCATAGTGAAAAACACAGAGCTCAAGATGCCTGTCATCATTAAGCTGATGTCTCCAAGTTGGGCCATGAACTGTTTCGCCGCCTCCGATTCCGTCATGGTTCGAGTCTCATCAGGGGAATTTGCAAACAGCTTGTCTATTTCAGCCGAAATTTCGTCCGACCGCGAGGGATCGTCGATGGTTATGACAAACCATCCTGCAACTCCCATGTCAAAGGTCTCTCGAAGGTACTCGTGCTGGAACAAGAACGCCTGAAAGCCATCGCTCTCGTTGCCTGAGCTATAAGAACCAACCAAATCGAACACCCACGGTTCACCCGACGGTGTCGGGTAGATTGGACTGATCACAGGCACCTTTTGGCCGATTTCCCACCCATAGCGCTCAATCATCGGCTCAGGAGCCAATGCGGCAGTGCGTATTGACCGAAACTCTTCTAGTTGCTCCGCATCAACCTCAAATTCACTATAGACATCGAAGTATGTTTCGGGATCAACCGCAAAGGTCGCAACATTGGTGTCGCCTTCCTGGAAGACGCCGCCGAACCACGAAGAATGTGTGACGATACCCACGCCAGCCACATTGGCAATTTGATCAATATGCGTCAATGGCAACATTTCGATCATCGAGTACTTCGATTGTGTCTGCAATCGTCCTTCGTCGACTCCTTCCCAGCCGGCATCGAACACAAAGGCAATTGAACGAAGCAACATGAACAACAAGAACGCCGTGATCAGCGACAACATCGTGAGCGTCGTACGTAGCTTTCGGCGAAACATGCACCGAAGCAAGAACTGAAATTTACCCATTGACTAATTCACTCTGTTCTGGATCGCTAGTCGATGAGAGCTTGCCCTTGTCAAGAAATACTGTAGTCTTCGCATGTTCCGCAGCTTTGGGGTCGTGAGTAACCATCACGATTGTCTTGTTGTGCTTTTGATTCAAAGTCTCCAAAAGCTGCAAGACCTCCTCTGCAGTGTTGCGATCGAGATCGCCGGTTGGCTCGTCGCAGACTAGAATCTGTGGATCCGCCACTATTGCGCGGGCAATCGCCACACGTTGCTGCTGACCGCCAGACAGTTCAGCAGGCTTGTGCTTTGCCCGGTCGGCCAATCCAACAATGTCGAGGGCCGTAGCGGCATTCTTCTTGCGTTCCCTTCCCTTCAATTTGGTTAGTAGCAGGGGAAGTTCAACATTCCGTTGTGCCGTGAGAACGGGCAACAAGTTGTAGAACTGAAACACAAACCCGATATTCTGCGCTCTCCAGCGAGACAACTCTCGCGAACTTAGCGAATTCAGTGAGGAATCTCCCACCACGACCTCGCCATATGTCGGATGGTCCAGCCCGCCGATCAAGTTGAGCATGGTCGTCTTTCCACTGCCCGATGGACCCATTAGGGCTACGAAATCCCGTTCGTTGATATCCAAGTCTATGTCGGACAGTACATCGACCTGTTCCCTACCCTTGGTATATGTTTTTGAAACGGATCTAAGCGATATAAGAGCCACTTACCAACTCTCCCTATTGATTTGCAATTACGATCTTTTGACCGTCCGACAGTCCCACCGCACTTTCAGACCCCGCATCAGCTACGACTAGATCGCCACGTTCCAAGCCGTCGGAAATTATTGACCGAGTTCCGTTGGTTCCCCCGACGCTAACTTTACGGCGCGCGACCGAACTATCCTCGATCAGCCAAACAAACGTGCTGTCGCTAGTCTCTATTAATGCAGTCGACGGTATCTCGACACCTACCGGGAGTTCCTCTCGTTCAATTTCGCTTCCTTCTTCCAAGAAAGAAACGCTTACACCCATGTCGGGAAGCACTCTCTCGTCGCGTTCCAGGAACCGAATTCGAACCCTTACTGTGGATCGAGCGCGGTCTGCCGTCGGAATGATAGCAATAACCTCCGCAGGCATGCGGGTATCGGGATAGGAGTTAAGGGTTACAGTTGCCGGTTGGTCGGGCGACACCCTGTTGATGTATTTTTCGTTTACGTCCACTTGCACCTCTATCGAATCCATGTCGACAATCGTGCAAATTCCGGTCCGGGTAAATCCTCCCCCTCCCGAAACCGGCGAGATCATTTCTCCAGGCTGAGCAGCCTTGGCGATCACAATGCCATCGAACGGCGCACGTATTTGCATGTCGTCGAGGTATTGCTGTTGAAGTTCAAGGGCAGTCTGCGCGACATCGATGGTTTTTTCGAGGCGGTTCTTCTGCGCTTCAAGCCCCTCGAGAGTAAGTCTCGCTCTATCAAGTTCACTCTCGCTGGCATGTTGGCTAGCAGCTAATTCAGATATTCGCTGAACGTCCAGACTTGCCTGCTCGATCTGTATGTCTAGCTCGTCGAGCCTTGCTTTGGATTCGTCAAATTGCGCTTTGGACAGGTCGTATTGCGTTTGCTGCAGACTGTCGTCCAGGGTCGCCAACAGCTGGCCTTCTTCAACAATCATCCCTTCTTCTACGAAGACCTCAACGACCTTCCCTGTGGCTTTGGAACTAACAGTTGCCTGGCGACGCGCAACAACATATCCGGTGCCATCTAAAACCGCACCTTCAACATTCGCAATTTGTGGAGCACGCGCGACTACAGAGTCGACCACAACAGCGCGGTCGCGCCCAAACCAAAACCAGTTTGCGGCGAAAACCCCAATGCCGAGCACTACTGCAATCGCAATGAACCATCCCCATGGCCGCCGTTGTCTTCCTGACTGACGACTACGGTCGATTCTTAGGTCCTGGAGCTTTTGCTCCAAGTCGTTTGAATTGTCGGACACGCTATTTGCTCCTCACTTTCACATGCCACACGCGTGGTCAATATTGCCGGGCACGACCTCACCATCGGCTATGGAGAGCGTGCAAGTTCCGTAATCTATGACAATCCAACTGTGGGTATTGTTGATTGGATCGTTGCTCGCCACTTTTCTGGACCGGATTGGTGAATGGAGTTGCCTAGCGAGTCCACAGCGACCGTGACTGGCATATCCTTCACCTCAAATTCGTAGATGGCTTCCATCATCAAATCCTCAAATGCAACGAGTCGTGAATCCGTGATCGATTTGGCCACCAGGAAGGCAGCGCCACCGACGGCTATGAGGGATACCGCTCCGTGCTCCCGGATCGCACTGACAGCTTCTGAACCACGTTCTGCCTTTCCAATCATCCCAAGCAAACCGGTTGATTGAAGAAGCTGATCCGTAAATCTGTCCATGCGAGTCGCAGTCGTTGGTCCTGCTGGGCCCACCACCTCATCTCGCACGGGACTAACAGGTCCCACGTAGTAGATGAATCGGTCCGTGAAGTCCACCGGAAGTGGCTTCCCCTCATCCAAAAACTGACACAATCGCTTGTGTGCGGCATCGCGTCCAGTAAGAATCTTGCCCGTCAAGAGCAATGTCTCGCCAGCGCGCCAGTCTCGAACACCCTCCTTGGTCAATCCTGCCAAACTCACCTTGCGAGCATCAGCATTGGGTTCGTAGGCAATATCCGGCCACAGCGACAGGTCTGGCGGCTCAAATTTTGCCGTCCCCGAGCCGTCCAGCTCGAAATGAACATGTCGGGTGGCGGTGCAGTTTGGGATTATGGCAACCGGCTTGTTGGCGGCATGGGTAGGGTACTCTCGAACTTTCACATCGAGCACCGTTGTCAGCCCACCTAGACCTTGCGCACCTATGCCCAAGGCGTTGACCTTGTGAAAAATCTCGAGACGTAGTTCTTCAGACCTAGACTCGGGTCCTCGTTGAATGAGTTCCTGTATATCAATGGGCTCCATCATGGCTTCCTTGGCCATGACCATCGCTTTTTCGGGAGTGCCACCCACGCCGATGCCCAGAATCCCGGGCGGGCACCAACCTGCTCCCATTTTCGGCACAGCGTCCAAGATCCAATCGACAACTGATTCGAAGGGCTCAAGTACCTTGAACATTGCCTTTGCTTCGCTGCCTCCGCCCTTTGCAGCAATTTCCACATTGAGCTTGTCTCCCGGCACTACTCTTGTGTGAATTACAGCTGGGGTATTGTCCTTGGTATTGGCTCGTCGACCATCAGGATCCGCCATGATCGAGCCTCTAAGGGGATTGTTTGAGTCTAGGAATGCTCGGCGCACTCCTTCATTGATCAAGTCTTCAAGACCCAACTCGGCGTCCCACTCCAAGTCCATTCCAACATCGACAAACGCCACAACAATTCCTGTATCTTGGCAGATTGGACGTTTACCTAACGCGCACATGCGGGAATTCACAAGCACTTGACGCAGTGCGTCTTTGGCGGCCGGAGACTCCTCCATCTCCCACGCTCGCACCATGGCTTGAATAAAATCGGGCGGATGGTAGTAGGAGATGAACTGCAAAGCATCTCGGACGCTTTGAATCAAGTCGTCTTGTTGAATTACTGCCATGATTAGACCGAAAAATCTTCTTGCGGTAACGGCGCTCTGTTTCTGGCGAGCACCAATTATTTCAAGCTCGAAACCAAGTATTTTGCTGTCAAAATGAGCAAGCTATCTGACAATCAAGTTCTGCCACGAGAATTTTATAGACAATCAACAGTCGTTGTCGCTCGCGGCCTGCTTGGCTGCATCCTAGCAAGCAGTATCAACCACAGTTCTACAAGCGGAAGGATTGTTGAAGTAGAAGCATATCTTGGCTCGGGAGACGCGGCCGCACACTCGGCCAACGGACCTACTCCTAGAACTCGAATTCAGTGGGGACCACCCGGTCACGCCTACGTGTACTTGATCTATGGCATGTACTGTTGCCTTAACTTCATCACTGAGCCGGAGGGTACACCTGGATGCGTGCTGATACGAGCAATTGAGCCAGTTTCTGGCATTGATTGCATGATTGCTAGGCGAAATTCTCCTCAAAATACTCGCGACATCGGAAATGGTCCAGGAAAACTCACACAAGCTTTAGCAGTAACACGTCGCCAGAACGGTACGGACCTTACGACGAATCCATTGTGCGTACACCGAGGTACACAAGTTGATGACTCACAGGTTGTCATGTCACCTCGGATTGGGATTGTTCAATCTACAGACTTGCTGCTCAGGTTCTTCATTAGGGACAACGAATTCGTAACTAAGCACTCGCTAAACCAAAGTGCAAAGCCTTTTTGAGGCAGAACCTGATCGGAGACGGGTTCTTCGTCGAAATTTAGGGCAACCTTTTAGAACATGTCCTCGGAGGTTTCGCGACGAGCGAACCGTTTTGCTGTGCGTGTCGCCAAATCGTTATCGTTCCGTCGTCTGACGTCTGTCGCAAACCGCGTTAATCCAATCAACAGCTGATTGCGGGCAGGATGGGTACGGCATCGCTCAAACTCGTCATACACAGTGCGTAGAGTACCCAGCAATTCCGTTCCTGAGTCATGCTTCAAGATAGATAGCGCTAACTCGGATAGGAGTATGGTTGGATCAAGATCTGCTCGTATGTATTTGTTTACCGCACGAGTGACTTCAGGCAATTGAATCGACTCGATGAGCTCGACGATTTCGGAGCAGGCTTCCGCTGCGTTCGAGTGTGGCGATTGACTTTCTTTCGCAACTTCAGAGAGCTGCCGCGGTTGAATGTTTAGCCACCGATTTTGGTAGAAGTGCCACGCGGCGAAGTAGGTTGCCATCACTGCACTCCGGTATGAGGCATGCTGGAGTGTCCGACGAGCGGAACCCGCCATCTGCATTTCATGTGAAATGTTGAACCACCCTGGACTAAAACTGGCAGGCGTTCTTGCCATACGGTCGCCGGATAGCATGATCATGGAATCCAACACTTGTGAAACATGAGCACCGTCGCGAAGCGCGCGGGAAACCGCTTCGAACGTGGGTTCAATTTCTCCGCTCGATAATCCTTTGGTCAATCTGTCTTCATTGAACTCCTTCAAACGCCCAGCGGGTTCGTCGGCCAGCTCGTCAAGTAGGGGTTCAATTTTCTGAAGATGCTCGATTCCTTCGCGTAAGGTGCCTTGCGCGGTGCCCCGATTTCTTCCAACGACCTTGGCTCCCAAATTGCACAAAAGTTGCTCGCTTCTTTCCCAACCAAACGAATCGATCAATTCCGCCAAGTCGCTGATGTGCAGCACGTTGTGACTAAATCCCAAGAAAGTGGGCTCTAGTACACATTCATACAGCAAAGGAATGATCCTCTCGTCGTTGTCACCGGATTCGCGAGCAGAGATGAGACACTTCTCAATACCCTCCCATATGCGATCCCGGGAAAACATTCGTACCCAATCAGCGAGGGTTTCCCAGTCAACTGGCTGAGGTAGAGGTTGTGGAGGAACTCTATCGCCAACACGTCCCGAAGCTGCTTTGGCAGCAATCATCAGTGGTATCAGTCGATCATCTTTGTCAAGTCGCTGGGATATAGCTATGCCGTTTAGAAGTTGATTTACTAGAAAGGCGCCATCCGCCCCGTGATCCGATGCAATATGCTTGCTGAGGTGCTCGACCAAACTGTCTAGAGTCTCCCGCTCTGACACACCTTGAGCCAGCATGATCGCTATCGCCTTTGAAAGAATCCAGTTGTCCCGACTAAGCAACGCTTCCTTCAACAACAGGTAGTGCGAGTCTTGGCGTTTGGATGTCGCACCTGCAATCTTGATACAAATCGCGCCGTCTCTCACACGCACCGGAAACGTGTCCAGATCGTCGCAGCCGCCTGTAAAGCAACCTCCCCCATCCATGGCGTAACTCCAGCCATGCCAATCGCATTGCAAGACTCCGTTGCGAGTTCGGCCTCGTATAAGCGGATAGCCCATGTGGGGACATTGATTGTCGGTCGCGTAGATTTTTCCGTTGTGGTTAAACAGAGCAACGCTTCGATTCGCCACTCGGACTGCCATCGCCTTCTCGGCTGGCAGATCGTCAACTCGCGCAACCTCTACAAATCCCTTTTCGTCGTTCATGGTTTCCAATTTTCGTCTGCTACTCAAATATGTCTACTGTTGTCTTGCCCTGTGCAAACCTAGTCGCTGCATACGCTGCTGATGTGTCTTCCGTGTTCGATCTTATGTCGGTCGCGTAACGCGCCAGACCAATGATGAGCTGAAAGCGCGAAGGATGGTCTGCACCAAGATCCGCGTTTACTGAAGTACAGTTTTCCCACTCGTCAAACACGGTCCTCAGCGTTGGCAGCACATCTTGTCCAGAATCGTCGCGAAGGATCACACCGCCCAAATCATGCAACAAACGCATTCCACTGTATCCCGCCTGAAGATAGCCCAATACTTGTGGTCCAACGGAGTCCACATCCAATGTGTTGACAGAACGAAGGATTTCGGCAACCGCGGCTTCTTCCGTTTTCGCAGGCGGATCGAGTGTCTGAAGTGACTGTTCGAGATTTCTACGCGGGATGTTGATCCATCGATCAGAAAATACCTGAAATGCCACGTGGAATAGACCTTTCAAAGCTACAGATAGCCCTCCGTACTTCAAGGCTTTACGAATCGACGCTGCAACATTTAGCTCCATGGTCAGATTTTCCCAACCTGCATCGACGGCAGTTGGAGCGCGTGCCATTCGGTCGGCTGCAACCATGACCAAAGTGGTGACTACTCGGTCAAGCCCTGCCCCACTCTGTATTGCGTGGGTCACTGCGTCAATCGATGCAACGATGTCAACTCCGATCAATGCATCTACAAGCTCCGTTTCGCCGAAAATGGACTCACGGCTCACCGCTTGCGACTCCAGCGCTTCAAAGTCAATTTTCGCCATATGTTCAATGGCATCTCGCCGAAATCGTTCCGGTTCGCTTCGTCCTTGACCAACCAAACTCGCGCCGAGCCAAAATACAAGCTCGCTTGAGTTCTTCCACCCAAATTCATTCACTAATTCAGCAAGATACGACAATGAGATCAAGTTCTGGGGAAAGCCCATAAAGTAAGGTTCGACGGCACAGTCGAACAGCAAGGGAATGATCTTTTCCGAATCCCCTTGACTATGCGCCGTATACAGACAGCGTTCGATTCGATGCCCCTGCCGATCTCGCGAAAACTCCTTGACCCAGTCCGCAATTTGCCTCCATTCGTATGGTGGTGGCATCGGAAGAATATCGTTGCGTTCGTGCGCTTCACCGGCAGCCGAACGTGCGGCATTTGTCAAAGCAATCAACCGATCTTCGCCACTATAGCGCCTACCGACATGGATTCCATTGACAAGTCTTGACACATCCTCTCCGCCTTCTGGACCATGCGAACTGGCGATATGGCGGCCCATGTGACCCAATACCAAATCAACTACTTCCTGTTCCTCCACTCCCCCATCCAGCAAGAGAGCGAGCGCTTTCGACATAGTCCATCGATCATCTGCCAGCAATCCCTCCCAGAGAAGACGTAGATTTGCTTGCTTTCTTGCTGGTCGGTCCTCATCGTAGCGA
This sequence comes from Gammaproteobacteria bacterium, assembly GCA_026707735.1. Lineage (GTDB taxonomy): Bacteria > Pseudomonadota > Gammaproteobacteria > Pseudomonadales > Azotimanducaceae > Bin55. Next base: position 267,613 of record JAPOWH010000006.1, on the reverse strand, counting down.
ACCCAAACGTATCCCTCATCTACCTTGACCGGGTAGACTTGAAGATCGTCGCATTGGGAGTGGAAGCATCCACCCGTTGCCAGATCAAACGCTCGACCGTGCCAATCACAGGAAAGCACGCCGTTCTTGACACTGCCACGCACCAACGGAAACCCCATATGAGGACATTGGTTGTCCGTCGCATAGTAGTTGCCATCCCAATAGAAGATTGCGACCGTTCGGCCATTTGCCATCTGCGCGGCTTCAGCTTCGCCATTCCCAAGCTTGCCCACGGGAATGGTTTTCACCCACAGTTGCGATTTTTCCATGTTCTTAGGCGAATGTAATGGCCAATCGAGTCTAGCACAGCGAACCGTTGTTGCGTTCTCCAAAGTCCAATCTTGTACATTAGCGTCCGCCACACGTTCAAGTACAGGGTTCCAGCGGAATGACATCGGTCGAAATCAATACGTCCACTGCCGGCTATCGCTATCAGTCAATCGCTATTGGCGCACTCTTGCTGTTTGCTTGGAGCAACACAGGAGCTGACGACTCTGATCCAAGTGACAACGAACTCATCGAGGAAATCATTACAGTCGGAACTCGATTGGAGGGCCGCACGCCGTTGGATAGTCCAGTTCCTGTACAGATCTTTAACACAGAAGAAATTGAGAGTGTGGCAACCGACACAGACTTGATTGACGTAATTCAACGCCTTGTCCCATCCTTCAATGTATCGCGCGAGCCAATATCTGATGGAGCGTCGTTCATGAGGCCACCCTTTGTTCGGGGTCTGGACTCAGACAAAGTCTTGGTTCTGGTAAATGGAAAAAGGAGGCACAAAGGAGCATTGGTCCGACTTGGGGGTAGTGGCACACACGGATCAGACATCGCTTCCATCCCTGTATCTGCATTGCGTTCGATGGAAGTATTGCAGGATGGAGCGAGTGCCCTGTATGGATCCGATGCAATCGCAGGAGTTATTAACTTCAATCTCAAGGACTCGGTCGACTCCGCAAGCTTTTCTGCATCAGTCGGCGAATATACAAAGGGAGGTGGTGATGTACGACTTGCATCGAATGTGGGTTTGCCGTTGCTTCAAGGATTTCTCAATCTAAGTGCCGAATACAGCGACGTAAGGGGTACATCTCGGGGTCAACGTTACGACTTAGCTGTGGGAGGTGGAAGCGGACTAACTCCCTTGCAGAGCTCGCAGGTGGCCGCGGACACGAATGGCGATGGTCAGCCTGATCGGTTCGGACCCGACTCGCTGACCGAGATTCGCAACGAAGGCGGAAATCTATTGAGTTTGGTTTGGGGTGCCGACGGCATACCTGATGACATGACGCCCAAATATAGAGAGAATCTACCCAATCCCGAGCAGATATGGGGCGAACCGGCTCGCGAAGACGCAAAGCTCTCCGCCAATCTCGCCATGCCTATCACACAAGAAGTGTTCTACGATCTTGAACTCTACGGATTTGGTAACTGGCGCGATAGCGAAAGCTCGGGGTCGTTCTTCTATCGAAGACCCGGAGTTGGCCAGCTTAATCCCGTTCGCTTGGCTGACGGTTCAATCTATAACCCGCGCACAAGGTTTCCTGGAGGATTTACGCCCCGATTCACAGGAAACATTAATGACCTGGCCGGAGTGTTGGGACTTCGCAATCAATCGTCGCAGCAATTGAAATGGGACGTTAGTCTGGGTTTCGGCTCTAGTTCAATGTCCTACGACTTGGTCAACACGTGGAATCCTTCCATGGGACCAGGCTCTCCAACAAAGTTTCGACCTGGCGAATTGGTCTCAACGGAAGTATCACTTAACGGTGACTTCGAGCTCACTGCGAGCGTTCAGAAAATCGGCACCGTCTTTGTAGCCTTTGGATTTGAATTCCGACAAGACACCTATGAAATCCGGTCAGGTGATCAAGCCTCATTTATGGTCGGTCCTTTCGCAAGGAGTGATCCCTTCAATTGGGACATAACTCAGGAAGAAGCAGATACGAACCCAACGGATCAGTTCGAATCTGCAATGTGTCGCATACCGGGTCACGCAGAGCTAATTGCAAGCGATCCAAGCGTAAACGCTCAACCTGGGGGTAGCTGCATTGCTGGAGATCCGATCTACAACGTAATGTCTGTAGGTTCAAATGGCTTTCCTGGCTACGCTCCAGAATATGCTGTGGACCGCTCGCAAGACGGCAGCGCGTTTTACTTCGATCTCTCCACATCGCCCACAACGAAATGGATTACCGACTTTGCCTTGCGAATCGAGGATGCCGCATCTCACGGCTATGTGACAACTGGCAAGATCGCGACGAAGTACGACCTCACGCCAAATGCAGCTGTTAGATCATCGTTGAGCACTGGCTTCAAGAGCCCAACAATCGGTCAGGTCTCCACAATCAACGTTAGCACAAGGATCAACGCTTCAGGAAACCCAGTTGCTGAAGGGATTTTTCCAACTAATCATCCTGTTGCGGCCTATTTCGGTGCAAAGCCCCTGGATCCCGAAAAATCCTCTCACTTTACTGCTGGATTGATAGTCCACAACGCCGCGAAAGCAAGTTCCGAACCTGAGAAAGCGCTAGTGGCAGGGAATTCTTTGCGATTCTCCGATATTCATTGGCAAGTGACCGTGGACGGTTACCTCGTCGATCTCAAGGATCGACTCACTGTCTCTTCGCCATTCGTCGTAGACGAACGCGCAATTGCGGAGCTTTCATCTCGAGGCATTGCGGATGCCCACTCGATCGGCCAAGTAATCTACTTTACAAACGCGTTGGAAACCCGGTCCATGGGCGTGGATGTCGCGGGTCTCCTCGAATTCAGTAGCCGAATTGGAGCGACTCAAATATCGGGAGTGCTCAACTGGAATAAGATTGAAATCACGGGTCAGGCACCACAGGTTCGACCCGACGGGTCTAGTTTCGTGCTTGTCAATCCAGAGGGCTTGTACGACTTTGAAAACACCTGGCCCCGCTACAGAGGAATCGTTTCGCTTAACCAACACTTGCCAAACGGAGTCGAGCTAATGTTGCGAGCGAACCGGTTCGGTTCCCACAAAAACGCAAGCAATTCATCTCTTGCCAACATACAGGAATTCAGTCCGAAATGGCAGTGGGATGCCCATGTCCAGTTTCGGCCGTGGCCAAACTACCAAGTGACTGCAAGCGTGACTAACGCTTTCGATGCCGAACCGGATCGGGCTCAGTTTGAGGCCTGCTGCGGCCGAGTAGTTCGATCGGACTCCCTAGTTCCTTGGCAGGGTCCCTACTACTCGCTGAAAATCACGTACCGTAGCAACTGACTCACGTCTCAAATGTAGTCTGTCCTTAGATCTGGCCAATTCCAATGATCCTCTACCTCATTAGGCATGCTCAATCCGAAAACAACCACTTCGACAATTGGAATGCGCTGGACCACAAACCTCCTGGTGAAACATTCGTTCGCAAGTCAGACCCCGCATTGACCGACATAGGTCTTGCTCAGGCCGATCAGTTGGCACGACATTTGGCAAGAGTAGCGGACAAGACAGACCTAAGAGATCGGATAGTGGTCGAAGCAGGCTACAGAATTGAAAAGCTCTATTGCAGTCCCATGAAAAGGGCAATACAAACTGCCAATGCCATTGCCACAGAGATGAACATCCGACCCGAGCTTTGCATGGATGTTTTCGAAGAAGGCGGCATCTGGCTGCAGAACCCAGAGAGCGGCGAGCGAATTGGCAAGAAAGGCATGTCAAGAAATGAAATGATCGCCCAATTTCCCAGAATGCAACTTGCTCAAGAGGTAGAGCAAGAGGGTTGGTGGTTCGGCTCTTTTGAGACTCACAACGAGATGAAGCTACGCGCTTCTAAAGTTGCTCTACGAATACGCCAAAGAGCTACAAGCTCTAACGATGTCGTTGCAATTGTGAGTCACGGAACATTCATCATTCATCTCCTGCGAATTCTTACCAATCAGGCCGACGGATCGAATGTTGCTTTCAGCCATCAGAATACTGGGATAACTCGCCTAGATTTCGCAGAAGATCACATACGAGTGCGCTACTCGAATCAAATCGAACATCTCCCGCCAAATCTCGTCGTCTAGCAGCTTCGAATTGTCAACTAGAATCGACAGAAATCCTTGATGTAGTGGCAATGGGATCCAAGCTCTCCAAATTAGCTGTCGGATTGATAGTTCTATCTGTGGTCGTTATCGCGCTTATCTTGATCTTTGGACCACCGGATGCCGCGCCTGAAGATTTGCCTCCAGAACCCAACTTCACAACGCTTAGGCTGACCGAGGGTGGAGAGATCGTTGGATTCATTGACCATACGGACGCTAGAGCTTGGCTTGGGATTCCTTACGCCAAGCCCCCCGTTGATGAACTACGGTGGAAGCCCCCAGAAAAATTAGAACGCTCTCCAGTCCGTATCGAGACCAACCGCTATGGTTCCGACTGCATACAGTATGTCTCGCAACTAGCTGGACAGTCCAACTCACAAGAGGCAAACATTACAGGTAGCGAGGACTGCTTGTATCTGAATGTTTGGTCTCCTCCGAACGCCGTGGAGCTTCCAGTCATGCTTTGGATTCACGGAGGCGGAAACTCGATTGGTTCTGGATCACTCTACAACGGTGCAAATCTTGCGGCCCGCAATCGAGTTGTGGTGATAACCATCAATTATCGGCTCGGAATTTTTGGGTGGTTCCACCACCCCACTCTAGCACAGCGATATTCGAGCAGATCCGGAAACTATGGCCTGCTCGACATTGTTCGCGCATTGGAGTGGACTAGGGACAATATTCGGGAATTCGGCGGGGACCCCAACAACATTACGGTTTTTGGGGAATCTGCAGGTGGCGCGAATACGCTTGCCATGATCGCCTCTCCACTTGCCCAGGGACTGTTTCACCGAGCCATTGTCCAAAGTGGCTCTTTTCGCTCAAGCGGAATGAGCTTGGCGTCCGACTACGCAGACGAGGGAGGGCACCAAAACAGTTCCAAAGAGCTTGTTAGTAAGTGGTTGTTGGAAGACAAGAGCGCAGAATCGGTTGAGCAAGCACGACAGTTGCAGGACGAGTGGAGCTATTCGGAGCTTGCAACCTATCTTCGCGAGAAGCCTGCCACAAGTTTGATCACTGCATTGCAGCCGGCAAGCTTTGGAATGGTAAACATTCCGCAATTTGTGAACGGCGGGGTCGTATTGCCAGAGCAGGAGCCTATGAATTCCCTGTTCGAAAGCGACATCCCTTTGATATTGGGTTCAAACAGGGACGAACCAGCGTTGTTCATGGTTCAGAACTCAGAGCACGTTAACACCGTTCTTGGAATCTTCAATTTCTTCAAAGACAAGACCGACTACATGAAACGCGTCCACTATGGAGGGTTAGTGTGGAAAGCACTGGGGGTCGACTCTCTTGCCAATGCGTTGGCGAAGAGCGGTAGAAGCAATATTTACGCCTATCGCTTCGACTGGGACGAAGAGCCCGATTTGATGTTCTTCGACTTGAGCACTGCGCTCGGTGCCGCGCATGCGATAGAAATAGCGTTTATCTTCGATTCGTTTAGTTCGTTCATAGGCGACAGAATCTACCCAAATGATGCCAATCAAGAACTCCTTGCCAGTCAGATGAAGTCTTACTGGATCAATTTCGCTTATGAGGGAAAGCCGGGCAGAGGACGTAATTCGCAAAACCCCGAATGGCTCCCCTGGGAGGTAAACGGAAAGACGACGCTGATACTCGATACTCCGACTGATCAAGGCATCAGAATGACTGATACCGTCGTCACGTGGCAATCGATCAAGCAGGAACTGCTGAGTGACCAGGGATTTTCCAAACTTCGCACGAAATGCGAGTTGTACGCGACGATCTTTTCGCGCCTTGGCTTGTTTGACGAGGGGGAGTATGAGGCAGCAGGTTGTTCGGAATTTGATCCCGAACAGTTTGTAGCGCCCTAAGTCGGAACAGCTAGCTGGTATCCACAATGTTCCCTACTATGAATCAAAATCAACAAAGTGCGCCAACCAAAGAGAAGCATTCACTTACAACACCGGTCTAAGTGAATGTACTCGATAATTGAGGAGCATCGGGATTGCTTCGCGACAAGCCACAAACAATTCAAACTAGCCGAGACATTTCTTCGATTGAGCCCAATGCCATCAGACCGAAGCCCATGAATCTTCCTCTAAGCAAGACATCTAAGCGTCTTGCTTCGCTGGATCACTCAGCGTGGCAGGTCCATCTGGACGCCATGCAAAGACTCAAAGATGGGGAATCGATCATTCCTCTTTCACTTGGCGATCCAGATTTCAATACACCTGACTACGTCAATGTAGGACTTATCGAAGCGATAAAGCGACACCGTACACACTATTCGTCCGCAGGCGGCGAACCTAGATTGAAAGAGGAACTCGCCAAACTCGAAACCAGACTCTCCGGTCACATTCGCAATCCAAACCAGTTCACGATATTTCAGGGTGCAACTGGTGCAATTCATGCAGTGCTGAACTGTATTGCGAATCCCGGGGACAACGTCGTTACAACGGATCCCAAGTACCTCGGCTACGACCCCACTTGCGCGTCCGTAGGCGTAGAACTCAAAGCAATTGCAATGAGTCCGCCGCGATTCGAGCTTGGCGTAGATACATTGCTGGGAGCAGTGGACAGTCGAACGGTTGCGATTCTCATCAACACACCTTCCAATCCAGTGGGCAGCGTTGCCGACCCCGCTGACCTAAGAAGGCTAGCCGACGAGTGCGCTAAGCGCAGCATTTGGCTGATCTCCGATGAAGTCTATTCATTGCTGTGGTATGACAAGAAGCACGTTTCTCTTCTAAACGTTGCCGAATCCATCCAGAACACAATAGTCATAGACAGTCTCTCAAAGTCACATGCCATGAGCGGCTGGCGTGTTGGGTGGACCGTGAGTTCTGAAGAGTTCGCGAATCGATTGGAAGATTTTGCGCTTGGTGCGTTCTTTTGCGGGAGTCAATTTGTGCAGGATGGCGCTATGTTCGCGTTGAAGCACAACACTGAGCAAGTTCAAAAGATGGTTGCACAATACAAGGCGCGTCGAGACTACACGCTCAATCGCATCAAGCGCATCGATGGTATCGACGCTGAGCGCCCGGACGCGGGAATGTTCGTAATGGCGAATGTGCATGAGGACTCAGGACCGTTTGCACGACAACTCCTAGACGAAACCGGCGTCTCCGTCATGCCAGGCACAGCATGCGGCGAATGCACTAGGAATTACGTCCGCATCGGTCTGACGCAAAACGTGGACACACTGAAGACCGCCTGGGATCGCATAGAGAGTTGGTTCAATCTTCGGGTTAAGTAAACTCCAAGAGCCTTGAACTGCCCTTCTGTGCATGTCTGTTTCCGACACGGTAGACGGCTACCTGCTGCAAAGAACCTTCCTCCTGCCCAAGGAAGAAGCGAGGGTGCCAAGAGCTCGAGACCAGATTCGTCCAATTGCCACTAAGTACGATGCCTTACTGGGCGAATTGCTGGGCAGTTTAGGGTCGCACTCTTCAGATGTACGTGAGTTAGTGTCTAACTTTGGCCGGACATTGCTTTCAACAGCTATTGCCGATAGGGGCGGACACAACGAACTTGTGGATGATCGACCCTTATATTGGGCTCGTTTGTCTGCCCGAGTCTTACTTCGTGTTTGGGCGGCAAACCTCCCGTCGCAACGCAACGGGTTACTAGACAATCAGCTCCAAACTCTCGAGTTCTCGAGTCGCACGTCTCGCGGCGGCGAAAAGCTTGGCAATCGCAGAAATGGGATCCCTTCCATCTTGCTGACCTGTTTCGATCCCTTCAAGCTCGACGCCAACATCGGCCAATCTAATCCATCCGCCGCAATTGCGTTGACATTAGACGGAGAGAACATTGAAGGCTATGGGATGGAAACTCTTGTATTCCCCGTTCGCTACGCGGATTTTGATGCTCGAATAGTCGAACAATTGTGCAGTCCTTGCTTCATTGAAGGTCCAAGAATCGGTCTCACAATAAGTATGGGAAGGGATCAGTTCGATCTCGAGCGATTTCCTGGACTCCGTCGCTCTTCAGAAGCTCCGGACAATGCGGGATTGCTAGGACCCGTCGCGGGCAAGACCACACCTTGCATTGCGGATTCTTCGGAGTTCGTGGAGTTTTCGTTGCCGGCTGGTCCAATGTGCAAGGTAAAAGGAAGGTGGCAGGTGCGAGACAATCGTAAAGTCTCCACGGTCGAAAAGGGCGAACTCGTCGCAACATCGCTGTCTCAACTCGATGGATTGACCGCAATATCGGGTTCTGGAGGCGGGTACCTATCCAATGAGATCGCTTATCGAACTCGGGTTCTGCAACAGAAACTTGGCGTGGAATTCCCTTTGGGCCACCTGCATGTGCCTAGCATCGAGGAACCTGACCCGAATGTTCTTTCCAAGATGGTAGCTCAGACGAGAGACTTAATCCGGGCCGCACTTGCAGCAACGCACTAGCAAATCGCTTAGCATTTGCCGATTGATGCCAGCAGAACTACGAACCTGAATGAAGATTGAACTTCTGGAGACATTTCACTGTCGCGCTGGATGGCGCAACTACCACTTTGCAAAGATCACGCTGGAGAACGGCACCGTAGGGTGGAGCGAGTACGACGAAGGCTGGAGCGCTGTGGGAGTAACAACAGCGATCGAGCGCCTTCGTGGTCGTGTGGTCGGCCAAGACGTGATGCAGCACGAGGGAATCTACGCACGACTGGCATCAGCCACTCGACAATCGCCAACGGGTGTTTTGGCCCGTGCAAATGGTGCAATCGAAAATGCTCTACTTGATGCAAAGGCGCGCCACTTGGGCATCCCATGCTTTGAATTGCTGGGAGGGGCAGTTCGAGAACGGATCCGCGTGTATTGGTCGCACTGCGGGACCTGGAGGATTTCCAGACCCGACTATTACCCGCCAGGGGTCAAAAACCTTGACGAAGTGGTAGCTCTCGGACGAGAAGTGCGTGAGAGCGGATTTACAGCACTCAAGACCAATATCTTCCGAGCGACGCCTGAAGGAATGGTGGGATGGTCGCCAGGTTTCGGCTTTCCGCCTGATGAGCACGGACGCACACCAAGCCGCGCTGTCCTCGATGGGTTGTACGAGTATCTCTCGGCATTTAGAGAGGGCACCGGACCAGACATCGACATATTGCTCGATCTGAACTACAACTGCCGTACCGAAGGCTACTTGTCGATTCTTCGAAAACTGAGCGATCTCGACATCTTCTGGGTGGAGATCGACACTCAACACGCGGCTGCGCTTGCGACCATACGTCATCAAAGCCCCTTCACTATCAGCGGGTGTGAATCCCTTACAGGTCTTGTGGAGTTCCTGCCCTACTTTCAGCGGGAGGCTCTCGACGTCGCCATTATCGACGCGATGTGGATTGGCGTATGGCAATCGCTAAAGATCGCCGCAGCCGCGGACGCATTCCAAGTGAACGTTGCTCCGCACAACTACTATGGACACCTAGCGACACTGATGGCAGGACACTTCTGCGCTGTTGTGCCAAACCTCAAGATCATGGAAACAGACATTGACCGTGTTGAAGACGACAAAGAGCTTTTTACTAGCCAGCCTGACTATAGAGATGGCTTTCTAGTCTTGCCAGACAACCCTGGGTGGGGGATAGAACCCGTCGAATCGAAACTTTCGCGTGATATTTGACGAATAGTTTGCCTCCGCTCTGCTAAAACGGCACCTGGTAGTCGTCATCAAAGGCGGCATCGCCAAGTGAGCAAATCGGCAGCACCTAGAGCTCTGCTTGGCGGGATTCATACAGTCTCGACGTGACCTTGATTAAATGCACCATGCAACTTGCCAATGTCGCACCCATTCACTGCATCAAAAGGAATACAGCACCATGTCTAAACCATTGAGAATCGGAACCTTGGGTGCCGCTGGAATTACTCCGGCGGCTCTGATGGCCCCAGCAGTCGAAAACGAAAGTGTGGAAGTAGTCGCAGTCGCTGCACGAGACAGGTCACGGGCGGATGCTTTCGCCGCGCGCCATTCCATTCCAACAGTCTACGACACATACGACGAAGTGGTTGTTGATCCTTCCCTCGATGTTATCTACAACCCACTACCCATTCATCTGCACCACGAGTATTCGATCAAGGCATTGCGAGCCGGTAAGCACGTACTTTGTGAAAAGTCCTTTTCAATGAACGCAGATGAAGCACGAGAAATGGCTGACGTTGCAAATGAGACTGGATTGGTCTTGATAGAAGCATTTCACTATCGCTACCATCCTGTGTTCAAGGCTGCTCTGGAAATTGTGGATTCCGGTGTGCTGGGTGAAATTCTGCATGTTCAAGCGGAATTTACGGTCGGAACGCCCAACGCGGAAAACATTCGCATGCACTACGAAACAGGCGGCGGTGCCACTATGGACATGGGATGCTACCCAATATCCTGGGTGCGTCACATATTGCGAGAGGAACCTGAGGTTGTAAGCGCCAACGCAATAGTTGGAAATCCACAGGTCGACATGAGGCTTGAAGTGAACATGCGATTCAATAGTGGGGTGTCTGGGAAGACGGTAGGGTCGATGTCAGATCCAGGTTACCGAGCTTTTCTAGACGTGAAGGGCGCAAAAGGCAACTTGCACGTACAAAACCCGCTTGTTCCACAACACGGCAATCGCATCGTGCTCAAGATTGGCAAGGAAACCGTACGAGACGAGGAACTGACCCGCCGACCAACCTATTCCTACCAGTTGGATGCCTTCGTCGATGCTGTTAGGAACGGAACACAGTTGCCGACAGATGCGGAAGATGCCGTGAAGCAAATGCGAGTCATTGATGCCGCGTATGTGGCGGCGGGACTCACGCCGCGAAGGAATCCCGCTTCTGCGTAGAGGCTAGAATCTCTCGACTACCTTGCGTCTCTAAAGACTTGCTTGGTGTGCCACTCGACATATCGAGGATCGGGAAAGTGCTCGCATTTTCGTGGAAGTCGAAGCTTCTCACCCTCGAAGTCCAGCAGAAGGTCTACGGCTTGACTGCTTCCATTGAGATCTGATGACACCTGAATGGTAAAGCCCGAATCTCGTTGCCTCAATCCCCATGCGCCACGATCGAACGCTTTGTGATGAAAGCCGCATAGCGCCAGTCCGTTGGGCACCTCATCTGGCCCCTCAGCGGAGTGCCACATTATGTGTGCGGCCTCGAGATCAAACAGTGCGTCTGCCAATCGGAGATCTGATCCGCACACGCTGCAACTTCGACCATAGGCACGTAGCACATCGTCTCTGAATCTTGGATCACGCTTAGCCTGTTCCCTCGTCACGGGAACCACCTCGCTTTCCAGGAGCCCTACGCACCTTCGAATCTCGTCGTGATAACTCACCGGAAAATTCTCTGTGAGAAGTCTGCACGCAACCGACTGGATGAGGTCGGTGCGTTCCATCAAGAATTCGTAGATTTCGTGGCTAAATCCGCCCGCAATGTTGTAGCTGAGTAACTCGCTCTCATAAAGTGTCGGCAAAGGCCTGCCGGAAAGCTCACGTGGTAGATCTAGTTCCCAAAGCCCATCGCCAGGCAATCGTTTGAATGGTTCCGCTGGATGGTAGCTCTTGCGTGGCGGACCAACGAGCTTTAGTAGATTCGTTAGGTCAGACTTGACATCCGTATAGCTAACTAATCGCTCAGCGTGGTTCAGGAGCCTGCCAAGCGCGTACAAGAGTAACAGGGGTTTGTGCGGAGCCCTTTCGCCAAAGCGTTGCCACACCGTCAACGAACGTAGTCGCTTTAGCAGCTCCTGCTCGTTCACGACTCCCAACCAGATTCGTGGTCAGTTTCCTGAGAACAATTTTAGTTCAGCGGGATCCGTTGGTCGGACTCAACCCACCTGCCGTTTTGAATCCGCCCCAAGACCGTCTCTTTTACCCCGTTGTGGTTTTCCGGTGAGAACTCCAGCTTGTAGCCAAACATGTCTGAGTACTCGCCAATGTTCTCAAGAGCTTCAATGAACTTGTCTGTAGTGAGGTCCCGCCCCGCGGCTTCAAGCGCAATGACGATCAAGTCCGCTCCCCTATAGCCTTCCATACCCGTAACATCGGGTTCGGTTCCAAATTTTTCCGTATATCGCCGATACCACGCAACGGCTTCTTCATTGTCACTAGTGTCTGGATAGATGCGCAATGAGTGAAGAAACGCGTAGTAGCCCTCTCCCGCACCACTCTCTAGCTCGGCAATCGCTGACGGCGCACCAGCGTTTGAACCAACGAAGTCAACATCCTCCCATCCGAATTCCTTCGCCATTGACAGAATGCCGATGGTGTCGGTTGCCACCGTACCCATAAGAACCAGATCGCACCCCGCATCGCGTAGTCGAAGCACAGATGCAGTAAATTCAGTCTCCGTGCTCTTGTGAGCCGTGACTGCGGCAAGTTCCAATCCCATTTCCTCTGCCTGGTCCTCTGCACCAAGAAGAATCTCATGTCCAAAATCGTTGTCTACATGTGCGACGCACGGCGTAGTTCTTCCTTTGACTTCGACGAAGTACTTGACAGCAGCTCGGATCTCGTCGTAGTAGATGCCACGTTGCGTAAACATGAGCTTGTGATAGGGCTCGGCCATCTGAATCGAACCTGTTATTGGAAATAGATTGGGTATGCCAGCCTTGAACTGGTCGTCCATTACCGCCAGATTGTTTGGGGTTCCCAACGCCAAATACATAGCGAAAATCTTGTCAAAATTGATGAGCTTGTCTGCGGCACGAATCGAGTTGGGTACCTGGTATGCAGTGTCTTCGTAAATGAATCGAATCGTTCGCCCATGTACGCCGCCCGCCTCGTTCGCTTCCTCAAACCGCATGAGGGCGCCGTTGATGGAGTCGCGCCCATAGAAGGCAATAGGTCCCGACAGGTCAGTGTGACTTCCGATTAGGATCTCGTCGTCTGAAACTCCCTGCACGCCGCTCGTGCCAGACGAGTCTGAAGGATCGGGAGAGCAACCCAGGACCGCCAAACAAACAACAGAAGCGATACAGGGCCTTACGAATCTCGACACGTCTTTCAACCTCCCGCGTACATTGTCTGAATCAGATCCGAGTACTTATCGTTCACGACTGTGCGTTTCAACTTTTGCGTTGGAGTAAGCTCCTCGTCCTCGGCATCCAAAAGCTGATCTATCAATCGAAATTTCTTTATCGTCTCCACTTGCGCGAACATCGTGTTCACGCGCTCGACTTCGCCATTAATCAGATCTTGAACTTCGGTAGTATGGCACAAGCTTGTGTAGTTGGTGAACGGAACATCGTTGTCCTGCGCGAACTGCGTAACGTTCTCGTGGTCGATCATAATCAGGCACGTCAAGTAGGGCCTCCTGTCGCCCACCACTACAGCATCCGTGATGTAGGGCGAGAACTTGAGCTGATTCTCAATTTCGCTTGGAGTTATGTTCTTGCCTCCGGCAGTAATAATGATGTCCTTCATACGGTCAACGATGTAGACGAAACCGTCTTCGTCAATTTTGCCCACATCACCTGAGTAGAGCCAGCCCTGCTTGATGGTGTCCGCGGTCTTCTCGGGCTTGTTCCAATACCCTCGAATTACTCCCGGGCTACGGATGAGTATTTCGTTTTCCTCGGAGAGTGCGATTTCCACTCCCTCTACGGGCTTACCAACACTGCCTATGCGATGGTCCGATTCGAGATTACAGGTTGCAACTCCAGTGCACTCAGTCTGTCCGTAGAGCTCGAACATTGGTTTGCCCATTGCCCAATACCACTCAATGAGATCTGGAGCTATTGGTGCGGCAGCTGTTGCCAACCATCTGCACTGATCGATTCCAAGGGCTCTACGAACGTTGCGCAAGACAGCAAAGTCTGCCAGTGCAAATTGGATTGCTAGCCAAATCGGTATCTTCTCGCCTTCTTTAAGGAATTTGGCTCGCCGGGAACCGACGTTCAACGCAGCGTCGTAGGCCCATGTACCGAGCGCTGTGGCCTCCTTCCTCATGATCGTTACCACGGAGTATTGCTTTTCCCAAACTCGTGGCACAGCGAAGTGGACTGTAGGTTCGACTTCGCGTATGTCATTCACAATAGTGTCCAAGCTCTCCACGAGATGGACTTCCGAAGCTGCTTCGATTACCGAAAACGTATAGAACATGCGGCCTGCAATGTGCGCTAAAGGCAAGAACCCCAGCTGGCGGTCTTTCTCGGAGATGGTCAAGCAATTCTGCAAGCACTTCATCATGAACAGCATGTTTTGCTGCGTGATCATTGCCCCTTTAGGCGGTCCCGTAGTTCCAGAGGTATAGGTCAGAATCATGAGATCGTCGAGATCGGCAGCCTCAATCTCCTGCTTCCAAACGGTTGGATTGTCGCGACGAAATTCGTCACCAAGATTGCAAAGCTCCTCGAGCGACAAGCACATTTCATCGTCGAGGTTGCGCAGGCCCTCCATGTCGAAAATAATGATCTTCTGCAGCGTTGGAGTGCGTCCGCGGACTTGCAGCACCTTGTCCAACTGCTCCTCGTCTTCTGCGAAGTAGAACTTTGTCCCGCTGTCGTTGATCAGGTATTCCACCTGATTGGGCGCGTCAGTTGGGTAGACGCCGTTGCAGACTGCTCCCGTGCATATGGAGCCAAGATCGGCAAACAGCCACTCCTTGTTGATTTCGGAAGCGATAGACACAATGTCGCCTCGCTCCAATCCCAATGCCTTCAGACCAAGTCCAATGAGCTGGGCTTGTTCACCCCAGTCAGACCAGGTGTACTCGTTCCAAATTCCGAAGTCCTTTTCTCGAATTACCACCTTGTCCGGCAGCTCATCGACGCGCTGCTGAAAGACTCGCGGCACAGTTGTCGAGCCATTTGACCCAACCGGCTCAGTCATCTCCAGGTTTTCCTCTGTTTCCAACGACGCTGTCCACGAACTCCCTTGTCCTTCATTCCCAAGTAGAACTCCTGCACGTCAGTGGCGTTGGACAGCCTGTCGCAGGTGTCCTCCATAACGACTCTGCCATTTTCCATGATGTAGCCGTAATCGGACAATTCGAGAGCCATCTTGGCATTCTGCTCGACCAAAAGCACAGTCACTTCTTGCTCCGTGTTGATCGTGCGGATGATCTCCGCAATCTCGTGAACTAGCTTTGGAGAAAGTCCGAGCGACGGCTCGTCGAGAAGCATGAGTGTGGGAGACAGCATCAACGCGCGGCCAATAGCCAGCATCTGCTGTTGCCCGCCTGAAAGATAGCCAGCGGCAAGTTTCCGATTCTGCGACAGTTGAGGAAAGTAGGAATAGATGAGCTCGAGATCTGTATCAATGGACGAGCCACGTCGGGTGAACGCACCCATCAACAAGTTCTCTTCAGTGGTAAGAAACGGAAAGATTTCTCTTCCTTCCGGGACATGGCCAATACCTAGTCGTGCGACTTTGTCAGGTTCTCTGCTCGTTATTTCTTCATCATTGAAGTGCACGCTTCCCTTTTGTGGGGACATCGCACCGGAAATAGTCTTGAGTACGGTGGTCTTGCCCGCGCCATTCGCACCCAACACGGTAACAATCGAGCCTTTTTTGACTGACAGTGACACGCCACGAATCGCAACGATCGGACCGTAGTAGGTCTCGATGTTCCGCACAACTAGCATGTTGTTGTCCATTTCGCCCTAGGTACCCAGGTAGGCGTCTACAACATCTGGATGCACGCGAACCTCTTCTGGATTGCCAGTGGTTAGCTCCTTTCCATCCGCCATGGCAAGAACTCGATTTGATACCTGTCCAATCAAGTTCATGTCATGCTCGACCATTACGATGGTAATGCCCAAATCTTCGTTGATGTCCTCGATCCAAAACGACAGGTCTTCCGATTCCTCTGGATTGAGACCAGACGACGGTTCGTCCAACAGGAGCAGCTTGGGATCCATGCATAACGCTCTACCAATCTCCACAATCTTGCGGATTCCGAATGGCAAGGAATCAACGGTAGTCTCGCGATAGTTTTGCAGGTGCAACAGGTCAATTACATCTTCAGCTTTTCTACGGAAAGCGATCTCCTGCTTGCGTACTTTCGGAGTGAATAAGAACTCAGTAAGAACCGACGTCTTCTTGTGAATATGTTGGGCGATCAGCAGGTTCTTCAGGACCGTTTCATGTTCGAAAAGCTCGACATTCTGAAACGTACGTGCAATGCCCTTGCGTGCAATCGCGTGCGGTGAAACTTTTGTAATGTCTTCACCTTCAAATGCGATCCTTCCCTCGTCGACATCGTAGAAACGGCTAATCAGATTGAACACCGTGGTCTTGCCAGCGCCATTGGGTCCCATGATGCTGAAAATCTCGCCCTTCTCTACCTTGAAAGAGAGATCCTGAATCGCGTGGACTCCCCCGAAACTGACTGAAATCCCCTCGGCTTCAAGCATTTGCCTAATGGACTCTCTCAGTCTTCAAATAGGATTTTTGGCGAAGGAAGGTCTTCTTTCGATAGAGCGGGAATTGACTGAAGAACAGTCGTACCTTCACCCAACGTCCATAGAACCCAAGAGGCTCGAACACAAGGAACAGTATGAGCACCGCACCAAAGGTGAGAGGCTCCAATCCACCTCGTTGGACGAGCTCTGTCGGTAGCCAATCTCGCACGATTGCGATGATCTGCGGAACGATGGTGATGAAGAATGCACCGAACACCACACCATGCAATGACCCGAGTCCGCCAACTACTACAAGCATCAGCAGCATGATCGACGTCATGATCGTGAACGCATCAGGAAAAAGGAAACCTATTCGGTGTGCGTAGAGTGCCCCGGCAAGTCCCGTTAGCGCCGCAGACAAAGCAAATGCAAGCGTCTTTGTTCTCAGCAGGTTGACACCAAGCGCTTGAGCGGAGATTTCGGAGTCTCGGACAGCAATAAAGGATCTTCCCGTAGGCGATCGGAGCAGATTGATTACTGCCAGAAACACGAAGAGGAGCACCGTCAGGCATGTGTAGTAGTAGGCGGTCGACGAATCCAGCGAAAGTCCAAACAACGTTGGATCGTCAACGCGAAAGCCGGAATGGCCACCTGTTAGTGCTGGCCAATGGGCTAGAACTTTCTCCACGATCATCGCGAAAGCCAGAGTGGCGATAGCAAGGTAGATGCCTGTCATTCTCAACGAGGCAACGCCGATTAGAACTCCAATCCCACCGGTCATGATGGCCGAAGCAGGAATACTCAAGACAAGAGGCCATCCACGCGAGTAGAGAATGGCGTGAATGTAAGCACCCAAAGCCATGAAGGCTACGTGGCCTAGGCTAACCAGACCCGTGTAACCGACCAACAGCATCAAGCCAGCTCCAGCGATCGCCCAAATGAAGAGTTCCGTTAGTTGGGTCTCGTAGAAAACATCCAAGAACAGAGGGGCGATAATCAATAGACCAATTAGGACGATGTACCATGCTGCGTGGGCACGATGCTTGAAGATGTCAATATCGCGCCCATAGTTGGTTTTCAATACAAAACGCATCAGACTTTCTTCTTTTGCATACTGGCTATAAGTCCAGATGGTCGTATTAGAAGCATGAGCAAGAGCAATATGTAAGCACTTGTGTCACCAAGACCCTTGCCGAAGTGGTATTGCATGAATTGCTCGATAATCCCTATCGAAAGCCCTCCGATAATCGCACCAGGGAGACTTCCGAAACCACCAACGATTGCGGCAGCGAATGCCTTGATACCCGAAAAACCGATATTTGGCGTGATTGCTGTGAGCGGCGCGAACAAAATTCCTGCAATTGCAGCAATTCCGGCAGACAGTGCCCAAGTCAACGCGACGATTCGCTTAACCGGGATGCCGACATAGAAAGCCGCTAGTTGGTTTTGCGACGACGCCTGCATCGCAATCCCAATTCGGGTGAATCGAAAGAACAGGAACAAAGCTATACACAGTGCAATCGTTCCGCCAATCACCACAAGATTCGAGACTCCTAGGACTATATCGCCCATGTTTATGACAACATCGGAGTATGGAGTCCGTAACTCTTGGGGATCGTGACCCCAAATCATCCCCGCTACCGCACGAAGTACAAACCCAAGACCGATCGTAACCATGAGGACTGCAAACGGTGGTTCCCCAATCATGCGTCGCAGCAACGATCTTTCGAGAAGCAAACCTATGAATCCTGTTGCCAAGACAGTCAACACAACGGCTACGAAGTAGTTCCATTGCAGGTATTGGGTGAAGGTGACCGCGATCAACGCGCCGATCATCATTAGTTCGCCCTGGGCGAAGTTGATCATCTCGGTGGCCTTGTAGATCAGCACAAATCCAAGCGCTATGAGTCCATAGACACAGCCTTGCGAAATACCTTTTAGCAAGAGTTGTAGGACGGTATCCATGCGGCTATTTCAGGTATCTCAAAGAATCTCAGTCACACGCGAATTGTGTCAACGAATTGCACACGCTTGAGCGATGAATGCAGCGAGGAATAGGAGACGGCCAAGCAGCAACACTACCTGTGTCAGCAAGTAGGTCAAATTATAGGAAACGCTGTATTTTGGAGCATTGGTTGAAAAGCACCTTGAGTCCAGTGTTCGTAAACGCACACGTGGCTTTAGCCTACCAACGAGTAGCGGTCAATGTGTTGTTCTTCATTAATACGAAACTCAAGGTCTTGGGGCCTCCTCGGAAGTCGATCTGATTACAACCGACACTTGATTTGCGATTCTAAACCGATCCTCATTACAAATGGCAATTTAGTATTCGCCAACTCAATCTCCTCCCTTGTACGCTTGCGAACCAAGGTATCTCTAGCAATTGCCGACGCAGAGAGCCCGTCTCTGCCAAAACTCTTCTTGCTACGCACACATAATCCCCATCGAGCAAACATCTCGTGCAATTGGCTCGTGTAAATGGTCAAATACCTATGTATAGGATGCGTTGAAATTTCGGTTTTGGGTTGTTCAAGAACGATTCAGGTGCCGATTTGAAAGGTCGGCATCGCGAACAACTCCTCAATCGGTAACTTCTGGCGCGATCCGAATTCTCTCCGCGTTTGGAGCATTGAAGATGAAGGAATCAAGTACAAAACTCACTATCTTTGTAACAACCGTTTCCGTACTCGCACTGAACGGTTCACTATTGGCAAATACGGTTGTCAAGCCAGTGGTTTCAGAAGTGCGCGTGTATCCCCATGGTGCGGACGTGATCCGGCAATTTGTGGTCGATGTGCCCGCAGGCGACCATCGGGTCGTCATACAGGGCTTGCCAGCAAGCGTGGGAGACTTTGCTGTCCGAGCAATCGGGTCAAGTAGCCATGTCCGAATAGTCGACACCAAGCGCACTACGAAGTTCGACGATGAAGCCTTTGCCGCGAAAGTTAGAGAGCTCGACAAACAAATAGATGAACTGAATCAGACAATCGCTCAACACGAAGACGAACTGCTTTCCATAGAAATGGAAGTTGAGCTACTACAGGGCGTAGTTGAGCAACATCCTCAACAAAAAGCCCCCGAATCCGAGGATGTAGAGGCTGGTTTGCAGCGAACGCGTGGCGTACTCGCATTGATACGAGAAAGCAGTAAGGAGGCTTTCGACTCTCGCCGCGAAGTACAACGAGCTCTCAACGATGCTAAGACAAGACTGCGACAAATTCGCAGTGAACGCAATCAAATCGGCGGACGGGAACTGGAGTCGGCCGAATTGTCCTTAGGGCTAGTGTCAACTGAGGACAAAGAGACAGCGTTCGTTGTGTCGTACTACTCCAGTCAGGCGGGCTGGCACTCGACCTATCACGCGTACCTGGATAGCGGATCCAAGAGTCTAACGATCGTGCATGATGCCGTTGTGCTCCAGAATTCCCCAGAGAATTGGCAAGACGTTGCGCTCGTCCTGAGTACCACAAATCCAGATCGAAGAACTGCTCCTCCTCGGCAGTTCAGTCACTTTGTAGACCTCAGAGAAAAAGATGACGAAATAGTCTACGACCAAGCATATGCGGTTACGGGTGCCCGTGTCGTTGAACCATCAGCCCCAAGTGTCATGCTCGAAGAAAGGGTTTATGCTGGAATGCACTTTGTACCTGTATCGGCTCTGCCATTTTCGACGGAATATCGAACACCGAATCCACAGTCTGTTGCCAATGACAGTTCGGAGCACGGCATCATAGGTTTGGGAAGCTACGCAATTGACAATGTCGAAATCAAGACAACCATTGTCCCTCGACATGACGATGTTGGATACCTCGCAGCCAATTTTGAATACGATCAGGATATTCCTCTGCCCGAAGGAGAAATGAGGTGTTTCGTCGACGATAGCTTCGTAGGCGAGCTACTAGTGGGAAACATACTTCCCAATGAAGATGTTGTAATTCCCTTGGGTATTGACCAGCGAATACGCGTGGTTGTCGAGAATCAAGGAGGAATGAAGGGTGACGAAGGTATTTTCCGGAACCGAAAAGTCGAGGAAACCCACTTTCTGGTGTTGATCGAAAACAATGGTTCGTCTGGCTCTAGCATAGAAGTGCTGGACTACTACCCTGTAGCACGCCACGAGGACATAAGAGTTGAAGTGCACCGAGACGCAACCGCACCGTCCAAGACAGACATCGACGACCGCCCAGGGCGAATCGCTTGGACCAAGGACCTCGATTCGGGTGGCACCTGGCAGATCTTGCAGAGGTATTCCGTAAGCTATCCTCGAGATACTTTGCTGTCTCGATCGAACCGGTAGGCGATTGTCGGACTTTGCCGGTTCAGGAAACGGATCTACTGTACTGATACTAAGTCGGCTCATTGCAGATCAGCTGCTGCTGCGCTGGGGAGCGACTAACCATTTTTCCAGCCGTTGAGATTCAGGAATTGGGCTAGGTAACGGCAAGGGAATGAATCGCAACGCTCGGCCATTTACTGTGAATGGGAGTGGTCGCCTGACCCTCTCTTTTAGCTCAACAGAATCTATAATTTCTAAATCGAAGTAAGCAGATTTTGCTGCGGTCTCTGCAGCAAAATCAAAAAGGTCAAAATGAGAAGTCGATGGATATTGCCATTTGCGTGGTGTCTTTTACTTGTGTCTGCTGTCGTGGCAGACGAAATGAGTTTTCCAGAGATTGAAGGTGCAACAATAGAAGGTGCGCCAGAATTGGACAAACCATTTTTGGTCATGGGCGGAAAGTCTCCCGTGAAGACTACAAAGCACGGATTAGCCGCACCAGCTTTGTTCGATTGGGACGGAGACGGCAAGCGAGACCTTCTCATCGGGGAGTTTGAGACGAATGCAAACGATCTATTCCCTATGGGCGAGGATGGTTCGACGGTTCGGGTCTACAAAAACATTGGCACCGACAGCGATCCGATCTTTAGCGATTCCTTCAAGTGGGCAAGAGACACAGAGGGAACAATCATGGAGGTCGAACAGTGGTGTTGCATAGGGTTTACTCCCTATTTCTACGATCTAAACGACGATGGCCACATCGACATGATTACCGGCCAATATCACCCAGGTGAAGTAACGTGGTTTAGGGGAAGCGCAGAAGGTTTTCTGCCGGGCATCAAACTCCCTCAAGAAGGCGATCCGTCGGCCCAATGGAATCCTCTAATGGGTGGCGATGAAGGACCAAAGGATGAAATTGAGTCGTTCATCTACTGGGTCTACTCTTCGGCAGCAATGGGGGATTTCGACGATGATGGAGACTTCGACCTAATCTTCGGCGGCGGTGGCGGACTGCGCATTAGCGAGAACATTGGAACAGTGAAGGAACCGAAATTCGGCAGACGTCAACTTCTACTCGACGAACAGGGCAATCCTCTCGTAATGCGTCAATTAACTCCCGACGAAAAGGCGGCATTAAAACTCATGGGGGATCGCAATCCGGATGGAGACGGAAAGACATCTCCCTACGTAGTCGATTGGGATAGAGATGGAGTACTCGATCTGCTGGTAACCGGAAGCTATACGAAACCTGGCGACCCAGCGGTCATGTTTTTCAAAGGCCTGAAGACAGAAGACGGGCATCGGTTCAAGCCCGGCGTGGACTTGCTTGAGACGGCAGACGGAAGCAAAGCGCTGCCCGGCAGTGGTCCTCGCATCTATGTCGACGATTGGAACAATGATGGTGTTCATGACCTCATTATTGGTGCAAGTGTGGCAACCGTTAATGATGGTGAATTCTCCGATGAATTGTCATGGGAATGGGAAAGTGTCAATCAGGTGGAAGCGGCAGGCAAAGATCCTGGTCGTTATCCGCCACGTGAGAAACCAACTGCAGAGTCGATGCGAGAGCAATTTGGCTCGAATTACCCAGGGACTGAAGAGGAATTCGAAGACCTGGTTCAAATGAATGTGGACTATTGGGAGCAATCGGTAGGCAGACTCTACAAGGAAGGCAAAGGGCACTGGCTAACAATGCGACACCAAGGGCGAGTTTATGTCATGCTCGGCTCCGATCCTTCCGATCCAACAGAAGCCAGCGAAAGCGCTAGCGTACCGTCTACCGACGAAACCGCCATAGCTGAGAGTGGTCAGGCCAAGTCTAAGTTCACACCAGTTTCATTGGCAATGCAGTTGCCGAAAGAGATGGAAACAGGAGCACAAGCAGAGGTGTCCGTTACGTTTACGATTGCCGATGGCTGGTACATCTATGCACCTACAGGGAGAAACTCTGAACAAGGTATGGCCGAAACCGAAGTGACTTTTGGGGTTCCCGGCGAAATTCAGAAGGTTGGAGATATTCAACAGCCAATGTATCAATTCAAAGGCATGTACGAAATTTTCAACGGCCCAACTGTAGACATTGGCCAGGTGTTTGCAACGGATAACACTGAGCCGGGCACCTACGAGTTTACAGCGGAGGTCACGTTTCAAACATGCAAGGAGGACCTATGTCTCCCTAAACAAACGGAGACTTTAAAAGGTGAGCTTGTTGTTGTAGCTGCAAACTAGCTCTTGCCAGCTGAATCGGGAGTTGTTGTCCCACGCGATCTGCAATTGAATAGAAGCTTGGCGATCGATTTGTTCGTCTAGGCACTCGAGCTTCACCGTGGGTTTCCGCTGGGTGGCGAGCGAAGGTCAAATGTGTGCCTGGTGTCTCTAGATGGAGCGTGTAACGCGGATCGGATTTTTTCAGACTCCTAGACGTGATCTGGGTTTAAGTCCAAAATCGGAACTTTGATGGGTTGACTTCAACTGATTTCCGAATCTCTTGCGTATGTCTTGTTTGCAGGTCTAGGTCTAATGCTGTCCTCATTTATTGCGGGTCATGGGTATTACCTGACTAAATTGACTGACACTACGCTGCAATATGCCGCCGTTGTGTATTGGATCCTCATTGGGTGGTGGGTGGTTCTGGTTGGTTGGACAATCACACGCATAGTTTTGCCCTCGACTGCCAGTGACTATGATGGACTAGTTTTTGGGATTGTATTGTTGGTCTCCGGTTTGACAGCGTTCGTCGTTTTTGCATATTGGGCGATTCGAGCACGACGTGAGTTGGCTCGGCACCTGCCTTCCGTAGATATGGACCCGACTACAAGTCCGCACGGCTCCTGACCGATCAACTTTGCGAGTGTCTCAATTAAAGAACATAGGACTGCCAAGGTTCTAATTGAACTTGGTAGGGTTGCCTTTCCGCAATAGTTGTGCCTATTTGGTGCCTACTCTTTGCTTCGTTAGCCGCTAGCTCTGGCTGAACTACCAACCGACAGGATATAGCGAAAAAGCCTAGACGTCAGCGTTTGATCCTCTTCCTCGAGTTTAGCTAAGTCTCTAGGGGTTACCAATATAGTTTTGCACGAACCTTCTGACACGGTGGTAATTGACGCATTGCGATCTTCGACAGCGCTGCTCTCTTCGATAATTGATCCTGGTCTAAGTTGGTAGAGTGTCGACCCATCGTCAGACTTGACGGATGCTATGCCTGACACAAGCAATTGCATACCTCTTGGCGAAAGGTCTTCACGCGTGATCTCTTGTTGATCTGTATATTCAATGGACTCGCAAAAGTTACCCAAGTCGCCAACTAGATCTTCAAATTCCGCCTGATGCGCCAAGTATGTGGACAATTCTTGTGAGGTACTACGCCGCACCAATTCACGCAGCGAGGGGTCGGCGGCAACTTCATCGCTGTAGAAACTCAATAGCAATTCTTCTGCTCTAGCCAATGCGGCATCTTCTGAATCCAACCACTCGACGGATTCATACAAGGGCTGTGGAAAGTCTCTACGCGTTTCTTGTTTGAACCGATCAGAAGCGGAGCTAAAGACTGTCTTTACTCGTCCTGAATTGGCGAACTGAATGTAGCCTCGGAGGCTATCTACAGCAGAGAGGTCAAATCCTGTGACTCCTGCAAAATCAACTACCACGCACATGGGATAGGGCTCACTCTTCAGTGCCTCTTTCAATTGCGTTGTGAACGTGTAGGCACTACCAAAGAAGATGTATCCGCGAAGACGAAAGATACGAACGCGAGGTCCATAGACATTGAGAATCGATTCCTCTGGAATCGAACGCAGCTGATTGCTTCTTCGTTCTCTAATTGTGAACTCGGACTCTACAAGGCGTACTTGACTCAACCGAACCGCGAAGAAGATAAGGCTAAGTACTAGCCCTAGAGCTATTGCTTCCAAGAATCCAACGAAAACGATAGCAATGCAAATCAGTACCAGCATCAAATATTCTGTGATATGTAACCGTTTGCGACTACGAATGAGCCAATCGTTTATGAGTGGAAAAGCCATGAATATGAGGAAGCCACTTGTTGCCGGAAGCGGCAGCATCCGCAGAAGATCCGAACCGACGAAAGTAAAGAGCACAAGCGAAAGCGCCATGACGATACTTGTTAAGCGGTAATTGCCCCGCAAAGCAATGTTTGGTAATGTCGCAGATGCAACCGTTGCACCGGGGATACCTCCTCCAATGCCCGAGAGGAGATTCGCGAATCCGTGAAGCTTGAGCTCCCTGTTCCAGTCCAATTCCATACGTGCGCCAAGTTCCAGTTGAGCAAAACTTACGACGGTAAGAACTAACAAGACCACAAAGAGAACCGCGCCGCTGACTGCCTGACCAGCTACAACGCTCCAATTCACGGATTGGATATCGCTTGGTCCATACGCTGGCCAGAGCGCACCTGACCAATTCAGGTCGAGCAATAGCCCGGCCGCTACTGTTTCTTCTATAGAGAAATTTAGTAGCACCCGAACCACGTGGAACACGACGCAGAACGATACGAAAAACAACGGCAGCACCCAGACGCGAGTCCAAATCTTGGAAACCACAATGAAAAACACACCAAGACCCAGACTAAGAGCAGCGTTCAAGAATGCAGCAGGCTCAAG
Organism: Gammaproteobacteria bacterium; assembly: GCA_026707735.1. Classification (GTDB taxonomy): domain Bacteria; phylum Pseudomonadota; class Gammaproteobacteria; order Pseudomonadales; family Azotimanducaceae; genus Bin55. The sequence goes on along the minus strand of JAPOWH010000006.1, from coordinate 242,344 downwards.
CAATCCCGGCCAACTCTCTGGTCGCCAACCAATACCGGCGAGATTCAACGCCATTAGAAGAATCAAGACACCCGAACCGGCAAGAGTTCCAGCAGAGACCGTAAAAGGGATAAACCTAAAAAAGTTTGCGAATCGAAAAAGACCGATTGCAAGGAACAATAGTCCCGATAGCAATGCACAGCCAAATATCGAAAACACAAAAGTTAGGAAGAATTCGTGGCCCTGCAGATCCATAGATCCTGCGATGGCCAACATCACCAGCAATACAGGAACAGGGGCAGTGGCAACTGGAGATGGAAATTTCCCGAATATCGCAAGAAACAGACAGAGGATCGCTGTTCCCATGTAGAACATTCCCGCACCATTGAGCACGTAGGGTTGAAGCCCGCCAATGAACACCAGATTCGCAACAGCGAACAAAGAAATGCCCATGGAGAGGCTTCGAATTAGCCCCACAGACAGGCCGGCGGTGAGGTTCAGATCTTTGAGATTCCACATTTAGTGCGGCCTTAGCTGGTTGATCGAATCTTGCGGGAACTTCCAGAACGACTTGGTTCCGTATGTTGAAATGAGTTTGACGCCGATTTCATTCTTTGAGCAGCATTCGTACAGGTGCTCTACGCTCGCGACGCCTCGCGGTGATGCCTGAACTTCCATGCATACATTGGCAAAGTATGCCCGACTACGACATATCAAGCCTACTGGCTAATCAATTCAATGCTAATGGTTCGTATCGATTTGCCGGCTACGTTACAGCTGCCCTTTCCTAACACATCGCCTGCCGCAAAGCCTGATGGGTTTAGCCGACTATACAATTTAATTCAGGAACCGCTGTAGGCAAATGCAATGGCCGAGGTAACAAGCCAAAAGGACGATGGACATCCATCGACGGGAACCTCTGAGCGACTTGACAGCTCGCTCGACGACACAGAAAGCCGATCAATTTCCAACGCGCAGGACTCTGCGAACTCGCGGATTGCCATCGTTGGAATGGCATGTCGGTTTCCTGGTGCTCCAGACCTAGCAACATTTTGGGAAAAGCTTGTAACTGGTACAAAGTGTGTTGTCGAGTGCCCTCCCGGTGCTCGCGAGGGCAGAGTCGGCGACTTGTACGAAGACACTTCGACAATTCCGAGTGCCTGTCGCTACGGTGCGTTTCTGACCGAGATCGATCAGTTTGACGCTGAGTTTTTCAGGATCTCACCTTCCGAGGCGGAATTTCTCGATCCACAGCAACGAATGATGCTCGAAACGAGTTGGCGCGCATTGGAAAATGCCAATATTGACCCGGAGCAACTGCGCGGCTCGTCGGCGTCCGTCTACGCTGGGATGAGCAACAACGACTATCGATACCTGATTCTCGGTGGCGCGGACACATCTCAGCCTGCAGCTAGTCTCTACACGATCACTGGCACCTCGCTAAATACTGCAATCGGTCGAGTTTCCTTCGCGCTGGGATTTGAAGGACCGGCAATGACCGTCGATACAGCATGCTCTTCGTCCCTAGTCGCGATGCATCAAGCAACAACCGCACTTCAGCTTGGGGAAACCGATATTGCATTAGCTGGGGGAGTTCAGCTCATTTTGTCGGGCAAACTCACAGAACTTCGAGCAAACGCAGGAATGCTCTCTCCAGATGGCACCTGTAAGACTTTCGACGAGTCCGCAAATGGCTACGTGCGTGGCGAGGGGTGCGGAATTGTCGTATTGAAACGGCTCGAGGACGCACAACGCGATGGCGACCACGTCTGGGCAGAGGTTGCAGCAACGGCCATTAACCAAGATGGAACTAGCGACGGATTGACCGTTCCTCGTGGAAGCGCGCAGAAAGCAGTGATAGTAGCCGCTCTCGATCAAGCCGAAATCCAGCCTCTAGAAGTGGACTACTTGGAAGCCCACGGAACCGGAACGCCCGTCGGCGACCCGATAGAAATCAATGCAGCTGCAGAAATCTACGGCGCAGGAAGAAGTGCAAACCAACCACTCCTAATAGGTTCGGTAAAGACCAACATTGGTCATCTTGAACCTGCAGCGGGGGTTGCAGGAGTCATAAAGGCCGCAATGGCAATTCGGTTTGGCTATATCCCCAAACATTTGAATTTCGAGAATCCCAGTTCAGAAATTGCATGGGATAGTTTGCCGGTCAAGGTCGTGAGCGACGCCATGCCTTGGCCGCAAAAGGACGTCTCTGAACGCTTAGCGGGCATAAACTCCTTTGGTTTCTCTGGGACCAACGCTCATGTCCTCTTGAGGGGATACGGTGAATTTACTCCGCTGCAGTACACGGCTGATGGGTTCAACACAATAAACGGGCCGGCACATCGTGTGGGAGGTCCGTGCCCACGCGAAGAAATGTCTGATGAAGTGTCGTTGCAACCACCCACTCGGCACAAACGTCTTCTGCCGTTATCCGCCAAATCGGCCGCAGCACTTGAAGAAATCGCCAACGAATACGCAAACTGGCTAGAAGCTCGAGAGGAAAATGAGTCAGAAGCTTCTTCTGACTCGGATTCCTTCATTTCTGATTTCTGTTGGACTGCAAGCATCGGCAGAACTCACTTCAACTATCGAAAGGCATTACTTGTCAATTCGAGAGGCTCCTCTGCCGACGAGCTTCGCAATTCAATATCCATGGAATCTGTTGAGCCTTGCTCTACCCCAGCGCTGATCGCCTTCGCATACACGGGCCAGGGCAGCCAGTGGGCTGGCATGGGCAAAGCACTATACGAGAGCGAACCGGTCTTCAGGCACACGATCGACCGATGCGACGAGGTCATTCAGAGCGAACGGAGTGCTTCATTGATCGATCGGCTCTTTGGTGCTCCTGGTACCGAAAAAGATCTGGAAGATCCCACGTGGGTTCAGCCTTGCATCTATGCAATCGAGTGTGCACTAACTGACCTGTGGCAAAGCTTGGGAGTAATGCCCGACGTCGTATTTGGACACAGTCTTGGAGAAATTGCCGCAGCTCGCACTGCAGGTGTGTTCAGTCTTGATGACGGTTGCCGATTTGCCTCTGCGCGAGGCCGACTTATGAGTGCGCTACCAGGTCCAGGAGCCATGGCGGCAGTCTTTGTAACGGAGGACGAAGCTACTCAAGCTATATCGAAATACAACGAAGAACTCAATGGCATCGGAATCAGCATCGCCGCGCTAAACGGCGCACACCAAGTGTTGAGCGGTTATGCCCATGAAATTGAGCCATTGCTCACTCGATTCGAACAGCAGGACGTGAGAGTTCGTCGGCTCAAGAAGAGCCCTGCCTATCACAGCGCATTGGTAGAGCCCATTCTCGATGAGCTTGCCCATGCGGTGGATCAGTTGGATATTGGTGTCCCCAACATCTCTCTGATAAGCAATCTGACAGGGGAATTAGTAACTGAAGGCGTCCGACTAGACAGCGGCTACTGGCGCCGTCATGCGCGACAGGGAGTCGCATACCGTCGTGGCGTATCCACCCTTGCGTCCCTCGGCGTCGACACCGTGCTCGAGATTGGACCAAATGCGGTTTTGGGACCCATGACACAACTGTCGTGGCCTGAGGAAAAGGAATTGCCAACTATCTTGGCCAGCCTTCGTATGCCTAGAGATGATCGGCCTGAGATTCCCGCTGACGGCGGATTCCTCAATTGCGTCGCGGAAGCCTACGAAAAAGGCCTTGACATCGAATTCCAAGGTCTCTTTGCCGGTGAGGAACGACGCAAACTCAACATTCCTGGCTACGTATTCCAACACCGCCGGCATTGGGTGCAGACCTCCAAACGTCGGTCTGCGAGTGCCGGACATCCTCTGTTGGGATCCCGCCACGAGTCTCCCCGCGGCGAGACCTATTACGAGACAGAACTTTCCACTAATGATCCCAGCTGGCTAAATGACCATCGGGCTTTCGGCCAAGTCTTGGTTCCAGGAGCGTTTTACGGCTCGATGGGCATTGCCTGCTTGGACGATGTCAACGGCGTGGTCCTCGACGAACTTCAGCTTCATAGTCCGATGGTCTTCAAAGACCCTTCAGGAGAGGAAGACGAACATGCTCGACAGGTGCAACTGGTGCTTCAAGTTCCCGATAGTGGCTCGAGAGAGTTTGAAGTGTTCAGCAAAGACATGTCTGACGAGAAGTGGACTCTTCACGCTACGGGGCAGATAGCAAGAAACTCGGAGCAGTTAGAAACTCCCAAATATCAAGATCTTGGTGAACTTACCTCAAGTTTGGACAACCAGGATTTGGTCGAGTATTACAAACAAAAAGCTGCAACGAACATTCAATTGGGCCAACCATTCCAGAACTTGAAAAGTCTTTGGGTCGGAGATGGCGAAGCAGTCGCGGAAATTAGCCTTTCCGATGACCACCACATCAAGGGCATTGACTTGCAGCCCCTCGTTCTTGATGCATGTTTTCAGGTCTTTTCTGCAGCTCGTCAGTCGACTGGTGTTGGTGAAGGTGCAACCTACATTCCATTCGGCTGGGAACGTCTAGCACTGTCCGCGCGGATTGGTTCAAACCTAGTTTGCCACGCACGCATGAACGAAGTTGTCGATGTAGACGATACGTCGGACTCACCAGTTCCCGAGGCATTGACCGGCGACCTATGGATGTATGACAGATCTGGTCGGCAAATTGGCAGCTTGACTGGATTCACAGTCAAACGAGCAACACGTTCGTCATTCCTGTCCGCTGTCGAGGATCCTACTGACCTCATTTATGAAACTGTCTGGAGAAACATTGATCATCCATCGACGTCACGGAGGGAACATCCCCTGGCAGATCTTAGTGATCTCCAATCGAACATTGAGCCGTTCTTTAGCTACCTCCGATCACAAGGAGTCTCTCCCGAACAGCGCTATTCGCTGCTCCAAGATCTCGAGAAACTCGCACATTCATGGGTCATTGCAGCACTCGACAGTCGCGGAATGGAACGGGTAAAGGGCAAGGAGATCCTCGCCGAAGAACTCATGGTTCAAATGGGCATTCTTCCAATTCACAAAAACCTGGTAAACCGCATTCTCAAAATGATGGTGGAAGCTGAGGTGCTCGCCAAGTCATCGGATGGCGCTTTCACCGTCTCCTTAGGTCTCAACGAAGAACTGCCAAGCGAAATTTCCCCACCAGACAAGCTCTTCAAAGAACTTCAAGAAAAACATCCCCATGGTCAATATGAACTGACGCTCCTCAATCGATTCGGATCAAACTTCATCGATTTGTTGACAGGAAACGCGGATCCGCTTGCCCTGCTCTTCGAAGAAGATTCTTCGGGAGCAGCGGATTTCTACAAGACTGCACCAGTTTCCGTTGCGGGAAATCGATTGCTTGGGGATGTGATTGACCGATTGCTACGCAACGTTCCGGACGATCGCCTGTTGCGCGTCTTGGAAGTCGGTGCGGGAACAGGAGCGACAACCGAGATCGTGTTTTCTGAGCTGGAATCGAGAAATCTGGAATACACCTACACCGATATTTCTGCTGGATTCTTCAGTGAAGCCGAGAGAAACTTCGAAGGCAACGGCATAAACATCGAATATCGTGCGCTCGACATCGAGAAAGACCCCGCATCACAAGGATTTGATGAGAGCTACTACGACATCGTCATAGCGGCCAATGTGCTTCACGCGACGCAAAATCTCTTGGACACATTGACCCATTGCCGACAGTTATTGGTTCCCGGAGGAGTGCTTATAGCTCTCGAGTCGCTTCGTGGTCGGGCATGGCAGGATCTGACATTTGGTTTTCTCGACGGGTGGTGGCGTTTCAACGATTCTTATCGAAAGAACCATGCTTTGGCGAGTCCAGACATTTGGCGTAAAGCCCTTGAGGACGCTGGATATGTCGACTCGCATGTTTTTGGCGGCGAGACGCTGACAGAGAACTCCGGTCCGTTAGGTTCTGGAACAGTCGTTGCGTTCGCGCCAGAACAGACAACGCTGCCGTCAGGTACATGGATCATTGAATCGGATTCCGGTGGTCTGGGAAGTTCACTTCAGCAAGAACTCACGTCGCTTGGCCAATCCGTCGTCACTACCAAGTTCGAGAAGAGCGATGACGAATCTAGCGCGGCAGAGAGCGCACCGTGTGGCCACAGCGAACTGGTCGAGATTCTGAGCGAACTTCGCGAAGAAGAGCCTCTTCGCGGGGTCATTCACCTATCGGCTTTGGATGGGAATGGAGTCGGCGCATCGACTCACCAAATGGCTACGGATGTAAGACATGCAACGGAGAGCGCTCTCAGCCTTACTCAGGTGCTAATGGATTCCGGACTACGCCCATCTAACGGAACATGGTTTGTCACTAAAGGTGCACAAATACTCGAGTGCGAGCAATCTGGTGAACTTGCAGGATCGGCGCTCTGGGGCTTTGGCAAAGTGGCCGGACTTGAGTCGTCATTCTTGGGTGCGCGCATGTTCGACTTGGACCCAGACAACGACTCGGTCGACAACCTGATCGACGAACTGCTGACGCCGACCGAGGAGGATCATGTTGCCATTCGAAGGAATACGAGGTATGTCGCTCGCCTTGTGAGAGCGAGCGAAAGCGAAACCCGAATCCAAATTCCCGAAGAACCAGATTGGATTATGGCTTCCGGTCGGGATGGATCGCTTGCAAACGTGCAAACGGCCCGACACGAGAAACAACCCCTTCAATCAAGGGAGGTAAGGGTTCAAATCGCCACGACTGGCTTGAACTTCTCCGATGTGCTTGTGGCGCTCGGCGCTCAAGTCCCGAACGCGTCTCTAGGCCTTGAGTTTGCTGGCCACGTAACGGAGCTCGGGGCAGACGTCAAAGAGTTTGCCGTTGGGCAAAGAGTAGTCGGTATGGGATTTGGAACGTTTGGACCAGAGGTTGCTACGCACGCCGATTTGGTGACAGAAGCTCCAGCAAATCTGACTCTTGATCAGTTAGCGACACTGCCCATAGTCTTCGCCACTGCAGGAATTGGATTCGAGCTCGCAGAACTCAAAGCAGGAGACCGTGTCTTAGTGCACGCCGCGGCAGGTGGAGTGGGCTTGGCAGCCATTCAGTTAGTCCAAGCTGCGGGCGCAGAAGTGTTCGCCACCGCCAGCAGTCCCAAGCAAGGATTCTTAAAGTCCCTGGGCATCGAGCATGTGTTTGATAGCCGAAGTCTGGATTTCAGCAATGAGATTCTTGAGGCGACACAAAATAAGGGCGTTGACATCGTCCTAAACAGCTTGACCAGTGAAGGATTCATTGAGGCGAGTTTGGCCTGTCTCAAACCAAGTGGCAGATTCATTGAGATTGGACGCCTCAATATCTTGACCCCAGAGGAAATGGCTCAAACTCGACCAGACGTCGATTATCACATTCTGTCACTCGATGAGCTAAAGCGCGAACAACCCGAAAGAGTCGGACTGTCATTCCGCAAATTGATGGGTAGATTTGCTTCTGGCGAATTGATGCCGCTGCGGCACAGCAAGTGGCCAATGGCGGAAATTGGCGATGCGCTCCAATATATGGGTTCGGCTCGCCATGTTGGCAAGCTTGTGCTGGCAATGCCCGCACTGGCACAGGGACAGCTTGATGCCGCCCGCACCTACCTGGTCACCGGCGGATTCGGTGGTATCGGTTGCGCTGTGGCGAATTGGCTAGCTGAACGAGGGGCAAAAAATATTGTTCTTAATGGACGACGCGACCCCGACCCCGATGCCGTTCAGACCATAGAGGAATTGCGCGAACGAGGCATCCGAGTAGAAACCCAAATCGCGGATGTAACTGACGCGTCGCGCATCGACGCGATGCTTGACTATGTTGAGAACGAAATGCCCGCACTTGGAGGCGTAGTTCACAGTGTCGGCGTGCTGTCTGACGGCTCAATCACAAACCAGACGTGGCAGCGATTTGAAGAGGTCTTGTGGCCCAAGATACTTGGCGCATGGCATTTGCACCAAGCTACGAAGCATCTCGACTTAGACCTATTCGTCCTCTTTTCCAGCGCTACCGGAGTACTTGGAAACGCTGGACAAGCCAATCATGCCAGTGCGAATGCGTTTCTCGATCAATTGGCAGCCCATCGACGTTCGTTGGGACTATGTGGACAGTCAATCGCTTGGGGTGCATGGTCCGAAATAGGCGAAGCCGCAGAACACAGAGAACGAATCGCATCCCAACTGGAGTCATCGGGAACAGAGTGGATTTCTCCAGAGTTGGGAATACGAACTCTTGACTACCTTGTATCGCATGATCTAAAGAACCCGGCGGCTATGTCGGTAGATTGGGATGTGGTGGAACAGAGTTTCGACATCACGCCTGCATTCTTGAAGGAGTTGCTTGCCAGCGACGAGGATGCCGATGAATCACGGTCTGAGGCCATTAGTCTCGATGTTGGCGAGCTGCGCAGTGCCGAAATTGAAGACCGAATTGAAGTTCTGATGTCGTACATTCAGAAGCAACTTCAATCGATTTTGCGTCTAGCATCCCTGCCCTCGCCCACCGTGGGATTCTTCGATCTCGGCATGGACTCCCTCATGGCAGTCGAATTGCGCAATCGTCTACTTCGGGTATTTGAAGGAGAAATCACGGTTTCACGCACAGCTGTATTCGACTACCCCAATGTCGAAGCTCTCGCGACACACCTTTCCGACGAGCTTGGACAAAGTGGCGAAGCAACAGGATTGCTTAGCATGGCCGGTGCTGACGCGATTGCCGCGAATACGAGCAAGATAGCGGTTATTGGATTGGCATGTAGATTCCCAGGTGCGAACCACTACATCGACTTCTGGAGGAACCTCGAGTCCGGAGCCGATGGGATTGCGACCAATCGTGGCGAAAGCGCAAGATGGAAGGGAGTCGTCGGCGATAGCGCCGCCAAGGACTCGTATCTCAGGCATGGAGGCTTTGTAGACGGACTCGACGAATTCGATGCCCCGTTCTTCCGAATCCGACCCATCGAAGCTAGAAGCATGGACCCACGTCAGAGGATGCTCCTAGAAACATGCTGGGAAGCCATAGAGAGTGCTGGAATTGATCCTGAGTCATTGCGTGGGCAAAAAGTGGGCGTCTACTTTGGTTTGGGAGCAAGCGAATATAGAGACATAGTGAATGCCAGCGGACTCGAGGACAGCTACTTGGGCACGTCCTCCGGCATGACTACCGGACGAATCTCATATGTGTTTGGATTCATGGGTCCAGCCATGTCTTTCGACCTGGCTTGTGCATCTTCACTTGTTTCCATACACGAGGGAATCAAGGCGCTGCAAACTGGCGAGATCGACCTTGCACTCGTGGGAGGCGCAAACGCAATTCTCTCGCAATCAATCATGCGTTTCCATAGAGAACTGGGAATGTTGGCACTCGACGGCAAATGCTTGCCATTCGACGAAAAGGCCGAAGGATACGTTCGGGGCGAGGGTTGTGGCGCACTGCTGCTCAAACGCGTCGACGAAGCTCAACGGGACGGCGACCCGATTTGGTCTACATTGTTGGGTTCGGCCGTGAACCAAAACGGGGCAAGTGCGGGAATGACAGTTCCGAATGGACCTGCGCAAGAGCAGCTCATTCGCGACGCAGTCGCACGTTCGGGCGTTGAACCAACCGACATCGACTATCTCGAGGCACACGCCACGGGACTGTCACTTAGCGATCCCATCGAGATTTCAGCCGCATCCTCCGTCTACGCCGCACAAAATGGCCGAGAGCGACCTCTCATGCTTGGTTCAGTGAAGAGCAACATTGGCCACTTGGAATGGGCAGCGGGAGTAGCTGGAATCATGAAGCTCATTCTCGCAATGGCACAAAGAAAGATTCCGGTACAGTTGCACCTTAAGCAACCAAGTGCTCAGATCGAATGGAATGATCTAGAGGTCGAAGTAAATCGACTTGCTGTCGATTGGCCCAATCATGACCGCCCGCCGATTGGAGCAGTAAGCGCATTTGGCATGTCTGGAACAAACGCACACGTGATTGTTGAGGGGATTGCTGCGACGACGGGGGAATGCGAAATGCCAAGAGCGTTTCCGGTCGCCAAAGGCGCGCCCATATACGTAGAACCGAAACCCCTGCAAGTGCGCAGTGATTTGGATTTGTCAGAACTTAGCGTTGGTACGGACGATCGGAATGCACGACTGCTAGTTTTCTCAGGCAAGACGTCTAAGAGCATTGTGAGTTCCGCCAAAATACTACAAAACTGGCTAGTGCGCTGTTCAGAAGACGACCATACTCCTGAGTACATAGACGAGTTTCTCGCGGATGCTGCTTGGACTACATGTGTCGGCAGAAGCCAGTTTGATCATTGCCACTCCATCGTGTTCTCCAACTTCGAAGAACTCGTAGATTCGCTAGGTTCGGTATCTGTCGAGTCTCTAATGCCTTCACGAACAGAGTCCACAACCACCCCCAAGGTTGTGTTCGCTATGGGAGGATGCGCGCACGATTGGATGAGAATCGGAACAGAACTCTGTAGAAGCGAGCCTCTAATCGACGCTATCGTCAATCACTGCAGCGGTCAACTTGCAGAAATTGGGAACAATGGATTTGTTGACTTGATGGCCGAGGTTTCCTCAAAGAATTCCACAGGAGGAAACGACTGCTGGATGTACCCTGCGACCTACGCACTGCAAGTTGCGGTTGCCGCATATTGGCAGTCTCTTGGACTAAATCCCGTGGCAGTTGTGGGATCGGGAATCGGCAACATCGCGGCTTCCTGCATCTCAAACGCAATGTCACTCGAAGAAGGTTTGGCATGGTCATGGAACAGGGCGAACAATCGAGAGGGCAAGGGCGAAGCGACAAACGCAAGCGCTTCAGGAAGTGTTCAATTCGACAATCCCGATGTCGAGGTGGTTGATGCACTTACCTCCTACTGTGCAAACGATATGGACAGTCTTGTCAAACTAGTTGGTTCTGTGAAATTGGATGAAGACAGACAGTCAAGCCTTTCATTCAGTCGACTCAATGACATAGAAGCGGATTTTCTTGTCGAAATCAGTCCATTGCCAATGTTCACCAACGGAGACTCGTCCCAAGGACAACGGAATCCGGCGGGTACGACATTGATTTCTGCAATTCAAACCACTGACGCTGATTCAGAAATCGATTCAGGCAGGATCTCGTTGTTGCCTGGCATCAAACTGGCGTACGAGGCGCATCTACCGGTTGATTTCAGTTCGCTTTTTGCCGGAGAGTCGCGTCGCAGGGTAACGATGCCGACCTACCCCTTTGAGAGAAGGAGCTATTGGTTCAATGAGTAGACGAGGAAAGTTTCAATTTAGCTCTTGTGCAAAGCCGTCATGAATTCGTGCACGTATTCAGCGCATTCCGAAGGCTTTTCGATCTGCATGAAATGCGTTGTTTCCGGTATGAAGTCAAAATCGACGCTGAGCATGTCTGAGAAGTCCACGGTGGGCAGGTAGGATGTAGGCAGGAGCGGATCGGCACCTACGATCTTTGTTGGACAGGGAAGCTTGTCCAGATCGGCTTGGCCTGCAAAAGCACGCACATACTCGATGATCCGTGCTTCGTAATCGCGTGGGCATCTCAATTTGAAGCCGCCGCTAGGCGATTCGCGCAGTATTGTTTGACCCATGAGTTCCTTTGCACCGGGAACTAGTCTTGAATACGCTGGAAAGAAATCTAGCAGCTCTTGGTATTGATCAAGTGAATCAAAGCTTTCCGTTCTCCTGCGCGCTATGCGGGCAGTACCCTCCACTGCCTCATCGAACTCCGTGTGACTTTTTCCCGGTCTGTGCATGGGAGGGTCGAACAAAACCAATCCTGAAAACTCCCTGCTCCTACGGTCAATTGATGTTGCCATCACAGGCGACGAAAGGAGGAGCGAGATCATTGCCGAGAGGGAGTGGTACACACCTACAACGGGCTTGATCCCGTAGTGCTGTTCAATCTCGTGCAATATGGTGTCGAGGTCTGAAACCAATGAGAAGAGATTGTGGTCCTCTTCCTTCGAAACCTCGTTCCAACCGTGGCTCCGCAAGTCATAGACGAAAAGCTCGAAGTCGCGCTCGAGCAGCGACCAAAAGGGGTAGTAGAGATCGATTGCTAGACCGTTGCCGTGGCAAAGAACCAATCGAGGACCTGAAGGATTTCCATGTTGACGAACAAAGGAACGGTTTTCGAGATCAAGGGAGATCTCGCAGATTGAAAGCGGCTCGGGAACTTGCCAGCGCATGTAGTCAGCTTCTCCTCTCCATCTCTTGCATCCGTTGCTCAGTGTGTCTCGTGCGCTAACGCAGCCACAAACTGATCAGTGTCCAAGCTCATGAGTCGCCACTCGACGCTTGGTTCATCGTAGTGGAAACGCGAGCACTTCGCGCCCAGAATGTATTCCTCTGGAACGCAAAAGGCTGCAGTGTCGGCACGGAAACCCTCGCCTGTCGCTTTTATCAATGCTTCCTTTATTGTCCAAAGACGGAGAAAGAGTTCAACTCTGTCAACACCGTCAACTGCTTTGAGCGCTTGCTGTTCCCGGATCGAAAACACATTGCGAATTTCGCCATCCACATCATGCCTGACATGCCGATGTTCGATGTCCACACCGAGTCTTCCCTGATTGGCGAACGCGAGCAGTCCGTGTCCGACGGTGTGGCTTACGTTGAACTCAATGTCAATTGCCGTCCCATCAACTAGTGCAACTGGCTTTTCGTTTCGCACAGAAGTGAAGTGTAATTTGGAGTTGTCACATCCGACTATCTCGCAAAGTTTATTGCGCAATGCTGCTCGACAAAGGATGAATTGGCGTCGAGTCGATTGGGAGCGATTTCTTTGAGCACGCGTGCGTTCTGAGGCATCCAAGAACTCCAAGGCACGGGCTTCTCGTTCCAGGTCCTCCGATAGATCGACGTAAGTAACCAACACGTCTCTCGTGCATAAGTGAGTTTGCCACCAGGGATCAATCAAACTCGTCTCGCCCAGTCATACGCAAAAGCGGAGACTCGCAAACTGCTAGTGGTCGATTCAACACAGAGTCCACATATTGGAATCGTTATCCATGCTCAATGCACCTTGAATTTCTCACACGTGAGATTCGATTTATTAGCGCTAAGAAAGACTTGATATGTCGTTCCAATCTGATTTAATACGCACCTACCAGCACATTGCTGGCAAGCAACCACTTTATACAAGGAAGACAGAATGTCAGCAACACAAGATCGTGTCGGTGCACTAGCTAAGAAATTGCTGGATCCGGAGCGCGAACCCGATTTCGACGTAGCCTTCAGCGAGCGAGAAGTTTCGTCAATGGACGCTATCGCGTTTGCCAAGGCTCTTGCGGCAGAATTCAATCACGACATTCCAGCTGAGAAATTCGCGAACTTCAAGAACTTGCGCGACGTAGTCTCGTACTTGGACGCCAACGCCTAGATAAAGATTTCGCAAAGTTCCGAGCGGACTGAACCGTTCGTCGCTTTGCAAACTCGATTGCTGGAGACCCGAGCGACAAACATTTCTTATGTAGTCGCCGGGTCTTGCAGATAGGCGTTCAGTTCACAAGCAACGACATCAGGTCGTTGCATAGGGATGAAGTGCGAAACATCGTCTAGTTGCTTGTCTGTGCCTTGCGGTAGGTTTCTTGCAAGCTGCGGCCAAGTTACTGAATGGATGGTGTCCTTTGGATGGCGAAACCCTGGTGCGGATTTCGCTCGCACAATCGTCACTGGTACGTCAACGAATGACAGTAGTGGGTGAACATTGGTGTCAGTCACGCTCAATGCTATCTCTGCCTCGACCAACGGTGGACAACAGAGCTGGTACTGACCATCGGCGGCTGGTTCCAGTCCGTAGGTGCAGTGGTCGCGCAGAACTGCTGCATCCCACAACTTGAATGGATTGCGGTCCTGTAGAAACGCCAAGAGCTCCTCTGAAGAGTTCCATTCCAGTCTTCGTCGTGCAAAGGGATGATCCTCAGGGGAGTCAAAAGCGCTTGCAAACGCTGAGTCCGAATAGGCGTCTGGATAGTAGACCACAGGTTCCAACAGGAAGAGCGCTTCAAATCTGCGGGTGAGCACTGCTGCTGCCTGCAATAGCGCATGTCCGCCCAGCGAATGGCCCACAGCGACAATTGGATTGAGATCCAGAACTTGAATGAAGGATGACAGGTCCTTGCCAAACTGATCCCAACTATAGGGTCTCCGTTTTTCCGACCTGCCGTGACCCCTTAACTCTACGCAAATAGTTCGATAGCTAGTGTTCAGCAACTTTAGGGTCGCGTCCCAGCACCGTGCGTGGCAACCCATTCCATGCACGAACAGCAATGTCTTGTCGCTACACGACCCACTCTGGGACTCAAAATAGGCAATTTGCACGCCGTATGCATCGACATGATTGAGTTTGAGATTCATTGGTGCTTGAGGGGTGAAACTCTTGATTCCAAAATCAAATTCGAGTCTCTTCTAGTCCAACTGCCGCAGATACAAGAGACATTGTGCATCGCACTCAGCAGCGGAATCCAATAGTAAGCCAATCAATGATTGAAACAATTGGCGAATCTCACGAAGAGCCTGACGTGGCGATAGGTCTATAAATCGATTTTGCTAACGGAAAATACAATAGTTCAGTTCGACCACTAGTCAGTAGAGCTGCCAGAATGCGGATTGTCGACAGTAGTGCAACCTTAGGAGCCTATGTCCACGACGTGAACCTCGCTCACTTGTCTGATGCCCAATGGGATGAACTGCATGGGGTTTTTCTTGACAAGGCAGTGTTAGTGTTTCCCGAGGCGAGTCTAACTACGGTGCAGCAAGAACGCTTCAGCGAAAGATTCGGCCAGCTCGAGATACTCACCGGCAACCCATTGATCAAATCGCTTTATGTCTGCAATGTGGATACTGAAGGCAACGTATTGCCTCTAGACGACGACAACTTTCGCATAGTCCGAGGCAACGAGTATTGGCATACGGACAGTTCCTATATGCCAGTCGCCGCCAAGGTGTCTTGCCTGTCTGCTCTTACATTGCCCAAGGACGGCGGGCAAACCGAATGGACCGACATGCGTGCGGCTTACCAAGCGTTGGATTCAGCAACCAAAGATCGCATTTCAGGACTCTCTGCATATCACTCGTTCTATCGATCTCAGGAGTCACTGGGACAGAAAGTGGATATTGGTTCACGTTACGGTTTTCACCGGGATGGTGCGCCGCTTCGTCCTCTCACTAAGGTCCATCCAGAAACTGGAAGGAAATCGCTGTTTGTCGGACGACATGCCTATCGAATACCAGGTATGAAAGATGAAGAGGCAAAACGGCTTGTCAATGACCTGATTCAATTCGCTTGCCAGCCTCCCCGCGTCTTTCAACACACCTGGTCACTTGGAGACTTTGTCATCTGGGACAATCGCTGTGTTGTGCACCGAGTCAGACCCTATGATTATTCGATACCACGCATAATGCGGCACACGCGCGTAACCGGCGATGATCGTTCGGAAGGCGCACCCACTGACATAAGAGAACAACCGTCAAACTATGAAGCCACGTCTAACTGAGCGATATTGGAACGGCAAAACCGCGCGCGAATTCGCGCAACACCCGAACGAGCGTAGTCATTTCTGCCTAGAACCGTCCACCCACTTGATCAAGCAACGCAAGTATCTCCTATGAATTCAAGAGTTCGAAAACGTATTCGCCCGCAGCATCGGCATTCTGTTTGGTTTGGTCTTTCGATGAAGCCGCTCGCAAATGCTGCTGCTTGTCTGGCGGCAATCTATGCCTTAAATGCGATTGGCGGACCGGAGGATCTGTATGCGGAGCGATGCGCGGTGTGCCATGACAATCCCCCCGACGAAAAGACGCCACATCGCAGTGCAATCGAATTGATGAGCAAGACACGCATTCATCACTCATTGGCCGATGGTCGCATGGCGATTCACACTGAAGGACTTTCTCGCGACATCATCGAGGATCTTTCGCGTTATCTTTCGAAGGTCGAGGAGCAATCGATCGACCCAACGCAGCGTTGTCCCGATCTTCCCATATCCAATGATGTCGTTGTGTCCCATTGGGGCGTGGACATTGAAAACACTCGACACCAGCCATCCAGCGGCATCGACAGTTCCAATATCAAGGACATCAAGCTCAAGTATGCCTTTGGAATTCCGAATACTGGCGAGGTCCGTTCGTGGCCTGCAGTTTCTGCTGACACCATATTTCTACCTACCCTGAGTGGAACCCTCTATGCCATCGACCGGGACATAGGGTGTGTCAAGTGGACTTATGAATCGGGAGGAAGATTGCGAACTTCAGCCCACTTGATTTACGAGGACGAAAAGCTTCAGGTTGCCGTAGGCGACATGGGTGCACGGACACATCTAGTGGATGCGTCCACCGGCGAGCTCATTTGGGTTCAGTCGGTGGGAGAGTCTCCTCTCAACATGAACACCGGAGCCCCTGTTTATTTTGACGAGGATTGGTACATTCCGGTGTCGGCTTTCGAAATTGCAGTAGCAATGAATCCAAGACACGAATGCTGCAAGTCTCGTGGAATTGTGAGGAAGCTTGACGGCGAAACCGGCGAAGTCTTGTGGTCGACTTTCATGACGCCGGCCGCACAACCCACAAAGAAGAACGACATCGGAACGCAAATGTACGGTCCTTCGGGAGCACCCATTTGGACCACTCCAGCAATAGACCTACTGCGTGGAGTGCTTTATATTGGAACTGGCGAGAATACATCTTCTCCAGCTACATACAAGTCAGATTCCATAGTCACCCTGAATCTGTTTAGCGGCGAAATTGGCGCTTTCTTCCAAGGCTACAAGGACGATGCGTTCAATATGGCTTGTGGATCGCGCAACCCGCAAAACTGCCCCGATGAAGAAGGACCTGACTTCGATTTCGGAGCTTCGCCCATTTTGGTAACCACCAGCACCGGACGTGATCTAGTGCTCGCTGGACAGAAATCCGGTGATGTTTGGGCACTTGATCCCGACAACGATCTGGAACTCGTTTGGCACAACAAGCTATCGAATGGAAGCGCACTTGGCGGCGTTCACTGGGGCATGACAGTTGTCGACAACACCGTCTACGTTCCAATTGCCGATCCCGAGCGCGCAACGGTTGATCCAAAGCCTGGAGTTTACGCACTGGACATAGATTCGGGCGAAACGCTGTGGGAGCACAGGGTTGAGCGAGATTGCGAGATAGACATCAGAGCGCTTCGCAATCGAGGTAATCCTTGGCCAGATTGTCCCTGGCACTACGGCTTCTCTGCAGCTGCCAGTTCGACCAATGATGTTGTCTTTGCTGGAGCGCTGAACGGAGTAGTGTCAGCTTTTCACGCGGAAAGTGGAGAAGTGCTTTGGAGCTTCGATACCAAGAGACCGTTTGAGACAGTCAATGGTGTAGAAGCCCATGGAGGCGCCATCGACAATCCTGGTGTTGTGATTGCCGGCAATCAATTGATTGTGTTGTCGGGGTATGGAATGTTCGGTCAAATGCCCGGCAACGTCATGCTCGTGTTCGAACTATGAGAGATGAACGCGGAATCTCCGATTGACTTTGGTCAATTGGGTCGACGAGACGCGCGCAAAGCACTAGTAAGTGCGGTCAAAGCGGAAGATCTGGAGTGTGTGCGACACATCATTGAGAAACGGCCGGACATTGTCGATGCCCGAAACTCCCATGGCCACACTCCGCTTAGCGAGGCTGTCCCAACTGGCAATCTGGACATAGTTAGGGCACTGGTCGAAGCGGGAGCCGATCCAATGCAGCGCAACCACGGCGGTTCCTCTCTAATTGATGCTGCGGCTCATGTCGGTTGCTTTGAAGTGGCACGATTCCTCCAGTCAAATGGATGCGTTGTGACTCGCTACCATGCCGCCGCTTTGGGAGATGTCGATGCAATCCGGCAAGAACTTGATTCGGATGACAACATTGCCGGTCTACGCGGTCCACGCGGAACTACCATGTTGCATCATGCAGCACACGGTAATCACTCTGAACTATGCAGCCTTCTGATTGCCGCAGGTGCGCCAGTTGATCCAAGGGATGGACATCGCCATACGCCATTGTGCTATGCCGTGGAGCGCAATGCGTTGGAGGCAGCAGAAGTGTTGATTGAGTCTGGCGCTGACGTAAATCACCATGCTGGGCACTTTGGGGGGACAGTATTGCACCGAGCAATTCTCAATCGGTTTGCAGAAATGTCTTTGCTGTTAATCGATAGCGGGGCCGACCCCAACATCCAAGACTTTTCAGGAAAGTCGGCGTTGCATTCCGCGGTAGCTAGCGGGAAGACACAAGTCGTGGGGGCACTGTTGAACTCCACTATCGATCTTGATTTGCGAACACGCAAGACCAAGCAACAACCTGGAAACGAAACTGCGCTCGAATACGCTCAGCGACTAAAGAAGAAACGCATTACGCAAATTCTTGAAGCCCATTTGACAGCGACCCCCTAACAGCACTTGCCGTGTGTGGAATCTAAAATCTCAGTCCCTACGCCATTACGCCACGCGCCGAAGCAATAGCAAACAGGAGTCAATATGCCCGCCATCCGTCCTTTTGTAATTGACATTCCAGAGGAAACGCTCATTGATCTCAACGATCGATTGGAATGGACACGCTGGCCTGACCGAGAATTGGTGGCCGATTGGACTCAGGGAATCCCCTTGAGCTACGTTAAGGATTTCTGCGAGTATTGGCAACACACATACGATTGGCGGGAGACCGAGAATAGGCTCAACGCCCTAGACAACTATCTGATCACTATAGACAACGTCGACATACACTGCATCGTTCAGAAATCGACTCACGAAGAATCCCTTCCTTTGCTCATTACTCACGGGTGGCCCGGTTCTGTAGTTGAATTCTTGCATGCGATTCCGCTGTTGCGTAAGAGGCAAAGCGACGACGATTTGGCATTCCATGTCATAGTGCCATCGTTGCCGGGATTCGGGTTTTCCAGCAAGCCTACAGCAACTGGTTGGGGGGTCGACAAGATTGCCAATGCGTGGGTTGAACTCATGGGCACTTTAGGTTACGACAAGTTCTTGGTTCAGGGAGGAGACTGGGGAGCGGCCGTGAGTTCGTCAATCGCCGCAAACCATCCAGATCATTGCCTTGGATTGCACACCAACATGCCAACAGTAGGACCGCTGAGAGAGACGCTTGACGATCTTACCCCCCAGGAAGAAGAAGCTCTTCGCGGCTCAAGGTTCTACCAAGACTGGGATTCGGGCTACTCGAAACAGCAAAGCACACGTCCGCAAACCTTGGGCTATGGTCTCGTCGACTCTCCTGCCGCGCAGGCTGCTTGGATTCTCGAGAAGTTCTACCAGTGGACAGACTGCAACGGACACCCCGAAAACGCAATTACGAGAGACGAGTTGATTGACAATATCATGCTCTATTGGCTTACGGGCTCAGGAGCTTCTTCCGCACGTATTTACTGGGAGAGCTTCGGACGAGGGTCACGCAAAGACATCAACGTACCCTCCGGTTGCAGCATCTTTCCGAAGGAAATCTTCAAACCGTCTCGACGCTGGGTTGAGGCAGTGTATAAGGACTTGCGCTACTACAACGTGCTGGAAAAAGGCGGACACTTTGCAGCGTTCGAAAATCCTGAGGTGTTCGTCTCGGAACTGAAGGCCTGCTTCGCCCAAATGAGCTAGGCCTATTTGCTCAAGTCCGGAATCAGTGGATTGTTGGCGTCAATACTAGATTTGTGTCGAGTGTGGAAATTGAAGAACGTTCCACCAACGAATACTTCCAGATATAGCAGAGCACAACGCAATCCATCGTTAGCTTTCTTCCATATCTTCTTCGCGTACCTGAGGTACGAGTCCCCTCTTGGATGCAGTGTACTGTAGTTCAATGCGTTCAGGCGACGAGACTCGCTTATTTACACATGCTTCCAGCTTCGTATCCAATTCGCGAGTGATTCTCCCAATGTTGTCCATTGGTTTACCAGTGATCTCCACATAGCATTCCTCAATTGCCTTGTCGACACTTGCCATGTCGTACTTTCCGTTGTCAGAGTCCTCTTTAAGGCTTCCAACAAACTCAAACACTCCGCCATGGTCGCTTGAAACAGTACCGCGCAACTTTCCATTTTCCACTTGACCGGAGTAAGTGATTTCTTGCTCACCTCGAAGATTCCAATAGGGAAAAGTGGTTTTGAACTTATTCTCGTCAACAACAATGTCGTCTGTGTATGAGTACGAGCCAGAACTACTGGTCAAAGTAGCGGAGTACGTTCCTTCATCGTTGACACTGATCGTCAAAGTTGGATTGCCTACGTTTGACTCGCTTTCGCTCGTTTCCAAAACATAGGTTCCCTCAATTCCCGCGAGGATTGATAGGGACGCAAACAACGCACCCATGGCACAGGCGCATTGAACTCTTTGCATCAGTTTGTTCATTTAGCTATTCTCCGATCACGTAGTGCAGCGAACGTGTTTCTACACGCAAATGCTAGAAAAATTTTATTGCTATTTCAAGTGTTTACCAACGTAAATGCTTCTAGTACTCTACCCAGGCAATAGAGCACTAAGCTTTTCCCGTCATTGCTTCATAGACAAGTCGTTTGAATTCATGGCTGTAGGGATGCCAGAATCCCGGCATCCGCTGGGTAAACACCAGGCCAGCAATGTTGGAGCGAGGAGACATCCAGGAGTGCGTTCCGGCCAACCCTCCCCAGTGATACTCATCTATGGCCGCTTCGGGCTCACCTAACGCAGGCTGTTTCTTCAGCGCAAGACCAAGTCCAAATACTGTGTTGGGCATAACCCAATTGGGCAGCTGCAGTTCAACACCATCCGGAAGCTGATTCGTTCTCATTAATTCCAAGGTGCTTTCCTTTACGACTCGTTGACCGTCAAAGACCCCTCGTCCCATAAGCATTTGTACAAATTTCGTGTAGTCTGTGATCGTACCAACAAGCCCACCGCCGCCCGACTCTAGAGCGCGGGGCCGCGTGTAATCGCCAAACAAATCGGGAGACTTGGTAAGTCCTGGCTTTAGAGGGTCTTCGGGATCGCCTGCTGCATACAGCGAACAGAATCGGTCAACCTTTGACTGCTCCACATGGAATGCCGTATCAACCATCCCAAGCGGTTCGAATATTGTCGACGCCAAGTACTCCCCAAATGAGACTCCGGACCATACTTCAATCAAACGCGCAAGCACGTCTGAGGCCACGCTGTACTGAAACCTAGTGCCAGGTTGGTAGGCCAACGGAATTTCTCGCAGAGTTTCGACTAGAGTTCCAAGATCCCGTGCTGGGTGCAGAATTCCCTTTTCGCTATAGAGAACGTCAACCGGCGATTCGAGAAAGAGTCCGTAGGAGAATCCTGCCGTGTGGCACATCAGTTGGCGAATAGTGGGCGCTCGTTCCAACTCATCCGTATCCTCTGGGTTTGTGGATCCAGCACGAAGCACACGTAGGTCTGACAACTCGCGCAAATGCAGGGCAATTTCGTCGTCAAGATCGAACTTGCCTTGCTCCCAAAGAGTCATCGCCGCTATCGCAGTGATGGGCTTGGTGTTGGAAAACAGTCGAAAGATGGAATCGCTAGCCAACGGAATGTTCCCCTCGCGATCCTGATGGCCGCAGCAATACTGATCGACGACCTGCTGACCATCTAACACGACGCAGGACGCCATGGCAATGATGTCGTCTTGGATCCATTTGTCTAGTGCCGAGTGCACCGCGTCAAACGACATATTGGAACTCACAACGAAAACTCCTTAATAAAGGACAGATCAGACTAGCTCTAAGAGCGGCCGTATTCTGCATCGTACTTGCGTAGTTCGGCACGTCCAACTACCAAGTGGTGCACTTCATCGGGTCCGTCAGCTATCCGAAGCGTCCGCTGGCCAGTGTACATGCGAGCTAGAGGCGTCCATTGAGAGACGCCAGTAGCGCCATGCAATTGAATGGCTTGATCGATAATTTGACAAACACGTTCGGGAATTACCGCTTTGATCATGTGCACCCAAACTCGCGCTTCGCGGTTGCCTAACACATCCATGGCCTTAGCTGCCTTGAGCACGAGCAGTCTCATCATTTCGATCTCGATCCTAGCTCGAGAAACCAACTCAAGGTTCTTGCCAAGATTGACCAATGGACGACCAAACGCCTCGCGCGACATGCCTCTGCGAACCATGAGATCCAAAGCTCTCTCCGCTTGACCTATGGATCGCATGCAATGGTGTATGCGCCCTGGTCCCAACCTGCCCTGCGAGATTTCGAAACCACGCCCTTCTCCGAGGATGATGTTCTCCTTCGGTACTCTCACATCCTCTAGCAGAATGTGCATGTGCCCATGCGGAGCATCGTCATGCCCAAAAACCGTCATTGGTTCGACGATGTTCACTCCAGGAGTGTCGAGTGGGACAAGTATTTGAGACTGCTGCTGGTGAGGTGCAGCATCCGGACTTGTCTTGACCATGCAGATCATGATCTTGCATCGCTTGTCTCCCGCACCTGAGATGTAGAACTTCTCTCCATTGATGACCCATTCGTCACCCTCGAGTACGGCTCTGGTACCAATTTGCTTCGCGTCAGAAGAGGCTAAGTTGGGTTCGGTCATTCCGTACGCGGATCGAATCTCTCCATTCAGCAGCGGTTTGAGCCACCGTTCCTTTTGCTCGGGAGAACCATACCGTTCCAGCACTTCCATGTTGCCTGTGTCAGGCGCGCTGCAATTCAGGCACTCTGAAGCAATCGGGCTTTTGCCCAATTCAGTAGCAATATAGGCGTAGTCAAGATTCTTCAGTCCTTCACCGGTTTCTGCATCGGGAAGGAAGAAGTTCCATAGCCCATTTGATTTTGCCTTGCCCTTTAGGTCACTCAATATGCTTTCTTGACGCGGAGACAGACTCCACCGGTCACCGTGTTCCGCAGCTGCTTGCTCGAATTCCGGCGTTCTTGGCTGGATTTCGGCAGAAATGAATTGTCTGACGGCTGCGAGCAAGGGCTCCGCCTCAGCACTCATTGTTAAATTGTTAAGGTCGGCTTGAATGTCGGGTGCGGTCGCTTCGGCCATGTCTTGGCTCCTACTCAAGAAAAGGTACAGCGCGAACGATTGTATTCACGGAGCGATACACAATGCGTGATAACTCCGCCTTCCTACTAAAAGGAATGATTGAATCTGAAATGAGTAATTCGTTCTGTTGGCTCCACTAACTAGTGGCGCTTGCTGCAAATGGAAATCGCGTTAACCTGATTTGCTCGAAAATCAATGCAACGATGCAAGATATCTGCCTCCGAGCCAGATTCAACGTCTTCGAATAATATTGGCCAGACTGCAAGATGCAATTAACCCAAATAGCGCTGACGCTCCGGGCTCTAGATTACGTCCCCTCCAAGGCGAGAGAGCTGGCCAATGGTCTGTGCGAGTGTCGGGAAATTGGCGAGTAGTATTTCAGTTCGTGGTCGAAGAGCTTGTTGACGTGGACCTAACTGATTATCACTGCGTCGAAAAACTAACTGCATGAAGCAAGTAATACGCAACAAGGAAATTCGCATGCACAATCCACCTCACCTTGGAGAATTGGTCCGTGAGAGCATGGACATGTAGGTTGGAGTGTCACAAAGACTGCAGAACATCTTGGTTGCGAGCGGAGTACTCTTTCTCGTCTACTAAACGGCAAGTCAGGAATGTCGCTGAGTATGGCGTTGGCGTTGGAAGGCATTGGCTGGGGTACCGCAGAACACTGGATGCGTATGCAAGTGAGCTATGAACTAGCTCAGGCCCGACGGAAGAATCTCTAGACTACCTCAGCAACCCGAGATTTCCTTTTCTGTTCGGTATAGTCAAGGAGCCACTGAAGAAGGCTCTGGGGTGTGGTCGCTTCGGCCAAGTCTTCGCTCCTGCTCAAGAAAAGGTACAGCGCGAACGATTGTATTCACAATGGGGAGCCCTACTTTTATCTAGAACGTGTCGTACAACTACGATCAGGGACAATGTCTATCATCGATCCGACGAGTATGTGGGTTTGCATCTCTCGAGTAGAAACGTAAGACAAACTTTCCTTTTGGATTCGTTTGATCCAACGAATCGAAGCAGATTTTGCATTAACAACAGTAGAGCGAATCTTTTCAGCAGGTTCAACGTGACGGAGAATCGCGCGTTTTAGGAGCTAAACATTGCGCCCATGGAACTTGAATACCGTCCACCAAGCAGCAACGCCCGCTACCATGGGAATCTAACAACGAATTGCTTTGCAAGCTGACTACTACTAGTCTATCGAAAAACGTCTGGCGGTTCTCTAGGACCTGCTCGCAATTAAGTCTTCGCTATCTAGATCTCTAGCCCTCATCATTTCGCGCGAGAGCATTCGCAATTTCACCCCGACGTCGTCGTTGTACCATGTGGGTCCCCACGCCATCGTCAGTAAATCCAGTAACTCGTCGAAGAGCTTGCTATCCATTCCAAAACTCACCTCTTCTCCAAGTGAGTTACGGATGGTTGTGGGTAGCCGTCTCTCGGCCCCAGACTCAAGTACGGCACTCACACACTCGCCATTCTCCACCAACCCCGATCCCAATATCGCGGTCAGCAACGGTGTATTTCCATCGGGATCAGGTCTATTTGCAGCGTGAGAATCGTCTCCGACTAATTTCTTGAATTCCTCGCATCGACCCAGACCCAAGAGATCGCTGGTTCCAATTGAAGGCTCTTGAGCAATTATTAGTTTCGTTAATTCTCGACGTGTATTGGATGGAAAGTTGAGTACGATTGAGAGTGGCGATTGTCCATTCGTAAACTCTCTTGTAAGAAGATCAGGATATCGTTCCATGGTCTCTTGAATGACTTCAATTTCCTCAGTCAACAGATAATGGCGACGAAACCAGTCCTCGTCGAGCAGCTTTAGAGTCGTATCCTTTATCGAAGTGTCTTCGCGCAGACCTTCAAGATAGCTAACGTAAGCGTCTCGTGGATGAATACTCGAACTTCTGTGCGATTCAAGACCATCTTTGAAAAAGATGATTGTTGGAAGTCGAGTGACCTGATACTTGGTAGAAATTTCGGGAGTTTCGTCTGTGTCTACCTTGAAAACTCTTGCGTGTCCTGACATCTCTGGCATTAGGGATTCAATGACAGGATCGAGAATCCTGCAGGGGCCACACCAAGGGGCGGTGAAGACAACTAGCACCGGAACATCCGACTCCAAGACTTTCTTTTCAAAATAGCCGGTTGTAACGTAGACGACACTGTCCTTGACACCAGTATCTTCGACACTTTCGACTGATTCATTGCTAACGCGTGCGATTGTGTCACCAGATGCGAGAGCCAACAACGCAAGTGCAATGTAATTCTGTACCTTCATAGATTTCGTTCCTCTCATCCTTAACGTTAGCATTTGACGCTACAGACTTCCCTTTTCTGCTGTTGTCGTAGTTTCCGACTCCAATCCATCAACAAATCCATTGTTCGAAAGAGCACCGTCGCCATCGGAGTCGACTCTGGCAAAATGAGTCGCTGCGTTGGGGGGGTGTCTCGTTCCAGTTGCGAATTCCTGTTGAGAAAGTGACCCATCGTTATCGGAGTCCATTGCGTCAAAAATCCGTTTTGTGTCCAGTCTTGGTGGAATCTCAAGCACTACGTCCGTTAGCTTGGATTTTGTCATAACTAACTCATTGATCTCCTCACTTAGGTTCGTGAGTATTAGCTTTTTCGCCCGATCAAATGCTACAAGTTCAGGGTCCGGATTCAACAGAGAGCTCTTGCGATCGACTTGCAAAGTCGTAGATTCCCCGTCGTCCCGGATGCGCAATAAGTCTTCACCAGACCGAAGCATCAACAAGTTCTCAGGAATTTCCAACAAGAGTGAAGAAACTTCTCCTAGAGTCTCAAGTGCCTCCAGATCCACATTCGATTCCTTGTTTTTTGCCTGTTCATCTGGTTCATCCGACGGATCAGGGAGGAGCAAATTTTCGCCCCGATGGCTGTCGTCGCTTGCTGCAACAACGAAGCCGGCAAATACACCCATCAATGCAAGTGCACCCATCACACTTCCGATGTTTTTCTTAGGTTTCTCAAATGCTTGCATAGTTCTCTTCATGTTTTTTCTATACCACCCAACGGCGTTGCAATTCAGTTAATGAGTTTTGCTTCAATAGCCAATTCCGAATTCATAATCAAACTTGGAGCTAAACAGAATCAGACCATGCGCCCATTCAATTGAAATGTCGACGTGGTCGTTCGCTTGAAGCGGCCTTCGCGCATGTACTCTCCTATTCCGAGTCGACGTTCGTGTCGTCCGATGCAGCCATATCCTCTAATCTGGATTTAAGAACTGTCTCAAGATCCTCTGGGGAAAGGTCCCTGTGATTGATGCAACCGTGCTTGTCCACCAAAAAACTCTTTGGTATGGAGATGACCCCATAGGCCTTTGCTACCGGCCCTTCTCCACGCTCTGCAATGTCTCCCAAGTCCATCCACGGAAGTTCGTGTTCCACGCTTGCTTCCTCCCAAATTTCATTTGTGCTATCCAACGAAACCGCGATTATCTCGAAGCCGTCGTCGCGGTACGAGGAATATAGCTCTTTCAATTCAGGAAACACTGCGATGCAAGGACCACACCACGAGGCCCAAAAGTCAACCAATACCAGATCGTTTTCGGACGCCACGTTGTGCAATGCGAATTCCACTCCGCTCAAATCGGGAAGTGTGAAATTTGGGGCGATCTGCCCAGGCACCAGACTCTTGTCAATCTCGTCCGTTTTGATAAACGAAGCTATGTCGTCTCTAGCAGGAGTGACGCGCCTAGCTACAAATTCTTCCTCAAGCATCGTCGCAATTTCGTCATATAGAGGCACAGATTCTTTGATGTTCTCGGAGTTGTAGCCAAACGCCCCGAGCTCCATCGCTAGCAGTACGTCCATCGGGTCCTCGGCATTTGATGCGATTTCTTCCAGTGCCTCTGTACGCATACTTACCAATTCCAAGAAAAGTACGTGGTACTCGGGATTGTTGGAAGCCGTGGCCGCATTATTGGATTCTGCGTCTTCGTCTGCGAGCTCTACGTGCTCGCACCCCGTCGCAGGAGAAATTCCACCGGAATAAGCCAATATAGGTTCGACCTCTTCGACTTCGTCTTCGGGCGCTGCTTCTTCAGAAGTTTTAGCCTCTTCGCTCTGTGAATCGTCACTCGTTCCATTTGCAGATGCTGTCTCGTCGGTTTTTGCTTCCTTCGCTGCAGCCTGCCGTGCTCTCCACGACTCCTCCCAAGCGTTCCGAAAATCCTTATAGGATTTGGCGTAGGTATCCAAGAGCGTTTGATATTCCGCGCTTTGCTGCCAACTGTCGACAAGCCTGTCGTGCCTTCCGCTGGTTGCTGTCGCAACCAGTTCCCGACTCCAACCTCGGGGCTCAACAACAATTTCGCTGTTTGGCTCGACCACAATCTCTACCTTGCCGTAGTACTCATTGAACGCATTCTCGCCCGCTGTAGCGGTAACGAACAATACGGATGGCTCGAGGATTTCTGATTCAATCGTGGCGATGCCGTCGTCAAGCAACACAGATCCATGAGTGATACGGGCTAGTTCCCCTTTCGCGTCAAGACCAGGTCCGCTCACGGTAAAAATTCCTAGAGAGAGTTCGTCTTGCATCGCGCGAAAGTCTGCCCTTACCGTAAATTTCCGCTCGGGGTTTCGTACGCGCTTCGCCGAGCCGGACAGGACCAAATTTACTGGGCGATACGAGACTTTGCGATCAATAATTGCAAACGAAACAACGCTTCCCGACTCAATTAAGGCCGTCCTTTGAATAGTCTCCTGACCATCTCCTAAACTGACTTTGATGGTTGCTATTCTCGGCTCGTCAATTTCGCCGACAAGCTCAATATTGCCGTCGACCAAATCACCCGAAGCGATCTCGACGACCTCGGTGACACCGTCGTCGTCAGTGACTTCGTATGAAACAGTAACCGACGCGTTCGGCCAACCTTCTTGACTTTCGTCGCCCGAAGTCGACTGTGTTGATGGTTCGTCCGATGTTGGCGTTAGATATTTCCCCGTGATTGTGAAGGTCGCAGAGGATTCTTCCGCTGCATGTAGCAACAAAGAGAGACTTAGCACTACAAACAGAGCAAATGCTTGTTTCATCTGAATTTTTCCCGTTGGATCGCTTGGCTAAACCCTGTGACCGACAACTATACAGCAGGGATTCAAGAATACAATTCCTCTAGCCGGGCATTTTGAGGTCTACTTCGGGTTCACTCAACCGTCTCCGCATCAGCTAGGGAACCGAACCTACTAACAAGGACTTCCTCGAGATCCTCAATAGCAATATCCTTCTGAAGAATGCACCCCTCCGAGTCGACGAGATAGCTCTTCGGTATGTGTTGAACTCCATAAGCGCGTGCCGTCGCGCCGTACCATCCTTCAATTTCACCAACGCTAGTCCAAGGGAGCTCGTGTTGCGCCGATGCTTGCTCCCAAGCTTCCTGAGTGCTATCGATGGAATTCGACAAAATCTCAAACCCTTCGCCCCCGTAAGCACCATAGAGCTCTTTCATCTTGGGGAATTTTGCTATGCATGGCGCGCACCAGGATGCCCAAAAATCAATGAGAACGACTGCCTTATCTTCAAGAATGTCCTGTAGAGAGGTTTCCTCCCCCTCCAAGTTAGGATGCTGAAAATTCGGTACCTTCTGGCCTGGTACGAGGCTACTGTCGTTGTCATTGACTTCGATGTAGGAAGCGAGAGAGTCGCGACTGGGTGAAACGCGTCTAGCAACAAGTTCCTCATCGAGCGCTGTGGCAAGTCTGTCATACACCGCTAATCCCTTTTTGCGGTTTTCGGATTGGAAATTGAATGCACCAAGTTCCACTGCAAGGAGAGCATCGAAGGAATTTTCAGCATTGCTTGCAATGGCCTCCAGAGCGTCAGACTCGATCTTGGCAAGTCTTTGCGATAGGAAGTAGTGTCGAGGAAGATTCCCAACACCTGAATGGTCCCTAGCCTCATGTTTAACGTCTTCCAGCACAACATGCTCGCACCCCTCCGCTTGAACCAACGCAATTTTCGAATTGGAGGAGAGTTCTTTAGCTTCCTCGGTCTTGCCTTCGTCGACTTCCTCCAACTCTGGGGACTCACTGCTCAGTGTTTCGTTTTCGTCCGATTCGGAGTTATTCGCACTTTCTTCGATCTCGAGTAATGGTTGTTCTGTCTGTCTAGCCTCAAACTCGCGAACTGCAACTGCGTATTCGTGCATTGTTGAGAGGTACTCGTCGCTCTGTTGCCAGCTCTCGATGAGCTTGGCGTGCCTGCCTGATCCGGAAGTGGCGACAATTTGGTTGGAAGATCCAGGCGAATAGACTGAAATCACACTGCCCCGTTCGACTACCGCCTGCGTTTGTGTACGAAAGTACGGATCATGTCCTTGAATGTAGATGTTCACTAGATCGGTCTCCTCGATTTCGCCTTCGAAATGAAATTGACCATCTTTGAGCAGCATGTCTCCAGAACCGATCGCCTTCTGTTTTCCGTTTTCGTCGTAGCCCCAACCTGTAACTCTTACGTTTGCAAGAGTCAAGTCCTTGTCAATAGAGCTGAAATCTCCTGATATGGTGAATTTCTTCTCTAGATTCTTGACTCTAGGGGAGAAGCCAATGAAAGCCAATCGGTCGGGAGGAAATGATTGAAAGTCCAGTAAAGCAAACGAAATCTCTTCTCCGCCTGGAGTCAACACCGCTGGAAGCGACAATACTGTATTGCCGTCTATTTGAACCTCAATGACAATGTCCGTAGGCTCATTTATCTCGCCAGTTAGGAGGACGTTGCCGTCCACGAACTCTCCAGATGCCAACTCGGCCGTTTCCGTTGCGCCAGACTCGTTCGTACTCTCGTAAGTAACCACGATTGTTGTTGTCGACAGGTCCACCAACCCTGAGTGGCTTGTTGGCGATTCGGCGTTCTCGTTCAAATTCGACTCTTCGGCAATGTACTTGCCGCTAATCTTGAATGCCTTCTGCGTATCAACAGCGTCAGCAAAAACGCCCGTGCATGCATACATCAGCATGGCAGCTGCCAAGACGATTTTCATGGGTCCCCCCTTTCCCCGTCATTTCGAGTGCACCGGACGCAGTCCTCCAGTCGAAGCATCCAATCGCACACTGAACTAGATGCACGATGATCGATATTCGTTACGTCGTAGACGAGGCTGGAAAGATCAGTCGCAGAAACGTCACGCCACGAATTGCAAGGTTGCGTCGATCGAATCCTGCTGTGAGGTTGCATTGATACTACTCCCCATTTGGATCGTAGACTGCTCTTGCTGCGAGACCCACATATATGCCTTCTCGCTAGAAGGAAGAAAGTGCAGCGACTGACTGCAGGTCTTTCAAGTCCACATGTGTCAGTTGTCTTTTAACGTTCGTGCTACGCGGAATCCGTAAACATGGCTGGGATAGTCTGCCCGTGTATACAAGCGAAAGGAGGAACTCAGAAATCTGGCCTCGCTGTTAAATGATCCGCCACGGACTACTCGATCAGTGCATTCTTCCGATATCCAGGCTTTCCCGTCCGACGGAGATTTGGAATAGTCGTCGCTCCAACAGTCCTCCACCCACTCCCACACATTGCCGTGCATGTCGTGCAATCCCCATGGATTCGCCAGGAAGTGACCTACTTTGGAGGTTTGTTTAGCGAAGCCATCAGAGCAGCTGGTGTTCCGCCAGCTGTATTCGGTGCTCGAATCGGCATGGTTGGCATAATCGCAGAGCTTCGATGCATCAGTACCGAAACTGAATGCACCGTTGGTACCTGCCCTCGCCGCGTATTCCCATTCAGCTTCGGTTGGTAGATGGTATTCTTCTCCGGTCTCGAGCGATAGCCAAGCAGCATACTTTTGAGCATTGTTCCACGAAATGTTGAGTACGGGTTAGTTCCCCCAACCCCAACCAAAATCCTCAGGCAATCGATGTGACTCAATTGTGTTCGAAGCATGAAACCCTAAGCAAAATTTAGATCCGCTGGTCTTGAACCTTTTCAAAGCGCCACAATGAGGTACAGGTTGTCGAGCACTGCACATGTTCTCTTTGAATCACGAACTTGTTCTGAACTGGATACCAAGTGTCTCACCATTTCTCGGTTGCTACAGAAAGTAGGGATCTAGTTGGAAAAACAGACTGTTCTTATTTGCTGCAGTCCGAACCTAATCCAAATATCTCAGTGATGCAAAATTCAATTTTCTGAAGCTACCGACACACTAGATTCCTCGATTCCGCATACGCTCAGTAATTTACGAACTCTCCTTCGCGCTTCACGAGCACTGAATTTGAGATCGACGAGAATCGGAGTCCCCATCAGAGACTTTGGATTGACCATGTTGCTACCATCTGGATTTCGTGGTTCTAAACTGATATGGTTTTTGTTTCTCGTACCTAAAGGCAGCATCGTAGGCTTTAAGTGACCATCATCAAACGCTGCTATGGTCTTACATAAAAAGTCTCGCCAATTCTTAAGTTCTACCTCACTATCGTCCCAAAACCT
This sequence comes from Gammaproteobacteria bacterium, assembly GCA_026707735.1. Classification (GTDB taxonomy): domain Bacteria; phylum Pseudomonadota; class Gammaproteobacteria; order Pseudomonadales; family Azotimanducaceae; genus Bin55. The sequence goes on along the minus strand of JAPOWH010000006.1, from coordinate 210,947 downwards.
TAGCCTGCTTGGACAGGGCGATCCTGGGGCTGGGTCGTAACTAGTGAGTGATTGCCACCGTGACCCTCTGTCTGTCAATGGAGGAACGATAACGGGAGTTTCGGGAGTAATGGATTCGCCAAACTGCAGGCTCGTGTTCCAAAGTGAGAGAAGTTTGAGTGCACTTGAAGATGCTGGCATCGTGGAGAGTTTAATGCTCAAGATCTTCTTGTCAGACATGCCAGCCACTCTAAAAACGTCGAACATGTCCCAAGAATCGCCATCGGTGAGCACTGCATACTTTATTCCTTGGGACATTGCATAGGTCAACATTTGCATTTCATGCTTTTTCAAAGGTTCTTCTAGTCTTTTGGCTTCGACTATTACCGTGGGTTTAGAATCGAGAAGCAAAGCGTAGTCGACCGGTCCATGTTCGGTCAAATGCTCGATTGAAACTGTTGACGGATCGGTAACGTTCCACCCCAATGCACTCAATATCGGATCAATGAGTACAACACGTGTGCGTATTTCGTTTTGTTTCAGTACACCTCGGTAGAGTGAAATCCTTTCTTGAACACCTGTAATTGCACTTAGCAAGTCATCTAGCATGGTCCCAAGTTCCCGTCGCATGGACAAAGCATGTGAGAGTATACAAACGATGTCGATTCGGGAGTATCATCCATGAACTTGGACATCAAGTCCAATGTGTCGTCAGTAGCTCATGAATCTCAGTTTGTGCAGTCGCAGGAGACTGCTCAGTTTTCTAGACTAAGTCCTTGTGTAGAACCAAGGTGGGATATACGACGAGTTGTTCCTACTGAAGACTTTTGGCCATCCTTTGGGAGGTGATCTTTGACAAATCAGTACTCCAGGTTAGCCAATCCACCTGTGTTTTTCTGCAAGAAAGAGTGCAAGGTGAACGAGAAGAGAGCAATTGGTTGGCAATTTCGCTCTCGTGACGATCAGATCATTGAGTTCACTCTCGAAACCGGAGCAGCAAATCGAGAAGTTTATGACGTACTCACCAGTTTGTTGCGAAAGCATACCGAACAGATGAAGCCAATATCCTTAAGCAGAGATAAGTATTAGGCGTTCATGCACCTCAGTATCTGAAACAGGCATGACGAAGTCAGAGTACCTGTTATGTTGGCTCCAACGCTCCATTTGAGTATCTGCAATCTCTTACCTTGAAATTGTGCCTGTCCCTGAAACGTGGCAGCTCTTTGATAGTGTCTAGTTTGGCCACTAAAATACTGGTTACCGTTCAACACTAGGAGCTAATTGTGTATGTCAAAGAAGTCTAATGTCGCCGGTGTACCTCTAATCCCAACCATTGCTAGCGAACACATTCTAGAGCTCTATGGCGGCCGTACACAGCCTGTCAGGACACGTGAGATGCGAACAGAAGTGCTCGAACTACACATATCGAGGGACGGAATCGAGCCAACCAGAGCTATATCATCCGTGATCGAAGAAGCTTTGAGTTACCTCAAGAAACGTGGCCATGCGGAAAAGAGGTCCCATGGTCTGTGGGTTTTCGATAGAGAAGAGATCCTTAAATCTGATAATGACACAAGAGAGGCCTTGCGGGGTGAATCCAGCACTGACAACGGAGAAAGAGCATCTCCGTCGAAAACTGCAGTCAGCGGCATCTATGGATTTTACTATCCAGAGAGCAAGCAGTTGGCCGATCTCAACGGACAAAGGAACTGGCTCATAAAAGTGGGAAAGAGTAGCGATGCATACAATAGAATATCATCACAAACGTCAGCAATGCATCAAATACCTGAATACTTTGTAATAAAGGCTACTGATGACATATCGCAATGGGAATCTACTATACACTCAGTTCTGAGTCTGGCAGGAAGGCGGAGCGATGAATCTCCAGGGAATGAATGGTTCTTGACAAATCCGAGTGAGTTAGAAAAGATAGTAAGTGTGATTGAGACTCTAATATAAAGGGCAATTTCCCGTTTGAATGAGAGATAATCGATAAGGTTTTAATTGGGACTTATCTGCGAAACTACACAAAGCATCAGATTTGAGCAACTAACAGCTCCTTTTCTAATTCCTCAGTGTTGTCAATTTACAGTTTTCTCTTTTCTTTTCCATAAATAGAAGTAGACACCAGACGTGACCCTTCTATGTACGAATTCCTTGCAATCCTCATTTCGCTGATCATCGCTTGCGTAGCAACGTGGATCCATCTGAAAGTCATAACGGCAAGTTCCAGAATCAAAAACGTCTATATCTTGACGCTCATAATCTTGCTGGCTCATATCGCAGAAATTCAGGTCTATGCATGGAGTTACAACCTCATTAGTCTTGTTCCAGGAATGGGGTGCATTGTTGACACGACTGGAGAATGCGTCAATACATGGTTCGACTTGACGTACTACTCGGCTGCCGTGTACACGACACTTGGATTTGGCGATCTGGTACCAATTGGACCAATGAGAATACTGACGGGAATCGAATCAGTAGTAGGACTTGCTCTGATTGCTTGGTCGGCAACCTTTACCTTTATGCGGCTGAGTACTTTGGAAAAGCCTGAAACTGATTAGTGGATATAGCTTTCTATTCTACTGATCGTTGTCTGTCGATACATCGCCTTGCTTCACTACGGAAACTACATCCATTTTTCTGTATATAGCGACAATTTCTTCCCCATTTTTGAAGATGTAAGAATCTTGATCCATTTCGTGACCCTCTATTGAGTCAGCCATGACCAACTTGCTTCCTCTAGGCTTACTAAGAGTGACTTTATACATTTTCATTGACAATTCTCCTGTATTCATCCTGTATGACATTCTCGACTGCACCAATAGCAACCGTCTGAGTTGCGAAAGTACAGCCGTTTCGCTTTCGTTACTGCTGTATGGCACGTGTGGTGCAGTCCTAAAGCGATTTGATTGCTCCAGTTTGGCAAGTATCTACAGTACCCCCATGTCCCATCTGGACGTCTATGCTGATCGAGTCTGTGGACTTCATGATTCTTGCCTTGACTGTCTAGATTCCGGTTAACGCAGTAGTTAGGCATGACAACTTCCCTATTGTCTCAATTGATTCCCGTATTTTACATAATCTAACAGGTGGGTTCTACTCGCCTTCGATCTCCTTCTCGAAGAGAATCATGTAGCCAGCACCCCATGTGAACAGACCGATTGTGATTATTAGCACGATCAGCTTCAGAATCAGGCTAAATAGGTTCGCATCTTGATGAACAATGAAGTAGGTACAGTTCCACCCGTCTTTATTCTCGTTCTCTATCCGTTGCCTCAAAGCACGTTGAGGATGCGTAAATAGCAACCCTAGCAGTCCACCCATGAGGTTTATGTGTACGACCTTGTTCTGCTTTTTGCTCACCTTGTTTCCCTCCCTTTAGACAGAATGTAAATACAGCGTAGGACAGTCTACGACTTCAATTCTGTCCTGCTTCAAGCTAGGGCTACTCGACTGTAGTCCTAGCATCTTTGTTGTGGCATTATCCACACTGCAAATTTCGCTTGACCACTGAGTCGGGTTGCTCACCTAATACGACAGCCGAAAGGCGAATACGTGAGAATTCCCACTATCAAGTGAAATTTGCAACAGCCCGACACCTTCGGGCTCAAAAAGTCATTGCAAACACTGACTTGATAGGAGAATCCAAACGGCAGTCGCACAAAATGCGAACGACTGGTACACAGTCGAACTCGACTACGACCAAATGAGAGAGGTACGGAGAGGCTACTACAAAGGTAGACACGAAGAGCCGTCGCTGAACGAATCCAAAGAGTTCAACATCGGTCTCATCGTGAGGCTGGCTAATTTGGAGCTTAACTACGGTCTGCTTCACATGGGGTACGTGTTTCCGTACAGAAGTGCAGAAAAAGATCCGTGTCTGCCAAGCGTCGAGTTGGAGACTCAGGAACCAGGATGAGCAGGAAACTGGACTACCTTGACACGCTAAGAGAAATGACAAACTGGAACTGGTTTTCTGTAGTGCTGTATGGTTGGTTAACGTTTATGGTCGCGAAAGTCGCTTTAGCATATTTATTGGCGTTTCATACTCCTGATGAGCTATTTGATCGGTTTCCCCAACTTATTTACATGACACAGAAGGAAGTGTTTAGGCACCTACTTCATGAGGACAAAAGTTCTGACTGGATGTTCTATGGAGCTGGTATCCTCGTATCCTATCTGTGGTTTCAGCACTATCGCAAGAAGTACGCACGGTACAATGATGATGTGGGTCTTCTAGAACAACTGGACGAGCCTGAAAACGAAACAACGGAGTAACAACTATGTTTAACGACACCGATCCTTTAACTGAAACAAACCAAATTCTGCACCATATTCTTCACAAGTTGAATGATTATGTAAGCCCCACAGAAGGTGAATCAGTGACTGTGCAGGAGTATCAATGCAAGTCAAAGGGTGGTCAGGAGGGGTCTGACTGCTTTTTGGTTCGGAGGTGCAGTAAGAGGAGAAATTCAATTTTCACCCACAGATTGACCTTGAGCATGACTAGTCATAGTAATTGGGCTGCTGATTTTTCTTCCATTATGGAGGAAGGACTAGACAGAAATAAAGACGATCTCAATAAATGGAAGGAGAATCTTGGTATGGACTAACGAACATGAAACTCTCGAAATATAAACTCTCGAATTTCCGCAAGTTCGGCATCCGAAAATAGGTTTTTGGGGTTACGCTTATACGCCTCAAATTCCCGAATTTTGGATTCTAAGAAAGCGATTCGCTTGTTCAGTCTCTGTATATTGTCGGTGTTTTCGTTCATGTTCTTAATTCCTAACTAGATAGGTGTCTGTCTGGACTTGTCAATCCAGTCAGAGTTGTCAGAATCTGTTTCTGGCTTCTCTGATCGCTTGCTTTCGACCTTTTCTTGCTCTCGCTTGGGAAATCTGCGTTTGTAGGTATCCATTTTGACGTAGGTTGTAGTAACAGTTATTCAATTACTTACCAAATCGTTGTATTTCAACCGCTTACCCTTCATCGCAAGAGTGATGGCGACCATTTGATCGACTGTGTCCAGTCTGCGTATATTGTGTCGCCCTACGAACTCATTTACAAATCTGTCCAGGTGCTTTGGACTCATCTTGTGATACGTACCAATGTAGCCTCTCTTGAGCAACGCCCAAAACGATTCCATCCCATTTGTGTGTGCCATTTCGTTGACGTACTCGCCTACCGAGTGCTTGACTGACTTATGCTCGAAATCGAGACCCTTTAGTCCGCTGTAGTACTTTGCATCGTCCGTGTAGACGGTTGATTCTTTCTCCACGTTGTCGGTGACAAAGTCCTCAATGACTACACTCGCAGTGCCGGGTAGCACTTTTGCGTTGACTTTGTTAGTGTCTCGATTCTTGACACCTGCGACGACTGCTTTGCCGACTGTGCCTCTACCTGCTCGTAGCTTCTTTTTGGAGTGCTTGTTCTTCTCCTTGCCACCAATAAACGTCTCGTCTGTTTCTGTTTCACCGGTGAACCTGCTCTCTAGCTGTTTGCTCTCCTTGCTGTTCCAAGCCTCTCTTACTCTGTGCGAGAGGTGCCAAGTGCATTTGTAGGTAATGTCAAGGTCTCTGTGTAGCTTCATGCTCGACGTGCCTTTAATGCCAGTTGCGAACTGATAGATGGCGAACGCCCACTTGTGCATAGGGATCTTGCTCGACTGCATGACTGTACCAGTCTTGATCGAGAAGTATTTGCGACACGATTTGCACCAATATGGCATTGGCTTTCCGTTTTTGCGTGGGTTGGTATTTGTGCTTCCGCAGTGACCGCAGGTGCGACCATCTGACCACCAGATGTTTTCGAACCAGTCTTTGGCTGATTCTTCATTGGGGAACATATCGAGTAGTGAAAACAGATCGAGTCCGGTTCTGTGTCTTCTTCCTGCCATTGGCTTGCCCTGCTATGGTGTCTACGACTTCGAAGGAGATTTACAGAATGGTCGCCTGATAGCACACAGAGGCTCTGTACTACTTGTTAGGGGTGTTTTTTGTGCGTCTGAGAGGGAAATGTAAACCACCTCCCATTGCCGCTGAAAACAAAGGAGGTGGTTTACGTGAAAGCCAGAGTCTGACTCGGGGCTACGGTGATTAAGGCTCTTGAGGGACACGCCCTAGCCGTCTTGTAGAATAGAGCCATCGCTAGACCACGATGGATTGAGTTCTCTCCTGTTCAACTATTGGAAAGTCGGTCTAGCATAGAGCGGGACTAGTGTTGGAGATTTTAAACTGTCCCGCTTGCTCTTTTCACTATTTACAGTTTGCGTACAATTGAATAACCAGATTCCGTGACAGCAAACCTGAAAGATAACGTGTATGACTACTAATGGTGGAATCCCCAGCGGCACGCCATCGGATGACGGTTTGATGAGTGTTGAAATCAAACGATATTACGACAGATACATTGGATTCTGGTTATACTTTCTTGGTGTTTCTGCTGTAACCGTGTTCATTGCTTATCATGTCTATACAGAAGTATTGTTGCCTGTTTGGGATGCAATTGATTCAATACTGAGGTTTAGAGATCAAATTGACGAAGATTTTTTTGCAAAATATCTGAATCCAATACTTAGGGTAATCGCAATCTCTTTAGTTACTTGGAGAGTTGTAAAGGTGATGGTTTTGATAGGTTCTCCTATACGTATCGGAATTTCGTGCTTGAGACCGACAAATCAAAGTTCGAAGAATCTTACACCAGGAAGAACCGCTCATGTGTCCTTTATTGGTGATCGAAAACGAGAACGTAACCGCAGAAGTGTGTGCCTATTATGTATCGTACTGCGTCAACACCAAAGGTCTGACAAATTGTTACGTTATAGATTGGAAACCATGATAGTCGCACTTCCGTTCAGGTATACACTGATAATTGACAATAGTAGCTTTTTTCTCAAGAGAGCATCAGAACCAAATGTATTTCGTATCTCTAGAGTCGAAACAAAAATCCACCAGTATGTATCAGATGGGGTAATTGTAGATTAATTTCAGATTCACCATTGTCTACTCTATGTAAATCATTGATTTAATTAGCTTATTCTGTGATTTGTGTAGTTTCGCAGATAAGTCCCTTTTAATTGTTTAAAGTGAGGTAGAAAGAATTTAACCAGAAGGCTCATTTGTAATTAAGTGTTGAAAACAAGCTAAATTGGCCCAGTGTTTGTTCCAAGTGATTGATTTGCAAGGCTAGATTATCTATGGACAAACAAACATTTCCCTTTATGCGGGATCTTCTGTTTGGTATGTCCTGTGATGAGCTGGAACAGCAGGAGAACCCAGCCCGTTCGTTGTGCGGCGGTCGAAAGACATGGAATCTAGCAAGAATCTCGACCGGTCGAAGACCGAAGGCAGGCGATTTGACGGCCCGCGCTCAGAGAGTGGGAAGTTTTGAACCCATCAAATGGAGAAGATTTCAACACTTAATTACAAATGAGCCACCGATGTTCAGTAGCTTTAGCGAATCTGTCGTATTCCTCAAAGGTAACTTCGTACTTGCCTAATGCGAATTTGGCAACTCAGACTTTGTGAACAGGCAATTCTGTTTCTGGGCAGTCGTCTTCCTCCATGCAACCCATGCGAAAGGTCGCTGCTGGTACGACAACCATTTCTGGTCCATGTCCGCCCGAATTCAAGGAATCTCTAAAGGCTGTTTCAGACGGACTCTGGTCCGCTGCAGGTTCTATAGCAATATCATCTGCAATGATCGAAATCGACCCCACCGTGACTGTGCTCAACAAGCAAAGTCTATGCACCAACAATTGGGCGAACTCCGAAACTCGTGACATCAAAAAGCATTGCTGCTATTGCTTGGAGGCGGTACTCAGGCCCAAATGACAATTGGCGGGATCGAGCGTCCCATTGATGCATGAGACGCAACTCCTATTCTTCATTCTCCGATGGACCTTCTAGCATAGCTAGAAGATCATCGTACATTGCCAACATACTCCTTAAGTCTTCAGATACTGAAGTCTTGCCCTCAATCGTGGTTTGCCATAGATCACGTTTTTGCCGAACGATGTCGGCGGCAGTCTCCCCGTTCAATGCCCGAATTGCGGGGTCAGCACCATGATCCAGCAGTGGCTTCACGGTGGGAGAAAAACCGTAGAACGCTGCCCAATGCAACGCATTTCGGCCGTCCTCGTCGGTGTGCTTGGTGTCTAGCCCCTTCTCCAACAATTCTTCGAGAAACCTCCAATTAGATGGTATTACCGCAGCTCGGCCGACAGTGAATGCCGATGAATCTGTCATTCCAGGATCGGCGCCAACATCCAGAACCGCACGCAGACAGCTTTTCTCTTTCAATCGGCCATGATGAATCAAAGCAGTAAGGAGTGGAGAGTTGCCATCGGGATCGGTGCGATTTACTGCTGCCGGATCTTGGCTAACTAGGCGTTCAAATTCTTCGCATTGTCCAATCCCCACATGATCGCCTAGGCTGAGTTTTGGATTCTCCGCCAACAGCAATTCGATATGTTCGTGCAGTCCGCCATCACGATAATTGAGAACCAGCGAGAGTGGAGATTGGCCGTTCTCGAATTTATCCTTGAGCAGGTTCGGATAGTGCTCAAGGGCTTCTCGAAGTACTTCTGGCCTTCGGTTCGCGATGAAATCCCTTCTAAACGAATCTTCCCCGAGCAATGCAATCTTGATTTGCAATGCGGGCGTGCCCCGGTGCATGCCTTCGAGATATTTGACGTAGACTTCCCTAGATTGTGGCCCGGTGATCCTATGTTCTTCCTTTCCGCTATTGAAAAACAGTACTGTGGGAACGCCCGTCAGCTGAAATTCGGAGTAAATCTCGGGCGACTCGTCGATGTCGAGCTTGAATACCTTAGCAGTGCCGGATAGCTGGGGCAACAGACTTTCAATGATTGGATCCACTGTCTTGCAGTGAGCGCACCAGGTAGCGGTAAAGTCCACGAGCACTGGCAGATTCGACTCCAAAACTTCAGACTGGAAGTTTTCGGTAGTCACGTACGTTACGCGCTCATTCGCGTTTGCTCCGTTGGGGCTCCCTTGGACGTCATTGGCGTCAATTGCAACCGAATGGAATTGAAGGAATCCTATGAGCAAAATTCCGACTACCACACGCGATCTCATATAGAACTGCTCCTTGCCCGTTGAGCGACTACACATTGCAAAAGAGATTGAGACATCATTCGCATCGCGACCAAATCAATGTGCAAAACAATTCAATTGGTGTTCCATCCAATCGTGTAGCCGCAAGGAATTGTCTGACAAAACGTCTCCTCCCCTGATGCACTCAAGGCATTTCGAACCGCATGTTCGAAGTCTTCCAAATCATCTCCTAGTGATTGCCGAGAATATTGAGAAGTCGAAAGCAAATTGCCTAGAATGCTGTCACTTGTCCATGTGTGCGAAATGCTGAATTTCCTGTTTTGCACTTCTTGAAATCCTGCCTCGGCAATTCGCCGGGTGTCGTGATCTTCTCCTCGCCATCTGGTCGACTCGTCCTGTGGCCTTTGGGCTGTCCATCTCTTCAATGCGTGGCGAAGCGACACTTGCCACGGTCGTGACCCATGCAAGACCGCAAAAGACCCCACGATTGCAATAGGTGCGTCTTGCTTTAGCCATTGCCTAATTCGGCTAAGTACAAGGTCTTGGTCCAGTCTGTGAATTGCCTCGCCAATGGTTACCAAGTCGAGAGACTCCTTGCCCAATTCAACATCTTCCGCTCTTGCTTGGGTCCATTCGACATTGTTGATGCTTAAGTCCTTCGCTAGGCGAGCCCCTTCACTCAACATTTCTGGTTCGATGTCGACCGCAATGACCTTGTGAACAGCTGGCGCTAGTCTTAGTGCAAGTCTCCCAGGTCCAGTAGCCAGATCTAACACGACAGAAGATTCCTGCAATCCCGCGTCGATAATTAGCTGGTTAATCAAGCTCAGTGGGTAGGGAACTCGAAAACGGCTGTAGAACTCTGCAGTTGTTTTGAACAGTGTCAATTCCGGTGCAAAAAGGTGGATGTCGCTACTTTAGTACAAGCTCTGCTAGACAATGGTCCGATTTCCCATTGGCAGGCCACAGTGCCAAATCCGTCAATTCCTGACTGTCGGTTCATCGTATCGCTCCCGGAGCACCGTTTTGAGTTCTTCAGGTCTGATGTTCTTCTGGAGGATGCGACGTTCTGAGTCTACCAAGAATGTTGTGGGGAGGCCTTGAACTCCATAGGCAACTGCGGTCGGTCCAACGAGGTCTTCTATTGCACCAATGTCTATCCAAGGAAGCTCATACCTTTCTGAGATCTGCTTCCAATCCTCAACCGAAGTGTTTAGTGAAATTGACACAATCTCAAATCCGTTGTCAGCATACTCTTCGTAGATTTCTTTCAATGTCGGAAACGCGGCAATGCAGGGAGCACACCAAACTGCCCAGAAATCGATTAACACAACATCGTTTTCCTCTATTACTTGCGTTAAAGAGACCTCTTCGTCGTTCAAATTGGCTAGAACTATTTCGGGTACTTGCTGACCAGGTTGCAGCTTTTTGTTGTTGGCAGTTCGTTGCAATAGCGCATCTAACCTGTTGCGAGCGGGCGTAACTCGGCGGGCTACGACATCTTGATCAAGTGACTTGGCAAGTCGGTCGTACAACGCTATGACCTCAATCGTGTCGAGCGTGCCTGGCGCGAGGATGCCGCGAGCCAACTCCAGTGCCAGAAGAGAATCCAATGGGTCCTTCGATTCCCACGCAGCTTGTTTCAAATATTTTTCTTTCATTCCCTCGCTTCGCTGCCAAAGCCTCACGAAGTCTTCGTCCAATTCCATTGATCCATCGTCGTGCCTCCTCGATTCGTCCCATGCAGCTATGTACGTCGCGCGAAGTGCTGACACGTACTCCTCGTCAAATTGCCAACTATCAAGGAGTCTAGTGTGTCGTCCCCCATTGCTGGTTGCGACAAACATTCCGTCGATCCGGCTTCGTCGCTCAATAGAAATTTCTGCTCGAGGTTCAATCACGACATAGTGTCGTGCAACAGCGTAATTTCCATCGGAAATTTCCAATTTGGCGACTTTAGGCTCCTCAACGTGTGCTTCGATTGAGAATCGGCCATTTTCTACCTGCACTGTTCCATAGTCGATGACATTGCGCGAACCGTCCACGTGATACTCGTTAGACGAAAGGCTTGCCGAAAAGACCACGCTAGCGTCAACTTCGACTCGAGGCGAGTAAACTCCCGAAACAATGAACTTACTAGCGTAAGGGGGCACTTTCTCCAATGCTGTTTCACCGATGGCGGACTTATGCCGTTCGCTGGAGGTTTCATTGGATTCTGGTACGCTGGCATGACCACTGACAGTCGCTACGGTCGTCTCTGACTCACCCTGTCCAGGTACTTCAACCTGGCTCGCAGAATCCATCTCAGCGCATCCAAGCGACCAAGTTACGCACAAGAGCCCTACAACTCCAAAGATCCTGGTCAATCTCGTACTCCTTCGACGCGCCTGTCGGCTGTAGTAGGAAAGCCTCGACTGTAAATGCGCTACAGTGCTGAAACCACCCCTGTTGCTCAATCAACCACGATGATCAATCGTAGTTAAGCTCCATTACTAGATGCCATAGGCATCAACTTGGTTTCGTTTGCGCATTTGTGGCATTGCCGTCAGCGTTACATCGAGGTGTTCAATCAAAGTGCAACTGCTCAGTCTATTCTCTTTTGCAGATAGTTGATTAGAGTGCGACGTTTTAGCAACCGACGCCACCGTTCCACTTCGTGTTGGCACTTTTCCGAATGGTCAAGTTTCGTGTTTGAGACGAAACAACGCAACTCTGACTCGTAACGGGTTGGCGTAATTGCGCATCTACTTAAGCGCACGAGATCAATGACGCATCGGGGAGGTGAATGTGTTGAGCTTCTTGTCAGCTACGAAACTCTCGACTCGTCGATTGGTTCATTGTCAGGGTCGTCCCTCAGTCAATTCCCTAACAATCTATTCTGTCGTCGCTAGCACCCTGATTATTCTCTTGGGCCTATGCGCGTGTGAAGGTGGAGGGCAAAGCCAAGAACCAACCCCATTCGAGCAAGAAAACCACGCTGATGACAGATCGATTGTGCGAAATGAGGTATTGGAAACCGTTCAATCTTTAGCAGATAGGATTGAAACTTTAGAAGACTTGCAAGATCTATCGAAATTCGAGAATGGATTCCAGCGCAATGCGGCACTTCACCTCAGGCTGTTGCAGTCCGATGAGCAGGAATTGATGAGCTTAATTGGAAAAGCGCAGGAGATTTCACGCAAGAGTCTTCGAGACACTGTCTCGCGGCAAATTCTGCATCGATTAACTACGTTGAACCCAATCTTGGCCCTTGACCAAGTTGAAGGCTTCCCAAGTGCTGATCACGAAGGATTTGTGGAGTTGATATTTGAGGAATGGTCGCTGCTGGACTTGGACAAAGCCATTTACCACGCAGGATCTCTTGATAGAAACAAAAGGCTTCTTGCGCTTAGTGGCATTCTGAAAGCGAGAGATGACTTGCCGAAGCAAGATCACCGCGAAATTGCTGTCCAGCTGGGTCTAACACACTACGAATTCGAATCGCTGTCCCGAGACATCGACCAAAGAGTGATCGCGTCACCTGAAACGGAATGGGAAGTGCTTGCTAACGACGAACAGTCTGATCTCTCGCAAGTTGCAACGTTTATTGAAGCCGCTGAATCGTGGATCGAAAGAGACGGTCTTGAAGCAATCCAACGAATCTACGCGATGACTACAGATTGGCAAATACTGTTTCCCGTATTGTCGACTGCGTTACACAAGACTACGCTGAATGATCCACAAACTACGTTCGAGAATTCCTTGAACTTGGACTTCGATACGGGAGATTTTTTGGTTCGTTCAATCATCCAATCATGGTCAACGTTCGACCCTCAAGCAGCGTTTGATGCTGTAACGACCCTTGAATCAAACGCTCTCCGCGTCCAATTGCAGGACTCCGTGATTAGGACGTGGGGTAGGAAGGACCCGCATGATTTGCTGAGTCATATAGATCGATTGCCACAAAGTGTGAAGGATTTGGGACGAGAACATGCCGTCGTGTCGTTGTCTCGGTCGTCACCCGAAGAAGCTGCTGGACTTTTTGCCAAGTCTGAATTTGGTAACAAGGAGCTTTCTATTGCCAATGCAATCGCCATGAATTGGTCAAACCAAGATGCATATGCTGCACTTGATTGGGTTCTCACGGATCCCGAAGTATTAAACATTCAGCAGGAATTGCTGAATGTCGTACTAGGCAATTTGGTCAAGAAGGATCCCGGCTTAGCAATGGATATTGCGCTAAAGCGACCTATTGAACCTAACGAGAAGGGTTTGGAAGCCGCGGTCATTGGCCAATTGGCTTATACGGATGTCCAGAGTGCACTCCAAATGCTGCCGAAAGTTCGAGAAGGCGAAACCAAGAAAGCTGCGTTTACCTGGGTCGGTTCTCAACTAATTCGGGACGGGGAAATCGAACAAGCTCTCGGTTTACTTGAACGATTGCAGGACACCGAACAAGAAGATTACTTAAGCTCGATAGTCGAAACTTGGGCATTCTCACAGCCTGACGACCTGGTAGAAAGGCTTGGTGCACTGCCAAGCGAAGAGTTGAGGTCGCGTGCGGTATATTCGCTCATTTCATTCAATCAATTTCGAAAAGCACTTACAGATGACCAAATTGATTCCATAAAGGAGTTCTTAACTGAAGATGATCTCGAGAAATTAGATAGCGGCCCTAGGATTATCGAATACTAAATGCCAACTAGAAGGGGTAATGCGGCGCCGCAAACGGTTGGCGACACACGTGTGACCGTCCCTGTGATTGGGTCGCCCTATCTTTCTCTTTCGACGATCTATTCAGAGTCCGCTGGATTCAAGGTCTTCTCTAGCGATTTAACCTGTTTCCCATATCTTGTTTCTCGGAACTGTCCCCATTCGATTGGAAAAATATGAGTATGGAAAATGCATCCGTTTGTATCCACCAAATAGGATCCGGCGAGTCCACCGAAGCCGTAACCTTGAGTTTGCTGCGGCGAATTATCAGTGGTTACGGTGCAAAGTCTCGTCTAGACCGTCAGCTCTAAGGGTCAACTAATCGTTCCCTCATTGTTGCTTCAAAGAGCCACTAGACTAAGTACAGTTAGCAATACAGAGCTTGGTTTTGTCGACTCAAATCGCTTTGGCACTCGAGAGTCAGCAAGCGAACTACCTAGTGAGGCGAATTGCTAGGAGACTCGGCGTTCGAGTAAGTTGCAGCACCGACAAAACAACGAACACGGTCCACACTAACATTTGGCTGAAGGTGTAGATACAAGACTTGGCGTCGAGTTGTTCCGCAGGCCAAGCCCTCAGCGCATCTACCTAACTCTCGTTGATTGTGCTACAGCAATACTGAGAGCATACTCCTGGTTTGCATAAGGAAGGAGCCAAACCTTAGTGTCGGTGCGTGGCTGCGTGACGTTCCTTAAGTCGGAGATTGTTCAGCGGCTAAAGACTCCCAGGGTCCCGTTATAGCAAAAGTAATGCCTGGAGTTTGGATGTTTACAAATAGAGTCGTGCCGTCGGGCGAAAATGTAGCACCAGCCCACTCCACCCTTCGGTAGTCGCCGGGATTGATCGATGGTCTGTCAGTCATTGCTTTCTCAATCATCACGTTGTTTTCTCCCACTTCGATCAATTGTCCGTGTTTATTGACCGCCAATAACCGAGTTCCCCTGGCGACTTCGCCAGACTCGGTCATCAATCCGCCGCCGTCTTCACATGCAAGCACCAAGCCATTGTTGTGTATCGTGATGTTGTCAGGCGCATCGGCAACAGCTTCGCTAGGAGAGACATAAAACGCGTTAAGTCGAGAGTCTGCGGGCTTATATGTCCAGATGACACCGGCACCTGCCGCACCTCCTGCCGTGTCCACCCAATAGATCGAGTCGCCGTGGCTCCACGCACCTTCGCCTCTTGCAAATCGCGCGGCACCGGCATTTTCACCTTGAATATACGGACCCGACCTCCCGGTGCCAACAACGTCTCCGCCAAACGCATCAGAATCGAAACTCTCAGGATCATGGTCAGGTTCCTTTACGGATACCCACTCGACTTCAAATGAATCGCCCGTGGATGGCGATCGTAGATCAGCGTTCGGCGTTCCCCGAACACGCATTATCTCAAGGCTACCCCCTTCTTCCAACGCGCCGTATTTTCGTTGGCGATTCTTTGGCAAGAAACGATAAAAACCCGAGTATCGACTATTGTCCTCAGTCAGGTAGACGATGCCCGTCTTAGGGTCGAGAGCTGCCGCCTCGTGCCGATACAACCCCATTTCGACGATGGGACGACCGCTAGCTCTACCATCCATGGGAACTTCAAAAACATATCCGTGATCCTTGGCACCAACCCCGCTGGTCCGTAGGACGATCTCTTCACAGGTCAACCACGTTCCCCAAGTCGTGGGACCTCCCGCGCAATTGTTGGCCGTGCCGGCAAGTAGCGGCACAGTTACGGGCGTGGCATCTGGGGAATAAGAAACCGCAGTTACGCCACCTCCGAACCCCGGAAAACCATCCGGTAGGCCCTCGGTGCCAGCTGGAATCACGAAATCGTCATAGGTGGGAACACTCTCTCCTCCAATCTTAGATCCAACGACTTGCTCGTGATTGCGTAGCAAAACCATACGATCGTCGCCTCTAGAGAAAGCAGCCATGCCATCATGCCTTCCCGGAGTCGCTGATCCGTCTGCCATCGTATCGCCAGCCCAGGAAAAAGATCGGTACGTGAACCCCTTCCGTAGTTTCAGAAGCGGTAGTTCCGTGACCGAATCCACCACTGGTGACAGGGCATCCGATTGCGCCAAGTCTCGAGCCCAAAGTCTCTGGAAGCAGGAAGATGCGATAACGAACGCCCCGCCTGTCTTCAACATCGATCTCCGACTAATTCCGCTCACAAGTCTCTCCCATTTCGTGGCTTTCCAATCTTACCAGTTATCTGGTGGGGTTTGCGTGAGCAGCAATCCGCGTGCTGATGTAATCCGGTTTCATTTAAGACCAGGCAACAATGTCTTAGAAGTAATGGTCGATCCCGCAGTGAGAGAGTGTGTGTCCTATGCAATTACCAACGAACCGTCCTCACTAAAATCACACTGCGTGGATGTGAACTGAGAAGATGAATACCCCTAGCACCCTAAGCTTACTGGTAGTTGTCAGCATTGCATTGATCTTGACCTCGTGTGGCAACCAACCCTCTAACACGTACACCGTTTCTGTGGAGTACATTGCTGTTGGTCCTGAAGAGCTGCCACAGGACAGCGAATTGGCAACGGAATCGCCTGACCATTCTACATCGACGATTACGTTGTACCGTACACAATCCAACGCTAACGGGGAAGTTGAAAAGGTTGAAATAGCCTCCAAGGCGTTTCAAAACGGAAACGTCGTCTTCAAGAGCTACGTGGATTCTCTGGAGAGCATCGAAGTTTCGGCTCTTGCTGGCGGTAGTTCAGCGACTCTTAGTACGGTTGCGCAAGTGGAACCGGGTTCTGACATCAAGATCGCACTTTTAGATTACTCCCTACCGTATTTCGAAGACCGCCTGCTCCCGAAGGGAACTCTTTACTCCCGAGCGATTCACCGTCAAAGTTCACGATTTCGGGAAGAGTGACACCCGATATGAGAAATTCCAAAATCATAACTATGCGCCTAGAAACGACAAATTTGAACGCGTGGGGACGACAGGAGTTTGAAGAGTTAGGAATGCTGATGATTGAGAGCGAAACGTTTGTGTATGAGGGAGAGGTTTTTGAACCGCGAGTAGTAGAAATGGAGTTACGCGGCGAAAACTTCGCGTTCTGGACCGAAATCATCGTCGAACCGGGCGCGAGCATCTCAATTCATACAAGGGGCTCCCCGAATCAAGCAATTGCCACGATGCCCTCCGGGTGGTTTTCCAAGGACCAGTTGGGGACGCGTTCTTCCGCAGAACGAGGAATGGGAGGTTTCTTCGCTACCGCTGAGGGTGGCAGCCATACGAGACTTATTGAGAGCTGGCAACAAAGCTATACATTCCTCTCTACAGTCGAAGCCTTCAATGTGGCAATGGAGAACTATGCGACTCGAGAGATACAAATAACCGACCAATCCATCAACCGTGGGTCGAACACGGTCACAAACACCGACGAAGTTACCCAGACCCCACTGGCTACGCGGTCCTCAACTATACATGAGGCTGCAAAAGGGTGTGAGCACGTCGATCTTTCCAAAGTGGATTTGGAACATGACCTTGATTATTCTTCCCCAGGCGAGCTACCGACACATGACAGGCTAGCCAGAGAATTGTGGGTACTTAGAGAGGACGCACTGAATCGCATTGCTCGACATGGTCAAGTTCCAATGGACTCGTTGCTCGCTCTTGAACTGGGAGCTCTTAGGTCGTCTAGATTTGAAGAGAACTTCGAAGCTATATTGCAGGAAAGAGTCAACGTGTATGACAACCTATCGGCAATCCTCGATGAGGAAGCTGTCACAAGAAGGGTAAATCCCGCTCGTAGGCTCGCCGTAGCAAGATTGGAATCGTATCGTAACAACCGATCTCTCGTACCAGGACAGAAAGCACCACAAGTAACTCTCGTGAACTTAGAACGCCAGGAAGTTGCAATTTATAATGTGTTTGAGCGGGGCAACCTGAACTACGTTCAATTCTGGGAGCCTCCCGACGGAGAATGGAATTTCCAAGATCTGAAAGAGTTACACGCCGCTTATGGCGAACTCGGCTTGCAAATAATTACGATCTCTCTACAACCAGATGGGGCTACATGGGATACTGCTAGCGACAAGGCCGACGTCCCGTGGTTGAATTTGGGAGACTTGAGCGAAGACGCGCCGGTCGGCACAGTCGCGACAGCCTACGGAAGAGACCGATCGGGCAAGAATTTTCTAATAGACAGCCAAGGCTGTATTCTCCGTAAGGATCTCTCAACCAATGAACTCCCTAGCTTCCTGTCAGAGAAATATGGGCAAGCAGCTAGTACGAATTGAAGTAACAAAATTCCTGGCTTGGCGACTACGTTCAACAAATTAGCTAAGGACGATTAAGGCAACCACACTGTGGAAGTCACGATTAGAGACGAGTCTTGGATGGGTACCGACGTTAGGGTCTGCAAAAACAGTTCTTCCTCGCTGCATCGTCGAAGACACGTGCGGGAGAGATGACTCAGAGTTGGAATGGTAAGGCATGAAGGGCAGAGTCACCGACAGAGTGACTACAGAATTGGGTGGTGAATCCGGATCGATCACATTGAAGGGAAAGCTCGTCTAACAAGAAACTAAGGAGGAGAGTAACGACACCGAATCGGATGAAAATTCACAATCTGGGCATGAAAATTCCAATGCGTAGTAACTCCCTATGGAATCAGGGATACGGGACCAGTTTCAAAGTGATGAGCAACCCCATTGCCTAAATTTATTGTTCCTTGGAAACCATTCCTATAGCGTCGCTAAAGTTTCGTAAGCAATTCGCGCTCCGCGTCCTAGCGGGGACACGAATTCGAAAACTCGTCCCGCCCGAAACCCGGTTTGGCTACTACGGATTCAATCCGGTTACGGAAGGACTCCTAGTGGGCAACTGTAGACCTGTCTTTCTGATTTTTGTACGGGGTCTAAGCAAGACTGCGCCCAATAAAGATGTAGATAGTGGTATATCTTGGTGAGTTGCTACCTCTCTTCTAGGCGTGCCGCCCTTACTGCATCTCGCTCAGAAAGAAAAGACTTCGCGACTTCGATCTGTTCATCGGTTAATGCCGAGTTGCGCCGATTAAAAATTACGAGCTGCATTCCCGCCCTCGAACGAACATCCGCCGACGGCAGTCCCTCAAGAGTCTCGAACAACTGTATTGGAGCACGCTGGGCCCAAGTACTAAAAATCTCGTTATAAAACAACCATTTGTAATTTTCGGGTACTCGTGAGGCAATCTCCAGCGCATTTAGCGGCAATTCCTCTTGAATAAACCCGTTTCCCACCGCAACAAGCGCAGAGACCGTGGCGGACCCGCCACGAACACTTGGTAGCAATTCCAGCGCATTAGCTGTATGCCCATTGGAAGCCAGTTCCCGTACTACGGCCAATTCCAATCCTCTACCATTTCTATCAACCGGTTGACTCAAGGCGACGTCCAATGCGTGCTCAGGATCACTCAAAGTAAGACTTCGCAATGCGACCTCAAGCAATCGATGTCGATCAGAACCCGAAACCGACTCATTTGTCACAAGCCAATCTGATGCTGCCCGAGGATCGACACGAGACCATTCGGTCACTATACGGGCCAACAACCTTGAATTGTTACCGAGAAAACCTTTAACGTCCTTCATTTGACTTATTGCTTTCTGGGGAGACTTGAACGTCGTTCGAGCAATCGCCGTTTCTATTGCAAGCATTCTCAATTCTTCTGGTAAGAGCTCAATCTTCTCCAAAATGCCGTCTGGATCCGACACAGCCCATTTGTGAACCATTTCAGTTTCTAGTGTTCTGCGCACCGAAGTGTTCTCTTCAAATGAGGCAACAGCGCCTAGGGCAGCGATAGGATCGAAACTCGTCCAATTCAAGAAAATCGCCAAACCTAGAGTTTCGCGTTCTCTTTGAGGCAGACTCTTGGCATACCCTAGTGCTCCTTGAGGATTAGAGACGACGAGAGGCGCAATAATTTCATGGAGCAGTTCGCGATCTTGTGGGTCGGAGAATGACCGCATAATGTTGGACAGCGCTTCAAACCCAATGTGTCGATACCACTCTCTGCCAATCTCTATTAGTAGATCGAGTTGAGAGGCATCACTGAGATCATCGTTAACTATGGTGCTCCAAGCGTCAGCAGGAATGAGAATTGTTCTCGAGACTGACTCTTCACTCTGAATTCTTATGAGCTCGTCCTCAATTCCGAGGCTTCGGGCAACTTCCAACCGTTTGTGATCAGACAAATCGTCTCGAGTCAGCAGAATTGTGCGAAGAGCTAGACTTCGGTCCGCGCCATCAAGACTCGCCGCTCCCTCGATTGCCGCGTTCAGATCGATCTCTGACCATTCCCCGAACAAGGCTTTGAGAAGCGGTTTGCGTTGAAGTATTGATGCACCGAGTACCCGGTCAAGCGCAATAATTGGATCAGTGGCGGAAAGTCTGCGAATTATTGCGACTTGTACTTCGTGCCGAAACTTGGTTCGTTCTACGTTTTGGGACTGTTCCAACAAGAGAAGCAGTTGATCCCTTTCCGCTTGGGCGAGCATTGTGTATAGTGCAACGGTCCTGTCGAAACTAGTTTCGTATTTGGTCAATTCTTCGAGATCGAACGCAAGTTGCACGACAGAATTCAAATCGTCTACGATTGCTCCGTCCAACTCTGTTTTATCTGAGAGAGATGGCTCCTGAGAAGTGCGATGTGATTCACAGCCATTCAAGAAAATCAAGAATGAGGTGAATACCACCACTCCTGCAGCGCCAAATGGGCTAGCTAAGTAAGTTTGCTTGACTTGTCTCACAGTTCTCGATCCTATGCTCGCGAACCTAATGGGTTTCTCTTGGGCAGACATGTTACTTCGGTGCTGTACTCCAGACAGTTCGCGATGCTGTGAGCAAAACTTCTTGATTTTGCAGCTCTCTTCCAAACATCGAGGATGCAAGCGAGACCCAACCTAGCGATCACAAGAGAAACGGTCTCGTCAATTCTCAACCTGCCCATAGAGCTTAGCGAGATACTAGTTGAGCTCGTTGATGGAAGGAGCTTTTTCGAGAATACACCCGTGCCCATCGATTAAGTACTTTCTTGGAATGAACGATACTGCTTCCACCATAGCCTAACCAAAATCGGGTGTCTTCAGCTCTCCATCCACGTACTCGCTCCACCCGACCTCGATCGTAGCAAACGACAATTCATCGTTCAGGGAACGCAGATCGCCTGCAACAGTCAACTTGTTGGTTGAATTCCTACTATGCCGGACAGTACCCAGGATGTACAAATTGCTTGTATCGCTGACTCCGTCGGTGTGGACGTCGTAGGCAAGTTGAATACCTAGCAGCACTGCAGACTGGCTCACTAACTGCTGCGGTCCAACAATGAAGAACCCATTCGATTTGCATGGGTCTATAGAGACGAGTAGGAGAGACCTTTCGAAGCGCTATTTGGAGAAAATTGAAATAAAACACAGAGGTCAGAATGTCCCCGAATTATCTACTACCTGTGCTTGCGGCATTTCTTGTGTGCAGCACTGCATTTGCTGACGAGCCGGAAAAACCTACACGCAAAAGTGAGTCCGAAGAGCATCGGTGGTTCTTCACCTTTGCAGAGTCGTCATTTAGCCGAAATGCAGGGATTACCGTGCACAACATTCCAGAAGGAACAGATGCATACAGCCAGACAATCAATATCCTTTCTCCGAGATTTGCTGTGGGTTATCGACTGGCGGAGTCAAAATGGTCGTGTGAACTTCAACTTCAGTTGGGTCCGAGAGAGAGTTTTGAAGCCACGCGAGGAGGCGAAGTTCTTAGTCCTGCAGCGAAGGTAGACAGCCGGTTTCTGTCCCTGTCTGCCAATCGCATGTTTACCCTGCGTAATGGCTACGAGATTGAAGCAAAAATTGGTGTTGTAGACGCGTTTTTCAAAAATCGAGTTCAGGTGGGGCCAATCGAACGGGAATTTTCCTTCTCGGAAATCAAGCCAATGGCCTCTCTTGGGTTGCACAAGCGGTTCAATCGTCGATTCTCAGCAGGTTTCGAGTTCACCAACTACTTTCTTTCCCGAACAGGTTCAGTTACCACAAGCACATTTGGATTGAGATACCACTTCTGACTTCAAAACCGATGCTAGTTAATCACGTTGACAAACAAGTAGACTGGCCAAATACACGGACCGTTTTCAAGCCAGCATCGTGAGCCAGTGCAGTGCTGAGTGGTTTTTTGTAAATTGATCGAAATGAGCCTGAAATACAGCAAGTAAGCTCAGACTACGTTTTTTTAGAGAAACGTGGAACTATGTCAAATCGGCACAACCGACTTCCTGTAACGACACTTCAGGGAAAATCAGACGCGAACATTCGGTTCGCTGATATGCGGTCCTTGTTGTTGTATCTGGGTTTTGAGGAGCGTACGCGTGGAAGCCATCATTTGTTCAGTAACCCAGATGTACACGAAGTCGTCAATTTGCAGGATGCTGGTGGACACAATAAACCATAGTAGGTGAGGTGAGCCCTTCGATGGACTCCAATACACTAGACGAATGATGCACAAGTACGAAATCATTCTTTACTGGAGTGATACCGACCAAGGTTTTGTAGCTGACGTGCCCGAGTTACCTGGGTGCATGGCACATGGCGATGACCAGGAATCAGCATTGCAAAATGTTAAGGAAGCAATGGATTTTTGGATTGAGCGTGCAGAAGAACTGGGACGTCCAATACCAGTACCCAAGGGCGAACGCTTGATGCTAGCTTGACAGCGAGTTCCTCAGCAGGTTTGGAGTTCACTACTTGTTTTCTTTTCCGAAATGGATCAGTTTGCCCTAGCCCATTTGGCTCGAGCTCGCGCTTCGATTGCAGAGCCGTTGCCTATATCCACCACGTTGTCACTGGTCGTTGAGAGGACAGATTCAAGAAGCGCGTAGCCGATGCAATTGTGAACCGAAAGTCGCATTGGCAACAACGCTCGAACCGCCAGTCAATTAAGGACCGAGACGAAATGCGGATTCCTGCTTTTGAACAAGTTGATGGACCAATTCGTGCAGAACAATGAGCTTATCCGCCATATTTGCCGTCATTTGACATCTCATATGACGACTTGGTTGTCATATGAGATGTCATGCGTTCATTTGTATCGCTAACATCGGCCAAAGGACCGACACAAAACCGCTACGAAAGCAAATCCCAAACCATAGCGGTGTCAACTGGGCGATTGTCGAACCAGAGTACAAAACGTAGCTGAGGTCGTTTGGGTAAATTCCAGACTCGGTGATTAACGTCGATTGCGCTGAACACGCGAATTGCCAGCGTACATAGCGAACTGAGACAGTAAGGTACCAACATTGGACGCATTGAGAAAGCATCAGATTGTTGGATCGAACAATCCGTTGACCTAGGACACTCAATGCCAAGAGGAGTGCCTATCGTCAGTCTTGCGCTCGTGGCGCATTGGTAGACTCAGGCTAGTCGACAATACCCCTGCGACTATCCAAGTTGTAGCTCCCAGTTAATCTGGCCAATAAATCTGTGCCTGTGTATACACTTTAGACGCGAAACAAAATTTTGCACATCGCTTTTTCACGTATTGACCACTATGCCTGTAGCTCGATTAAGCAAGGAAATCCAAGCAATCGAAGCACCGTTCGACGTGAAGATGCAGTTGCCGAGCAGCAAGTCGATTGCCCTTCGCCAGCTGGCCATATCCGCACTTGCAGGTAATCCGACGACCATACACGGACTAGACAAAAGCGACGACGTCGCAACGATGGTCGCATGTATGAGAGAGTTGGGAGTATTCGTCGACTGGAGACATCAAGAATGTTTGGTCGATCCTCGACGATTCAACATGGCCGAGCCAGTAGAACTCGATGTCAACATGAGCGGACTGACATTGAGGGTGTTGATTTCGATAGCGGCACTACGCTCAGGAACTACGCGTTTTGTAGGGCATTCGTCGCTTCAGAAACGTCCCAATAGTGAATTGCTGAATGCTCTCAAGAGCATTGGCTGCCGAGTTGAATCCGCCAATGGATTTCTTCCAGTGTTGATTCAAGGCCCCTCGCCGGGCGGCCATATAGTGTTGACGGGAGGCGTATCCAGTCAATACCTTTCCTCTTTGCTAATTGCTGGTTGCAGATTCGAGGAGGGTGTGGAGATTGAGTTGAGTGGAGAGCAAGTCAGCGGTTCGTACATCGAAGTTACTCTTAAGGAATTGGACAAACGCGGAGTGCAAGTAGAGCACATCAACAACGGGTATCGCGTCCGCTTGTCGGATTACTTAGGTGAATCCGTCTCTATAGAAGGAGACGCATCCGCGGCTACGTATTTCTCTGCACTAGCTACTCTCCATTCGTCTCGCATAGCGTTTTCCAACCTCGGTGTACATTCCTGCCAAGGCGACAGGAAATTCTTGGATCTTTGCAATGACTTGGGTGCGAAGGTCTCATGGGGTACTGAATCTGCATCGGTAGAAGGGCCTTCCGAACTCAATCCGGTGAATCACATTGACATGGTCGACATGCCGGATGCCGCGTTGACGATGATGGCAGTAGCTCCTTACCTAAGTGAAAAGACAACCATATCTGGATTGGGAAGTTTGCCATTCAAGGAATGTGACAGAATCGCGTGCCCCGCTAGGGAACTGCGTCGAGCAGGCGTAACAGTAGAGGAAAGTTCTGAGCACGTGGTCATACATCCCACGCAGCCAACTCCCGCCTCATTCGAGACCTATGAAGACCATCGCATGGCAATGGCATTCTCAGTATTGGCTACAAAGACATCAGGCTGCAGCGTCATTAATCCGGATTGCGTTCGAAAGACCTACCCAAACTATTGGCGAGACCTACAAGCGATTTACCAAAACGATTGAGCGATTCAACCGTATACCGACCGAGTTAAATACGAAGCGATAGCACAACATGCTTAGGTATATACGGCTGTGCTGTTGTATCTTCATTAGCGTGTTTCCAAATCTAAAGCGACGTTTGTCGTCTCAATATTCCTATGAGTCACCAATTGACTGCGCCGACATGGAGGAAACTGCTTTGGGAGGCATCCAACGAATTGCATCGGCATAAACTTGCGATCCTCTAGCGCCTCCAACCACGTCAACGTGCACATCTCCAGAGGACAGATCGTATTCTCCAACAGTCTTCCATCCGGCGTCCCAAGTCGATGCATCGAATACAACATCCCAGAAATTGGACCCATTCTCGACACGCAGCTTGAATTTCCCCAAGTCGAGAGCCCCTGACCAGGATCTGCTCACCCAAGACGGACTGTGTACGTAGAACTCAAGCTTCCAGCGTTTTGTCTCAGGGACCTGTGCTGAGAATCTGGCTGTATGCACAGACCCATTTCTTGCCACCTTGGCTAGCGCGACTGTGTTGCGATGGAACCCATGGGCATCCGGTTGAGCTATGCGAGCCCACAAGCCCGACTCTGGCGTGTGCATTCGGTCAATCTCGGGTACCGGGCCATCGTGCTCGTACTCGGGGACTTGAGGTTGAAACCATGTGGCAGCGCTGCTTGGCCGCATACGTCTCGGGATAGGTCTTGGCTGCAATACACTGAATCCGTCATCGAGGTCGTCAATGACAATTCCTTCTTGCACCGGCGTCCAATCGCTGTCTTCCAAGAGCTGTCGCTGGGCACTTGGTCCATTGCCAGAGTACGTTACGGCGAAGTTCAAGGCTCCTCGATTCAAGGATAGGCCCGATAGAGCAAAGAAGGTGAAAATGTCGCCCTTCTTGAGTTCTGCCCATGGCCAAATCGTATTGTTTTCCCACAGTAGATTGACTCTTCTAGCCGAATTCGGTTCGAGAAGAATCGGCTGTGTCTGTTCGGGAACATGAAAAATGACAAATCCCGCTACGGGTTCGGTGTTGCGAACGTCAATCGAAATCTGGCGGCGTTCCTCTCCATCGTCGTCGAGGCCCTCAAGTATTGCGGCGCTGCCGCGAGAGATGACGAATCCCGGCAGGTCGGATGTGGTCAGCCACTCAGTCAGAAACGGATGCACAGCGATGTCGTGCTCAATTGCCGTGTGGATTAAGTCTTCGTATTTGTACGCTCTCCCGTGGAACCGGTCGCGCACGGCGGCAAGCCACGAGTAGATCTTGTCGTGGTCGTCGTTGTGGTAGAGCATCATGGATCTCGCTATCTCCTCGCTCTTCAACAGGACAAGCTCAAGATCCTTCCGATGTCCCTGTGCTGTCGGCAATTCGTTCAACGAGGTGGATTCAAGGAGTTCGCGCACCGAATTGCGCGCGGTGTAGTTTTGTTCCAGCGTGTGCAGGTTGAAGCGATACATCCTTGTGCGACTTCCCGAAATGTCCGATGCGATCCAGAGGCTGGGCGCCGCCAGTCCCGCGAATTGCATCGTCGAGTAGGGGGAAAACCAGCCCCGAGTCCACTCCCAGTACATCTGCGACAGCAGAGACAGCACGATCTGATCAAGAACTTCCGCATAGGTTCCCGATGCGGAAGTAGCCTGCGTCCAAAGTTGGTGTGGAAGCACATACGTAAGGTTGTCCGTCCCAATGCCTCTGTAGAAGAATTGCCGAAGAGCCGAGAACTGCTCATCCGGTTGCTCTCTCCGAATCGCGAGATGGACGGGCGCTGCGGGGTAGGTGCGCTCCTTGAGCAGCGTCACTCCAGGCAACGCGGTCAAGGAATCCATTCGCCATCCTCCGCCCACAGTTCGCAAGCGACTCGGAACTTCGACGAATGCAACAGTATTGTGGACATGCAACATCCCAAATTCGGCATGTTTTTGAAACAGTTCGCCCAGCAATTCCATCATGTCGTCGCGCACGTGCTCCGGCAGGTCAAGATTGTTGCCGTGGCGCGTATGCAACTGAACGGAAACATCAAGGCCATGAACCTGCGTCGCTATGGTCTTGAACGTCGAGGCGAACAATCCCACTTCGGATACGGGGACCGATGGTTTTGCTGAGTAGTGATTCCCGCCGGCACGTTGCATCGGGAAGACTCCGGTGCCTGCCAGCTTCCATTTCGGATTGGCGAGCTCGATCTGCATGTCGAGTTCGAAGTAGTCCAAACCGTTGCGTCCGTCCCCAAAGCGGCGGTTCACGGGACCCGGTGTTGGATACCAATGCGCGCCGGGCATCAGTGCGACGTACTCCCTTCCATAAATCGAACCGTCCAATCCGAACGACTTCGTGACCTGAAGCGGTATTCCGGGCTTCAATGCGTAGTCCAAGGGCGCGTCGAAGTACGCGAAGCGCGGATTCGGCACGCCCGAGGCAACAATCCGCAGGGAGTGGTCAACTTCCGATGCAACGTTGTTGGCAAATGGGATTTCGAGGATCCCGTGTCTAAACGAGAAGCTCTGAGTCGCTCCATTGAGCTCAATACCCTCAATGGTCATGCCGGGATTGAACGAGAACGTCAGCTTTGGCGCCGTGCTGTGGGGTATCGTCGAGAAATCCAGGTTCAAGTCCAGATGCAAGCGGGTTCTAGGGTCGATCCGCACCTGGCCTGACATGGATTGAAGATCGATCGTCCGCTCCCAAACCAGTTTCTGATGAGCCTCGCGCCACGTTGCGACCTCATCAACTTGCTGCAGCCTATGCACGGATGCAACCGAGACTGATGCAACACCTACTGTGATGCATGCAAAAGCACATCCGATTGTTTTCCAATTTCGCACCAAATCCTGACGCTGGTAGAACCATGCTGACAGTGCAATCAACGCCGCCGCGCCAGCCAGCGATCCAACACGCATCAGAATCGACGACGCAGACGGCAATTGAGGAGCTATGTCCGAGATGAAAAGCGTGTCGTTTGATGAAGGAGACACCAGATCGACAAACCAGTAAGGGACGTACAGCAGCAGAACGTAGGAAGCGAACGCTGCAACAAGAATCGCCGCCGCAACTAGGATTCGATTTCGGAAAGCGCTCTGAAGAAAAACCACCAGGGAACACCACGCAATCAAGAATGCAGGCGCGTCCACGACTAGAAGAACGAACACGGAATGACTTTGCAGGGAACGGGCGAAGTCGGCACCGGCAATTTGAGCCAGCAGACCGACCAACTGCATCGCCACCACATTGATCGCTACGACAGCCCATAGTAGCCCTGCGCATCCGAGAATGCGACCAGCCATCCATTCGAGGTTGCTTACCGGCCTTGCTTGCAGCACTTCCTCAATGCGGTTCCGCGCGTGACGATGATCAATATCGAACGCCAGCAGAAAGGCGGAAACCATGAAGGCTAGGTAGAAGATGGGATCGATGTTTTCCAGGAGATAGAGAGGAGTTGCCGCAACGAAGCTAGGCGCATACGGCGCGACATTGAAGTAAATGGAGCAGGAGACTGCGTAGGACCCGAGCAGACATACTGACAAAACTGCTACTAACGCCTTGAATCGCAAAAGGCGCCTTGCCACGCGAATTTCCGCACGAGCAAGCACCAGCGTATTACGAATCAACTGAAGCACATCAATTACCCGTTGCGAAAATACGCCAGCCGACTAGGTTTAGTGCAAGTCAGTGAGGGATTTGTCTAGGCTCTTCAAGTTCAACGGTTGCGACCTTGACTTCATCGCGCTTCGATATTTTTGCAACGTACTTTGCAGGATGAGTTTCTTTGGGTAACCTGATTAGTGCGAAGTCCAATTCAGGAAATGCCTCGCCGCTAGTCGCGTCGGTCTCCTCGATTAACACTTCCAGCTTGCTGTAGTCTTCCATTTCGATGCGAACTGAATTGGAAAGACGTTCGAACTGCTTCTTGTCGGCGTTGTAGACGAATCGTCCGTATTTGTCTGTGTCGGATACCCATTGAACTCGCTCCGTCGTTCCAGTGACAGCTTTGAAACTGAACATCTCATCATGGCGTTCAATTGTTATGTCAGTGGTGCCCACTCTGTACGACCCCGGCACGGCCTCGGTCACCTCCGGCATCGCATAGACTTTTTCGTCTTCAGCGATTTGAATTTGCTGGAACGCTACATCCAGCTCCTGATCTTCCGATTGGTCCTGTGCAAGGACACACGATGCCGTGACAGCAACAATAGCGGCCATCAATAATCGCAAGACGAAAATCCCAATCATCCGCCGCGAACCCACGGTCAACCTCCTCGCTTGGTGCACATTTGGTGTGACAAAGCTAAATAGGGAAAATTCATGGTTCTCGGCTAACCAGTGCCGATATCAGGGTCGAAACTGAATTGGACGGGGACCGAGTTGGTCAGGCAGTGAAATGTACCTGTAAGCGCTCTCCACCCACTCACAAACAAATCCCCGCGTTTCACGAGGATCTATCATTTCCTCAATCTGAAACCGAGACAATGGTCCAACAGGGCCGCGAGCGCTCTCGATTCTCGCCATCAATTCATTGCGCAATGCGACGGGGTCGTCGCTCTCAGCCAATTGACGCTTGTAGGCAGCTTCAATCCCGCCTTCAGGTGGAATTCCACCAACGTCGGCAGCAGGCCAGGCCACTCTCATGGAGGGACGAGATCTTGGGGTCGCATAGTTGTTGCCTGCCACTCCAAAGCTCCTCCTCATCAGTACTGAGAAAATAGGAATCTTCGTTTGCGCGAACGCCACCATCCATTCGCCGCCTCTACGTATGGTTCCGTCAGTTTCGTGTTCAAGCCCAACTGCAAATCCAGGATTGTCAATTAGATTCAATAACGGCAAGTGAAAAACATCGCAAAGATCGAGGTGCCTTGTGAGCTTGCTGCAACCGTCGGCAGTAAGAGCCCCTCCATTCGCATGCTGGCTGTCGCTCGCAATAACGCCCATTGGGTGACCGTTGAATCGAACGAATCCAGTCACCTGATCAGTTCCCCAAAGTCCGCCAATCTCGAAGAAAGAGTCGCAGTCGGCAAGCAATCGAATGACTCTACGTACATCGAAAGTTGACGTCCTCTTTCGAGGAACTATTGTCAGCAGTTCCTCCTCCCTCTTTGAGGAAGATTCAGATGAAGATACTTGTCCAATCGGGGGCAGTTCGTATACGCTTGAGGGCAGATAGGACAAGAAACGACGAGTCATCTCGGCCGCCTCCTCCTCTGATTCCGCTAAGTTGTCAACGGAACCGTTTCGACAGTGGATGTGCCATCCGCCAAGATCCTCCTTGGTAATTTCGTAGCCCATGGCATGGCTAACGACGGGAGGTCCTGCCACAAACAACTGCGAGATGTCTCGAACCATTACGGAAAAGTGCCCTAGCACAGCTTTTGCGGCGCCGATGCCCACGACGCTTCCTAGCAACATATTGACAACAGGTACTGTGCACAGCTGCTCAGCGAACATGTTGCTACCTAGATGGCCGGGGAGATAGGATCCACCTCCACCCGCTACTCGTGGCCTACCTGCTTTGATCGCGCCACTGCTTTCCTTGGCCTTGCTCTCTCCCTCCTTTTTCTGAGCCGGCACCATTGCCGCGACACTTCCGCCTCCCGACGAACCGTCCAGCAAGCGAACGCTAGGAACCCGCATTTCAAGTGAAAGCCGATCCAAGTATCCGCTCTTGGCTCCTATGGCGCCGTCGGCATGCCCTCCCCGCGAGGTAAAGTCGTCGGCGCACACGATGCATTGGCGACGCTCGATGGTCCCTCGCCCACCAACGTGGTTTGCGGGCGTGAACGCGTGGACATTGCCGTCGTCGTCATATGACGCGAAACCGGCAACACTGCCAATTTCCCGAAAGCTACCTTCGTCAAGCAGAAGGTCGATTCGTTCCCGACAGGTCAACTTTCCTCTGCTTCGCTGCCGGACAACACCGGGATCCTCGGAACCTGTAGCAAGCCGCTCCATCGCTAGTCGCTGCATGTCAGAAATGTCATCCAAGAGAGGCAACCATGTATCTGATCGAACAGCCGCAACTGCGGGCTCTACATTGGAGGTATCAAGCGAGGAAATTCCAGCCACTACCTGTCCCGCTTGCACGCTGTCGCCAGGAACTAAGTCCTGTAATGTAGTAATGGTTCCAGCTATAGGTGCATTGACATCGGACTCCATCTTCATTGCGCTAACGACGAATATCGGATCTCCCACCTGCACTCGGTCTCCCACTCTAGCCTTTACTTCGACTACAGTACCAGCCATCGCCGATGAAACACTTTCTTCTTCATCTCTAAGCTGTAGGGCACGAACTTCAGAAGGCTCTGCTACCGTTTGGAACTTGGTCGACAGACGTCGAGTCCCGTTTGCACTTCGCTCAAACAGCTCCCCCAAATCGCTGCTACCGTCCGATATCCTGCGAGAAAGTAGCTCCGGGTGATCGTTGAGGAACGAAGTCCTGGCAATACCCCTGCGGACATCGTCGTGATTGAGGATTGACTTCAATTGCTCGAGGTTGGTGGCAACTCCAGCCACATGAAATTCGTCGAGCGACCGTCGCAGCAAATCGACTGAGCTGTGCACGCCTTTTGTTGCGTCCGATGTGCAAATGACCTTGGCAAACAATGGATCAAAATGTGCTCCAACGGAGCAGCCAGTGAATCCGCATGCATCCACTCGTACATTTGGACCTGACGGCTCTCGATAGGCAGACATCAACCCCGAGCCTTGCGCAACAACCCTGGCTTGAACTGCGAATCGTGTCGGCTTGGGAACAGCCTCCTGATCGCAAAGACCTAGATCGGCTAGAGACTCGCCTCCGGCGATCCGAAATTGCGCCTCTACAAGATCGATACCGGTGGATTGTTCAGTCACGGTGTGCTCTACTTGAATGCGTGCGTTGCATTCGATGAAGTAGTACTCCTCAAGTTCCGGCACATACAAAAACTCAAAGGTACCTGCATTTGAATAATCTCCGGCACGGGCCAGAGAGACAGCGCTTTCCAAAATGCTATTTCTGATAGTGGCCGGAAGATTGGGAGCTGGTGCGATTTCAATGACTTTCTGATTGCGCAATTGAATGGAACAGTCACGTTCGTATACATGCAGCGCATTTCCCGATGCATCAGCGAGTATTTGCACCTCAATATGTCTAGGTCTGTTCAAGTACTTTTCGACGAACACATCCGAATTGCCGAAAGCGCTCTGAGCTTCACTGCGACAGCGTTGAAAATCGAGCTTCAATTGGTCGCTTGTCGCTACAACACGCATCCCGCGACCTCCGCCCCCTCCAGCAGCCTTTAGCATCACGGGATAACCTATTTCGTTCGACTCCTCCGATGCCACTTCGATAGAAGCCACAGGGCCATTGCTTCCGGGAATGACTGGAACATTGATCGATTCCGCAAGTTTTCTGGCAGCGATCTTGTCTCCGAACAGACGAAGAGCTTGCGACGTTGGACCCACATACTTGATTCCTTCACGCTCACAGATTTCTGCCAATTCAGCGTTTTCGGAAAGGAATCCATACCCTGGATGAATGCAGTCGCAATCAGTCTCTTTCGCAGCCTGCACCACGGCGTCGATATCGAGATAGGGTTCGACGTGCTGGCCGGATTGGCCAATTTGGACTGCAAGGGACGTATAGCGAGTATGCAATGCGTCCTTGTCAATTGAAGAGTAAACGCTCACGGACTCCATGCCAAGGGCTGACGCCGCCTTGGCCACACGAATGGCGATTTCTCCTCGGTTTGCGATCAACACGCGCTGCAGATCTCGTTTCTTCCCTTTCATTGCATCGGATCACAGCTCATTGGCAAATTGAAATTTGACGGTGTAGTAATCGTACGCCTCGCCAATTTGTCTGCGAACAAGACTCCAACTGAATTACAAGTCCACTGATTGTATTTTGCAGCCTGTTGTCTCTACAGGGAAAACATGTGATGTGCAGCTTTTCTACCGAGCTAACAGAGAGTCCAACGACTACTTCAATTGAATTCAAAGAAATACGGAGAGCCAGTTAAGCCGTTATTGCTATGGACAGGGAGAAAGACCTGTGTAGTAGGCAGCCAAGTCTGCAACATCTTGATCGGTCAGGTCCTTCATGAAATTTTGCATGGTCACTTCGGTGCGAATCCCATCTCTGAAGTCCTTTATGGACTTTACAAGATAACCTTCCTGCTGCCCGGCAAGATTCGGCCAATTGGTTTTTGTCGAAATTCCTACTTTACCGTGGCATGCCGTGCAATCCGCCGCTTTCGCTTCACCGGCCTTTGCGTCTCCTTCAATTTCGGTTTCCGCGAAAGTCGCGTCGCCAAAACTCAAGCCGATAGCCGCAATCACAACGACCATGCATACTGTACCGAGTGTCTTCAGTTTCGACCGCATCGATTTCCTCGCATCTCTCTCAAATATTTCATTGCAGCTAGGCTACAAGCTGCGCTCGGTTCTCTCCCGCACCAATGCAAAGGAAATCCCACATGAGCATTAACACACCGACTTTCATGATGAACCCGAATATAGTTCGCCACCACATCACCCAATTGAATTAGGGCTGAGACTGCGCTAACAAACTCTTAGCGTATCGCACTGCAGCATTTTTGGCAGCGCGTAACGTGTAGAGCCCGTTGAGGTCTAACAAATCACATGAGAGTTGTCGCTTGGCCACAAGCCCACTATGCTTCCCGAGTCTCCCAAATCCTTGCAATTGGGATAGCCCATAGATTGTCTCCAAACTGACGCGTCCACTCTCCATCGTAGAGAACTATGCCAGCGATGAAGTTCTGGGAGTTTTGCTGCAACTTGCGTATGCCACGGAAGTCCAAATCCTTAACCGTTGCTCCAATTTTCACTTCGATAGCGACGATACCCAATCCGCTTTTCTCAACGACGATGTCAACCTCGGTTCTATCGCGATCTCTATAGTGATAGAAACCTAATGTGCCGTCGAACCAACTAGCTTGCCTTACAAGCTCCTGCAAGACAAACGATTCGGCCATCAACCCTAGTCGTTTGCGGTCCGACCATAGAGAATCCTCGTCAAGATCGAGCAATCCACAGGCAAGCCCAGTGTCCACAAAATGGAGTTTTGGTGATTGCACAGTCCTCTTTAGGCGATTGTTGGACCACGGAGGAACAAATTGAAGAATAAGTAGGTTTTGCATTATCGCGGTGTATTCATGGACTGTAGTTCGGCTCAAGTCCAAGTGCCGAGCAACCTCAGCCAGATTTAACAGTTGAGCTGTATGAGCCGCTGCTACCGTTGCCAGATT
Organism: Gammaproteobacteria bacterium; assembly: GCA_026707735.1. Lineage (GTDB taxonomy): Bacteria > Pseudomonadota > Gammaproteobacteria > Pseudomonadales > Azotimanducaceae > Bin55. Next base: position 177,177 of record JAPOWH010000006.1, on the reverse strand, counting down.
GGGCAATATATCTATGCGTCGAATTGAGGTAAGTTCTTTGATATCTCGGTAGGCAATTGTGCGAATGTAATCTCGGTGCCAATTCCGACGATCAGACGTTGAAAGTTGTCGTGCTTCCGGATAGCCGCCGGCGACTATGCGATTCGCTAAGTCATGTGCTAAGCGTGGCACCTGTGTGAGAGTTGCTGAAATGTTCCGATCAAATACGGAAGATAGAAATGGGGTAGTACGAGGAGTCCCATCGCTGGATTCTGACTCGCCAATCTCAGACTGCGCTAGAGGGTAAAGCTGCACCATTCTCATTCGGCCCACCAAAGATTCTGCAAGTTCTCCCATAAGTGCGACCTGAGTTGATCCTGCTAGGAGAAATCGTCCAGGTTCACGTCGCTCGTCTACCATCATCTTAATTGGCCGGTAGATGCTCGGCGAAAGCTGCACTTCGTCCAATATCACATTGGGAGGCAATTGGTCCACAAAGCCAACTGGGTCGTCCACAGCGAATTCGCGTAAACCGACGTCGTCCAGGCTCATGTATGCGTAGTCGAATGGGAGTCTACTATCCCGATTTAGAACCTTGCAAAGTGTAGTCTTGCCACATTGTCTGGGCCCCGAGAGAAGGACTACGGGAGACCATGTCAATGCACGTATGAGGTTTGGGGTCACTAGCCTAGGGAAGTACTCCATGTCAATCCACTACTTGAAGGTTCGAGCCAACACCGAGACATGAGCAAAATTCTCGGCTAATTGTCAATAAATGTCTCGCTAATTGCCAGTTTAGTTTTCGCTATTTTACAATTAATTGCTTCGCTAAATGACAATAACAAGAGGGCGACGCCGTTCAACACAGGTGTTACCTCATTTTAGAGTAGCGGCCTAGCGGTCACTATCAAGAGATGCGTCACATTCGCGCACCCGAAGAGAACAATGCCGATAAGGAAATTGAGGTACCCGATTGAGCTAATCGGCAACGCGGTGTTGATTGCTCTCTAGTCTTGATTCAGAACTGATAGTGCGGAAATCGATTGAGGTGCCACGAATCAATTGCAGGCCAAGTCGCGGGCACGCCACAAATATGGAGGTTTCGTCTAGCTACAACTAGCTCAGCAACTACTAGTAGTATGCGTTTTCCTTGAAAGTATGGTCGGTTGCGTCCTTGATTCCTTTGAGATCGGGAATCTGAGCAAGCAATGAGGACTCAACTCCCTGTTTGAGCGTAATATCAACCGCTGCACATCCCTGGCAGCCGCCTCCAAACATGAGGACTGCTGTATCTCCGTCCACAACCTCCATCAAAGTAACCATTCCCCCATGTGCCGCAAGTCCTGGGTTTATCTCGTTATAGAGCACATAGTTAATGCGTTCTTCAATGGAAGCATTCTCTCCAACTTTGGGCACCCGGGCGTTTGGAGCACGCACTGTAATCTGCCCACCCATTCGATCTTCACGAAAGTCAACCACCGCCTCCTCAAGAAATGGAAGGCTCTTTTCGTCGTACCAAACAGTGAATTTGTCGTAATGGAAAGGCTGGTCGCCTTCACGCTGCTCTCCTGGTCGGCAGTATGCCAAGCACGTTTCCGCATTGGGAGTGCCGGGCTCCGCCACGAAGATCCGGATTCCGCAACCCGAATCCTCTTTGGAAAGTAGCTGTACCAGATAGTCTTGAGCAGCTTGAGAAATGTCTACGACTTGTTCCATATCAAAGCACTATACCACACCGCCAATGGTTTTCGAACTGCTGCATAACCGAACATCGTGAATCGATCTATGGTCGGCTAAAGCAATTTTCAAGGTGCAAAAATCCGAATTCCGTTAACATTTCGCACCGATTACTCCCTCTAATCGTCCATGGTTTCGGTTCTCGAACGCGAACTGCGAAAGCGAATTTTGCTGCTCGATGGTGCAACAGGAACCATCCAGCAGAGCTTTGGGCTGTCCGAGTCCGACTTTCGTGGACAGCGATTCAAAGACTTTGCGTTTGACCAAAAAGGCAACGGAGATCTTCTTTCACTCACTCAACCCGATGTCGTCAGAGAAACTCACCTCAGATACCTGGACGTAGGCGCCGACATAATCGAAACTAACACGTTCTCGGCCACCCGCATTTCACAGGCAGATTTCGGGCTCGAGGACTATGTCTCTGAGCTCAATTATGAGTCGGCTCGCATTGCCCGAAAAGCAGCCGATGACCGGTCGACTGACGACAAACCACGGTTCGTCGCGGGCGTTCTAGGCCCAACGACTCGCTCGGCAAGCATTTCTCCCGATGTGAATGATCCGGCGGCCAGAAACGTTCGTTTTCTCGATCTTACGAAGGCGTACGAGGAAGCCACACTTGCACTGATCAAGGGTGGCTGCGACTTTCTCATGGTGGAAACTGTATTTGACACCCTTAACGCAAAGGCGGCGATTTATGCGATAAATTCAGCACTTGCCAAGACGGGAAAGTCTCTTCCCATCATGGTTTCCGGAACAATCACGGATGCCAGTGGCAGGACACTGTCCGGACAAACCTGCCCCGCATTCTGGAATTCCATCCAACACTCGAAGCCCCTCATTGCTGGGTTGAACTGTGCTCTAGGGGCTAAAGCGCTACGACCCTATGTCGACGAAATGTCGCAAGTTTCCTCCTCGTTTGTTAGCGTACATCCAAACGCAGGGCTGCCCAACGAATTCGGCGAGTACGAGGAAACTCCTGAGTTTATGTCCCGTGTGCTTGGCGAAATGGTGGATTCTGGGTTTCTAAACGTTGTGGGCGGGTGTTGTGGAACCACTCCGGAACACATCGAGAGCTTTAACGACTTCATTCAAGGCAAGCGTCCTCGAGAACGACCTGAACTGCAGTCCACACTTTCCCTTTCGGGCTTGGAACCGTTGCGCATCGACGACGACTCCCTATTCGTGAACATCGGCGAACGCACGAACGTTACCGGTTCTGCGCGATTCAAACGTCTCGTTACTAGCGGCGACATGGCATCCGCACTTGAGGTGGCAAGAGATCAAGTCGAAAACGGTGCGCAACTCATTGACATCAACATGGATGAAGGCATGCTCGACAGTGTCGAAGCAATGCGCACGTATCTCGATATGCTCGCCGGCGAGCCCGACATTGCCCGCGTCCCAGTCATGATCGACTCCAGCGACTGGAATGTAATCGAAGCGGGCCTCGAATGCACGCAGGGCAAATGCATCGTCAATTCCATTTCACTTAAGGATGGCGAGCAAGAGTTCTTGAAGCGTGCTGAGACGTGCAAGCAATTTGGTGCAGCAGTGATCGTCATGGCGTTCGACGAACAGGGACAGGCCGATTCCTACGAAAGAAAGATTGAGATTATTAGGCGAGCCCATGATCTCCTCGTCGAGAAAGTCAACTTCAATCCTCACGACATCATTTTCGACCCCAATGTCTTCGCTCTAGCAACAGGCCTCGAGGAGCACAGAAGCTACGGCTTGGATTTCATTCGAACATGCGAGTGGATCAGGGAAAACCTCCCGCGGAGTCACACCTCTGGAGGAATCAGCAACGTTTCCTTCTCGTTTCGAGGGAATGACTATGTGAGAGAAGCCATTCACTCAGTTTTTCTCTACCACGCAATCAAGTCAGGATTGACCATGGGAATCGTGAATCCAGGTCAACTGGCAGTCTACGAGGATATTCCAACGAAGTTGCGAGACGCCATCGAAGATGTTGTATTGGACAGGGATTCCGATGCAGGCGAGCGACTACTGCAAGTTGCGCAAGAGTACAGCGGCAGCGGAACCGTTCGTGCAGACGAGTCGCTTGAGTGGCGCGAACTCGATCCATCCGGTCGACTTGCCCACGCGTTGGTACAAGGCATCACCAAATTCATCATTGAAGACACAGAGGCCGCGCGTCAATCGTTCGACCACGCCATTCAAGTCATCGAGGGTCCACTCATGGATGGAATGGACATCGTGGGCGATCTATTTGGATCGGGAAAGATGTTTCTGCCGCAAGTGGTCAAGAGCGCCCGTGTCATGAAGCAGGCTGTGGGGTATCTCGTGCCTTTTATCGAGAAAGAAAAGTCGGCAGCTGGTTCTGTAACGGACAAGGGCACGGTTGTCATGGCGACTGTGAAGGGGGATGTCCACGACATTGGCAAGAACATTGTCGGCGTTGTGCTGCAGTGCAACAACTATCGAGTCATAGACCTCGGTGTAATGGTTCCTGCTGAAACCATACTTGACACGGCACTGAAGGAGAACGCCGACATCGTTGGGTTGTCTGGACTGATAACGCCGTCACTCAACGAGATGGTGCACGTCGCAAGTGAAATGGAACGCTTGGGAATCTCGATGCCCCTTCTCATTGGCGGCGCCACGACCTCCAAAGCGCACACTGCGGTAAAGATCGAGCCTGCTTATTCCGGTCCAGTGGTCTATGTGCCTGACGCTTCTCGAAGTGTAGGAGTCGTTTCATCTCTCTTGTCGGATCGAGAGAAAGAGAGATTTGTTGAAGATACGCGAACTGAGTACCAAACAATACGAGAACGACGACAATCTGCCCCGCAACGAGAGTCAAGCGCGTTGGCTGCTGCTCGTGCCAACCGCTATCGGATTGACTGGGACAGATACGAACCGCATCGTCCCAGAGCTCTTGGCACCAAGCAAGTGAGACTTTCTGCGATCTCCGATCTTGTTCCTTACATAGATTGGACTCCCTTCTTTCAATCGTGGTCCCTAAGCGGCAAATATCCGCAAATATTGGACGATGCTGTCGTCGGACAATCGGCACGTGACCTCTATCGGGATGCTCAGAAAACTTTAGAAGAACTGCTCGACAGCAATACCGTCGTCACCAAAGGAATCGTGGGCTTTTGGCCAGCCAATCAAGATGGCGACGACATTGTGCTGTGGAAGAACGATGATCGCTCACAAGAGCTGACTAGGCTCTACCACCTGCGACAACAACATGGTCGTGAAGAGCCCAATTTGTGCTTGAGTGACTTTGTTGCGCCGTTGCCAATAGACGACTACCTTGGAGGGTTTGTAGTCAGCGTTGACGCAAAAAGCGATGTCAACAGTATTTCAGACGACTACCAGCAGATCATGACCAAAGCGCTGCTAGATCGCTTGGTCGAGTCGTTTGCTGAGTATCTGCACGAACGGGTGAGAAGGGAATATTGGGGCTATGCCGAGAACGAACAGCTCTCAAACGACGATCTCATTGACGAGCGCTATGTAGGAATTCGTCCAGCTCCAGGCTATCCGGCATGTCCCGATCACCAAGAAAAGGAAACGCTGTTTGAATTGCTGGACGCAGCTCAATCGACAGGTGCTCAACTGACGGAAAACTACGCCATGTTCCCGGCTTCCACCATCGCTGGGTGGTATTTTTCCCACCCGGAATCCAGGTATTTCCCAGTCAGGCGGATACTTGACGACCAATTGAACGATTACGCCCGAAGGCGTGGGAGTACTGCGGATGAGGTCGTAAAATGGCTGAGCTTCTCCGCCCCAGACTAAGTGTTGGTTGCTCGACACGACATTGATATGCCCAAATTGCTTCGCAGCAGCAGACCAATACGAGAATTAGAAACTGAGGCAGCTGACCTTCTCAAGAACCGTGGTGACGCCGGGCACACTCTGGACGACGCTCGCGATGAATTAGCACAGTCGTATGGATTTCACTCATGGAGGCAGTTGGAGGTCTTTGTTGAACACCCTGGTCAAGAAGGTCGAGACTTTCTCTTCCTAGCATGCCTCAACTATTGGCCAACCGACCGTGAGAGCATGCGGTCTCGTGCACGCTCGATGCTGGCTGCGGATCCTAGCCTTGCAGACAAAGACATCTACCATGCGGCAGCCGTTGGCAACGTAACTGCCGTAGTGCGGTTCCTCGATGCAGATCCTGCACTAGCAAATGCTCGAGGAGGCTTCTTTGACTGGGAGGCGCTGCTGTACGCTTGCTACTCGCGACTGAATTTGCCGGACTACTCCACTTTCGAATGCGCCAAACTGCTCCTTCAACGAGGTGCTGATGCAAATGCATACTTCATGTGGGGCGGACAGTATCGATTCACCGCACTAACGGGAGCCTTTGGAGAGGGCGAAATGGGCCCGTCGAACCAGCCTGAACATGAGCGCTGCGTAGATCTAGCGCGCATGCTTCTCGAATCAGGTGCCGACCCCAATGACGGTCAGGCCTTGTACAACAGGATGTTCGAGCCCGGACATTTCTGGATTGAGATGTTGCTGGATTTCGGTCTTGGGAAGTCTAGCAAGGTGAATTGGCTGGAGGAAGATCGTGACCGGCTCGTTCCAAGCGACGAATCTATTCTCGACTACCAGTTGAGATGGGCAGTTGAGCACGATCACATAGACCGAGCAAGGTTGTTGATTGGCGCAGGTGCCGATGTTTCTGCGAAAAACAAGTTTGGGGACTCCTACTACACGATCGCTCTCAAAGCAGGACAGAAGGACTTTGCAGCGGAACTTGCTTCGCTTGGGTCCGAAAGACAGGAACTTCCTGAAATTGAGGAATTCATCGCCCTGTGCATGGGTGGCGATCTTCAGGGAGCTCGAGACATGCTGGAGAAATCTCCCAACTTGGTCAAACAAGCAGAAGAGGATTTTGCGGACGCTGTCGGCCATGCGGCTGGCCAAGGACGATTGAAAGCTCTCACTACATTCCAAGCGTTGGGATTTGACTTGGGCAAGAAGCAGGGTCAATCGCCCATGCATCGAGCAGTTCTTGGCGGACAGCTGGAAGTGCTTCGATGGCTCGTCGAGCAGGGCGGCGACACCAGCTTACGGGACGATATGCATGGAACAACCCCTCTCGTGTGGTCCTATGCCCTAGGACGAGAAGAATGCAGGGAATACCTTTCCGGACTTGAACTGGATCTGTTCGACTCAATAATGTGCGAGAACACCAACAGAATCGAAAGCCTCGTCAACACTGATCCCGCTCTTCTCGAAACTCCGCTCAAGAACGTACGAGGCTCGCAATACAACTACGATGACGATTGGATGACTCCAATCGCGTTTGCCGCAACCCGCGGAAAAGTTGACTCGACCCGTTGTTTACTTGCGCTAAGCGCAAACCCTCAAGTAGCTAACAGTAGAGGCGTTTCTCTTAAGGATTTGCTACGAGACCTAGACTTGAAGGAGACTCTCGATTTGCTATAGACTGAGCTCAAACAGGCTTGGCAAAGACTACAACAGCAACGCTTGCTCTGATGTCGATGTCCGACTGCTTGGGTTTTCCATCTGCATCGAGCCGGACGTCGTGATAGACCGCATCCTCGGGAAACTTGCCTAGATACTCGGTCAGTTCATCCCGAACCCGTTCGAAATCTCCTGTCAGCACAGTCGTTTCATACTTGACGTCTCGACCACGGATGCGTAGAACCACATTGGGGTTGTCACGCAGATTCGGCCACCAGCCCGCGCGCCGGTCGGTATAGCACTTCACCAATCCATCTTTCTCGGTATAGCGAACGGGTACTTCGTATGATTTGCCCGACTTCCGACCAACATACTTGAGTATGAGAACGCTGTCGCTCATAACAAAATGAGCTGGAGAGTGCAACGTCATGCGCATCATCGGGTTGATCACGCGAAACATGAACTCGGGAATTCTCATGGGTTTACTAGCGTTCGATGGCTTCGGTTTCTGCCACTCAGTCAGTTGCTAAACAAATAGCGAACCTTAATCGCAAAATTTTCAGTGTCAGGGTTCTGCAATTGATCCCTCAAAGTCGCAATCGTGCTATTGTCGCTAAGGTAATTGCGAGACGCGAACTTCGTATAGGCAACGGACACATCGGACAAAGGAGTGACTTCCCATTTGTAGCGAATCTGCATGACAACCTGAGAAATGGCGAACGAGTCGCTAAGTTGATCGCTCGGACCGCCCAACGAGACTAGCTTATTGGCGCCATCGGGAACCTCGTAGAACTCCAAGCCTTTTCCATGTATGGATTCCCATTGAAATTCGCCTTGCAGCAGTTGATCGGGACCCATCGCATATTGCGCAGAGATTTCTGCTCTAGGTCCCCATGATTCGAACCGCGTGTACCGTCCGTTCGCCCTAAACCGCAACCATCCATCGCGAAAAGCTTTTGACAATCGCAAGCTCGCCTTGAAACTGTCAGTCGGTTGCAGCGAAAACTCTCCGCCAAACCAGAAGAAGCCGCCATCGACCAATGATTTGCGGTAGCCGGTATTCAATCCATAGTGAAACTGTTCTTCGCTATTGGTCACCCATTCCAGTGCAACTCGATATGCATTGTCCGTTCGGAATTCCTCCACGCGATACGCTACAGTATCGTCAAGAAAGGAAGGCATCACGCTCACCGAGACGCTTGCACGATTGAAATCGTAGAAAACAAAGCTGCGAGACAGGGAAATGTTGTTGTTGGTGCGTTCGCCCTCTGAATTCCATATTCCCGCTATAGAAAACTCAGTTGAAATTGACCTAAACAGATATGGATTTTCATCTGTGTGCGTGAGTTTGTAGCTAATTCGAGTTTGGTCGTTGCGCCTGTTGTAGCCCACGGCGTTGAGGTCTAGATAGTCGTCAACGCTCTGCAGAGTTAGCAAATGAGTTCGTTCTGGAGTTGGTCGGAGTTGAACGTTTGCAAGCCCTCCAAAACCCCTCTTACCGTACTCGGTATCGGAAATGAATATGTTCGAATCCACGATTACGCTCTGGTTAGATGAGGCATAGCGACCATCGAACATGTAGGAAACCGCGTTGCCTTCTAGCTGATCAAATCGCGCGGCAGTAAGCATGCCGAAACTCAATTCGCGGGACTCGGTGTCCGTGTAGAGAAGTCGAATTACGCCGAAGTCGCGTCCTGGCAAATTGATGGACAATGTCGGTCCGGGAGCCACATTTATCACTTCCGACTTAGAGTCATCTTCCGTTGCGCCAAGGAACGCGAAATCCCAATTGCCTTGTTTGCCAACCACTTGTGCCATCGCTTGCAAGTCTGTCTCGCCGCGATCCTGCGGAAAGGCCATTCGCTGCCCTAATCTGCGAGAGTGGAAGGGAACAATGCCGCTGCGTGAATGAGCATTGAGATCGAAGACTTGCGTCTTCTCGGTGAACAGCTCGCGTCTATCGGCATAGAACGTTTCGAAAACTGAGAGATTGATAATGACATCGTCGGCCTCAACTGTTCCGAAATCTGGAAGTATGGAGCTATCAAACTTGAAATCGGGTGTTGGGCGCCACGAAATATCCGCTCCAACCTTACCGTCGACGGAGTCTTGAGGTACGTTGACGTTTGCCGCCACAAATGGCCGAACACTCACGTGCGGAGCAAAAGGTACATAGTCGACAGCGACCTGGTGTAAGCTGGATAAATGGCTATTCGAGGTTCCAGGAACCACGGTTTGGAATGGCCAACTGTAATGTTTACGAGTTGTTTTGACTAGACGTCCAACCGGCAACTCCAACTCTTGTTCCACGTCTGACTTTGGCGCGCCAAAAATGGCCCAAGGTTCGAGAAACCCACCAGATGATTCGCCACTTCGTTCTGCGACCTCGCCATACAAAGTTCCTTTCCATTCAATTTGCTGACTTCCATCGCAATTGCTTCCGACGAAAAACGGAGTGAAGAAATGTCCATGTGTGCCATCGATAGAGGTGTCTAGCTCAATTGTTGCGTAGTCCCTACCCCCTCTGCTTTGGCTATGAGCGGTGTGTTCCGTAACGAATGTCAGCACCGGAAGTTCCATTTCGCAAGAGAAATACATGCCGTTGTCGCTGTTTACCCGTTGCAAATTCAGCGGAATGAGATATTCCGCCGTTGAAGCGCATACTTGAGCTGCCATTAGCAACAGGGAAAGGCAGCAAAAAAGTGGCAAAGGCAATGTTCCCGCCTGAGCATGGGAGTTCAATTGCTTGATGTTGCGACTTCGGTTCATACTTCCAATCGTTGCCCTAATATCAATCTCCTTCCCGCCCTGCCGCGTGCAATTTCATGCCTGTTCAGCTAGCTTGGCGATCGACCTTTTTTGAGTTCCGGCTTGCCTTCTAGCACGAAGATTTTAGGCTAACACGTGTGCAGGAACTGCGCTTTGCTCTAGCAACAAACTCAATTGTGTCCTCATTGGACAACTTTCGTCCACTATACCGCTAACTACCAAACCGATAACGCACTTTGGCCGCAATGTTTCGAGTATCGGAGTCTTCGAGCAGGTCCTGCAACGTTGGAACAATCCTGTTGTCTTCCAGAACACTACGGGAGGCTGTCTGTGTAAACACCAAATAGACATCAGACATAGGGGCAATTTCCCAACGATAGCGGAGCTGTACCGTCAACCTAGAAATCGAGAAATCGTCTCGAAGATCTGTCCTGGCATGTCCTATGGACGTTAGTTTTGTTGTCCCAGCCGACACGCTGTAGTACTCCAATCCCTTGGCTTGAATCGTTTGCCATTGCATGTCGAGACGAATTTGCTGGCGAGGACCTATTGAGTATTCCGAAAACAAGATGGCACTCGGTCCCCACGACTCGAATCTCGTATAACGCCCACCGCCTCGATAGCGCAACCAACCATCTCGAAAACCCTTGGATAGCCGAAACGCCAACCGAAGCGACTCGGTGGGTTGAAATCCGATACCGGCTCCCGTCCAGACAAAACTTCCTTCGATGATCTCTTTGCGATAACCGCAGTCTGCCGCATAGTAGAGCTTCTTGGAATTGTCGGTGCCCCAGTCAATCGCAACGCTGTAGGCAAAATTCGTGCGAAACTTCTCCACCTGATAGGCAATGGTGTCGTTTAGATGGCTGGGGTCCAGATTTACTCCAATACCCACACGACTTTGGTTCCTCAACCTTACGTTCCGATTGAACCAGAAGGCGGTGGCTGTTCTCTCGCCTGCAGTGTTCCACGTTGCACCGCCACCAAAACCCGTACCGATCGACTGGGCTTTCTTAGGGGCCAAATTCATGTGAAAGAAGTTGTAGGTCAACTGCGCTTGATCGTTTCTGGAGTTGTATCCCATCGCGTTGAGGTTCAAATTCTCGTCGGTGAATTGAACTCGAATGTTGTGTTGGGTCGTCGAATACGATCGCCAATACCCCTCAGCGAACCCCCCAAACCCTGTCGCCTGCTGGGTTACATTGGATACGAAGACTTGCGCTTCCGCTCCGAAATTACCATCTGAAGCCACATATCGCGAATCGAAGGTATGTGAATATGCATTGCCACCCGTCTGGTCCCAACGAGCAGTGCTCAGCGCGCCGAGTCGAAGCGAACCTCCATGCGTCCCTTCATACACGAGCCGCATCACACTGAAGTCTCTTCCTGGTACCTTTACGGCTACGGGCTCTCCGTTCCGGGTCGCTCCAAAGGACGCATCGTCTTCCCAAGCTGCCAACGCACCATAGCGCCAATTACCCCATTGCCCGACGCCTTTCACTGCGCCGAGAAGATCGGTTCCCTGCGACAAACGGGAGTAGTCGAGTCTTACACCCGGCGGAACAGAGGGAACAGAGGGACGATCGCCAATACGTCTCGAATGAAACGGTACTGAAGCACCCCAATTGCTCCATCGCTGCGGCAAGAACACCTGCTGTCCTTCCGTGAAGAATAGCCGTTTGTCGGGGAAAAACGTCTCGAAGACCGTGAGATTGATAATTACGTCGTCTGCCTCTACCGTACCGAAGTCAGGCAAAGCAGTCGCTGTCAGTTGAAAGTTCGACGTGGGTCTCCAAAACAGATCCACTCCCGCGTGCTCTTGATTCGAATCGGAGACGGTGTCCATCGTAGTTGCTACGAATGGAATGATGCTCAGCTGCTGTCGAGGCTTGATGTCCTGCACAACGATTGGGTGAAAGTCAGACAAAAACTTCGGGTGCGAGCTGTGAATTGCCGGCCAAGCGTAGTACTCTCCCACCCCAGCTACTCGCCGCGATACGAATAGCCCAATCGTGCGATCACTTTGCGAGTGTGGCATGTTGAGAATGGACCATGGGATGAAGAATTCCGCCGACCATCCTCCCTCGTGATGCGATGTGCGGCCATGCCATGCACCGTCCCAACTACTCTGCCAATCATTCTCTGGTTGAAGCACCCCGTCGCGCTTGCTGCCTCCCAGGAACAGTGTGAAGTAGAACCCGTACTTTCCTTCGCCGGAAGTGTCGAGCGCGACTGTCACGAAATCTCGATTCAGCGACCCCCCGTCGGGAGCCGAATGAATCTTCACAAACGTCTCTTCGTCCTGGTCCATGTCGAACGAAAAGTACAAACCCTTATCGTTGTAGAACGCCTTGACTGTTGTGGCGAGCTCAAATTGCCGCATGTCCTCGATGTCCCGATTGATCAAGCGAAGATCGGAGATCGCCGACGCTGCATTCCAAGATGCCTCGGAAACTATGCCATCGACTCTAACTGCAACAGTGTCGTCATGATGACGATGAAGAAGTAGCGGGGCCCGATCAAACGCGTTGAGCGAGTCCTCGTCAGCGAGCGTTGTCTGAAGCATTCCCCACATTGCGACCACGCAGGCGATGAGATAGGTCAAACGGATGCGGACTACCAATGCTTGCCCGACCAAGTCAGTGACTGCACAGTCTTCCTAAGCGCCCTTCCTGCCGCAACGATTACGTATTGTGCCACTAAGGTTTCACCTGCGAGAGGGCAATTCCTCCAATGCTGCCGAATGCCCAGTTTTCTAAGTTCTTCTGCACATTGTGTCTTCGCGCACTAACCAATGGCACAATAGGCAAATAGCCAGATCTGTTGAAGATTCAGTCGTATGAGCACGGATAGCTCATCCCCCAACATTGGAACGTTCAATGAAAGCAGTCTGCACCTGTCTCTAAAGCACAGGTATTCGAACGATCCTTCTCAGTTCGAGCGCCCGGTCGACGGCTATATCGTCGACGTACAAAGAGATGACAGGATCGTTGAAATCCAAACGCGAGGCTTTGGTTCGCTTCGCACCAAGCTACCGCGATTGCTACAACACAACTCTGTGACATTGGTGCATCCGATCGCACACAGGAAGACTATCGTCAAACGAGGCGAAGATGGTAGCTTGACCCGTAGACTTTCTCCCAAGCGAGGCAGCTTGTACGACATCTTCGACGAACTCGTGTACATGCCAACACTGTTGGACCTTAGAGGGTTGGAACTAGACGTGCTGTTGACCCATGAGGAAGAGATCCGTGAATTCGTTGGCAGACGTGCACGACGAAGGAGGGGTTGGGTGGTACGCGAGAGGCGATTGATTGAAGTCGAATACACCCATACCCTTTGTTCTTCGAATGATCTCATGAAAATTGTTGGTCCAGGTCTGCCGAAGTTATTCACTACCGAGGATCTAGCGCAGACTATGAACAGCAGTCGAAAATTGGCTCAAAAAGCCGCGTATTGCCTCCGCCTAGCCAACGCGATTGAGTCCGTATCCAAAATCGGAAACGCACAGGTGTATCGAACATGCGCCTAGCAGGAATTGGAGTCGCGCGTTGGACATCCATTTCATCACCAACAATTTGAACGCGAGCATCTAGTTCCATGCTGGATTCAATGCTCCTGATATTCATTGCGGCAGCGGCATTGGCATCTGTCGCGTTGTTCGCACGCCAGCCCTTGATCATCGTCTACATAGTGCTGGGATGCGTGTTGGGCCCGTCTGGATTGCAATGGATCACCGACGACAAAGCGTTATCGGATCTAGGCCATATTGGAATCATCTTCCTGCTCTTCATCGTCGGTCTGGATTTGCCGCCGCAAAAAATCCGAAATGTTTTGCGCGAGACGATTGTCACCGTTGTAGTCAGTACAGCAATATTCTTCGGCGTCGGGCTAGGCATAGGCTTGCTGTTCGGCTTTTCCATATTGGAAGCCGTCATTGCTGGGATTGCAGTCGTTTTTTCGAGCACTATTGTCGGCATAAAGCTCCTCCCCAAGACTGTGCTTCACCATAGGCACATCGGAGAAGTCGTTATTGGACTCCTGCTCTTGCAGGATCTTCTGGCAGTTTTCGCTTTGCTCTATATGCGAGGAGTTGAAGGCGAGTTCGCATGGCATTCGTGGCTAATTGCCTGTGTCGGATTACCTTCCCTGATTGCTGTCGCGTACCTTGGCGCAAAGTTTATTTTTTGGCCGCTGTTGAGAAAGTTTGACGTCTTCACCGAATACACCTTTCTGGCATTTCTTGGATGGTGCATGGGAATCGCGTTACTCGGCTACCAAGTCGGACTTCCGGTTGAAATCGGAGCATTCGTTGCAGGTGTGGTGCTAGCAAACTCGCAAGCGGCGCAAGGGATTGCCCAAACTCTCGAGCCTCTCCGAGATTTTTTTCTCGTCTTGTTCTTCTTCTACGTGGGCGCAAGCGTCGACCCCCGCTTGCTATGGAGCGTGGGGTGGCAAGTAGTAGTGTTCGGACTAGTGCTAGTAGCACTAAAGCCTGTAGTCTTTCGCTACCTGATTGCCTGGCAAGGAGAAACCAAGACGACAAGCTGGGAGATCGGAATTCGCCTCGGTCAGTGCAGTGAATTTTCCTTGCTTGTGCTCTACCTTGCTGCTACTCAGATGAGCAGTACAAACATGCTTATTGTGCTTGGTGCAACCGTGTTTACCATTCTTCTGTCGTCGTACTTCGTGGTGTTCAAGTACAAGAACCCCATTGCAATCTCCGACCGGCTCAGAGTTGATTGACTCGTCGAGCAATTAGTCTGCTTGCAGGTCCAGCACGCCACGACCAACCATTCTTCCCTGTAGTATGCGGTCGATCGCATCGGAAAGTGTGTTCAAGGTCAAATCCGTAGCCAACGACTCCAAGTCGTTGATTCTCCACGTGGACGCCAATTTGCCCCACACTTCAGCCTTCTCTTCAATAGGCAACTCGACGGAATCTATCCCCAGCAAATTGACATGTCGCAGAATGAATGGCAAGACGGTCCCGCTGAATGAGGGCGAATGAACCAACCCACACGCTGCGAGGCTTTTTCCATACTTTAGCCCTTTGATCGCGTTCATCATCATGTCTCCTCCAACCGTGTCGACGACACCACCCCACATTTCGCGCTGCAATGGCCTGTGTGCGTTTTGGAGAAGATCCTCCCTTGCGAGGGTCTGGTCTGCTCCGAGCGCTTTGAGAAAGTCAGTCTGCTCAGGTTTTCCGGTTGCCGCGTGTATTTCGTAGCCATTGAGACCGAGCAGTTGAACCGCAACGCTGCCAACACCACCTGTTGCACCAGTGACCAGGATTGGACCATCACTTGGACACATGCCAAAACTCTCTAGTTTGGAAATGCAGAGCGCCGCTGTAAAGCCGGCAGTCCCTAGGATCATGCTTTCACGAAGACTCAAGCCGTCTGGAAGTGGCAGTGCCCACGAACTAGGTATCCGTACGCACTGACCGAATCCCCCGTCGGTGTCCATCCCAAGGTCGAAACCGATGGCAATTACTTCGTCTCCTGCTCGAAACGCGGTCGATTCCGACTCTAAGACAACTCCAGCCACATCAATTCCTGGAGTGTGAGGGTAGCTACGGGTCACGCCCGGCGCACCAGACGCAGACAAGGCATCTTTGTAGTTGAGGGACGAGTAGCGAACATCAATGAGCAATTCGCCTTCCGGAAGCTCATCGGTGGAGCGTTCGATTACTCGACGTCCGAAGGATCCATCGTCTTGCTTTTCAACTCGCATTGCGCGGAAGGAATTCATTTCCCTCTCCCGATGAAGCGGTTCCATAATTGGGCGAAGGATTCTGCGGCTCCCAGAAACGCTTCGGTAAATGGCTTCTTGGGAATGACCCATGAGACTTCGTACACCTCAGCGTTCTTGCATGCTTCCATGATGTACTCGTCACTGGTCTGCAGCTCGTCGACCAGATTTATTCCCAATGCACGTTCGCCGTACCAGGACTCTCCCGTGGAGACAACTTCCACGTCTACATCCTTTCGGTGTTCAACGACAAACTCCTTGAACAGGCCATGAACGTCCTCGATTTCTTCCGTAAACTTCGCGCGCGCTGCATCCGTGTTCTCGCCAAACATGGATAGCGTTCGCTTGTGCTTGCCAGCAGTGATCACTTCGTAGTCAACATCGTGCTTCTTCAAGAGCCTGTTGATGTTTGGAAGTTCCGCTGCAACTCCTATGGATCCCACCACCGCAAACGGGGCAGCCAAAATCTTGTCAGCGACTACGGCCAGCATGTAGCCGCCACTTGCCGCAACCTTGTCTACCGCGACGGTAAGACTAAGCCCCGCTTTCTTCACACGAAGCAATTGCGAGGCTGCGTAGCCGTAGGCGTGAACCAACCCGCCAGCACTCTCGACCTTCACTAGTACTTCGTCCTTCTCGTTTGCGCGGGTCAATATTGCAGAAATCTCGTGCCTTAAATTGGAGGTCCGCGAAGCTTCCAGATCGCCTTCGAAGGCAACAACGAAAATACTGGATTTGTCCGGTTTCTCGTCTGCGTCCGACTCTTCGGTTGGTTGCACGTCGGACTTGCCGTCCTCGTCTTTCTTGGAGGGCTGCTTTTCCTTAGAGTCCTTCTTCGATTTCTTGGACTTCTGCGCCTTCTTGGCCTCTTCAGGGGACATGGAAGCGTGTTCCAACGCAGTCTTCATGTGTTCGTAAAGCTCGTTCACGTGCCGAACTTCAAGATGTCCGAACGTGTCCCGGTGGTGTTTCCTAAAGTTTGCAGCCCCCTTGGCAACGCTCGCCGCAATAGTGACTGAGACTACTATGAGAATGGCAACGACTATGGTTGCGGCCTTCAAAAGAAACGATAGGTAGTCAAACAGAAATTCCATACTGTTAGCTGGTCCTCATTGAAAAAGGTCTTTGCTAGACTTCGATTGGCGAATTTGAACGGTACTCTTGGCTGTCCTCTAGGAGTGAACCATGACAAAGGAAGAGTGCATTAGGCAATTGTCAGAGACCGGTCGTTCCTTTGGTACGGCAATCAGCGATGTGTCGGTCATTCTAAGCGTTGACGGCGACCAAATCATGGTCTCTACATCTACTGGAGCCATCGATGATTGCAATCTGCCAGACACAGGCGTCGATCTGTTGGCGCACTTTAGCTTGGACTCCTGGGATACGGTATTGCAAGTACTCACGGGGCGGTTGCCACTTGCCACGGCATTCTTGGATGGCAAGATTAGGTCGAATGGATACCTTACACACATATTTCCCGTCATGGCGATGTTTCAACGAGGCAGACCTCAAGATGCTCCTAGCTAGTTCAAGCATCCTGCTGGCTTGCTAGTCGTTTTCTCTCCTCTACAAACGCGTCGATCAGCCATCCCGATATCGCCGTAGCTCCGGGACGATTGGGCAAGTCGTCATACCGAAACCATTGGGCTTCGGCGATTTCTTCATCGTTGCACACAATTTCTCCTGAGTGGTAGTCTGCATGAAAACCCAACATCAGGGAATTTGGGAATGGCCAGGGTTGGCTTCCCATGTATTGCAAATTGGTAACACTGAGCCCAACTTCCTCTAACACCTCCCTATGGACCGTCTGCTCGATTGATTCCCCAGGCTCTACGAAACCGGCGATTGTGCTGTACATTCCATGTCGCCAACGCGCATTCCGAGCGAGTAGTGCTTCGTCACCCTGCCTTACCAACACAATGATGCTCGGGCTCAACCGAGGATAGTTGACAAGACCGCACTTTGCGCATTGCTTTGCGCAATCTGTAGCATGGTTGCCTGTCTCGAACCCGCATCGTCCACAATACGTGTGATCGCGATTCCACTCAACGATTTGCTTGGCACGTCCCGCCAGGTAGAACAGGCTAGACTCAACTCGGCCCAGCCATCCATGGAGGTCACTCACAACATAGGGCGCAGATGGTGTTGAATTGGATTCGGCTTCGACGGCAAAGCAGTGAGTGCCTCGCCATGTACCCAAGTAGATCTTGGCCTTTACATCAGCGTCGACCCATCGGAATTCGTCTACGGAGACCGGACGTGGCACTCCTGATTCGACGATGGATAGCAATTGTCCATCCATGAAAACAAAGCAGTGAGAATCTCCTGGGGTTCCTTCGTTTGGTTCCTTCGCAATCGAAACGAAACTATCCGGCTCTGTCAGCCACATGCATAGCCTCAAACATCACAGGCGGCGCGTATTTTAGCGATTGGCGCGAATTCTCACGAACCATTCAGACAGTATTGATTTGTCCAGTTGGTGCGTCAAGCGAACTATCCGACTGAATGCAAACAGCGCGCTTTACTAAAATTCCCCTTATCTCACCGAGGTTCTTCTCAGTGGGCGGGAGCAAACTAAATTTCCTTCGATTCCAGCAACTCTAAGGACCAATACATTGTCTGACTCTAGTTCGATTGCCCAACCAAGTCCCTCGCAACGGATGGGCCTTCACCACTTCACAACCAATTTTCTGGGAACCGCTCCCGTTTGGTACAAGCAGACCATCGTCGCTTTTCTTATTGTCAACCCGTTGCTGTGGTGGTCGGCATCCCTCGCCCCCTTCTTTGAAGGATCCGCGCTTGGCGTGGTGTTTGCCAACATGCACGCTGTGGCTGGCTGGGCTCTTGTCCTACAGTTCATTTTCACGCTGGCAATGGCGTTGAAGTGCTATCCGTTGCAGCCCGGAGGACTGCTCGCCATCGAGGCGATCGCGCTCGGCATGACCAACACGAAGCACGTATTCGACGAGCTAGTGACAGGTTTTCCTGTGCTCTTGCTCCTGCTGTTCATGGTGACGGCTATATTCTTCATGCGAGAGCTGCTTCTCTTCATCTTCACCAAATTGCTGGTGAGGGTGAGGTCGCAGATACTGCTGGCTCTGCTGTTCTCATCCGTTGCCGCGGTTCTTTCTGCATTCCTCGATGCCCTAACGGTTACAGCTGTGGTGATCACGGTTGGATTGGGATTTTGGCACGTCTATAACGAGTTTGCCGCGCAGAATGAATCCCTGCAGGACGACGCGGCCAAGAAAGAACATGAAGAGGAACTCGAAAAGTTCAGGGCGTTCCTGCGGGGACTGCTCATGCACGCCGCTGTGGGAACGGCTATTGGCGGAGTTACGACCATTGTGGGAGAACCCCAGAACCTGCTGATTGCCAAGGTCATGGGATGGGAATTCCTCGAATTCTTCGTGCGCATGGCCATAGTCACCATTCCCGTCATGGTGGTTGGATTTACGACATGCCTGTTGCTCGAGTTGACGGGATGGTTCCACTATGGTGCGAAACTGCCACCTCACATACGTGAAGTGATGGCCGAATACGAAAATCAGCAGGACGCAAATCGCACCAACAGCCAGAAGGCCCAGTTGGTTGTGCAAGCGGTGGCGGCATTGGTCTTGGTTTTTGGTTTGGCATTCCACATCGCCGAGGTCGGCATCGTTGGGCTGATGATCATAGTCCTGCAAACTGCCTTCAACGGCATCGTCGACGAGCATCGCATTGCGGACGGATTTGGCGAAGCGCTGCCATTCATTTCCTTGCTGGTGGTGTTTTTCGCGATCGTGGCGGTAATCCACGATCAACACTTGTTTGCGCCTGTGGTCAACTGGGTTCTGACGCTTGAGGCCTCGCACCAGCCAGGCATGTTCTACATCGCCAATGGATTGCTTTCGGCAATCAGCGATAACGTGTTCGTTGCTACCGTGTACATCAAGGAAATCGAGACTGCGTTCCTGGCGGGATCAATTGATCGCGAACTGTTCGACGCGCTGGCGATCGCGGTGAACACGGGCACGAATATTCCAAGTGTGCTCACGCCGAACGGTCAGGCGGCGTTTCTGTTCCTGCTGACAACATCGCTTGCTCCGCTCATCAACCTTTCCTATTTGCGCATGGTCAAGATGGCGTTTCCGTACTTTGTGACGATGGGTTTGATGGGGTGGGTAATGAACAACTATTTCCTAATTCAATAATTCGTGGAACTCTGAGTCTCTCTGCAGATCGCCATCGAATGCGCAAGAGCTCCTAGAGCGGTTGGGTACTAGTTAGGTTGCTCCCGCTTTCGCTCATGGAACGTGCCAAAATTTTTTCTGTTTTGCTGAATTCCTTCTCGGTAGCCAGGAGCAATTTCAATTTTCTTGAATTCCAGCAACTCTAGAGACCAGCACATTGTCTGACTCTACTTCGATTGCCCAACCAAGCCCCTCGCGACGGATGGGCCTTCACCACTTCACAACCAATTTTCTGGGAACCGCTCCCGTTTGGTACAAGCAGACCATCATCGCTTTTCTTATTGTCAATCCGTTGCTCTGGTGGTCGGCATCCCTTGCGCCTTTCTTTGAAGGTTCCGCGCTTGGCGTGGTGTTTGCCAACATGCACGCTGTAGCCGGCTGGATTCTTGTCCTAGAATTCATTTTCACGCTGGCAATGGCATTGAAGTGCTATCCGTTGCAGCCCGGTGGACTGCTCGCCATCGAGGCGGTCGCACTCGGCATGACTAACACGAAGCATGTGTTCGACGAGCTAGTCACAGCCTTTCCTGTTCTCCTGCTCCTGCTGTTCATGGTGACAGCAATATTCTTCATGCGAGAGCTGCTTCTCTTCATCTTCACCAAATTGCTGGTGAGGGTGAGGTCGCAGATATTGCTGGCTCTGCTGTTCTCATCCGTTGCCGCGGTTCTTTCCGCGTTCCTCGATGCCCTCACTGTTACGGCGGTGGTGATCACGGTTGGACTGGGATTGTGGCACGTCTATAACGAGTTTGCCGCCCAAGACGAATCCCCGAAGAACAGTGGGGCAAAAAAAGCCCATGCAGAGGAACTCGAAAAGTTCAGGGCGTTCCTGCGGGGACTGGTCATGCATGCAGCTGTGGGAACGGCACTTGGCGGAGTTACAACCATCGTGGGAGAACCGCAGAACGTGCTGATTGCAAAAGTCATGGGCTGGGAGTTTCTGGAATTCTTTGTGCGCATGGCGATAGTCACTATTCCCGTCATGGTGGTTGGGTTCACGACGTGCTTGTTGCTCGAGTTGACCGGATGGTTCCATTACGGTGAGAAATTGCCTCTGCACATCCGTAACGTCATGGCCGAATATGAAAAACAGCAGGACGCAAATCGCACCCACAGCCAGAAGGCCCAGTTGGTTGTGCAAGCCGTCGCTGCCGTAGTCTTGGTTGCTGGATTGGCTTTCAACATCGCCGAGGTCGGCATCGTCGGGCTGATGATCATAGTCCTACAAACCGCCTTCAACGGCATTGTGGATGAGCATCGCATTGCGGACGGATTCGGCGAAGCGCTGCCGTTCACTTCCTTGCTAGTGGTGTTTTTCGCGATCGTGGCGGTAATCCACGATCAGCACTTGTTTGCACCTGTGGTCAACTGGGTCCTGACGCTTGAACCGTCGCACCAGCCAGGCATGTTCTACATCGCCAATGGATTGCTGTCGGCAATCAGCGACAACGTGTTCGTCGCTACGGTCTACATTACGGAAATCGAAACAGCTTATTTGGCGGGAACAATTGATCGCGAACTGTTCGACGCGCTGGCGATCGCGGTGAACACGGGCACAATCATCCCAAGTGTGCTCACGCCGAACGGTCAGGCGGCGTTTCTGTTCCTGCTGACCACTTCGCTTGCGCCGCTCATCAACCTATCGTACCTGCGCATGGTGAAGATGGCGTTTCCATACTTTGTGACGATGGGCTTGATGGGGTGGATCATGAACAACTACTTCCTGATTCAATGAACCCCTGAGTTCATAGCATCCATGTAGATTGTCATTCGCCCTTATTGAACTCCGGACGAGTTCGACTTAACTTTAGTTTGCCGCTAGCGAATCCATGTAGGATTCATGAACGGCGATTTCTTCCTCGGTTGCTCGCACAATGAGGACGTGCTCCCGCTCGTAGACTGAATCCGTGACGCTTAGCGGCACTTGAGCCACGAGCGCATCCTGCTCATTGAACAGTCCCACTTCGCCAGCAGTCATGCTGACATACACGCGAGCAAGCAACTTTGCATCTATCAACGCGCCATGAGCCTTTTGGCGCTCAGTCGTGTCAATGTTGTAACGCTTGCATAGGGCATCTAGGTTGTTGTATTGCAACGAATGCTTCTTGCGCGCGACCTCAAGAGAGTCGACAACTGAGCAAATCGAATCGATCCGTTCTTCAAAACCATTTAGCAGCAGTTCGTTGTTCAAGAACTGAACATCGAAGGACGCATTGTGTATGACCAAGTCACTGCCCCGAATGAAATCTAGAAAGTCGCTGGCAATGTCACTGAATACCGGTTTGTCCTTGAGAAACTCACTTGTCAGTCCATGAACCTTCTCGGCTTCACTATCGATGGCGCATTCAGGATTCAAGTAGCTGTGAAACACGTCATTTGTGACCTGAAAATTCTCCACTGCCACACATCCGATTTCAATGACTCGATGCCCTTCCTGCACGTCAAGTCCCGTAGTTTCCGTATCCAATACCACAAAACGACTATTGGCCATTTTCGTTTTCCAATTGATCGTGGAATGTATGCGCCTTTTCACGCGCAAGCTTGTCTACGCGTTCGTTTTCAACATGTCCGCTGTGCGCCTTGACCCAATGCCAATGTATAAACCGCGATTGTGAGAGTTCGTCCAGCTTGAACCAGAGATCTGAGTTCTTTACTGGATTCTTCGAACTGGTCTTCCAGCCCGATTGTCGCCAATTGTGGATGTAGGAAGTAATGCCATCGTAGAGATACTTCGAGTCCGTGTAGAGGTCTACGACCGATTGTGAATCAACTGCGCGCAATCCCTTGATGGCTGCAATCATTTCCATCCGATTGTTTGTGGTGTGTCGGGCACCACCCGAGAGTTCCTGTTCACCCTCATTTGCAATGATTAGTGCCGCCCATCCCCCAGGGCCAGGATTGCCTAGGCACGCTCCATCCGTGTAGATGCGAACGATGCTCAATGCGACGAGTCTCTAGTTGAAAATGAGTTGACCTAGGGCGGCGGAGCCAGCTCGGGAACGAGATATCTCACATTTGCGTCATCGCGTAGCGAGGCAATGAAGGATGTAAGTCCTTGAGATTCCATAGTATTCTTTAGAGAATCTTCGACTGTGCTTTGTTGGGCTAGCGGCAGCTCGTCATAGTCCCCAGCGCTCATTCGCGATACAACTACGATCCCAAATTCGATTGGGCTGATATCTACAGACAGGATTTGCCGGTTACCGTCTTCATCCAACCTTTCCTCGAAAGCTGCGTCGAGAATATCGGGTTCTACATCTGCATGATCTCTATTAATGGCTTCTTGCGTTGTCCACTCGAATCCAAACTCAATAGCGGTGGCCGAATAATCTGCAGTTTCTAGTACTTTGGCGAAGACGGCGTCCCGTTCTTCTTCTGCCCGTTTGCGAGCTTCCAAAGACTTTAGAGTGCCTTCGATCCTAGGCTGTACCTCCTCAAGCGGTCGCAGTTCCGGTGCGGTGCGCGAAACTATGCGGCCTACCAATGTTTGACTATCCGACACTTCAATAGGATTGCTGTTGACGTCGATGTTCAGCACATCTGAAGACAGAAGTTCATTGCGAACCGTATAGGAATCGAATGGCGCATCGCCGTCGCTTCGCGTTACTCCCGCTATCGTTTGAATTTCCAGTCCTAGCGCCGTAGCGGCCGGTTCTAAACGGTCCGACTGTTCGAACGTGATCGTGGCCAAGTCGGCAACCGCTTCCTCATATTGCGGCGTAGCCTTTTGGGCCAGCAATATTTCGTGCAACTCCTCAGTGCGTTCCTCGAAAATAGGATGGTCCACCTCGGCGATTTCATGCAGTTGAATGATGTGAACGCCGAACGTGGTCTCAAAGGGCTGGGAAATTTCTCCTACTTCCATGTTGAAGAGAGTGCTTTCGAACTCGGGAACATAAGTGCCACGTCCACCAAACCCCAAGTCTCCCCCATTGGCCGCTGTACTAACATCCTGAGACAGTTCCTTTGCAATTTCGGAAAAGTCCAATCCATCGGTAAGAACTCCTTCGCGTATTGACTGCAATTCCCTGAGCGCGTCTTCCAAGCTTCGCGAATCGTCAACCTCTAGCAGTATGTGCGACGCTCGCCGTTCGGCATTGGACTCAGCCACCGCCTTCTCGGCTTCATAGGCGTCGAGCAACTCCTGATCGCTAACGGACAAACCCGCCTCGTATGTCGAACGGTCGACCATTAGATAGGCGACTTCGTACTGCTCAGGAGTCATATAGGAATCTGAGTTCTCTTCGTAGTAGGTTTGAATTTCGTCCTCGCTAGGTTCGATGCCCTCCAGAAACGAATTCGAGTGGAAGACAACATACGCTAGATCTCTGGTCTGACCTGCTATTGACGCGGCGTCTCGAATCTCTCTAGACGTAATAAACGACGAGTTCGACTGAACCTTCACCAACCTGTCTATGACACGATCTTCTAGTGCGTTTTGCTCATAAGACTGAGGCGAGTAGCCAGCTCGATTCAATGCCCGTACAAACTGCTCAGGATCAAATTCCCCGTCTTGTTGAAAGGCTGGGTTGGATTGAACTTCCTGCACGAACTCTTGCCGAGAAAACGCAAACCCTATTTCGTTTGCCTTTTGCTTGACCAAGAGGTTGTTAATCAGCTGCTGCAGAACCGACGCCCTTGTAATGACGTTCTCTAAGTAGGCAGGGTCCAACTGGCCGCCATACATCCGATTAAGATTCTGCCTTTGAAAGGTAACTGCCCTGTCAACTTCAGCGAGGGTGATTCCCTCACCATTTACCTTCGCAACAGCGGGCTCGTTGACGGCAAAAAGGTTGAAAGCACCGAATCCAAAGACCACCAGTACAAAGCAAATGACGCCAGCGACGATCTTTGCACCGAGGGTCTGAGCACCTGCGCGTATTTTCTGCAACATGGTTTATTCCGCTTAGTTATGGCGAAGCGGCCCTGTACGAATTTGGAGGAGTTGCTCCGCGAATCCTGCAATCGCGGAGCAACTTCAATCGGAATCGATCAGTTGACCGATTCTTTCAGTGCTTTGCCAGGCCGAAACACAACATTCTTTCGGGCTGGCACTTGAATCGTCGCGCCAGTCTGAGGATGTCTACCCTTGTATGCCGGGCGTTCCCTTATCACAAAGTTGCCGAATCCCGCTAACGCTACCGTGTCTGCATCGTTCAATGCTTGAGAAATCCCTCCCAACGCCGCATTGAGTGCACTGGCCGCGTCATCCCTCTTGAGTCCAGTCTCGGCTCGGATGTGGTTGATAAGGTCAGACTTGTTCATTAGTTTTTCTCCGTATATGGCACCACATTCGGCGCGGCCAACCGTTGGCTGCCTATGGGCTACCTTGCAATTGGTTTGCAATTGGCTTCAAACGGCGCGTTTCCCTACAAGAGTACTCCGCCGGCGTTATGAACCACTCGCTTGAATTCGTTCTTGAATCTCTTTATTGTCGTAGATGATCATTGGCGTACTGTCACCATTGACCACACTAGCATCAATCACGACCTTGGAAATCGAGTCGTTTGACGGCAAATCAAACATTGTGTCCAGTAGGATCTCCTCCATGATGGACCTCAGGCCGCGAGCTCCGGTCTTTCGTTCCTTGGCTTTTTCGGCGATAGCAACCAAAGCATCCTGACGGAACTCAATATCTGCGTTTTCCATGCGGAACAATTCCGCATATTGCTTGGTCAACGAGTTCTTGGGCTCTGTCAGAATTTTAATCATTGACTCTGCGTCGAGCTCTTCAAGTGTTGCAACTACGGGCAACCGTCCAACAAACTCGGGGATAAGCCCATACTTAATGAGATCCTCGGGCTCGACCATCCGAAGCGTTTCATCGATATGCGTGTCGCTTGGACCCGTTACCGTCGCCTCAAATCCAATCCCGCCTTCTTGCGTTCGGCTATTGATTACCTTGTCCAATCCTGCGAACGCTCCACCACAAATGAACAGTATGTTTGTGGTATTGACCTGGAGGTAATCGCCCTGAGGATGCTTGCGGCCGCCATGCGGCGGGATAGATGCTGTCGTTCCCTCAATCAACTTGAGCAGTGCTTGCTGGACACCCTCTCCGGATACATCGCGAGTGATCGAGGGATTGTCAGACTTGCGTGAAATCTTGTCAATTTCATCGATGTACACGATGCCTCGCTCGGCTCGATCTGTGTCGTAGTCGCACTTTTGAAGCAACTTTTGAATGATGTTTTCAACATCCTCGCCGACGTATCCTGCCTCGGTTAGAGTAGTCGCGTCCGCAATAGCAAACGGCACATCTAGCAACCGTGCCAATGTCTCCGCCAACAGGGTCTTACCACACCCTGTCGGGCCAATGAGCAAGATGTTAGCTTTGGAGATTTCCACCTCGCTCTCAAATTTTGAGGCAAGGCGTTTGTAGTGTGTGTAGACCGCAACCGATAGAACACGCTTGGCCTGTTCCTGACCGATCACATACTCGTCAAGGCTTTCTTTAATCTCGCTGGGAATGGGAAGTCGATTGGTCGTCTGCTGGTCGTCTTGCTCCTTTTGCAGGGACTCGACCATTTCCATGCAGAGCTCTACGCAATCATTGCAGATGTAAGCCGAAAGCCCTTTGAATAACTTTCCTACTTCGTACTGGCTTTTCTCGCAAAACGAGCATGTCGCTCGATTCGCCGGGGGTACGTTTCCAGTCCTGTCCATGTAATAAGCCTACCGCTACTTGTTCACTTGACAACTACGGGATATAGCGACGGTCGCAAGCGATTTATTTCCAAATGTTTCACAAGCAGCATTTTACGGCAATCGTACTCGGTTTGTAAGTGGTCGTCCACTCATATAACAACTGCACTACCGACATTCATACCCGCAGCTAGTCTAACTTATGCTAACGTGTCGAGCATGCGCGAATTACGCGGCTACGGCACACTATTGCATGGGTAACATGCTGCGACGAATTGTTTAGCTTCCCTTGGTTTGCGCCTTGCGGTGGTCAGCTATTAACTGAGTGCACAGATCAATACATGGTGCGCAGATGTATCCAGTACCGCCCTTTATCATAATGTTCAATTCGTCTTCCCGCTCGAGGTCTTGTTCAGATCTCTCGCAGAACGAACAGGTTGGGTTGTTGCGTGTATCACGCTGTTTGACAGTTGCCACACTTCCCGCCAACGTGTTGCTAAAACTCACTCGATTATATGATTCGTTTTCTCGTGGCGACCCGTCGAAATCTTTACCTGAGCCTTGTGGTTCCTAGTTCTGCACACCGTCTCAAGGTTTTTCAGAATTTGCCAACAATTGCATTCCAAATCACCAGATTTGATAACCACGCTAAGCGGTGAAGCTTCCTCTAAATTGCCTGTACTAACCAGCCGCTACCTCCAGCCAATCCTTGACTGGATAAGCCCTTGGTTCAATTTACTCGTCGTTCTTTTGTCGTGATTTGCGCACGATATCGATCAGTCCATATTCCCTAGCTTCGTCGGCATTCATCCAATAGTCCCGATCAGTGTCTTCACCAATCTTCGTCACGGGTTGACCGGTGTGTTCCGCAAGAATATCGTTGAGCTTGTCTCGCAACAGCATGATTTCACGTGCCTGAATCTCAATGTCTGCAGCTACGCCCTGCGAGCCGCCACTTGGCTGATGGAGCATGATGCGCGAGTTAGGTAGTGCCGACCTCTTGCCCTTGGTTCCTGCCGCTAACAAGAACGCGCCCATGCTGGCAGCTTGACCAACGCAGGTCGTCGCAATGTCAGATCTTATGTATTGCATTGTGTCGTAGATGGAGAGGCCAGCTGACACGGAGCCTCCGGGCGAGTTGATGTACAGGTGAATGTCCTTTTCCGGATTTTCTGATTCGCACCACAACAGCTGTGCAAGGACCGTATTGGCAACACCGTCGTCGACAACTCCAACCAAGAACACAATCCTCTCCTTTAACAGCCGAGAGAATATGTCATACGATCGTTCCCCTCTGGCTGTTTGTTCCAATACAACGGGAACGTAATTGAAGCCTTTTGTTTGCATAGTCATTCCTTTCTCCCAATTCGTCCAAATAGTTTGCGGAAGAAGCCTTTTTTGGCACTTTTTGAACTACCGCTCGTAGCGGAATCTTGAGCATCAGATTGCTCCAGTTCCGGCGTTCTAGATGCAGCGGCAACAAGCTCCTCTACTTCCTTGCGTCCCGCGTCAATCTCATCCTGCGATACCGGCGACTCCCACGCAGCGGGCGCCTCCTCCAACTCAGTCAGATCTGTGGTAATGTCGAAGTTTTTGAAATCTGACGAGTTCATTTCTTGGACGGTTGCACTGTGTTCCTCACATTCAACTCGGTTCACTATATGCTCAAGCACATCCTCCGTCAAAATCCTTCGCCGAATACCTTGCACGTACCTATCCGTATATAACTCATCCGTATTCAACCCGAAGTTCGTTCGCAAAGTATGATGAATTTTGAGGACTTCATTGATCTTGGCTACGTCAGCCTCAATTCCATTGAAGTCTGCATACTGCTCGACAACCCACGTCGCAATCACGCCCTTCCACTCTAGGTCCATCTGCTCCTGCGTGATGGCAGAGGTCGGCGACTGTCGGTCTACTTCATCGTCTGGCTCGGCAGATCGGCTTTGCACCAGCTCTTCCTTGACAGCTATGGGCATTTCAACAGGGTTTACACTGACCAATTGCTCAAGTGCTTGTCTTCCAACGATCTCGTCCGCCCTCTTGTGCATCGCTGACTGCAGTGATTCGCGAACCTTTTCTCGAAATTCCTCTTCATTACTGACGCCTTCCTCTAGCCGCTCAAAGAACTCCGAGTTAAGCTCGGGTCGCACTACTACTTGCGCCCGTTCAACAGCAACCTCAATATGAATTTTCGATACGTAAACCTCGAATTCCGGTTCTACTGACTCATTCAAACCGTACCCCTCTTCCTCAACGATTGCCGTCGATTCTTGTTCTATTGCCTCCTCCGAATCACTTTCTAGTTCTGGTTGATCCTCATTGGATTCAGTGGAAGTCTTCGAGTCTTCGATTCTGGGTTGTGCGGCTTTAACATGATCATCGAGCGTGATTTCACGTTCTATTTCAAAAGTATCACCTGCTGACTTACCCAAAAAATCTTCCTGAATAAAGTAAAGCCAAGGAGCAATTTGAGTGATTTGATTTGCCAAGAATATAGAATATTCTCTTTCAATATCATAGAGTTCCTTATGATCACTCCTGTCTAGTTCACTATCGTCTTTCTTGAAGATCGTTCCTTTATCGGATACCGTGAAAAAGACTTTGTCTCCCATTTCAATTGGGCGTTCTGCCTCGCGCATTTCTCTATGTTGGTCAAGGATCTCCTCTATGCGATTGTCAATGTCTTGTTCGACAATCTCAACATTCGGGCGAATCAGTTTCAGACTATCTAATACATCCAACTTAAGCGCTGGCTCTATCGTTATGTCAACTAGGTACTCCAGCTCGATGCTCTCTGGATCAGACAGGAGCTTGAAGTTCGAGATGTGAAGTGGAGATAGTTTTTCCTGCTTGAATGCCGCGTCCATCGAGTCGGAAAGTGTCTTCTTTCTTACCTCACCAACGATGCCCTCACGGTACCGCTGGCGAATCAGATCGGAAGGAACACGTCCTTTGCGGAATCCCGGCAAACGAGCTTTTGAGGCCACGTCTTGGATTTGCTCTTCAACTTCACTCTCGATTTCGTTAGCGTCGACCAGAACATGCACGCTTCGTTCAAGAGGGCCTATGGGTCTTACTTCAATTTGCATAGTGCTAGCTAACAAGCTGGGTAAATGGGGTGGATGATGGGACTCGAACCCACGACAGCTGGAACCACAATCCAGTGCTCTACCACCTGAGCTACACCCACCACGGATGCCGACGGCGCCAAGTGTCAACCAATCGACACTTGCTGAGTCTTTTAATCGATGCTTAGTGTACCAATACGCAATATGGCACGCCCGAAAGGACTCGAACCTTTAACCCTCGGCTTAGAAGGCCGATGCTCTATCCAGTTGAGCTACGGGCGCAAATTTGTACAGACAAGAAAATAGGTGGTCGGGGTAGAGAGATTCGAACTCCCGACCCTCTGCTCCCAAAGCAGATGCGCTACCAGACTGCGCTATACCCCGCCTGCGCTAATTCATCGTCATCAAGGCGCTAAATGCTACTCGGACTTGCTCCACAGTGCAACCGCAAAGCGGATATGTAGTGTCAATGTCCAATCAATGTTGCACAATAACGCGCTTGCTACTCGATCTATCGTTTGACACCCTATGAGCGCCAAAATTCTCGACGGAAATGCAATTGCCAAGGCAATTCGCGGGGACGTCGCAGTGCAAGTAGAGAATTTGCGAGTTAGCAGGCAGATTCAACCAAGCCTCAAGGTTATCCTCGTAGGCGACAATCCGGCATCAGCACTCTACGTTCGGCTCAAAAAACGAGACTGCGAAGAAACCGGTATCAAGTGCTCTATAGTCAATCTCCCATCGAGTTCGAAAAATTCAGACCTAACTGCCGTAATCGAGCAGCTAAACGGAGATGAGAGCGTACACGGAATCCTGCTTCAACTTCCACTTCCACCACACATTGATTCAACCCGCGTTATCGAACGTATCCGCCCGATTAAGGACGTCGACGGAATCACACCGTTTAATCTTGGAATGCTGACCATGCGACAGCCCGCTCACAGGTGTTGTACACCAAAGGGTGTAATGACCCTATTGGCACAGACAAAACTAGATCTGCTGGGCAGACATGCAGTCGTAGTGGGCGCCTCCAACCATGTTGGCCGGCCGATGTGCCTTGAATTGCTCATGGCCGGTTGCACAGTAACCGTGTGCCACAGACACACTCGGAATACGAAGGATTACACACAACAAGCAGACGTACTTGTAACGGCTACCGGAAAGGGTGGCCTGATTCAAAAAAGCTGGGTAAAGCCCAATTCAGTTGTGATCGACGTAGGCATCGAGACTCAGGTCGACGGAACGCTGCAGGGTGACGTAGACTTCGAGAATGTGAAGGAGGTTGCCGCTTGGCTCACACCAGTTCCAGGTGGCGTGGGACCAATGACTCGAGTGTCCATTCTGCAAAACCTCCTCGATGCAATTGAAGCTCCGTTGCCATGACCTCTTACTTCCTGTCGGACCTCCATCTTGACGATGGTCACTCAAGCCGATTGCGGGCGATGGACGAACTCTTGACTGAGGCATCACGGCAGGAAGCCGATATTTACATCTTGGGGGATCTTGTAGAGGTGTGGGTAGGAGACGACGATGACTGCCAGTTTGCACAACAACTTCGAGACACACTTCGAAGGCACGGAGAGCGCACGAGCTTGTTCCTCATGCACGGCAATCGAGACTTTCTCTTCGGAACAGAGTTTGCGGACGATGTTCAGGCAACGCTACTTGAAGATCCCTCAATAATCCAACTCAATGGACAACCGGTGTTGCTATCGCATGGTGACATGTTCTGTACTAGCGACATCGCCTACCAGCAAATGCGTCAATTCTTTAGATCGTCGGATTTTCAGTCGCACTTTCTTTCCCAGGATGTCGAAGCTAGGCGTGAATTCGCACAGACGTTGCGAGAGCAAAGCAAGAAGTCCAACGCCAACAAACCAGCACAAATTACAGATGTGGTGGAAGCCTCAGTTCGAGACGCGCTCAACCTGCACGACTGTAGTACAGTTATTCACGGCCACACGCACAGACCAGGTCACCATGACTTGGGCAACGGATTGACTAGATACGTGTTGGGCTCGTGGGAAAGATGCGGGTGGTACGCACGGTTTCAATCGGAACTTGCATTGGAGTGTTTTGCGATTGACGGCGGTCCAGAATGAAATCGGAAATGTTCATCGTTTTCCGTAATGAGCTTGGCATCCTCATCAAGAAGAACTTTCAAATGAGCTTCTATGGCTCGTCTATCTCCACATTCGTTGGCTAAATTCAGATACAAAGCGAAATGACGTTCCTCGGCTTCCGAGAGTCGTTCGTAGAGATCGGAAACCGGCGGGTCGAGCGCATCGACAAGTAACCGAAATCGCTCGCAGCTTCGCGCTTCGATGATTGCTGCGACAAGCAGTTCAGAGATTCGAATCTCGCATCCCAGCGCACTAGCAACCCTGTGCAATCCTCTTGCGTACCGACTCGGTCCCAAGGGTGTGAAAGCGTAGCCCTTCAAGTGGATTAACGATAGGACTTGCTCGAAATGCCGCATCTCTTCTCGGACGACACGTGAGAGAGCCATGCAGGCGTTGCGGTCGTCAGCAAATCTATGGATTAGCGCTAGTGCCGAGCCTGCTGCCTTGCGTTCACAATTTGCGTGGTCGACGAGCAACAACTCTTCATTGGAAGATGCACTGGCCACCCAATATTTCGGAGTATCCACTCGTAGGAACCTCTCCAATGAAGTCGGTAAACCAGAATTCACGACGTATCTGGGATCTAACTTGCAATCGACGCGATGGACGACAGTTCAAGAGCCCTGCATTTCAAACAATGAACTCTCTTGAACCGACTCGAGGCGACGTAGCTTTGACTTATCGTTGCGCGCATCGGAGAGTTGGAGCAGGTAGTCCTGATCAACGTCAATTGAGTCGTAGTTTGCATCGAAAATCGAGCACTCAAAACCGTCTACGCGCGGGTTTCCTTCCCGAGCCGCCTCGATTAAATCGTCCAATTTCTGGTAGATCAGCATATCGGCCCCAATTATTCGGGCAATTTGGTCAATCGACCGGTTGTGGGCGATGAATTCCTCGGTCGTAGGCATGTCTATGCCGTATACATTGGGAAAACGAACTGGAGGGGCGGCTACGGCCACATATACCTTGTTAGCACCAGCTAATCGTGCCTGGTGAATGATCTCGTGCAGCGTCGTTCCTCGAACAACCGAATCCTCGATCAGAAGCACGTTTTTATTTTCAAACTCTAGCTTGATGGCATTGAGCTTCTGTCGAACCGATTTTTGCCTCATGGATTGGCCGGGCATGATGAAGGTTCTGCCGATATAACGATTCTTGACGAATCCTTCTCGAAGTTTGACGTCCAGACGATGGGCTACCGGAATGGCTGCCGTTCTGCTTGTCTCTGGTATGGGAATGACAACATCAATGTCGTGGTCGTGCTGACTGAATCGTTCGAGAATCTGGTCCGCTAACTTGTCGCCCATACGCAACCTGGCTTTATACACGGAGATGTCGTCTATTACGGAGTCAGGTCGGGCAAGATATACATGCTCGAATATGCAGGGCGTAAGTCGTGTATTCGAGGCGCAAATCTGTGAATGCAAATGACCATTTTCGTCAATGTAGACGGCTTCGCCTGGTTTTACATCCCGCAGAATCTTGTATCCCAACACATCCAGCGCCGCCGATTCGCTCGCAATCATGTAGTGCTTCGCGCCCTGTCCCTTGTAGCCTACGATTAACGGCCGAATGCCTCGAGGATCGCGAAATCCCACGATGCCACCACCCACGATCAACGCGACGACAGCATACGCGCCGCGGCAAACATCATTTACTCCACGAACCGCATCAAAGACATGCTGCGCTTCAATGTTCTTGGATGCGAACCGACTCAGTTCGTTGGCAAAGACGTTCAATAAGATCTCTGAGTCAGAAGTCGTGTTTATGTGCCGCATTACGCTGCGGAAATACGAATCTCGCAGTTTGCGAGTATTGGTCAAATTGCCATTGTGAACCAGGCATATGCCGTGCGGCGAATTCACATACATGGGTTGCGATTCCAGTGAACTCGCGCTTCCCGCGGTTGGGTACCTTACATGCCCGATCCCAATGTTTCCGCGCAACGCGCTAATGTGCTGCTGGCGAAAGACTTCGCTAACAAGGCCATTGTCCTTGCGTAAATTGCAATGACCCTCATACGATGTCACGATTCCGGCCGAGTCTTGGCCACGATGCTGCAACACCAGCAGCGAATCGTAGATTTCCTGGCTGACGGGCTGACTGCTAACTATCCCGACAACGCCGCACATACGGTGTCCTAATCCGGTGGGATTTCAGGCAGTGTTGCGTGGGGTTCAATCCAGCTTACAAACAGGCCCCACAAGTCTTGCACGGCCGGTTCAAAGCGCATCAAAAACTGAAGCACCAACGAGTTGTTCCACACATCGCTAACAGATGCCTTGAGGTCGAAAATTATACTAATTGCAATCAAAATGAAACATCCCCTCGCGACCCCAAACAACAATCCAAGCCCTCGGTCGACACCGTCAAGGCCAACGAGAGTCAGCGATCCCTTAAACAAGGACTGAACAAGAGCTCCCAGAACGAGAAACACGATAAGAATCATGGTCGAGCCGACGAAATGAGGAATCCAAGTGGCGTCCAAGTTCACTCCGCCAAAAATTAGCGCGCCGAGCTGTTCACCCCAAATGATGGCGCATACCACTCCTAGGATCCAACTCGTCAATGAAATTAGCTCCCCAAGAAAGCCCTTTCTCCAACCGAATAGCCCAGAAGCAACTACTACCACGATTAGTGCAATGTCGATATAGGAGAATGACACGGCAAGTACTTGGTTTAATAGTCGAAGCCCACTACTACGGGCTCTATCTGGTAGCGTTCAGCAAACAATGTAAGTTGCTCATTCGCTGCGTCGCGCTTGATGTACGGGCCGACAACGACGCGATGAACTCTGGATTCGTTGACAATGGCTGTTGAGAGCCAAACTCGGTGTCCGTCAGCTAGCAAGCTGTCGCGAAGCTCAACAGCACTCTCTTCGTTGCCGAAGCTGGCCAATTGCACTGCCCATTGGTTCGCGCTGTCTGCATCAAACGAGAGAACAGGAGCTCCGACTCGAGTTCCCTCGTTTTTCAAAAACCCCTCGTCACTCACAATCGAGGAGATTTCCGCAGTGCCCTGCTCCAATGGACGCAAATCCGGCTCGTCGTGTATCGGGGCCTCGACATCGTCCAAATCAACTGTCGGCATTGGGGGGAGCTCCACATCCAAGACCAATGGCTTGTCAAAGAACATGGGTACACAAATGACTAGGACGGCAGCGAGAAAAATGCCACCGATAATCCTGTTACGCGTTCGTTCAATCATGTCATCTACGGCTTCCTATGCCGATTTCGATCACATCTCTAACACGACTTACTAGCTGAAACGATCCTGTTACTAGTATTAGATCGTGCGGGTCCGTGGACTCTATTAGATAGTCTATCGCATGTGATAGTTCAGGTTCAACTCGAACTCGAGACGGTCCTAAATCATCCAACAGATCGGTTGCCCGAATGCCGCGATCGCCGGTTGTGTCACTAACAATAACACGAGATTCCGGAATTTCCAACATTTTCAACATCTCGTAGGCAGGCTTGTCCCGCATACACCCGAATAGCAATTTGACATTGCGATGGGGAAATCTGACGTCCAGACACTGCCTTACATAGCGTGCCGCATCGGGATTGTGTGCGACGTCAAGCATCCAATCTCGACCTCGATGTTGAAATTGCTCCATGCGACCTGGAAGGCTTTGGTTCAGCCAATGCTTGCATCGACTTAGTTCAATGCTTGGATCAAGCAAGAGAGCCGCCTGGAGTGCTATCGAAGCCGAATCGGCCATTGAGGGAGTTCCCAGAAAGCGATAGCTCGAGGATCCCTCGCGGCCATGAAAACTTGCATCCCAGGATGAACTTCCACCAGTGGTGTATGCATAGTCGATTCCAGCAATGTAGAGTGGACTCCCCAATGCTTCCGCGCGACTCATGACTGAGCGCACTGTGCAGCTGTCCCCATAGACTAGAGGAACTCCGCTACGGAGTATTCCAGCCTTCTCCGACCCAATAGACTCTCGGTCAGAACCCAGCAAGTGCATGTGATCGAGCCCAATGTTGGTAATGACAGTGACATCGGGCTCAATCGCATTCGCAGCATCAAGCCTACCTCCCAACCCAACCTCGAGCAGTGCGTACTCAACTCTCTGCCAGCGAAAAATGACCAGAGCCGCCAATGTGGCCCACTCGTAATAGGTTAGAGGCGTTGACTCGACGGTGTCTTGAATCGTCTCAAAGGCACGAACTATTGATTCATCGTCAACAGGTTTTCCGTTGACGCGAATGCGCTCGTTGTAGTGCTTCAAGTGGGGTGACGCGGTGGCTCCGACACTATGTTCCGATTCGAGTAGCAGTTGTTCGAGATAGCGGACCGTGGAGCCCTTTCCATTCGTGCCTGCAACAACTACCGACTTGGAAGCTGGTCTGACGACACCCAAATGCCTCGCTAGACGCACGATCCGGTCCAGTCCCGTCTCGCGAACTGCCCTATGCTCTCGCTCAATGCAATCAAGCCAAGTGGCGAGCTGATTCGTCAACTGGACACCAATATGTTGTTAGAAATCAAGAGATTGCATTCTTTGCAAGGAGAGTCAACACAAGAAACCTTCGACTTGCACGGCGCGTATGCAAGTTCTAGATCCCGATGCGAACGTCAGTGAAATCTGACGGCGTGAACACCGAGAACTCCGTGCAGGTACCCAGCAAGGGAGGCGAGCGAAACAAGCCCAGTGAAGGGTATTTTTCATAAGCGATCTGGGTTAGATAGAGGCCTTGTGGCGGCGCCGTAGGAGGTGCAAGAGATCGATCACGCTGTTCCAATAGCATCGATAGATCGGCGACTTTTCCCTGTGCTAGGCCAAACAACGCACCGGCAATGTTTCGGACCATCCTCAAGAGATACGCATTTGCCACAATGTCGAGCACAACGAACTCGCTCAATCGTGTTACGGAGATGGCGTGTATGCGTCTCCTAG
The DNA here is from genome assembly GCA_026707735.1 of Gammaproteobacteria bacterium. Taxonomy (GTDB): domain Bacteria; phylum Pseudomonadota; class Gammaproteobacteria; order Pseudomonadales; family Azotimanducaceae; genus Bin55. The sequence continues at coordinate 140,543 of JAPOWH010000006.1, read as the reverse complement.
GTGACTTCGATTGACAATGAGCAGCCCGGAATGAAGTGAAATCGTGCTCGCCGAGAAGGCATTGGGATTGCTTGTGCAGAGTCTCCGCATCTAGCCAATCGTCGATCCAAGTGGCAAAACTTCTACCTAGTGCTGGCACTACTTTGCGTTCGCCAAAGACATAAAAATAGCGTCTCCACTTAGCAGATCGCCTCGGATCGAACGAGCCATCGACGTCATGACAGCTGTGAACAACAATGTCATCCGGCAGGTAGGTGTTAGCTCCTTTAACCCACGCGGAGGTGGTTCTTGTTGCCAAGGTTCTGAAGCAAGCCACCTGATTTGTCGCGTGCACGCCGGAGTCGGTCCTTCCGGCAAAATCAACTTGAACCTCTTCATCAGCCACTCGAGCCAATGCAGATTCGAGCACCGCCTGAATGGTGCGTCCTTCCGGCTGACGTTGGCTACCCACGAATTTCGATCCGTCATATTCAACGCCTAGTGCTACGCTGTGCGTCATTAGTGGGTTGGTGCTAGGTAGGCAGCAAAATTGGGGACGTTAAATCCTACGCGATGAGAGAAGCCACTTCCTCTGCAATTTGAATGCTGTTTAGAGCGGCGCCCTTTCGTACATTGTCCGACACGATCCACATGCTTAGACCTCTATCATGCGAGATATCCTTCCGTACACGGCCAACGTAGACTGGATCTTTGCCGGCGGCGTGAAGAACGGCAGTGGGATATCCACCCTCGGTTCGCTCATCAATAAGTTCGACGTTCTTTGCCTGCCTGAGGAGCTGATGTGCATCCTCGACCGATAGTGGTTCTCTAGTTTCGATATGTACCGCTTCTGAGTGTCCGAAAAACACTGGAATTCGGACACAAGTCGGATTTACCTTGATGCCGGGATCCTCGAAGATTTTCTGAGTTTCCCAAACCATTTTCATTTCTTCGAGCGTGTAGCCATTCTCCTTGAACTCACCAATTTGAGGTATAGCGTTGAAGGCGATTTGCACGGGGGCCACTTCGGGTTCGATTTCGTTCGCGTTTAGTATGTTGGCGGTCTGTACAGCAAGTTCCTTCAGACCCCGTGATCCAGCACCTGAGACGGCTTGATAGGTCGCAACGTTTATGCGCTCAATGCCAACCGCATCGTATATCGGTTTAAGAGCCACAACCATCTGAATGGTGGAGCAATTCGGATTTGCGATGATTCCAGTCTTCAACCCACTAGCAATCCTATGCTGGTTGACTTCCGGCACAACGAGAGGAATGGTGTCGTGCGTCCGAAAGTGCGACGTGTTGTCGACAACTATTGCGCCTGATTGAGCCGCACGCGGGGCGTGCACCCTCGATACCTCCCCACCTGCCGAGAACAATGCTATTTGGGTTTCCGAGAAATCGAATTCATCCAAACATTCAACACGAATGTAGTGATCCTTGAACCAGACACGCTTGCCGGCGGAACGGCTACTAGCGAGCAATCGCAAGTCTCCCATGGGGAAATCTCGTTGCTCCAAGATTTCGCACATCGCCTCACCGACAGCCCCAGTGGCCCCCGCAACGGCCACATTCACTAGTTCAGTCATGAAGCTTCCAATTCTGCTATGACTACATCGGTCATCTGATCGGTGCCAACCCGCACGATGTTCTCGGAGGGATTGAGTGGCATTATGTCCCCAGTGCGATAGCCATGTTCGAGCACGCGGTCCACTGCAGCTTCTATGCTGTCTGCAATATCGGGCGCATCTAGGCTGTAGCGGTACAGCATGGCTACGGACAGTATGGTGGCCAATGGATTCGCCAAGTTCTTTCCTGCAATGTCAGGCGCAGTTCCGTGAACAGGTTCATAGAGACCTCGGCTGCTCGCGTTCAGAGATGCCGAAGGGAGCATTCCCAGCGATCCGGTCAGCATTGCTGCTACGTCTGAGAGTATGTCTCCAAACATGTTTCCGGTGACGATCACGTCAAACTGCTTGGGCTCACGCACGAGCTGCATGGCGGCGTTGTCCACGTACATGTGACTAAGTTCAACATCGGCATAGTCGGAGTGGACCTCTTTAACCACATCGCGCCAAAGCTGCGTAACTTCCAGCACATTTGCTTTATCCACTGAACACACCTTGCCACGACGCTTGCGTGCCAGTTCAAACGCTACTTTGGTTACTCGCTGAATTTCTGACTCGTCGTAACCGAACGTGTTGAATCCATATCGCAAATTGTCTCGTACCTCAACACCCCGGGGATTTCCGAAGTAGACGCCGCCTGTTAGCTCTCGAACGATGAGTATGTCGAGTCCAGCTACAAGCTCTGTCTTTAGAGTGGATGCCTCGGCCAATGGTGCGAACGTCAATGCAGGTCGAAGATTTGCGAAGCAATCCAGGCCCGCTCGGAGTCCCAACAGTCCTTTTTCCGGCTTTTTTTCCACGGGAAGGTCGTCCCATTTGGGACCTCCAACAGCTCCAACCAACACGGCGTCCACACATTGAGCGCGAGTCAAAGTTTCTGTGGTCATTGGAACGCCGTGGCGATCAATCGAGCAGCCGCCGAAGTCTGCATATTCAAGACGCAAACTGATGCGATTGCCTGCGGCTGCCTCCATGACCCGAATGGCATGAGGCATTACCTCTGCACCGATGCCGTCTCCAGGCAATACAAGAATGCTATGAGAATTCTGTGCTTTCATCCTGTGCTCGAGAATAGCCAAGGCATCCGTTGCCGATGCTCCTTCTCAAACGAGCGAACTTGTTCTTCGTGTCGCAATGTAAGAGCAATCTCGTCCATTCCTTCCATGAGCCTCCTGCGCGCTTTCGGGTCAATCGAAAAATGCGTTGCGTTTCCGCCCGCATAGGAGATGCGCTGTTCCTGCAAATCTACAGTCATCGTAAGCGGCTCATCTTGCGTGGCATCTTCAAAGATCTGATCGATCCATACCTCGTCCATTACAACGGGCAATAGGCCATTGCTGATGCAATTGTTGTGAAAGATATCGGCGAATGACGGTGCCAATACACACCTAAATCCAAACTGCAGCAATGCCCAGACCGCATGCTCGCGGCTTGACCCACACCCAAAATTGCGACGGGCCAATAGAATTGTCGCGTTCCGGTACCTCGAATCGTTCAGTACGAAGTCCGGATTCTCCTGTCGCTCTTGCTTTCCTATTTCGCCTTCGTCTAGAAATCGCCACGCGTCAAACAAATTAACGCCAAATCCCGTTTTCTTGACCGACTTGAGAAATTGCTTGGGGATGATCTGGTCAGTATCGACATTTGCCCGATCCAGCGGAGCGACCGTGCCTTGATGCCGCTGAAAGGTTTGAATTCCTTTACTAGTCACTCGATGTACTCCCTTACGTCTACGAGACGACCAGCGATGGCACTGGCTGCCGCGGTTGCTGGGCTTACCAAATGCGTGCGACCCAAGTGCCCCTGTCGGCCTTCGAAGTTCCTGTTAGATGTGGATGCACACCGCTCTCCAGGCAGTAGCTTGTCATTGTTCATTGCTAGGCACATGGAGCACCCTGGCTCGCGCCATTGGAAGCCAGCTTCCATAAAGATTTCGTGAAGCCCTTCATTTTCTGCCTGTTTCTTGACTAAGCCCGATCCTGGCACAACCAAGGCGTATTTGATGCTTTGCGAAACACGGCGCCCTTTTGCAATCGTCGCGGCCTGGCGCAAGTCTTCAATTCGAGCATTCGTGCATGAACCAATGAACACAGTGTCAAGAGCGACATCTGCGAGTCTCATGCCTGGGGTCAAATCCATATAGTCAAGTGCCCGTTCGACCGTTTCAGCTTTTGCACTGTCGGCGAAGTCGTCTGGCGCAGGCACTGCGTCGTCTATGTCAATGACCAATTCTGGATTGGTACCCCAACTAACTTGGGGGGGCATATCGGTTACATCAAGCGTCGTGCGCCGAGCGAAACTTGCATCGGAGTCCGTGTTGAGCGTCCGCCAACAATCCACTGCTTCGTGCCAGAGTTGACCTGTTGGTGCAAATGGACGCCCTTCGATGTATTCGATTGTCGTGTCGTCGATTCCCATGAGACCAGCGCGAGCTCCTGCCTCGATCGACATGTTGCAAATGGTCATGCGACCTTCCATCGACATCTTCGAAACAACCTCTCCACAATATTCAATCGTGTGGCCAGTAGCTCCCGCGGTACCTATCTTTCGAATCAGCGCCAATACAACGTCCTTGGCTGAACACCAAGGTGGAAGGGATCCTTGGATCTCAACGCACATGTTGGAGCTCTTCTGTTGAATCAGGCATTGCGTTGCCAACACGTGCTCGACTTCTGTAGTTCCAATTCCGTGTGCAAGAGCTCCAAATGCTCCATGTGTGGAAGTATGGGAATCACCACAAACGATGGTCATACCAGGAAGGGTTGCACCTTGTTCAGGTCCCACCACATGGACGATTCCCTGTCGGTGGTCGTGCATATTGAAGTAGTGAATGTCGAACGATTTGCAGTTTTCATTCAACACGATCACCTGCTCCCTAGCGATGGAATCTTCGATTCCGTCAACGCCTGAAGAACGGTTCGACGTTGGAATGCTGTGGTCCACGGTTGCTAGATTCGCATCAAGCCTCCAAGGCTTACGCGAAGCTAGTGTCAGACCCTCGAAAGCTTGCGGAGAGGTGACCTCATGCAACAGGTGTCGATCTACGTAAAGGAGGTCCAACCCATCGTCACGTGTCCCCACATAGTGTTCATCCCAGATCTTGTCATAGAGCGTACGTGGCATAGAGGAACCCAAGAAACTCGAAGAGGCGGGGCGGAAACCGACGTGGTGACGCTGTCAATTATATGTTGTACCCAGGCACACTAAATGGCGGAAGCGTAGCTAGCAACACATGAAGCGGGACTCAATGCAAGTCGATTGCTCGACAACGCTTGGATCGCCTTTCCAAGCGGCCAGAAGAGAATAGTCACAGTCTCCAGAGCGCTTCGACGCGAAAAGGCCCCAGACGATGTGATTCGGTTCGTGGTTGCTCTTCCCTATGGGGTCGATGGAAGCGGACCCAGCATTGACAGCCATCGCCTGTAGGTTTCAGGAGTGGGGAGCGCCGTCAAATATCGGCTGTGCATGAATCTGAACTACGAATGGTGGTTACCGCGATGCAAACCGCGACCAGTTAGAGAGGGTGAATAACGCATCTGGACCGTGAGTTCAAACGCAAAGGACTATCGACCGCTGTCGGTCCATCAATTGCTACAAATGGCCTACTCGCCGGCGCCGGAACGGCTGAAGCGTCAAATCGTGAAGAAAGTTTGGGATGCCGTCAGAAAATGAAAGCCGCTGGATTGCCCCAGATTATGGAACACGAGGAAGTCAGGATTCTCATGCCAGCCATTGCGCACATTGAAGTCACGGGCTTGATCCCGGTTTTCGTTTGCATTGACGGAGAGCGTCTTCAAGAGCGAGGCATAGTGTCGTTCGCGGTTACGCTTTGCGTCGTTTTCGGTTACGATGTTCGACATAATTAATTGATAAATAAAATTTCTCTAAATGTCTAACTTTATCTCTACAGAGGGTGGAGTGTAAGCGCTTGTAGGTCGCGTGCTCGTTTATCGACAAAGGGAGATAGCTAATGTTGGATACCACAAAGGAGGACCTGAAGGATCTCTTGCATCAAACCCAGGAGGGTCGCCTTCAACTGCCGGACTTTCAGAGAGACGAACATCTTCATCGGCGTAGACGCGTCTTCGGCATACCTAAAGAGGATTGACGAGACCGATGAAGTCACTTCTGTCGATTTGGACAACAGTATTGGTCGCATCTCAATGATCCTGTCCATCTGCGCAATGATGACGTTGAAAGGTTATTCAACTCACGCATACGAGCATTGTCCGAGTTATCGCACCTGCCATGGACAAACCTGTCGTTTCTGAGGACGGAACCGACGACGTTGAGCACGATGTCGAATTGGAAGCCAACGAACTCGCCGAACTGGCCATTGCGGCGTGGTTTCAGGATTTGTGACTCGGGATGCATTCGGCAATTCTCAATAGAAGACTTCTCTACTGCTCTTGATCCGCAAAACTCAAACTGAGGTCTAAGAATCGCAGTATCAGCGCTGGAATCACCGAAATTCTCTGGATTTACGAGTTTTAGCAACATGTTCAACGAATGACGGTCGTACCCACGCAGATCCTAGACTCCTGTTTGGTCGAGGTGTCGGCTGATAGACCAGTGCATTGACGAACAGTAGCGTCAGGTGGTGTATTGATGGTTGGGTATATCGTCGCGATGGACAGGAGTGCAATTTCTCCAACGTCCGTTGCAAATGAAACGAACGAAATGAAAATTAAATTTCACGCTTATGTAGATACAACAGTACTGTATAATTGCACATGATAAAAGAGATAGTAGAAAAAGCAATGAAGAAGTATCCCAAAACGAGCTTTCGAGACTGGACAAGACGCTTTCGAACGGAGCGCGAATGTCTCGAAGCCGTGGCCCGAGCGCGATGGCGCAAAGGCTTCCAATGCCCGCGATGCGGACATGAAAAAGCCTACGTGCTGAAGCGGCATTGCATCCGCCAATGCGCCAGCTGCGCATATCAGGCGTCCCCGACGGCGGGCACCCTGTTCGAGAACACCCGGCTCCGCATCCGCACCGACGGCTGGAGGGCGTACGGGACCCTGTCCCTCGAGGAGGGCATCGAGGTCGAGTCCCAGGCCACCCCTCCCTCGAAGGTCGACGAGTGGCTGCCGAAGGTGCACACCGCCATCGCGAATCTCAAGCGCTTCCTGCTGTGGACGCTCCATGGCGTCTCCTCTCCCAAGCTGCAGATGTACCTGGACGAGTTCGTGTACCGCTACAACCGGAGATTCTGGGAACCTCAGCTGCCGCATCGTCTCCTGACCGTGTGCGCAAATCACTTGCCGTCGCCGGCCAAGATCCTGTATGGCAAGCCCTTGCTGTCATAGATGCAGACGCGTGTTAAATTTTTCTTTTTTTTCAATATCTCGTACCACCAACAGCTCGAAGATGGTAGCGCACAAACCATTGCAACGCTTCCGCAACTGTGTCGTATTCCTCTCTGGATACTTCAAGGTCATCTTGGTTTTTTTGGATGGGTGATACGATTCCTGATCTTAGTCGCACTTCGGAACTTGACCCAACCTATATCGCTTTTGGGTGATATATTGGAATCAGTAACTTGTGCACTCATATTCAACGCAAACAGAGCTCTAAGCTTCAACGGTATATTCGGATGTTCGAGTTGCAATTGACCACAATAATCGATCCTATACGAAATGTTGGACAAGGTGCACAACTCAAGTAACCACTTGTGGCGTTCGTCGTAGTCCTCAAGACTAGCGGGAAGTAGCTTGTTCACGAGGTTCGCGCAAATCTCTGCCACCAGAACCTCGAGTGCGGTAACCACACTACGAATAGCAATACGGCGTCCATGCGCTGTCGAAATGGAAATCGAATCCTCAATGAGCTCCAACTCTTCGCCCAAGCATTGAGATCCCTTCACTACGGAAATACTCGCTTCAGCTTGTTTGAGGCGTGTCACTCTGATGTAACGCTAGGGCATGCTGCGGCTGAAGTCCGGTCTCCTTGAAATCGCTCAATCACAACCCTATCCGAATTCTTCTGACTCTAGTTTTCACACATCGCAGGGGACTGTTTTGAGCGTTCTCACAGCACTCTAGCAACGGGGGATCACTTGTTGGGGTGAATCTGTAGATCTTCGGACGCTAATTGTGAGAGGTCGTCTATACAGCGAGCGATTGCACCAAGGTTAGAATCCAGAAAACCAAACCAATTCCGTGCGTTTGAGGCATCATTGAGTTCTTTCCGCAATTGCCCTAAACGCTCCCTTGCTGCGACCGAGAGAAGGAATCCGCTAAGCGCGATACAAGTGGCGATTTCTCTAAGACCTTCTTTGTGGCGTCTGTGCAAGTCATCTTTTTCCGCTTGGGGGATTGCGGTACTCGATATTTCTGCATCAAACTCTCTCTCGAAATATTCCTTTGTAGAAGCAAGTGCGGTAAGTACTCTCTCGTAGGCATCTGCTTGTTTTTCCCACCGTTTTTCCAATCGAAAGCGCCTTAATGCCAACGGTACGGCTAACCAAGCGCTAGCTGTAGTCGAAACTACAGCTACGACACAGGCACCTAGGGTAGTAACAATTGCAGGTAGGACTTCCACTTTAATTTTCTCCTTCTAGTGATATCCCCATGTTCAATGAATGCCGATGGTGGCGAGAACTGGACTCGGTCGTCCATTGGCGACAAAACTCGAAACTGCCAGCGAGCGTTGCCATATTCCTAGTATCTTTGGCCACTCGACCGCTTGTGCTATATTCCCAACCCCATCCCTTATTCGGAAGAACGATTCGTTGAGTTTAAAACACATGGCAATCTGCACTAACAACCTGTCCCTGCGGCAAGAACTTACCGAACTCATCATGAAATACAAGTGGCAGACACCCGACGATGGAAAACGAATGCTCGGCTGGCTAGCATGCGCGCTGGTAAGTGACTCGATGAGTCATCGTCCGCATGTGTGGTTGTCAGGCTATCCAGGCAAGACTTGGTTCATGAATCACGTTCAGGACCCGATCCATCAGTTTCGCTACGTTCTTCATCGCTCCCCAGCTGGATGTAAATTTAGTTTGGAGAGTTTGGGCCCGCAGGTGGTGGATTGGGCGGATTACCAAGACTCTCATCCCACATCAAAACGTGATATTCGGAAGGCGATCCAAGCGTGTCGGGCAGCGTGCGGAAGGTGGGACATGTGTGGAGACTTTGGACCATTAAGCTTTTCGGCATGCCTGATGTCGTACAAACAACCGCCTATGACCCGTTACGAGACCAGGCAGTTTGCACCCGTACGCCTAGGACCGGAAATCCCACATGAAGAGTTTTCGCGCTATGAAACTAAAGTTGACGATTTTCTCAATGATGTCGATGGGAGAGCGTTGGAATTGCAGGAACTCATTCTTGAATCGGCCCAGGAGATTGCGGATCTTGCGATACAAATTGAAGAACAAATAGCGGTCAGTGGCGCAAATGCCCACCGTCAGATTGAAATAATCGCAATCAGAAGCGCACTCAGTGCCGGCTGGCAGTGGTGGTCGGGCACAAACGAGATACTTGGATATTGGAAAGGCGAACGGCCAATAGTTGGAACCCCTGAATAAAGGATGTGCCGATACAGTTCTCTTGGGTTGAGGTTCCGTCTAGATGTGAATAGTCCAGAAATGAACGCGGCAGAAAGTACGACATAGGCATCGAGCGGCCGCCAGCAGCTTCCTTTTCGGAGCGGCCCACCACTCTTCAAGCGATGATGGACGGGTCTGACCTTGATGAGCTCGAGTAACGACGACAGCGGAGGAGTGTGACGTTCCGGATCAGGAATTGGACAACGAACCACCTGACAGAGACTAGCGAGGGAACTCTCGCGTTAGGACACGACACGACGATTGGGCGTGGGACTGGTGAATGTCCTCTGTACTGCCCTCGATGAGCATTTACCCGGGTAGATTCAATTCCAGGGCTTCAGAGCGCAATTCTAGAAGGCAAACCTTTCAAGAAACGAGAAGTACAAGGCGTTTTGAACGTCTTGACGAATGGCGAACATCTGGAAGGAGAATCAATGAGCTTTGAATTCCTCGATCAACAAATGGCGGTTCATCGGAACAAACTGCGTACAAATGTCAACGTGCGTGCGTCGACGGTAGAACGCTTGGCATCGACAATGGCCGAGGAGCTGTATGGCCTCACTGATACGAATAGGAGAAAAATTCGCGACAGAATTTCGGGTGTGGTCCCTATAAGTTTCGCGGACAGAATGGCCGAAATTCATGCCTTTCAGATGTTCATGGACAACACTAGGCAATCGGGGCTTGATGAATTTCCCGAAATTACAAGAGCGAAGGTAACAGTTCAAAATTACATGTGCTTCGTGTACATGCGTGAACCGTGTATCACTCCTCTTAAAAAGATGCTGCCCCAAGAGTTCCAAACAAGGAAGTGTGCCGAGTATCTTACGCGCAAAGACAGTCCACTTTATTGCTTTAGAAATGCGTTGGCACACGGAAATTGGACTTATGCAAAGGATTTCAATTCGATTCGCTACTGGAATCTCAGAAATGGCAAGCACACAGAACATGCTGTTTGTAGCGACATGCTGGACTTTTGGCAAAAATTAGTTCGGTGCACCACCTACGTTTCGTTTACAGTGCTGTAGAGTGCGCTGTCTAAAATCCTTCGGGGGCAGGGCCTTGTGATCCCGTATCTCAACGCAATGGCCGATGTAGAGCAGAAATAGTTCATGGCTGAAGTGTTCAATGTTCTGCTGGCGGGCGGAACTGCTAGTGATTGCGGGAGCTGAATCCGGATCCGGTCATACATTGGATACAAGATTCATTGTGGCTGCGAGCGGGTTGTTCAGCTCTTAGACCTAGTTCACAAACGACCGTTAATTCACAGATAGAGAAAGATCTTCAACGCCCCACCTCAGGTGTCTCGTAAACCTGTCCAAAAAACAATTTGATTTTGGTACCATTGCTGACACCTAACAATTCCTTTATGGTTGTATGAAAATCGGGTACGCAAGGGTTTCGACCCTTGAGCAGAATCTCGCGTCCCAAGTCGATCAATTGCAAGCTCAAGGATGCGAGAAGATCTATCGGGAACGGTGCTCGGGAGGGGATCGAAAAAGACCTGTCCTGAACGAAATGCTTGACTACTTACGACTGGGCGACACTGTGGTAGTGGTCAAGCTCGATCGACTTTCGAGATCTCTAAAGGATCTACTGGATCTGACGGCCAGAATTGATGCCTCAGGAGCGCAGTTTCAGTCGTTGGACGAGTCGATCGACACGAGCTCTCCTCATGGGAAACTGATCTTCCATGTGTTCGGGGTCATTGCCGAGTTCGAGCGGGATCGCATACGTCAAAGGACACTGGAAGGGCTTGCTGCAGCAAGAGCTAGAGGGAGATCAGGAGGTCGGCCCTTCGCTCTCAATCGCGATCAGCGTATTGAAGTAGTCAGAATGCGAAACGAGGGACGATCGCTGTCCGAGCTCTCAAGATTGTTCGATATAAGTAGAGCCACCATCGCTCGCACGTGTGCGAGTAAAGATGTAGTTCGTGCCTGACCATTTTAAGAAAGACCATGAATAAGGGTCTATCAGATCTAATGCTGGTTTTCTTTCAATCTCTGCAGTTCGGTATGTCGTGTCGATCATAGAGCAAATCCTCGCAGGGCTCGTTATAGCTGCCATCATTGCTGTTACAACTGTATTTGTTTCTTGGATGCGGAAGAGATTCTTTCATGTCGAAATTCGCGTCGAGAAAATACCTGTTACGGTGCGCCCTGAGCGGAGAGACCTAGGCTTTATTGGACCGGTACTGCAGATCAATGTGACCAACAAAAGTGATAAGGACCTCACAATCAAAGATCTTCGCATCATGTTTTGTCGGTGTTTTGGTATGCCGGTGCTTCCTTATGCGCCTACCGGTTATTCGCACCCAAATTTTCCAGCAGTACTACCGTCTGAGACTGAAGAGTCTTGGTATATCCCTGTAGAAAACGCCTCTAATTTACTTAGGAGGTTGCATCACCCTTCCCGACTGCACGGTATATCCAATACAACGGAAATAAAGGTTCGTGTCAAGTGTACAACGACTACAAAGACTGTTTATAGGAGCTCTGCTTTTCTATTTTCAAAGGTACCCGATTCCGATTTTCTTCTGTAGCGAACGATTGGAGTTCATATGGATGGGCAAGAAATCAGCAAAGTGCGCCAGAACTGGGCAGGCGCAGCTGGTAGATCTTCATCGTGGGGAATTACATTGAATGTCCTAGTGGATTATTCCGATAAGACCAGAAGATGGCAAATTAGGGGAATTGTGGGTGTGCCTAGTCGTCCGGCAAACGATGCTGAGCGATACCACTTGGCGCGTATGCTTATTGGCCGTTCCGATGCGCCACGCAAGAATATTCGGAAATTTGTCATTTTGGATTGGTCTTTCAATCATGGCGAAAAACACAGCGTAACGGTGCAAAAGTGTCGTGAAATTCCTGCTATTACTTGTGATCAAATTCTAGATCTTAGGGTCATTGAGCGCCCCGATACTGTTGATAAACCTTCTTCCATCACTATCGACGATAGTTTTTACGCAGAATGGAACTCGGAATACCAATCAAACAGGTATTTGAGATTCGAAACTCGGAGCGAGCTCAACCAGAGACTTCAAGACATCTGGGGCAATCTTCTCGTATTGCACAACAGTGGGAAAGTTGACCTTACCACGAATACAGTATGGCACAGGTTGTTTCAGCATGTCGCTGAAGAAATGCGCATCCGGGGTGAACCACCACATCAAGGAAATCTCGATCCGAGCATTGAACCTGTAGATCCATTGAGGGACAAAGACCTATGCGAAAGAGCAGTCATGTCCATATCTGGCAAATCGATAATGAAAGAGGTGCTGGTCAAGTATGGGAGACTGGAAGACATGGAGCGGCTGTATAGGCATGGACTGGTCTGGATCAATCCAGCTTCCACATATGACAAACCGCAACATAATCAAGCTGTCCGGGATAATGAACGTAGATTGATGTTCAAAGGCGGATTTGCAACAAGAGGAGCCCCAAGAAAATTTCTTGACAAGCAGTCTGGACCATCCAATTTTAATGTTCACTCAACCTTGGATTTTGTCCGTATCTTTGATGCTCCCGAACTTGCTATGGATGAATATGCAAGTGTCGGTATAAATCTGGAGACGGATTATTGGTCCTACTGCTTGGCAGGGAAACTCTCCCCAAGACTGTTTTCGGACTTCGGCAGCACAGCGTGTGTCACAGTAGAACGGAAACCATTCATTCAGCGTGTATACGCGAGAATGCAGGAGACCAAAAAAGATACTTCATTCGATTGTGGGTTCATCAACTATGAAGACCCTGTCGGTGCCTATGTCTCAAGTGTGGTCGACTTAAATTGGATGCCTGTACATATGACAAAGTCGTTGCGTTACGCATATCAACACGAATTTCGTTTAGTCTGGAAACCAATACCATATCGGGACAAACTAGAACCCATAGCGGTTGAAATAGGGTGTCTGGAGGATATCGCGGAACTAATTCTCATCTAATTTGCAGCGGGGTCTTTCACGTGTTCGGGGTCATCGCCGAGTTCGAGCGAGATATCATTCGTCAGCGAACCATGGAAGGGCTGACTGCAGCTCGAGCCATGGGCAGATCTGGCGGTCGCCCGTTTGCTTTGAACAAGGATCAACGCAGAGAGATGGTCAAAATGCGAAACGAGGGAAGATCGCTATCCGAACTCTCGAGACTGTTTGGCATCAGTAGATCGACTATTGCCCGTACTTACGAAGCCGCATCTTGAAACTGAACACTCATACAGTACAATCTTTGAGCATTTCAAGTCAGCAGGGTTGAATAATTGAAACTGGATCCTTCGAAATATCCAAGAACTCATTGCGATCCGCTTTCCTTTCGAGGCGAGCCGTTGCTTCGCGACAGGCATCGGATACATCCCTATCCCGCCATGCTGCATCCATTGCTCGTCGATCATCTTGTCGAAAAATACGTCGGCAATGCTCGTAGTGTGATCCTTGATCCGTTTTGCGGCAGCGGAGTGACTTTGCTGCAGGGAATCATGCATGGACACGACGTGGTCGGATTTGACATCAACCCGATTGCGCTGCTGATATCCAAGGCGAAGGCAATGAACTATGACGAAGGGACGCTTCGAAATGAATTCAAGGATCTTAGAGAAACGATTGTCGGAAAGGGGGCAAAGGACATACCTCCAATTAGGAATATCGACACTTGGTACGACCCTCGAGTTGTTGGCGATCTCGGCAGAATTCGTCATGTTCTGAGAAGAAAGACCTACCGCTATTCCAGCTTCTTCACGGCATGCTTCGCACTTGTCTGTCGCAATCAGTCGTTCACGAGAAACGGTGAGTTCAAAAGATACCGCATGCATGAGGCGAAGCGTTTGTGCATGAAGAACGAAGTTCTTCCGCTGTTCCTGTCCCACGCGAATGCGATGATTGAAGCATTTCTGCAAGACGAACTGCCAAGCCGGGATGCGAGACTGGAGCTGCGGGATGTCGAGACTGACATTCCCAACGACATCGAAGCGGACATGATTCTCACGTCCCCGCCCTATGGCGACAGCGGAACCACCGTTGCGTACGAGCAGTACACCAGCTTTGGATTTGAGTGGACGAACGATTTGACTCCGGATTTTCAGGTGGACTGCGGCTACTACAAGTTGTCGCTGGGCAATAAAAAGTGCATTGGCCATGAACTCGCACGGCATGGCGTTTTGATGGATGTCGTTGAGCGTATAGATGAAGCTGACCCCAAACGCGCTATGGAAGTGTTGCGTTTTTTCAGTGGCTATCATCGGGCTCTGACGAATATTTCACGATGCTTGAAACCTGGCGGCTACATGTGCTTTGTCGTAGGCAACCGAACAGTGAAGAACCAGAAGATTCCCATGGATCAGATCACAGCCTCCTTCATGGTGGCAATGGGACTTGCGTTCGATTCGATTTCGATAAGAGAAATCAGCAACAAGGTCATGCCGTCGCGGAATTCACCGACCAACGTCACGGGATGCAAGTCGAACACCATGTCAATGGAATACATCGTTGTTTGTCGTAAGGACCCCTGAATGAATTGGACTCGAGAAGAGATCACGACCAAACTTTCCGAAGTGAGGGAGCTCGGTTTTGTGAGAACAAAGCGGAAGGGTCCAACCGGCGTCGGGTTTACGCTGGAAACGCTGCTCGGAATCCAGGAGAACAATATCCATCTTCCGGATCTCGGGACATTCGAACTGAAGGCCAAGCGTGAAGGACATACCGGAATGACCACATTATTCACGTTCAACAAAGCGGCATGGAAAATTGGGCAAATGGACGCGATAAGACGCTACGGCACCGAAGACAAGAATGGTAGGCTAGGGCTATATCAAAGCGTGACGGCAGATCCAAACCTTCGAGGGTTGCGTCTCTCAGTGGACGATGCGTGCATCCGCCTGTCCAGCAGCATGGATCAAACCATTCTTCTCGAATGGAATCTGGCGGACATCTCTGAACGGTTCGACGAAAAGGTCGGTAATCTCCTGCTGGTCAAAGCCTTAGTGGACGTGAGGGATGGAGCCGAGCACTTCAACTATCACCAAGCGAAACTGCTGTCTGGCGGGCCAACCAAGGAGATGCTAAAGGAGAAGATCAGGCTGGGAGACGTGATCATCGATTTGAGACTACACGATAGAGGGACGGAAAGCGCCCGAAATCATGGCACTGCGTTTAGAGTCTTAGAGGATTCGCTCGAAGAGCTCTATGGAGAGTCCGAGGAGCTTGACATTTGACCACATCCGAAGAGTCTCGCGACAATGAAGCATTGGTTGCATTTCTTCAAGCTTTGGCACTCACTATCGTCAAATTCATGGATGAGATTCCTGAGAATCAGCGAACATCGGAAAACTTTCTTCTCTGTCTCGATGGTCTTCTGGACGAGATCTTGAGTATGGACGAACGTGAAGGATCGCAAGAGATATATAAATCTGTGCTAGTACTCCGTCAAAATCTAGATAAAGCGATAATGCAGGTGCGCCGCTATAGGCCCTCTGACAAGACCTTGCACTGATTGAAAGAACCGTGACCCTGAATTGCGAAAGGGTCCGCGTCCTCCTGGTTTTTCGCTTCTTGCCCTGAAAGCAACCTCCACTTGACTTGGATCGAGATTGAGGAGACGAAATCTCTCCCGAAGATCGTCAAGAATTTTTGCGTCGACCAGACTAGCGAAGGCTTCCTACCATACCTACCCACCGCTTTCATCACTAACGCCAGCGTGGTCTTGAGTGGATCATGTCGACATACCTTGCATGTGAAAGCAAATCTTTTTATAATCCCCATTAGCCATGTAGCTTATACGCAATATGGCGTTAAAAACTTAATAAGGCCAACAGAGCCTGGAGAAATACGATGACGAATAAGTCACAATACCAAGAATTTATCGATGAGTTGTGGGGCCTGCTCAACGAAGAAACGCTAGTGTCTCGAATGAAGCTGTTGTCGCGGAGGGGAATTTCGGCGATAGCCGCCCTCGACACAGACGCGGAAGAAATCTGGGAGATTCTCAGAAGAGCCAGGGCGATAGGAATCGAAGATCCAATCAAGCAGGCAACGGGGAAAATGGTTCGGAGGATCCTTGAAAGCGACGAAGTGGGTTTTGTCCATGTTGACAACGCTCGAGTCAATTCCTGGATATTTTCTTCGGGAGCGAAGTACCGGCATCCCGACTGGCGGCCACTCTACGTGCACCGAAACCGAGACCCAAGAGCTGCAGAAGAGTTTTGCATATCGCGCAGAAAACGTCTTGGAGAACTGGCCAGTTTGACTGGAGGAGCCTCGTCCTGGATTTACTTTCGAAGATGCTTGTTGGAGCATGAACTGGAATACATCTTGGATGCTTGGAGCCTTCAGGAGTTTGAATGGAACGATATAGCCGAGGAACTAAATTGGCGATCGCTCTGTCGAAACGTCCGCTCTAGGGGATACATTGTGTTGCGTCGCATAAGAGACCTGTCCTAATTGGATCTCAATGTTGTGGAGCCTGCCGTCGTCATTGCTTGTAGTGACGACGGTAGTTCGGCCGGTCTCGCACGGTGCCCGAGCGCAGCGAGCGGCACCTCCGCGCGGGACGGCTTCCGCGACCGCGGCTCCGGACACAGGGTGACGCGAGACTGATCCCTGCGGAAACTTTTCTCTTCGAAGAGCTCCCCGGAGCTCTTCAGGCGCGTGTCACAGGCGCACTTTTTCTTGCAGGCTGAAGAGCAGGAGGATGGCAGCGACACGCATAGTTTCCTTCCCGCAGTCATGCGCCACCAAAAATTGGCGGATTTTGTCCCGCTTGGATCTCCCATCGGGGCATTCAGCTGGCGCTTCTGGAGGAAAAAGGAAGCGATCGCCCGAACGGGCGAAATTCACGAAGCCAATGCGCCTGTCGCGCATCACAAGTCCCGCGGATCGGGGCGGAGGATCGCTCTCGACGCGGAGTGGTCTCTTCCACTACCAGCGTCCGGTGTTTTTCCACCGACATTCTTCAACCGCAGCGGGTCCGGCCAGAAGTTTCACCCGAAAAAAGCATCGAGCGGACCTGAATGCATATTCCCCTGGTAGACGCGAAGCATCGCGCACTGGGGGAGCCGCAGCAATGGAGCGGCAAAGGGATTGGTGTTCCCTCTCGACATTCCCCGCAAATGAGGGGCCTGTCCGCGTCTCGGTGCTGCAGGAGTCATCAGCACTTACCGAAAAGAGCACACCGAAATTGTTTGAAGTGACAAGGGGAGAGACAGGATGCACGACTTGAACTACGATCTGAGGAACCTGTCCAGGCGTAACAGGGACGGCTCGAGATCCACCCAGGCGAACCACCAGAAGAGACTGCAGCAGATGGCCGACGATCTTCACGCGATGGGATTCCGCCACATGAGATCCCGATCGCTGAAGTCGGAATACGTCGAGTCCCTAATCAAGCTGTGGAAGGCCAGGGATCTCCCTGAGGGCACCGTGAAGAACCGCATGACGGTCTGAAGCCGTAAGCCGAAAAAGCAGATAAGAAAGGCGTGGTTCGTCCCATAAACGCCGACTACAGCACTAGAGAGAGGACCTTGGTGGCCCTAATTCGAAGGTCTCCTAGTGCATGCACGGTCGCAAGCGCTAGATCCCCTCCTTAAGGACGAGCAATGATCAATATTGAACGACGCTCATGTCGTCGCCCACGCCGGAGCCTTGATTCCGGACAATTTGACGTACGTAGACCAGTGTGAAGCGACACTAGAACTGACGATCAGACGACGTTGTAAGTGACGGTCCATGTTCACCAAAAAAATTAAGAAGCTCTCCAGTGCCGCGAGGTTCTAGGCCGAGCGGCACTTGGATTGATGAAGCAATTGGGCACGAACTACTACCCGAGAGTAATCACACACTGGAGTGCACGCTACCGTGTGCACAAGCGTGGGCTTGCCGTTCAGGAATACGAGCAGCATTGTTGGAAATGTGACACCTGCATGAGTTTGTAAAGAAGCAACTAGGAATTGATGATGAACACAGTTGAAAAAGGCTCCCAAGCAGTCCTCGACAGTAGACTGATAGGTTTGACGACGAGCCTCCCATATTGTATAAACCAGAGTTGTGAGTAGGACTCTTCTTAGAGCACAGCTACATCCCGCAATATCGAAGCAGCTACGATTTGTGGCCATCGTGAATGGTAAGGCGAATCGCGAACACATCGAGAAGGCGCCCGATCTCTCCATCCAGAAGCGCTACCTGCCTCGCGTCGACAAGCTGATGCCCGAGTGGCTTGATGCCGAGGTCCCGTCTCAACAAAGTAGCGTACACTTCAGTGAGAAATCTTTCCCGCAGTGTGAGAAGGGAAGACAGAAGCGGTTTCGTGGCGATCCAATGCCCGAACGAACAGTGCACAGTCATGGACCGGCGAGCCTCGGCCTACTGCTACGGGAATACTGATTGGTATGGATGCCACGTTTGCGATCTGCGAGATTTCGCTCAGGATCGTAACCGAGACGACTACGATCGGTGTCCCAAGCCGTGCGACAATTCCAATGGATCGGTGGCGCATCGCGCGAACTCTTAGCATTTGAAAAGACAATCGCAGCACAATTCCGATCGGGAACGGCTAGGTGAAGAGCCAAAGCCCGATGGCATCGAACAAATCCTCCTGTTCTCTCCCAACCGCACGGGAGTCGAATCTACTGCAGCGAGTAGCCGAATCCGTGGGCACGTAAGCAACAGTAGGCCTTTTGGACATATCGATCCGCGCAGTGCCGGCGCAATCGCAGCTTTCCTTATGCGATTGATTAATCAGCTATTGGGCACTTGTTTCAAAGAAGCACTTGTTGTACTACGCATTGCCCTCCTAGTCTTTGGCTTCGTCCTGCAACCACTTCGGAACTACGAATGGAAGGAACACATTGCGCAATATCTCCACGCAGATGAATAGACCCAAAACTGCCCAAAGACTTGGCGAGTGAAAGGGCTCGGGTAGCCAAGAGAAAAAGTGCCTGCCAATCCCGCAGACGGTCCATACGAACCAAAAAGGAATTGATAGGAATAAATTCACGAAGAAGCTTGCAATCCAGCCTAGTATGGGTATGCGGTTCATAGTGGCCTCGCTTCGATCCCAGCGAAATTCAGTTGAAGCAAAGTGTAGCCACTTTGTCGTAGCCCAAGAGGCACCCCATTCGAAAAATTCCCATGGCTGAACACGAGCGTCCACCGTCTTTCCGTTTCAAACCCATGAATTCAAGGCTCTTTCTATAATTCCTGCCCCATTTCCCACAGTGCCCTAGGATCAATCAATGTCGTTTTCCCTCTACGATGCAACCGTGCAAACTTTCCACCAAATTCTCAGTTCAACTGAAGTTGTGCTGGCAAAAGGCAAGGAACACTACCAAAAGGCTGGCGGAAACGCCGATGAAGTGCTCGACGTTCAACTCATTGAGGACATGCTTCCATTTCGGTTTCAGGTGATTTCCGTTGCACATCATTCCTTGGGAGCTCTAAAGGGCGCAACCAGCGGCGAGTTTGGACCGCCACAAGTTGCACAACTGGATTATTCCGGCTTGCAGGGCTTGATTCAGGAATCTTTGCGGGGCCTCGATGAGTTTTCCAAGGATTCTGTTAACGGATTGGAAGGAAGACGAGTCACCTTCAAGATGGGTGGAATGGAGATTCCGTTCAACGCAGAGGACTTTCTGCTCTCCTTTTCGCTACCAAATTTCTACTTTCACGCAACAACAACCTACGACATCCTACGTATGAAAGGTGTCCAACTAGGAAAACGTGATTTCTTGGGTCGATTGAGAATCGACCGCTGAATTCCAACACCGGCGCCTTGCTGAAACGCTAGGAGATTCCCTATTTGCTCAGCATAAGTAGCTGATAAATATGATAAACTTTCGATGAACCTTACCATTGGTGTATAGGTTGAGTGGATTGGACAACAACTGCAAAACCATGCAGACGGAGCTGACAATACGTGGCAAGCACTAAAATTGCTGACACATCCGCTCAGGACACTTCGCTTCCAAAACCGTCTAGGCTAAAGATCTACATCGCGCTGGGAGTTGTAGCTGTCATACTGGTCGTAGGCACTGCAATCGCCTATCCACAGCTTTCCAAGTGGGCGAAATCCGAAAAGAGCGTCTCCGCTAGCCGTCTCAGCTTTTCCACAGTGCGCTTCGGCGATCTAATCAGCGACATTTCGGTAGACGGGCGAGTGGTCCCTTCTGCCAGTCCGACGGTATACGCCCAACAGCAGGGAGTTCTTACCGTCAATGTTGAATTGGGACAGACGATAACTCAGGGACAGGCGTTGGGAACCATTGTTCATCCGTTTCTACGATCACAATTGCAGCGAGAAAAAACGCAACTGGTACTGCGCGAAGCTCAGTTGAATCGAACTACTAACGCAATGAAGCAACGTGAACGGACAAACAAACGCAATCTGGATCTCGCCGCCGTCGAAGAGACAGCAGCAAGACGCGAGGCCGACCGGGCCCAACAGTCGTACGACAAGGGCGCAATCTCGGATGTTGAGTATCGTAAGGCCATGGACAATCTGGAGTCAGCCAAATTGCGTCTCCAGCACGCGACCGACCACGAAATTCTTGATAAGGAAAGCTTCGGCTTTGAAATTGAATCCGCCCGGCTCGCTCATGAACAACAAGAACTGGTAGTGCAGGAAGTTCAAAGCCAGGTGGATCAACTGACGTTGCAGTCTCCATTGGACGGCACGGTCGGCAACATTCTCGTGGAACGACAGTCTTGGGTTGCGCCCGGCAGAGCTGTGCTAACGGTTGTGGATCTCTCCCAGCTCGAACTGGAGGCGACCGTTCCTCAATCGTATGCAGACGACATAAGTCCAGGGACCGAAGCTGAAATACGCATTGGAACTGCAGTTTACGAAGGAGTGGCAGCCTCAATTTCTCAGGAAGTCGTAAATAACAACGTGTCGGTTCGGGTGCAGTTTACGGACGCGATTCCTGAAGGTCTTCGCCGCAATCAGCGTGTGACCATCAGGCTACTCATTTCGTCCCATGACAACGTAAACATCGTTGCTGTTGGACCCTTTCTTCAGTCTGGAGGGTATCGAACCGCGTATGTTGTTGAGGATGGACTTGCGGTGCGGCGCGAAATCGAGGTAGGTCCTCAAAGCATCAATGAAGTAGCAATAGTCTCAGGCGTAGAACCCGGGGAAGAAGTAGTGATCTCCGACATAAGCGTGTTTGACGGCGCGGACACGGTCTATCTGCGTCAATAATTTAGTTTCTGCCCAATAAGGACTCATCATGCTCGAAATGAGCGGCGTAGCCAAGCGCTACCGTACAGCAACGGTTGAAACTCGTGCGCTTGAGGGCGTAAATCTTTCGGTTCTTGAAGGTGAGTTCGTCGCCATTGTCGGACCGTCGGGTTCAGGTAAGACCACTTTCTTGAACGTGGCAGGATTGCTGGAGTCATTTGATGAGGGTACGTATGAACTCGATGGAGACGATGTTTCCAAGCTGAACGACAGCAAACGATCAAGACTGCGCAATCAGAAAATAGGTTTCATTTTTCAGAACTTCAATCTAATTCCGGACCTCAGCGTCTTCGACAACATTGATGTGCCGCTGCGCTACCGTCGATTTCCCGCGAGAGAACGCAAGGATCGAATACAAAACGCATTGGATAGAGTAGGTCTTCTCGGGCGAATACATCACTTGCCGGGTCAGCTATCGGGAGGACAGCAACAACGCGTTGCAATCGCACGAGCTCTGGTTGGAGAACCCCGATTGCTACTAGCTGATGAACCTACCGGAAATCTGGACAGCA
This sequence comes from Gammaproteobacteria bacterium, assembly GCA_026707735.1. GTDB lineage: Bacteria > Pseudomonadota > Gammaproteobacteria > Pseudomonadales > Azotimanducaceae > Bin55. The sequence goes on along the minus strand of JAPOWH010000006.1, from coordinate 118,648 downwards.
AAACAGCAGAAGGCGTGTTTGACTTGCTATTGGAACTGCACTCCTCCGGGTCAACCATTTTGATGGTCACCCACGAAGACTCGTTGGCATCCCACACGACGCGTTCAATTCATATACGCGACGGCTTTTTCGAGTCGGAATAGCGGGAAATTCGATGTTGCGCTACAACATTTTCCTTGCGGCTAGAGGAATACGGCGCCATCCTATTCTCTCGGCATTGATGGCAGTTGCGGTTGCGCTGGGCATCGCGATGTTTATGTCCATTTTCACGATCAGCCAATCAATGTCCAAGAATCCTTTACCGCAAAAGAACGACTTTCTCTATCGAGTTCAATTGGATGCGGGCGATCCCAACCGACCTGGCGACGACCCCGAGAATCGGCCGCACCAACTCACCTACATGGATGCGCTGGCTCTAATGCGAGAAGGCTGGGCTTTGCGTCAGTCGGCTATGTTCGGAATCTCCGCGATCATACGCCCGGAGGGAGCCGAAGTACCGTTTGAAGTGTTCGGTCGTGCCGCTTATAGCGACTTCTTCAGCATGTTCGATGCCCCATTCAAGTATGGCGGACCGTGGAGCGATCCCGCCGATGAGAATAGGGAGCGTGTAGTCGTCCTTGCGGCTTCGATTAATGATCAGTTGTTCGGAGGAGAAGATTCTGTAGGAGAGCACATAACTCTCAAGGAAGAGCTCTTTAGAGTGGTCGGTGTACTCGAGGAATGGAATCTCCTGCCACGTGTATATGACTACGAATGGAGTCCTACGGAAGACACCTTCATTCCTTTCACTACCGCCGCCGAAATGGAATTCGACCGTAGAGGCAGTACGAATTGCTGGCAATCCATACCGGGACAGGGTCACCAAGCTTTTCTCGCATCAGAGTGCATCTGGATTCAGTTTTGGGTGGAATTGAGCGACCCTTCGGAACGAACGAGCTACCTGAGCTTCTTGGACTCCTACGCCAATCAGCAAAAGGAACTGGGACGCTTCCAGAGACCACTAGACAATGCGATGCACACTATCGATGAGTGGAGCAAGTACATCAGGGCTGTCGATGAGGGCATTGTTGTCACAATCATCATTGCACTGTTGTTCCTCATTGTCTGTCTTATTAATTCGATAGGACTATTGCTTGCCAAATTCCTGTCGCGGAACAGCGAACTAGCCGTTCACCGTGCCATGGGAGCGTCCCGAGTCCAGTTGTTTACGCGATTCTTGGTCGAATCCGCATGCATAGGATTTACAGGCGGACTGCTCGGATTGGTATTTGCATGGCTGGGGCTCATGGGCATTCGAGTATTGTTCAGAGGGGAATCGGTAGTTGCCCACGTGACTCAATTGGACTTTTCGTTGGCGGTTGGCACCATACTTCTCGCGATTGCCGCTAGTCTGGCCGCATCTTTGTATCCTGCGTGGCGCGGATCGCGGGGAACTCCCGCCAGCTTATTGCGCGACGCCAAATAAATGCTGGAACTTGGTCCAATTTTTAGGTCTCTGCTACGTCGTAAGACAATCGGCGTATTGATTGCTGTCCAAATTGCGGTTGTGATTGCCATTCTGCTCAATCTGCAGGTGGGTGTCAGCTACCAGCTACAAGCGCTCAATCAAGAGAGTGGCATCGATCACCAGAACATGTTCTACATGAATGTGCACATTGCAGAACCAAACCTGAACCCCGATGCGATCGCAAGCATCGTAAACGCAGACCTTGATTACATTCGCAAGACCTCTGGAGTAATCGACGCCGTGCAGACAATCTCTGTTCCCTACTCTGGATCTGGGTGGTCCATGTCGATTGAAGTAGACCCGGCGGACGACATACGACCAACCGTGTGCTATTTCCGAATGATTGATGATCGAGGCTTAAATGCACTAGGCATCAATCTGCTGGCGGGAAGAAACTTTCGTCCCGAGGAGGTGGAATGGAGAATTCCCTACGGCGCTTCAAGTCCCAATCAAGTTCTCCTTTCTCAGCAATTGGCAGAACATCTGTTTCCCGATGCAACGCTGGCAGAAATCGTCGGAAGGCAGGTCCATTTGACCGGTCCCATGACTGTGGTCGGGGTTGTTGCAACTTCTCATGGTCCATGGGCAAGTATCGATCAAGTACACCGAATTGCGTACGTGCCTCAAAAACAGGCTTTCGATTCCTCAACATATGTCGTTAGAACGACACCCGGAAAACTTGAAGAAACCATTCGAACACTTGAGCAGAACCTTCCGACGATCTACAGAAACCGCCTGATTCGTCACATCGAATCCATCGAAGTCGCCAAGAAACGCCTATATCAAGGTCAAAATGCGTCAGTCTGGGTTTTCAGCGTTACGTCGATTGCGTTGTTGTTCGTGGTCGTGTGCGGTATGACAGGAATGGTCAACTTTGCAATCCGACGCCGCACAACTCACATTGGCATACGACGCGCACTCGGTGCTACACAATTCGACATCATGCGAAATCTGCTTGTCGAGTACGCCCTGATCCTTTGCGTTGGGATTGGCATCGGAGTGCCAATGGCCATTGGACTAAATGTCTACTTGGTCACGAACCAGGAGTTTGAGCCATTGATGGCAATGTCCAGCGCTCTGATCGTCATGGCGACACTTGCCGTGTGCCTGCTTGCTGTAGTATTCCCCGCCCAGCAGGTAAGCAAACTGGATCCCGCGCAAATTACTCGCTCGGTATAGACGCCAGTTCCTCGAACTCGCAGTAAGCGCATAGTCAACTGCAGTGTTTCAGTACTACCGATACCTAGCCGCCTGTGCCTCGAACATTTGGTGATACTTGCCGTGTAGTCGCAAAAGCTCACTGTGGGTCCCATATTCGATCACGCGACCATCGTCGACTACCGCTATCAAATCTGCCATTCTCACTGTTGAAAATCGATGCGAAACCAACACTACTGTTCTGTTCTCAGTTAGCTCGGCAAATCTTGAGTAGATTTCGGCTTCTTTGAATGCGTCTAATGCCGCTGTCGGTTCATCCAAGATGAAGATCTGTGCATCGCTCATGAATGCGCGTGAAATGGCTATGTTCTGCCACTCGCCGCCGGACAGGTCAACGCCTTCGTCGAAGGTTCGTCCAAGTATTGTGTCGTACTGACTCGGCAAGTTGATGGCCATTTCGTGAGAGCCACCTTTCTTTGCCGCAGAGACGATACGCTCTCGGTCGGCTATGTATTCCACTTGTCCCACGCCGACGTTGTCGGAAACGGATATATCGTAGCGGGAGAAGTCCTGAAACACGACCGTGATATTGCTGCGCATATGTTCCAAGTCGTAGTCTCTGTAGTCGCGACCGTCAAGAAGAATGGAGCCACTCTCCGGGTCGTAAAACCTTGCGAGCAGCTTGATCAGCGTTGTTTTGCCAGCCCCGTTTTCGCCGACGATTGCTAGTTTGGTGCCTGCGGGAACCACAAGAGAAATTCCCTTCAACACAGTGTCCGTCGTGCCTGGATAGCGAAAAGACACATTGCGAAACTCGATGCCCATATCCATCTGAACTGGCAGTTTGTATGGGTTCTGCAAACGTGGAGGCTGTAACGCGCCGTCTACGGCGTTTGGGTCAAGGTCCAACATCTCGAAAAACCGAGTCAAGAAGAGAGAATCCTCAAATATGCCACCCGCGCCTTCGAAAACCGCTTCAATCGCCGTTCTGCTACTTTGCACAGCGCCAAATATCATGAACAGATCGCCAATTGTCAGTTCACCAATCGAAGTCCTATAAATGGCATACAGCCAAAGAAGCCCTATTCCTGTCAGTGCCAAAATATCGAAAAACACCTCAATTCTCACGAAATAATATTCAAGCCTCAACATTGACCCAATGAACAGCGATCTAAGCTCGAAATATTTTTGCGAGAAGTAGTCACTTAAACCATATATCATCACTTCCTTAATATTTTTTTGTTCAAGCAGCAGAGTTTTATAATATTCTGTAATGCGAAAATTTCTTGTGTACTCCACATCTAAATCAAAACGACGTCTCGCGCTGTATCCTTCAAAAATAATTCTTGGTGAAATAGTTACAACTAAAAGAACAAAAGCTAAAGGATGGAGTATCGAGAGAATACTAACCATGGCTATCATTGTAAAAATTTGTGTACTAAAGCTGATAATTTCACGAACCGTGCTATATAAATAAGTAATATTTTGTTGTGATTGATACAATCTGTCATAGAACTTTGGGGACTCAAAAAAAGCTAAGTCCAAGCTTGTGGCTTTGCGAAGCAACCTTGAGTGGGCTTCGTTTTGAACTTTTTCTTGGACTAGAAATCCAACTAGAGTGTCAAGTGAAAATAACACGCTCTGCATAATCCTAGTACAAATCAAAAGAAGCATGGGTATAAGCAAATATAGCCATTCAACTTCAGAACCAATGTTCCCAGCGACACGGTCTACGACAACTTTGCCCAAAATGAGAATCAAGGCTGCTATTCCGGCCTGTACCAATCCCAACAGACTCGAAAGTAGGAAATAGAACGGCGACGCACTGAATACAAATGCTGATACACGTGGCAGCAAGCCTAATGTCTCGAGTATCGTCTTCGAGTTCAATTCCTCAAACGGATTGAAAGTTCTCTCGCTCATCGGTAGCGCGCCGCCTGCGTCTCAAACATGCGGTAGTACTTTCCTTTGCGACTCAAGAGTTCTGCGTGACTTCCAACTTCAACAGATTTCCCATCATCTATCACGACAATCAAGTCGGCCATTCGAACCGTAGAGAATCGGTGGGATACGAAAACTACAGTCTTGCTGGAGGCTAGTCTGGCAATTCGTTCGTACAGCTCTCGCTCTCGTAGAGAATCGAGGGCGGCAGTGGGTTCATCTAGTATTAGGAGGGGGCTGTCGCTCATGAAGGCTCGAGCAATCGCTATATGCTGCCATTCGCCTCCAGACAGATCCACACCTTCGTCCATCGTCTTGCCAAGAACAGTGTCGTATCCGTTGGGCAACCGTGCAACAATCGTGTCAGTGCCGCTATTGCTAGCTGCCTTCACAATTCGGTCTCGATTGTCGATTTCCTCAATCGACCCGACCCCAATGTTCTCTGCTACAGAAATGTCGTATTTCGCGAAATCTTGGAATACCACACTGATACTTTCGCGCAAGCTATTAAGTTCGTAATCGCGATAGTCCAGACCATCCAGTTTGATTGCGCCGGCGGCGGGATCGTAGAACCGTGCAAGAAGCTTCACAAGAGTTGTCTTGCCTGCTCCGTTTTCACCCACTATCGCAACTCTGCTCCCTGCTGGCAACGAGAACGAAATGTCCTTCAACACTTCAACATCCGTTGCAGGATAGGTGAACGAGACTGACTCCAACTCAATGCCCTTGCGGATGCGTAGAGGTGCTTTTCGTGGCTCTGCGACGCGAGGGGGTTGCAACGCACCCGATATTGATTGCGGATCTAGGTCCAGAAGTTCAAAATAACGTGAAGACGAAAGTGACGACTGATACACACTATTTAAAGAACCAATAACGCCTCCAATCAAGGAAACAATTTGCTGGGCCGCACTAAAGACGAGAGTCAGCGTACCTATGCTGATGTCACCCCTTACCGCCTGAATAACGGCAAAGATGCTTACGGCGCCAATTCCCAATGTCGTAAGAGTCCCTAGACCAAGGTTGTAGCCCATGAAATGCAGCATTTGCCTAATATGGGCTGACACATACTCAGACCGAAACTCTAGAAAGCGGTCGAAAAAGAAGCTACCGAGTCCAAATATGCGAATCTCTTTAGCTTTCTCTCGATCTGTGAGTATGGTCTGCATATAGTCTGTTCGCCTAAAGTTGCGTGCAAGTTCGGAGCCCAATTTGAACCCCAGCCGGGTCATATGGCCTTCCAAGAACAAACGTGGAAGTACAGTTGCAACAAGCAGCAAGAACGCTAGGGGATGAAGCATGGAAAGAAGCCCGACCATCGCCCCGAGAGAGAGCAAATTCTGGAGAAAGTGAAACAAACTCATTGGCAGGTGCTGCACTAGCCCTTGGTGTAGATTGGCTTGCTGCAGCTGATCGTAGAATTTGGGAGCCTCGAAGAACGCCAAATCCAGCTTGGATGCTTTGTGTAGGAGTTTTTGAAACGTGGTGTTGTATGTACGTTGACCAAGCAGCTGCTGAACAACGGCTGTGATGCCTCCCACGAGTTTCTCTGCAATCCAGAGACCGAAAATGACGCCAAGGGGCACTATGACCAACGCCCACTGCACACCCTGCCCCAGATTTTGGTAAACGATGTCAACGATTACCTTTGTTAGGTAGAGTACAGCTGGATCGATAAGGGCGGCAACAATCGCCATGATCGCAACGAGAGTCATGAGAAGCGGAGATACCTGCCAAGACAACTTTAGGGCACGCGGCAGAAGCGACGCCAGTTCGCGCACAGTCTTCATTCGAAGCAGTTCTGACGGGTTGTAAGGTTCCGAACTCACCAGCTATTCAACCAAGGGAAGCACAAATCAATTAAGACATTCAAAGGAGAGGATATTGCGCAGAGGGGAGCAAATTCATTGTATGTTTCACAAAGTAGATCGACACAAGAAAACCGCCGCGAACGGCATGTGAGGGCTGCAAAGTCCAGTCGTTTCATGTCGAGGACATTTGAGATAATTGAACCTCATACTGCGACTCGGACTCCACTCGGTAGGGACGTACTAGACGCGAAGCTTGGAACCTCAATGGCAGCACTTGACGGCATACGAATTCTTGACATGACTCAATACGAGGCCGGAACCTCGTGCACCCAAGCTCTTGCATGGCTTGGCGCCGATGTCGTGAAGATTGAACCGCCCGAATACGGGGACCCCGGGCGAGGTGTTAGAGGCGGTCAAAGAAACGACTACTCGCCCTACTTTTGCGCATGGAACGCTAACAAGAAGAGTCTCGCACTTAACTTGCGGTCAGAAAAAGGCCGGCAAATCTTGCTGGATCTTGTTCCAAAGTTTGACGTGTTCGTCGAGAACTACGGACCTGGTATCGTCGAGAAACTCGACATTGAATATGAGACATTGGCCGAGATCCATCCCGAAATCATCTATGCGCGGATAAAGGGATTTGGCACTTCGGGTCCCTACTCGGGCTACAGATGCATGGACATGGTTGCACAAGCCGCTGCGGGAGCTTTTTCTATTACTGGCGAACCCGATGGTCCTCCCATGATGCCAGGCCCGACTACAGGTGATTCAGGGACTGGAGTACAAGCCGCCATGGCGATCTTGGCAGCCTACATCCAGCGGCAACGAACGGGCAAAGGTCAAGTAATCGAACTCTCCATGCAGGAGGCAATGGCCTATTTTGTGAGGACTCGCGCGTTCATTGGTTCGCGTTGGGGCACTCAAGCGACCCCTCGGACCGGCAATCGAGGCGGATTGCCGCCCGTGGACATCTATCCCTGCAAGCCGTTCGGACCCAACGACTACATCTACCTAATGCCTGTAAACAACGACCATTGGGATGGTCTTTGTGCAGCAATCAACCGCCCTGACCTATTGGTCGACCCAAGATTCCTAACCTATGGTGACAGAGCCAAGAACGGCGACGAACTTCGCCAAGTAATCTGCGACTGGTGCAAGGAACTAACGAAGTACCAAGCCATGGAGGCCATTGCATCCGCGGGAGTACCGTGCTCAGCTTGCCTCGATACGGCCGAACTCCACCACAACGAACATTTGCGGGAGCGAGGATTCGTAAAGGACTTGGAATTGCCCATACATGGCACTGTTCCGATGCTAGGATTCGCTCCTCGCATGTCGGACTCCAGCGTTGACCTAGCACCTCCACCTCGACTTGGCGAACACACCGACCAAGTTCTGGCAAGCGAGCTGGCGTTGTGCGCCGAGGACCTTGACGTACTTAGAGACGAGGGAGTAATTGGCGACTCGAAGAGATTCGCGAATTAGTCAGTTCTCTAGTCGCTACTAATAAGTTGCAGGTTCACGGAGTCCGCAACTACCCTCCAATCAATGAGTTTGAAGCATTGGTTTTCGTTGGGCGCGCTGTTTCGGTCGTCTTGCACTACAAGCATTCCGTCGGGAAACCTTGAACCCAAGCGGGTAGCAGTAGCGTCGATTCCATCGGTTCCTGTTACTTCATCAATCAACCCATCAGACGACTCGGCAACACGCACCGAACCCACATAGCGATTTTCGTCACCCAATTCATAGAACGCAAAGGAATCGTCACCTTGGCTGGAAACTATCAGATATCCTGCGTTATTGCTTGTTCGATAGATGCCCATCCCTTCTACGTCGGCGACAAGAGCACCATCATCAACTGACGCGATCAGCTGCGCTTCTGACGCGGAATCTGGCGATGCGTCGCGCTTCCAGACTCCCTTCCCCTCCTCGCCATAGTAAAGAGTTTGTGTAAAGTCATCGGCGACGCAGCCTTCAGGCTGCGAATCAACTGTGAAGGTGCGCACAATAGCGCTCTCTGCATTTGGCGCAAGTTGCCATTGCTGAAACATGCCATTTTTGTCATTCACAAATGCAAACAGCTCCGACCCGCTCGCGAACAGGCAGACGCCATAGGGCTCCTTGAGATCCAGAGAAATCCTCTCGCTCGCCTCTATGTCAATGAAACCCGTTTGTCGCTCGAGGAAGAAAAGGTCCAAGCTCTGGTCTGAACGATTTGTGGCTACGGCTATGTCAACCGCGCCTGATCCCCATGCAACATTCTGTCGCACGTCAATGTTGTTGAGATTGCCCACATCTAGCGACTGGACGCGCTTTCCTTCGAGATCGTACACTTCCAAGCCCTTGCGCTTGTTTGTACCAAGCACCAAGCTACTTCCGGGGTCGCGTGGATGAATCCAGATGGCCGGGTCGTCTGCTGCGTCTCCAGAGCTTGAAACACTTGCTGTCTCAACCAATGCCGACACCGTCGCATAGTCGCTGCTATTGCTGCATGACACAGTCAGAATTAGAAACAAGCTCATCGACAGGGCGCAGTAACGCCCTGTCGATAATTGATTTGAAGGTTTACGGGCTTCGCAACGTGACACCGAGTGCAATGGACCGACCATATTCCTCATACTGCCCATTGAATGCATCCGAACCGTGATACGTGTAGAACGGTTCATTAGTTAGGTTCGCGGCGTTCAAGAATACCTGCCAACGATCGTCGAAGTCGAACCGTGCCGTGAAGTCAAGCTGGCTGCGAGGTTCCTGAATCAAGTCGTTCCCTGGATCCGACAGATCGACTTCAATCGTTCTCTCACCTTTGAAGGCATAGGCCAACCTGAAGTCCCAGTTTCGGTGCTCGAATCCGATGATTGCATTGCCAACTATTTTGGCCTGGCCGGGCAAGGGTATGTCTGAGTCCCGACCTATATCTGCACCCAATTCCGCCTCGCTAGAGGTGTATGTGCCGTTAAGCGAGAGGATGATCTTGTCCCATGGCGCACCTAACTCACTCAGTCGCTTGGTCCAACTTGCTTCTAATCCCCAAAGGCTAGCCCTGTCGCCATTCAACGGTTGAATGATGTCTGAGTCAGTAACGCCAGACGTATCAACTCCTTGCGTCCACTGCCGAAAATCAACAACATCGCTAACGTCTCCAATGTAGATGAAATTGTTGATGGATTTGCTAAAGAACCCTACAGAGAACGCACTTAGGCGGTCGTCGGGATAGTGCTCGAAGGAAATATCCAAATTTGTGGATTCGTAGGGGTCCAAGTAGGCATTTCCAGCTTCAATTTCGATGTCTTCGTCATCGATTTCCACCTTGGCAGGAGATGGATTGATCTTGCCAAACGATGGACGGGCAACCGTCTGGCTCAATCCAAACCTGACTATGTTCTTTTCGTTTTGCTTGTACCGTACCGTAACGCTTGGCAACCAGTGTTCATAGTCCTTGCTGAATGAAACCGGTGTGATTTCCGGATCTCCGTTGTCTTCTATTACGCTGAACCCGTTTAGAACGGAATCTGTAGCTTCGCGACGCAACCCGTACACGACACGAAAATCGCCGATGTTGACTCTGTGCATGGCGTATAGTGCAAGAATGTCCTCGTCAATCTGGTAGTCGCGTGCCGAATCCAGAACCGTGTTGTCTTGATCGATGTCGAATGAGCTCTTGTTGGCTGCTACGTAGGCAGTGAGCGCTGATACATCGATAGTTGGACCGAAAGAACCGAGATCATAGTCCAAAGACGAACTCGTAGTGAAGTCGGCGAGCGTGGGGTCTCCAGGGAAACCTCCATCGTAGGTGATCGCGTTAGTATCGTCGGTCTTCTCTCGCATTCTATGGTGTACGCCGAATTTGAAGTAGCCGTCGAAATCTCCAACCATGACATCTCGGCGCAAGTCAAGGCGCAGGGAAGTTTGCTCATCGTCCGTGAAATTGTTCTCTTCGACCAATTCATCAAATTCGAAATTCGACGGATCTCCCCCGTTTGGAGAGTAGAACAATCTCGGCGTGCGACCCATCGATCTGTAGCCTGCCTCGTCAATGGCGTCATCCTCAGAAAACTGTATGTCGTAGCGGTTAGGTTCCTCTTCCGATGCCGCAGAAAATCCAAGTTCGTAATTGATCATCCAATCTTGAACTTCGCTCTCGCCGCCAGCTACCACCGAGAAAATGTCTTGAGTCTCGTAGCGGTCCTTGAGTTCACGGTCCATGTCTATATCGCTCCATATCGCGGAGTTGTTGTCAATGGACTCCAAATCGCCTTTGTCGAGCTTGTATTCGATGCGTTGCCGATACTCTTGATCGGAAAAGTCACTTTTGAGCATGCGCAAATACAGGTGCGTGTTTGCGTCCGTGATCCAGTCGAGATTCGCCGCGTAGCCTATCCGCTTGCGAGTAATCTGATAGTCGCGTTGCTCGATTTCTTCCGTACCGCGAAAGCCTGAGTCTTCTATGTCCGCAACCCAGCCGCCATCTGTCTCGACATTGTCAGATCCAAAATTGCGCTCTTGCCACGACATCGCAAAGGCTATACCCAAGTCACCTTGAGAAGTCTGCACGATGTTTGTATAACTCGCATTTGCTTTAGGGCTGGATTCGCCCTGCAATGTATTGAAATCGGACTTCGCAGTTAGCGAGAAGTGCTGCCCACGTCGATCGAAAGCCGAAAGGCTCTTGATGTCTATCGAGCCGCCGATTGCATCGCCGTCTTTGTCAGGAGTAACCGACTTGCTAACTTCCACTCGTTCGAGGAGGTCTGAGGGGATTACGTCCAATGCTACAGACCGTCGATCCCTCTCTGGTGCGGGAATGTGTACGCCATTGATCTTCGCTGTGTTGAAATCAGGTTCGAGACCACGTATCCCAACAAATCTGCCCTCTCCCTGGTCGCGTTCGATGAACACTCCAGGTACACGCTGCAAAGCTTCGCTGACGTTGGCGTCCGGAAACTGCCCGATGGCGTCGGATGTCAGAACCGACAGAATTCCGTCAGCAGCGCGTTGCTGGTTGAGTGCGCTGCTCGCGCCTGCCGCTTGCCCGTACACAATGACGTTTTCCATGTGTTCAACATTTGCGCCAACGATCACTTCAACTTGATGGGTTGCGTCGGCTTGGACGATGACGCTCTCTTCAACTTTGTCAGCACCAATGTAGTGGACGACCAGGGTGTAGTCCCCCACGGGAACGTTTTCGAATTTGAACTCTCCCGCACTGTTGCTGAAGACCTCACGGTCGAGTTCATTGATGCGCACTTGCGCACCACTGAAATGGACTTGGCCGCTTGCATCAACGACCTTTCCTTCCAACGAGCCCATGTTCTCGGCAAGAGACGTTGACGCCAATAGAGTCGCAATGGAGAACCAAAGGCATCCAAATAGCGTGGTAGAAGTTCGGGATTTTCGCACTTGATGACCTGCATCGCTGCAACAATTGCGCGCAAGATAGAGGCGAAAATTTACAAAATTATGACATTTTGAGCTGTTTACAGCTATTTGTTAGGCTAACTGTTAGCCTACTTGTTAGTTTGCCAAAAACGAGGATCAGGAAGCACGCTGTGCACTGGACCCGGTCTGACCTCGATCCCTCATGACATGATCCATCAAAACTAACGCAACCATTGCTTCAGCGATCGGTACAGCACGTATTCCCACACACGGATCATGCCGGCCACTAGTAGACACTTCTACTTCACGACTCTCGCGATCGATGCTCTTTCCTGGCTTGGCAATGCTGGAAGTTGGCTTGAGCGCGATGGACACTCGGATGTCCTGCCCTGAAGAAATGCCACCCAATGTTCCTCCGGCTCGATTCGACAGGAACCCGTCACTTGAGATTTCGTCCCGATGTTCGGATCCTCGTTTGGCAACGACATCAAACCCCTCTCCAAGCGCAACCGCCTTAACAGCGTTGATACCCATCAGCGCCGAAGCCAGTTCTGCATCCAACTTGGCAAATACAGGTTCACCAAGTCCAATGGGAACGTTGGAAGCCAATATGCCAACCTTTGCGCCAATCGAGTCACCCTCTTCGCGAAGCTCGTCTATGAACTCAGCGACTGCGCTCTCTCTAGTGGAGTCAGGAGAAAAGAAAGCGCTGTGGCGGACATTTTCAAGTGATTTGTCGTTCAGCACGATGTGGCCGATTTGTGCAAGATAGCCCTGAATGCGCGTGCCAAATTCCGAACTTAGGTACTTCTTTGCAATCGCGCCTGCCGCGACCCGCATCGTGGTTTCCCGCGCAGAAGCCCGGCCTCCTCCCCGATAGTCTCTAATGCCGTACTTCTTGTCATACGTGAAATCCGCGTGAGCAGGCCTATAGACATTCTTGGTCGCGTCATAGTCTCGCGAGCGTTGATCGGTGTTCTCTATAACAAGACCAATGGGTGTACCTGTTGTCTTTCCTTCGAAAACCCCAGACAGGATCCTGACTTGGTCGCTCTCCTGCCGTTGGGTCGTATAGGCGGTGCGACCCGGTCGGCGTCGCTCCAGGTCTTCCATGAGATCCGCTTCCGACAATTCGAGATTTGGCGGGCATCCATCCACTACCGCGCCCATTGCCAATCCGTGGCTCTCGCCAAATGTGGTGACGGTGAAGGCTTGTCCGAACGTGTTACCCGCCATGGCTCAATGGGCCGGCTTCAACAGGCTAATTCTCGCGCGAAGCGATGTTCGGGGGTGTCAAGGTTCTCGCCGAAGCAGTTTGGGTATGACGACTTCGACACGCGACTTGGGAGTGGCATCTGCCAACGGCGCGAGCGGTCCAACACCAAACGGTCTAACGTCGTACTCGCTTTCTCCCTTGAGCGCGGCGACTGCTGCCTCTGCACAGGACTCGGACTCTTGGATAAGTTGATCCACTGGTCTAGAACCGTTCACATGGCACAGGACATAGATGATCTCGTTTTTGAAGTCATCTAACTGACTTGACAAGCTGGTCAAACGATCGATTGCCTCCGACGAGAGCACACCATAGCGGTTAGGAACAACACCATCGACAACGACAAAGCCATGGCGGGCCAACGCACCCGAAAAATCCTGATTGTCGCCCAGCTGCAAATTGCCCTCTACCGACGCTCGGACCACATGCGAGTACACCGTCTGGTTTCCACGTTCCACGATGTATACGGCAAACAATTCGTGGTTGTCTTCGCCACCCAACTCGCCCGCCAAATAATGCTGTTTGGAGTCAACGGTAGCGAGCACCCTCTGCTTGAATATTTCGTTCGCCCAAATAGTTGCGCGTCCGCAATCTCGACCATCGCATTCAAAAACGACACGTCCGCCGATTGATTGAATTTGATCGCGATACCAATCCAATGCATCGTCTCGGTTCACATCCGACGACATCTGATAGGTGACATGTCGAACTAGACCTTCAACTCGAGCCACCCGCTCGAATGTGATTTCTCGCTTGACCTTTTCGACGGGAGCATAGACGAAATCGTATGGCTCCACTTCAGTCGCCGAATAGGAGTCAGTGATGGTTGACCGAGGGATTTTCTCCAAAAGAACATCATCTGCCAGCACATGACCTGCACACAAGCAGGCGACCAAAGCCCATCCAGACGCAGGTGCAGCTACACCAAATCTATCTAGGTGCATTCGTTGACGTGTGTTGTTCGGCAAATTCAACGTCGCTCTTCTGCTCCGTTGTCATCAGGTCCACGATGGTCGCTTGCAGGTCCTCTTCGTCGAAAAGAACTCGATACAAAGCATCGGCAAGCGGCATATAGAGGCGCATTTCCAAGTTTCTCTGATAGACGGCTTTTAGCGTATTTACGCCCTCGGCAAGTTTACCAAGCCGAGCCATGGCGTCCTCTAGACTCAGACCGGAGGCTATGTGATAGCCCAATTGGTAGTTTCGCGAGTGAGGAGATGTGCAGGTCGCGACGAGATCGCCTACTCCTGCCAATCCCAAAAATGTGTAGGGATTGCCTTTCATCGCCTCAGCAAATCGGCTCATCTCCACTAGGCTACGGGTGATGACCAAGGAGATGGCATTCTGCCCGAGGTCAAGAGCAGTGGCAATGCCGCAGATAATCGCATAGATGTTCTTGAGTGCGCCACCCAATTCAACGCCGTACACGTCCTCGCTCGAATATACCCGGAAAGTTGCGCTACTGAGCCTTTCCTGAACCAGTTCGCGCAGCATTCCGTCGCCACTGGCTATTACAGTTCCGGCAAACTTGCCGGCTGCAATTTCCTCTGCCAAGTTCGGACCACTCAATACCCCTACCGAACTTGGTGGCAGTTCTTCAGCCAATATTTCGCTCATGAGTTTGAACGTCTCGGCTTCCACGCCCTTGGTAGCGCTTACGGCGTAGGTGCCGTTCTTCAAGTGAATTCCAATGTCGCGCGCGACCTGTCGAAACGATGAGCTTGGGACGGTTACAAAAACGAGCTCGCTTGATGAGACAGCTTGCTCAAGATCTGTTGTTGGAATGATGTTGCGGTGGATCGCATGACCCGGGAGATATCGACGATTCTCATTGTGTTTGCGCATGTCTGCCAACTGCTCTTCATCACGCATCCACAAACGCGTCGGCGTGCCGTTGCCGGCAATATTGTTCGCGATGACTGTGCCGAAGTTTCCAGCACCAATGACAGCTACCGACATAGTTCTCCTCGCTAAGGGAGCAGCTCCGCAAGTAGACGATTGACACGTTTCACGTGCATTCCGGCATCTATGGGAAACGACCCATCGGAAAACGCCGCTTGCTCGAATAGCAATTGAGCAAAGTCCCCAAATCGAGCATCATCGTCTTCCTTATTCATGTGCTTCACAAGAGTGTGATCCAAGTTGACTTCCAGCGTCGGTTTGGCAGCTGGCACTGACTGCCCCGCACTTTCCATTATCCTCCGCATGTGTAGTCCAAGATCGTGCTCTGCCAAGACAAGACAGGCCGGTGAGTCAATTAGCCGCTTGGATTTGCTTACTCCCTCAACTTTGTCCTTCAGCACCTCTTCAATTCTCTTGAGCAGTGGCTCCTCGGACTCGTCAGTCTCATCTTTCTTGTCGTCTTCCTGAGAAGATTCTGGCAGATCCAATTCGCCGCGTGTGATGTCTTGAAACTTCTTGCCCTCGAATTCCACAAGGTGCGACATCATCCAAGCATCAATTGGGTCGCCAAGAATCAACACCTCGATTCCCTGACTTTGCAGGGCTTCCAGGTGAGGACTATTCCGGGCTGCCCGCTCGTTATCCCCAAGTACATAATATATGTGGTTTTGCTCGCTCGAAGCCCGATCTAGGTACTGTTTGAGCGACGTGCGCTGCTGTGCTCTGCCAGTTTCTGGATTCGACACATCCTGAGTAGTCGTAAACCGCAATAGTTGAACGACAACATCACGATTCTGGTTGTCCGACACGGTTCCCTCTTTGAGCACAGTGCCAAACTCGTCCCAAAAGGCACTATATTCGTCTTCGTCGTCTCCCGCAATCTTCTCCAAACGGTCTAGTACTCTTCGCTCCAAAGCTGAACGAATTGTTCGGACAGCTTCGCTGTCTTGCAGCATTTCACGGGAAACATTGAGAGGAAGGTCGCTGGAATCAACGATCCCTTTCACCCAGCGCAAATACAGAGGCAAGAAGGTTTCTGCCTCATCCATGATGAAGACACGCTGCACATAGAGTTTCAATCCTCTAGGGGCATCGAGATTGAACATGTCGAAAGGCGCCCGCTTCGGTATGAAGAGCAAGCTTGTGTAATCCAGCCGCCCTTCAACACGATTGTGGCTCCAAGCCAATGGGTCTTCAAAATCGTGAGAGACGTATTTGTAGAACTCTTTGTATTCGTCGTCCGAAATCTCCGAACGTGAACGAGTCCATAGTGCCTTTGCTGAGTTGACCGTCTCTCGTTTGTCCTTTTCTTCCTCCGTGTCTGCACTTGGCATGTCGACGGGAACGGCGATATGGTCGCTGTAGCGGCGGACGATGGATTGAAGTGAGAATCTTTCGCAGAATTCCTGAGCGTCTTCCTTTAATTTCAAGGTAACTCGGGTTCCCCGTTCCGTCTCGATATCGGACACGGAATACTCATCTTCGCCGGTCGACACCCAACGCGTACCTTCGGATGTGCCTGCCTTTCGAGTTTGTACGACTACTTCGTCAGCCACCATGAAGGAACTGTAAAAGCCGACGCCGAACTGACCAATCAAGGACGCGTCCTTTTGCTGGTCGCCGGAAAGCTGTTGAAAGAACTCTTCGGTGCCAGACTTGGCTATAGTTCCCAGGTTTTCGATCACCTCGTCCCGAGTCATGCCGATGCCGTTGTCTGTGATCGAAAGCGTCTTGGCATCACTGTCAAAATCGATTGAAATCTTGAGGTCACCATTGCCATCCAAGAGCTCTGGATTGTCCAGCGCTTGAAAGCGTAGCTTGTCAATGGCATCCGACGCGTTGCTGATAAGTTCGCGAAGAAATATTTCCCTGTTCGAATACAGGGAATTGATCATGAGATGTAGGAGTTTCTTGGCTTCCGTTTGGAAACCCAATGTTTCGGTGGTCATGGCAAATGGGACGAATTGGTTCTAACTCGGATGTAGATAGAGGCTCTTGGACATGCTTTCAAGTTTAGAGCAACCTCGGATGGAGCTTTACGACTATTGGGTGGCTGACAGACATTCACCAAGCGCTTCGCCTATGCTCGCTAGATTCTTGACGGTGACTGCGCCTGCGGCGTCAAGCGCCTGGTATTTCTCTGCAGCAGTACCTTTACCGCCAGCAATAATTGCACCGGCGTGACCCATGCGTTTCCCCTTAGGCGCGGTTGTGCCGGCAATGTAAGCAATTACTGGTTTGGAAACGTTTTCCTTTATGTAGTCAGCGGTCTCCTCTTCTGCGGTTCCGCCAATCTCTCCAACCATGACAATTGCATCTGTGGCTGGGTCGTCTTCAAACAACCGTATGACGTCTATGAAATTCGTGCCAGGTATAGGATCCCCACCAATGCCCACGCAAGTGGATTGCCCAAACCCGCGATCAGTGGTCTGCTTGACGGCTTCGTAAGTCAGGGTGCCTGACCGGGAGACAATTCCCACACGTCCGGGTCGGTGAATTTCACCTGGCATGATGCCAATCTTGCATTGTCCCGGCGTAATGACGCCAGGACAATTCGGACCGACTAGACGCGCACCGCTTGCAGCCACCACCAGCTTGGCTCGAAGCATGTCCAAGGTAGGAACACCCTCTGTGATAGCGACGATTAGCTCGATTTCCGCATCGCAGGCTTCCAGAATTGAGTCAAGGCAAAATCGTGCTGGGACATAAAGAACCGATGCCGTTGCTTGGGTTACTTCGACTGCCTGACGAACGGTGTCGAAAACTGGTACTCCCAAATGCACGGAACCGCCCTTGCCTGGGGTTACGCCCCCGACCAATTGCGTTCCGTATTCGAGCGCGTGCCTAGAGTGCAGCGTGCCTTGGGAACCCGTGATTCCCTGGCATATGACGCGCGTGTCTCGATCGACAAGTATGCTCACGCAGCCTCTCCAGCCGCGTCCACCGCACTTCGTGTAGCTTCTTGGAGCGTGTCAGCCGCAATGATGGCCAATCCGCTACGTTGCAAGACTTGCCTTCCTTCGTCCGCACTGTTCCCATCGAAACGCACAACCACGGGCACGTCTACGCCAACTTCCTTATAGGCTTCGACAATGCCCTCGGCGATGACAACGCAAGACACAATCCCGCCGAATATGTTGATCAAGACAGCTTTCACATCTGTGTCGTCAAGAATTATCTTGAAGGCTTCCGCAACCGATTCTGCGTTGACTCCTCCACCCACGTCGAGAAAATTCGCAGGGTTTCCGCCAAAGAACTTGACAAGATCCATGGTTCCCATCGCCAATCCAGCGCCATTAACCATGCATCCAATATTTCCATCCAATGCAACGTAGCTAAGGCCGAATTCCGTAGCCTGCGATTCCCGTTCATCCTCTTGTTGCGCATCACGCATGCTTGCCAGTCTTGGTTGACGGAACAGGGCATTGCCGTCGACATTCATCTTGGCATCAAGGCAATGGATATTGCCTTCGCTCGTCAACACGAGAGGATTGACTTCGACTAGTGAACAGTCCAATTCATGAAATAGACGACAGAGATTCAGGAAAACGTTGGTGAATTGCTGAACTTGTTCACCTACCAAACCCATGCCAAATGCCAAGGAACGTCCTTGATATGGTTGTGCGCCAATGGAGGGATCTATGGTTGCTCGAAGAATCTTCTCTGGCGTTTGTTCGGCCACTTGCTCTATTTCAACACCCCCTTCAGTCGAAGCCATGACGACCACTCGTTGCGACGATCGGTCTACGACAATTCCAAAATAGAATTCACGAGCGATTTCAGAGAGCTCTTCAATGTAGATGTGATTGACGGGTTGTCCTTCGGCATCTGTTTGATGCGTGACGAGCCTCTTGCCTAGCCAGCTATCGGCAAAGTCCTTCACCCCGTTCACTCCGTCCACCAGCTTGACACCGCCTGCCTTGCCTCGACCGCCAGCATGCACTTGCACTTTGCATGCCCATCGGTCACCGTCAAGTTGAGCAGCTGCGGCTACGGCTTCTTCACTAGAACTTGCGACCAATCCCTTGGAAACAGGGAGGCCGTACTCTCTAAACAGCTCTTTTGCTTGAAACTCGTGTAGGTTCAACGTTCGATTTCCGTGGAATTACAGGAACGAAAGGGTTGCGTTCGACAAGCCAGGTTAGACCTAGCTTGAGTTAGCTTCGCTTCCTTCGAGCGATCGCGTGTATGGCGCTTCCAGAAACACCAAGTGCAGCTTCATGCACCGCCTCGGATAAGGAAGGATGAGCGAACATCGTAAGAGCCAAGTCTTCTGCAGTTGCTCCAAACTCCATGGCGATTACGCCTTGAGCAATCAATTCAGAAGCTTGTGCGCCCAATATGTGCATTCCTAGAATCCTGTCACTCTCCGCATCGGATATCACCTTGACAAATCCGTCGCTCTCATTGGCGGCAATTGCACGACCATTGGCGCCAAAGGAAAACATGCCCGTGTTGACTTCTTCGCCACTTGCCTTGAGCTCCTCTTCCGACAAGCCAACCCAAGCAACTTCGGGCAGCGTGTAGATGACGGAAGGTACGGTGTCGTAGTTGACCACAGGCTTTTGCCCCGCAATTCTCTCTGCGACCATTACGCCCTCTTCCATGCCCTTGTGCGCGAGCATCGGCCCTCGAACTACATCACCAACTGCATACACATTTGGTGCATCGGTTGCACACAAATCGTTGACAAACAGATAGCCTCTTTCGTCCAAATTGACGCGACTGTCGTCGGCTAGCAAGCCCTCAGTGTAGGGCCGTCTCCCAACTGCGACAATGAGCTTGTCACATTCCAATACCTTGTCTTCGTTTTGCAACTGGTAGGACACTTTGACCGTTTCGCCCTCTAAAACGGTGTTGGTCACTCTAGCCCCCAAACGAATATCCAATCCCTGCTTCGAGAAAATCCTCATTGCGTCTCGCGCGACCCTTCGGTCCGTCGCAGGCAGAAAGTCGTCAAGCGCTTCGAGAATCACCACCTCTGAACCCAGCCGGGCCCATACGCTGCCCAACTCCAGCCCAACGATTCCCGCTCCAATTACGCCGAGGCGAGCAGGAGCCTTGTCGAATTCCAAAGCACCCGTCGAATCAACTACATTCTCGTAGTCCAAGGGTGCTGCTGGTATTTCAATCGGTACAGAACCTGGAGCGAGAATCACATGCTCTGCTTGGATTTCCTCGCTCTCTCCTTCATCTGAGCTAACACTTACCCGACGTCCATCCAGCAACTTGCCTCGTCCGTGCACAAACTCAATTCCGTTGCCCTCGAACAACAAGCCAATCCCCTTCGTAAGCTGGTCGACCACGGAGTCCTTGTAGTTGAGCATCTTGGCAATGTCGATTTTCGAATCACCGGTATCGATCCCCATGGCATCGAGCTTGTGCATTTCGTTGTACTTGTGGGACACGTCGAGCAACGCTTTTGACGGAATGCATCCCCAGTTTAAGCAGGTCCCGCCTAAGGTCGGTTGCCCCTGAGAGTCCTTGGACTTGTCAACGCAAATTACAGAAAAACCCAATTGGGCGCATCGAATCGCTGCTGCATAACCTGCTGGACCCGCTCCAACAACCACTACGTCTGCGTTTTTGCTCATTGCAGGTTTCTCCTCATAGTTCCAACAGGATTCGGGCGGGGTCTTCCAACATGCCTTTGATCGCCACTAGGAATCGTACGGCTTCCCGACCATCAATTAGACGATGATCGTATGAGAGCGCAAGATACATCATTGGTCTGATTGCAACCTCGCCATCAACAACAACAGGCCTTTCTTGGATCTTGTGCATGCCCAAGATTGCCGTTTGCGGGGGATTCAGAATTGGCGTTGATAGCAGTGATCCAAACACTCCGCCATTGGAAATTGTGAACGTTCCACCCTGCATGTCTTCAATAGCCAGCTTGCCGTCGCGGGCCTTCTCGCCGTACGACACGATCTGATCCTCAATTTGAGCAAGTCCCAATGCGTCCGCGTCTCGGACAATGGGTACTACCAGCCCGCGATCAGTACTTACGGCAACACCTATGTCGTAGAAGCCGTGGTACACGATTTCCGAACCGTCAATGGATGCATTGACCAATGGAAATCGCTTTAGCGCTTCAACCGACGCGCGTACGAAGAAGCTCATGAAACCCAAACGGGTTCCGTTGTGCGCCGCTTGAAACTCCTCTTGGTATTGGCGACGCATTCGCATGATCGGTTCCATGTCGACTTCATTGAATGTCGTCAGCATGGCGGCGTTATGCTGTGCCTCGACCAGCCTGTTGGCAATCGTGGCACGGAGTCTTGTCATTGGCACCCGTCTTTCAACGCGTTCGCCGGTGTCGGTGTCTGCAGCTTCCTCTATAGTGGCATCTTCGCTCTCTTTCTGAGAGTGAGTTCCTGTCTCACGCAATCTGATTGCTGCAGCGACATCGTCCCGTGTAATCAGTCCACCTCGACCTGTTCCAACGACGGTTGAGAGACCAATTTCGCGTTCATTCGCCAATCGTCTTGCAGAAGGCGACGCGACGATCTCCTGGACCTCAGTATCCGACGTGGAAGGCTCGTCTTCGACTACTGCGCCCGAACCATCCGAAGTGCTGTCAATGGCCG
Organism: Gammaproteobacteria bacterium; assembly: GCA_026707735.1. Taxonomy (GTDB): domain Bacteria; phylum Pseudomonadota; class Gammaproteobacteria; order Pseudomonadales; family Azotimanducaceae; genus Bin55. The sequence goes on along the minus strand of JAPOWH010000006.1, from coordinate 97,090 downwards.
GACGAGCTCCCTCTTGAATGACAGCAATGACCTCCTTGCCTTCGACAGTTGCGCCCTCTTCCTTGAGGATTTGAACTATTACTCCTGAGACGGGGCTTGGAATTTCCAAGGTGGTCTTCTCTGTCTCGACATCGACGAGAAGGGCATCTCTCTCAATGTAGTCGCCAACTTGCTTGTACCACTTGGACAATTCGCCTTCCGAGATGGACTCGGGAAAGGCAGGAACCGAAATTTCAATCGTCACGTTAGTCTTCCCTGTCGCCGTAGAGAGCTTGGTCCACCAGTTCCGCTTGCTGCCTCACATGCCGTGAAGCCAAGCCTACCGCAGGTGCCGCATAGGCTTTCCGCCCTGCGTAGGCAAGTTCAATGTGGGGTTTGACGGCATCGAGCACTCGATCCAAATGATGGCGACTGGAGTACCAAGCTCCTTGATTCTGTGGTTCCTCCTGACACCAGAACATTTCCTGCAAGTTGTCGTACTTCGACAGAATGGTGGCAAGTTCTTCTCTGGGAAACGGATAGAGTTGCTCTAGACGCGCAATGGCGATGTCGCTTCTGCCATCCTCTCGGCGTCGATCCAATAGGTCGTAGTAAACCTTGCCTGAGCAAAGAACCAGACGCTTGACCCGATCCAATTCGATGTTGTCTACTTCGTCGATTATGTTGTGAAAATGGCCCAGCGCGATCTCGTCTATTGTCGAGACTGCGAGCTTGTGTCGCAACAGGCTCTTCGGAGTCAATGCGATAAGCGGTCGGCGCATGGGACGAATCATCTGCCTGCGCAACATATGGAACATTTGTGCGGGAGTTGAAGGCACGCACACCTGCATGTTGTGCTGTGCGCAAAGTTGCAGGAATCTCTCTAGTCGCGCTGAAGAGTGCTCGGGACCAGCACCTTCAAATCCATGCGGGAGCAGCATGACCAATCCGCATGCGCGACCCCACTTTGCTTCTCCACTCGAAACGAACTGGTCTATGACAACTTGCGCACCATTGGCGAAGTCCCCGAATTGAGCTTCCCAGATCACCAAAGTGTTTGGCGCAGTTGTTGCGTAACCGTATTCAAACGCGAGAACGCCCTCCTCAGAAAGCAACGAATCGTAGATTTGGAATCCCCGATCCGGGAAGGCGAGTTGCATGGGAACTACCTGCTCGCCAGTCTTTTGGCAGTAAACGCACGCATGCCTGTGCGAAAACGTTCCCACACCGACGTCTTGCCCAGTTATGCGTATGTCATAGCCTTGATCCAGCAGCGTTGCATAGGCTGACATTTCTCCAAAACCCCAGTTAGCTGCTAGCGCGCCCGCGGCCATGCGACGACGGTCTTCGTAGATACCCTCGACTTGCTTGTGCATACGGATACCTACAGGGATCGAATTGGCTTTTCCCATCACTTCCTGAAGACGCGGAATCGGAAAATTCGTGTCTCCAGGAGCGTCCCAGTCATGCCCCAAGTAGGGTTTCCAATCAACGAACATGGATTGATCCGGTTCGCTTACGACGGAGGGAGCAACGGTATCGCCCTTGTCGAGGCGATCACGGAAATCGGCCACCCACTCGTCTGCTTCGGCTTGTGTCACGGCTCCTTCGCGAATTAAGCGTTCTGCATAGATTGTTCGAGTGGTTGGATGCTGCCTGATTTGCTGGTACATCAACGGTTGAGTCTTCATTGGATCTTCCGCTTCGTTGTGTCCACGACGTCGATAGCAAACAAGATCGATAATGAAGTCTTTCCCAAATCCGGTTCGATAATCCATCGCCAACTGAGCAACGGCGACCACCGCTTCGGGGTCGTCGCCATTCACATGAAATATCGGCGCCCTCATGATTTTCGCGACCTCGCTGCAATACTCGGTTGATCGCGCATCCTCTCGTTTGCTAGTGGTGAACCCAATTTGGTTGTTGATGATGATGTGGATGGTGCCGCCCGTGTAGAAACCTCGGGTCTGCGACATTTGAAATGTTTCCATCACAACGCCTTGGCCCGCAATCGCTGCGTCTCCGTGAATGAGAATTGGAATTACCTCAACTCCGGCCTTGTCTAGCCGCCGATCCTGTCGAGCTCTCACCGATCCCTCTACGACCGGACCCACAATTTCGAGATGCGATGGATTGAAAGCCAAGGCCAAGTGAATCTGCTTGCCAAGGCTGTCCAAGTTCGACGAAAACCCCATGTGATATTTCACGTCGCCAGTTGCTGACGTTTCGGGCGCTGTACCCTCGAATTCCTCGAATATGTCCTCGGTCTCCTTGCCAAGAATGTTCACCAAGACATTCAATCTGCCTCTGTGTGCCATTCCAATGACTATTTCGCGAATCTTCCACATGCCCGCGCGTTGAGTGACCTCGTGTAATAGCGGGATTAGGCTCTCGGCTCCCTCAAGTCCAAATCGCTTGGTGCCCGGATAGCGATTGTGGAGGTAGCGTTCCAATCCTTCTGCTGCCGTAAGGCGTTCCAAGACTCGTCGCTTGTGGTCACGCTCGAATTTCATGTGTGAATGAACCGACTCGAGGCGTCCCTGAATCCATCTACGCTCCTGTGCTGTCGTTACGTAGACATATTCCGCTCCTATCGAGCCGCAATATGTCTCCTCTAACGCCGAAATGATTTCGTGCAGAGGTCTTCCATCGTCCTCAAAGAGATCTGAAGACCCTGTCTGGAAGACTGTATTGAGGTCCGCCACACTGAGATTGTGGTAATCAAGCTCCAAATCCGGCGCTCGATCACGTTCCCACTTTTCCAATGGATCGACATGCGCCTTGCGGTGTCCTCGAGCGCGATAGGCGTCTATGAGCTCCATGACTTGGATTTGTTTGCGTTCATGCTCGGACATGATTTCCGTGCTAACGCGTTCGGGACGTGCCTTGAGCCGATTTCTGCCCAATCTCTCGAAGTGGTTGATAATTGAGCTGTGAGGAATGTCGATTGCCTTGGCATCCGAATAGGGCAACGTTCCGAAGTACTCACGCCACTGCTCGGGAACCGAATTGGCATCTGCTAGGTACCTTTCGTACATCGCCTCAATGTAGACGGCACTGCTTCCAGCCAAGTGGGAACTCGACTCCATTCGTTGAAGGAATGATTCAGCCATGGCGGCGTCCTCTCGTTCTAGACCAATTGATACGGCACAAGCCCGCTTATGTGCCGCTCTTCACAAGCAAGGTTCGAATTTGGTTTATCGCCCGTGTGGGATTCAAGTCCTTTGGACATGAGTTGACGCAATTCATTACGCCGCGGCAACGGAATACGCTATAGGGGTCGTCAAGCTTCGCCAGTCTTTCCTCGGTAGCCGTGTCGCGGCTGTCCGCCAAAAATCGGTACGACTGCAGCAGCGCAGCAGGACCTAAGAATTTGTCAGGGTTCCACCAAAACGAAGGACAAGAGGTAGTGCAACAAGCGCACAAAATGCACTCGTAGAGTCCGTCAAGCTTTGCTCTCTCCTCTTGAGATTGCAGTCGTTCCTGAGCGGGGGGTGGAGAGTCGTTGTTCAAGTACGGCTCCACACGTTCGTATTGCCTATAGAACTGGGACATATCGACCACGAGGTCCCGAATCACGGGCAACCCAGGCAACGGACGAAGCTCCAAGCGATCTCGCTTCGCCACTTCGCTCACTGGGGTCTTGCACGCCAGTCCGTTCTTGCCGTTCATGTTCATTCCATCGGAACCGCAAACGCCTTCACGGCAGGAACGACGATAGCTGATGGAGGAGTCATGCGCCTTGAGTTGCTCCAATACGTCGAGAACCATGAGATCGCGGTCCCTTGGAAGCTCAAACTCGTAGTCTTGCATGCGGGGTTTGGCATCCATCCCCGGAACAAATCGAAAAATGCTTACACGCATCCCTAATAGACCCTCGCAACCGGTTCAAATGGATCGACTATTGTCGGATTGAAGTTGACTGCACGTTTTCGCAAGGAACGATCCTGGGAGAAGTACAACGAGTGGCAAAGCCAATTTTCGTCGTCCCGTTCCTCATAGTCGACGCGGGCATGAGCACCCCGGCTTTCCCGGCGACCTTCGGCAGCTACTGCAGTGGCTTCGGCGACTTCTAGAAGGTTGTCCAGTTCGAGCGCTTCGACGCGTGCGGTGTTGAAGACTTCAGTCTTGTCCGTCAGATGGGCGTGCTCAACTCGCTTGCGCATTTCGGCAAGCTGCGAGAGTGCGCCGCGCATCTTTTCCTCGGTTCTGAAAACGCTAAAGCTGTCCTGCATCAATCTTTGCAGATCCGCTCTCACGTCTGCGGGGTTCTCTCCCGATTCAGAATTCTCCCATCGTTGGATCCGTTCCATCGCATGCTCCAAATCGCTGCTCGACGGTTCTCGGTAACTGACTCCCTGACGCAAGACATCCTGGATGTGAATGCCCGCGGCACGCCCGAATACCACCAAATCCAAAAGAGAATTTCCACCAAGACGATTGGCTCCATGGACGGACACACATGCAACCTCCCCGACCGCATAGAGTCCCTGGACCGGGCAGTCATTTCCTGCAGTGTCCTGCGTTACCGCTTGTCCATTGATTTGCGTAGCGATGCCGCCCATCATGTAGTGGCATGTTGGAACTACCGGTATGGGTTCAATGGCGGGATCGACCAGCGCGTAAGTCTTGCAAAGCTCCATAATCCCAGGCAGTCTGGCATCCAATACATCGATACCCAAGTGATCCAGCTTCAAATAGACGTGATCCTTGTCAGGGCCGCATCCTCGGCCCTCATTGATCTCAATGACCATCGATCTTGAAACGACATCGCGGCTTGCAAGGTCCTTGGCAGTGGGCGCATAGCGCTCCATGAATCGTTCGCCCTCGCAATTGATCAGGTAGCCGCCTTCGCCGCGACTGCCTTCGGTAACCAGAATCCCCATCCCATGAATGCCAGTGGGATGGAATTGCCACATCTCTATGTCTTGGATGGGCACGCCCGATCGCAGTGCCATCGCCACACCGTCGCCGGTGTTGGTCAAAGCATTTGTTGTGCTTGCGTAGATCCGGCCCGCACCTCCGGTTGCAAGAACAGTTACCTTAGACTTGACGAACACTATTTCGCCTGTCTCCACACAAATGGCTACTACTCCGACAATGACTCCGTCCTGGTTCTTGACCAAATCGGCAGCGAACCACTCGCTGAGAAACGTCGTCTCCGCCTTGAGATTGGCTTGATACAAGGTGTGCAATAGCGCATGCCCTGTACGGTCCTCGGCTGCACAGGTCCGGGATGCCTGGCCACCCTTGCCGAAATCCTTGGATTGTCCGCCGAATGGACGCTGATAGATCCGGCCGGTCTCGGTTCGAGAGAACGGCAATCCCATGTGCTCCAATTCATAGACGACTTGCGGGCCGACATTGCACATGTATTCGATTGCCTCTTGGTCACCTATATAGTCGGAACCTTTGACTGTGTCGTACATATGCCAGCGCCAATCGTCGTCGGGGTCTTCGCTGCCGATCGCGCAGGTGATGCCTCCCTGCGCCGAAACAGTGTGAGATCGAGTGGGAAACACCTTGGAAAGAACAGCGGTTCTATAGCCTGATTGAGAAAGTTGCATCGCCGCACGCAGACCGGCGCCACCACCACCCACGATGAGGCCGTCAAACTCCATTTCTCGCAGTTTCTTCATGCTGATCCAAATGGAAACTGCCACAGGATGGCGAGCCCAACCAACAGATAGACAAAGATCGACAACGCGACCAATCCCTGGTAGATGAGTCGCAGGAACACCGCACGTCTGCCCATCTTGTGCTCACTGAGGTAGTCAGTCCCTATGGTCCACATCCCGATCCACGCGTGAACACCTAGGGAGACGATTGACAGTGTGCCGAACAATAGCATCACCGGTGATGCCATATATTGAACCCATGCGTCATAGTCGACTTCGGGATTGGCGAGCAGAAAGCCAACAATGCAAAGCCCGTAGAGTCCTAGGACGATCGCCGAAACCCTCTGCAATAAGAAGTCAGTGAGACCTGATCTGGACAAGCTAGTTGCACTTACAACCATATCCAGACTCCGCTGAGAACACAGGCAACCAACGTGGATACCATCACAGAAATCGCTCCAATACGGCTCGCGCGCAAAGACTCTCCCATGTGCAGGTCCATAAGAACATGCCGCAAACCTGCCAAAAAATGATAGGAGAACAGGCACAAAGTCAGCCAAAGCACCACGGCGTGTAGTGGAGTGGCAAGAGTCAACTGCAATTGCTCAAACTCCGTGCTCCCACCCAGCGACATTGCGAGCAAGAAGAGCAGATAGAACGAAGCGACGAACAGTGCTGCGCCACTCACCCGATGCAGAATGGAAACCAGTGCGGCAATGGGTAGCCTTATTTTGAGCAGATCAAGAAAAACCGGACGCGAATCCTTCAAGTTTGCTTCCTATTTGCGATGTGGATAGCTGCAATCACAACTCTAACCGTTAGTGTATTCAATGGCTGTCAATACGTTTCCTGTAGAGTTCATAGTGTGCGGTTAACTCGTGATCGCACAGACACATTGGCGCAATCTGCGAAAATAGCATTTGCTAGTCTCGCCCTAGCGAGGGAGATTTGACGTATGGCGGACAAGAAGGCAAAACTGAAGATCGACGGACAAGAGATTGATCTACCAGTTTATTCGCCTACAGTAGGTCCGGACGTTATCGATGTTGCCCAATTGACCTCGCTTGGCTATTTTACCTACGATCCAGGCTTCGTTTCCACCGCAAGCTGCGACTCGGCGATTACCTATATTGACGGCGATGCGGGTATTCTGCGGCACCGAGGCTACCCGATCGAACAACTTGCCGAACGTGCGAACTTTCTTCAAATTTGCTACTTGCTCCTCTACGGCGAGTTGCCTAGCGATAAACAGTTCAATGACTTCGATACCGCCCTGCGCGAAGAACAGCAATTGGACGACTATCTGCAATCCATAGTCTCCTCATGTTCAAGAGAAGCACACCCCATGGGCGTGATGTGCTCGCTGGTCGGAGCTTTGTCGGCGCATTATCACAATGAGATTGACGCCACCGATTCCAGCAATCGACTCGAGACTGCAATGCGCCTCGTCGCGAAAATGCCGGTCCTCGCTGCCATAGTCTTCCGACACATGCGTGGAGAGCGCGTGCTCAAGCCCAAACCTGAGAACAGCTATGGCGCCAATTTCCTCCACATGATGTTCTCCAAGGATGAGAGCGAGGAGGTAAACCCGATACTTGCGCGAGCAATGGACCGCATATTTCTGCTGCACGCTGATCACGAGCAGAATGCGTCCACCTCGACAGTCAGACTAGTGGGATCGACGGATGCAAACCCCTACGCGTGCATCGCCGCCGGCATCGGCGCATTATGGGGACCATCCCACGGTGGTGCAAACGAAGCCGTGTTGGAAATGCTCGAGGAAATAGGAGAACCGGACAACATAGCTGAATACGTGAAAATGGCCAAGGACCGCAATGACCCTCACAAGATCATGGGATTCGGCCATCGTGTCTATAAGAACTACGATCCACGTGCAAAGGTACTCCAAGAAACTTGCCGGGAAGTTTTGGATCTACTCGGAGTCCACTCCGACCCAACCCTGCAAATGGCACGCGAACTTGAACGAGTGGCACTGAGCGACGAGTACTTCATCGAGAGACGCTTGTTTCCCAACGTCGACTTCTACTCGGGAATCATTCTGCAGGCCCTAGGGATTCCTCGCAACATGTTTACCGTGATCTTTGTAATCGGGCGCACACCTGGGTGGGCAGCGCAATGGAACGAGATGGTTAATGGCGGCTACAAGATCGGCCGCCCGCGCCAGCTATACACGGGAACAGTGGTTCGCGACTACCCTGCATCAACTGGCAACGACTGACAGGCCGACTGAAGGGCAGCAATTTTCGACTCGATCAAGTCCCTAGACGCCGAACGAATTGGCATACAATCGCAGACACACAAGACTTGCCTGGAGTAGCGAACTGCAGGCACCAACTAGACGAGAAATTCCGTGAAGAACATGCGCATTCTGGCAGCTTTCCTAACAATACTGGTAGCGATAGCAGTACAGGGAGAATCGGACGAAATCGAATCGTCCGGAGAGATTCCAGAGGGAGCCAACGACGGGGCCGTTCTGCAAGCGACCGCTGGTTCGGTGGAGACAATGGAAGAGCTAGTGACCACGGCGGTGAGGCAAGACATTCTCAACGCCTTCACGATCAACGACTTCCATCGGATAAACAACCTGGGTTCGTACTACTACAGAACAAAACAGTATGCCAAGGCGTTCCCTTACCTCTTGGCCTCCGCAAAGCGCGGATTCAAGACAGCTCAATACCGACTTGGAGTCTATTACTTTGACGGTTTGGGCGGCATAGAAACGGACATCCCACTAAGTATCGGGTGGTTTGGTGTGGCGGCTTCTCCGAGATCCAATGCGTCAATGAAAGAAACGTTCAAAGGCCTCATGAGACAAGTGCCTGAGAACTTGAAGCCGAAGATTCAAGATGTAGTCGATGCCCTGATCGAACGATATGGTTCGGAAGCAACCGGAGTGAATTGCATGAGCACCCGGGTTGCCGGAACTCACATGAGGTCATTTCAATGCAATTTCGAAAAGGAATTCGAACACCGCGACGCGGCCTATCAGGATTGGCTCAGCACAAGCTTCCAAGGCATTGATCCGTACACCACGGGAATGGGATCCTCCGATCCATCCGGACAAGCCTCTCCAAACGCTGGTGTCGGTGGCGGAGAGGGCGAATAGGTTAGACCAGCTCAACCACGAATGAAGCCTATTTCCGCAGACTCACATGTAGTAGAGGGACGCGACGTTTTCGCCGGCCTAGCTGATCGGTTCGGCGACGAAGCCCCACGCGTCATGAACGTGGGGCAACAAGTGGATGCAATCGTGGTTCCAGCCAATGGAATGCGCGGCGTAAGCGTTGCGCAAATGGGTATGGCGGCTACTCGATTGGCCCGCAACAAACCGCTTGGCCGAAAGAAGGGTCGCAAACCCGATGTGGCGAACATGCAAGATCCTGAGTTGGTAGAGCTGTTTAGCAAGGGCTATTCTGGCATGCGCGCTGGTCTGGTCGACGGCGCACGTCGACATGAAGACCAGGACATCGATGGAATCGCGGGAGAGCTGCTGTATCCGGGCTACTTTGCCATGTTTGGCATGAAGAACCTTGAGTTGCAGGTGGCACTCCAAAAGAACTACAACGACTGGCTTCACGACTACACCACCGCGTCCAATGGACGGCTGTTCGGGTTAGCGGCCATCCCAATACAAGATGCCGAAGCTGGAGTTGCCGAACTAGAGAGGGCAATCACCCTTGGATTCAAGGGAGGCATGATTCCTTGCACTTCTCCAGTGGACCACCCGTATTACGACGAAGTCTATGAACCAATATGGTCGTTGGCGGAAGAAGCTCAATTTCCGCTGTCAATGCATGTAGGTTGCAGTTCGTATATCCCTCGCGAACATCGCAGGCGTCCGATTCGGAGAGATGGGATCGCCGGCTATGCCGCTGCACAATCTGCCGTTCAACCAACCATCGTTGAATTCATGTGCCGAGGAGTGTGCGAGCGACATCCGAACCTAAAAATCGTCGTCGCCGAATTCAATGCCGGATGGATCGCGCATTGGCTCGATCGCGTTGATCAAGGATTGCAGCGCGAGTACAGAAATACGGCTGAATCCTTCAGTGGTCCATCGCCGCACGAGGTGTGGAAGCGTCAGTTCTATGCAACGATTGAAGACGACCGTCCCGCGCTGGCCACAAGGGAGTTCATTGGTGTCGAGAACTTAATGTGGGGTTCGGACTATCCCCACACTGACTCCACGTGGCCGCACTCGCTTGATGTGCTTGACGAGGTGTTTGAGGGCATCCCTGCCGAAGATCGAGCGAAGATCACGCGAGAGAACGCAAAGCGACTTTACGGCATATAGAGTCGCAGCGGCGTACAAACACTGAGAATACTCCCTGCGCTGTTTGCGCAGCGCAAATCTCTTCTCATGAGTCCAATTCAGCCTACACAGTCTCCTGCGCAGTCGTGCTTTGCAGACTAAACATGCAACGCAACTGGCACAGAGCCCAATTCACGAACAGAGGTAGCTAGTCGTAGCAATCGAGAAATTCATGACGGAAGAATTGAAATCTGATTTCGAACGAGTATTGAACGCGTTGCCTGGAATCGTCTACGGAGAGACGGCAATCGCCAATAGTTCAGTGAGTATCAGCAGCGAGCTTGTAGAGATCGACTTGCGATTTCTAATGGATTACAAAGGCACGTCTGATCGATTCTTGGCTATGTTTGTTGCAGACCGCTTAGATGTTGACGCACCAGAGCAGAGTGATGGCAACTCCAATGCCAGTTTGCACCTTAAGTGCAATGCAAAACAGGCAAGTCGCTTAATCAAGATGCTGGAGTATGCAACAGCGCTCGGTATGGAATCCCCGCCTCCAGCAACCGCGACAGAAAACATTGCACTGCCGGTTCTTCTTTCACATGCGCTGTTAGCGTTTGAAGAGGACTACAAAAATTGTGATGTTTCGCCGCTGCCCAGTCTTCCCGTTTGGTCAAACATGCTTAGGGCGATTGATTCCCGCGGCGTAGAACAAAGTGAAATTGAGCGCAAAGCCGTCATTGCCACGCGCACGCGCAAGGTGGTTCTAAAGCAATGCATTGCCCAAGGTTGGATCGAGTTGCAGAAGCGGGGCTCGCCGCGTCCCAAGAGTTTCGCAACCCTGACCGAGAGTGGTAAGAAAACGACACTCAACGGAGAGCGTTGTATACGGAATGTAGAAAGAGATTGGGCTTCACAGGCTCCCGCCACATACAAGCGATTGCGGAGTGCACTGCAGCACGTGGTAGCCAAGTTTGATCTCGAGTATCCCTTCTATATAACTGGGTATGGGCCAGCCGACGATAGCCTAACGGGTGGAGCCTACGTCAAGCAGAAGATCCGAGACGATCGAGTTCCGGCACACGGTTTGGAGTGGCCCGTAGTTTTCAGGGACTCAAAGAAAAGCGTCGAAAAATACCCAATTTCGGTTCTACTGTCTCAAGCACTCACTGGCTATGCTTTGGACTACGAAACGAACCGGCTGGGAAACTTGGGCCACGTTCTCAAAGTCTTTCGTTACGTCGACGACAACGGTGTTCCGCTGGGCGCGGTGCGGGAACAGGGAAAGATCACAGGAGGTGGGCGTTCGCTACATGAACGGCACTTGAACGTCGTGCTCGAGCCGGGTAAACCGGCGAACGACTCGAGATTGGTTTACTTGACGCCGAAAGCAAGGCGTGCACGAGATGCATACCCCAACTTGGTCCATTCCGTTGAAGAAACGTGGAAGAATCGGTTTGGCAAGTCAGCGATTTCAGAACTTCGGGCCGCCCTGGAAGAATTGGACCGGACACTTCCAAGCAATTTGCCTGACTATCCGGACACTACAAGCTGGATGTCACATTGGCTACGACCCTATTTAATCTGAACGCGCTAACACACCTTCGGTCAGATCTGCACTGGAACACATGACTCACCTTCTATGGGAAGCGTGCGGCGCTCCCAGCTTTGCGAGCATTGGCGACTCACTCGCCTTGAAGTGCTTGATGTTCCCAGGCTCGGGTACGTGCTATCGATTCATCGAATATTCGCTCGTAGTTCCCTATGGTGACCAAGTGCATTGCTTCGTCTGTCAATTGCGCCCATAGGCTCTCTAAGATTTCGTACGACTGGTTGTAGCCTTCCCAACTGCTGGGCGCCACCGAATCCGACCCAAACAAGAACCTCGTAGGATGCTTGTTCAACAATTCTGCCCAGGACTTCGACGTGGCTTCATCCGCAACCATATATTCGTTTACCAAATCCCAGGAGATATCAGCGAAAACGTGGTCTAGCTCTGGATCGCTCATCATGGCGTCAACCAACTGGACGTGATCTACACCTGGTTTCACAAATCTCCCAAGGCCGGTGTGAGCCCAAATGATTTTCGTGTTGGGATGTCTCTTGAACAGATCGACCAAGTCCGAGTAGTGGTCCGGTTTTTCACCTGGTCGTACATTGTCGATATCGCAATGGATGACTCCAACAATCCCAATTTCGGCCAGCGTCTCGAAAATGCGGTCCAACGCTGGATTGTGCAGGCTCGCCGCGTGTCCAGTCACTTTCGACGAGACAAACTCCTTGTGCACACTAAACTCGCCAACGGCGCTAAACACACCGGGAAACGAGAGAAGAACTCGCTTGATATGGTCTCCGGCATACATGTCCGTTGGGTTGAATCCTGAAATCATGGGGTCGACACGCTTCTTTTGCTCGTCGCTCAGCTTCATGTATTGGCTGGCAAGCACGGCATCTACAAATGAGTAGTAGTAAAGGGAAGCGGCAGACCTCAGGTAGTAGTCTGGGGCTCGCTCACCTGAGACGAAGTAGTCCCACTTTTGTTGTAGCGGGATTCCCATGGCGACAAAGCGTCCAATTCGATCACCGAACAGCGCAAGGGCTTCGTCCATGGTGACCCCTTCCTGAATGTAGTTGGTGGTGTGAAAGTGCGCATCGTGATAGAGAATTTTTTGCGAGTCCTCTTCTTCCCCGATAACGCACACACCGGTGAGGGCGAAAATCACACTCAAAATTCGTCCAATTTGGCAGAACGAAAATCTAGAATTCATTGCAGACGCTCGAGGAAAAGATACTGGTAATTTAAACTCAATTCTGGTGGCATTTCATCAATTTTTGGTCACCGTCGGACTCGAGCGTCGGCGGATATTTCAATAAGGAGCACAAGAGCACTATGGACCTCGTCGGTACTTGGATAAACCAACGTGGATCGCGATTGGAAATCAATGAAGACCGCGGCGTAATGATCGCAGGACGCTTCACTTCAACAAAGGGGCGAACTGCACGCGGTCACTGGTACCCCGTGTATGGAATTCGCAATGGCAATCTAGTGTCTTTTGCTGTCAGCTTCGAAGACGCTGATCACAATCTGCACGCCATGACGACATTCTCTGGTCGTGTTGTTCCAGGTGAGAGACCCCAAATTCACACGCTATGGATACTTGCGCGAGAATTTGAAGATGCCGAGCAGCGCAAATCCACTCAGGTCTGGAACACGTTCCTGACAAATACCGATGTGTTTACATTGGAACGAAGCGAATAGGAATCAATCGGGAAGTCCAAGAACCCGTTTGGCGATGATGTTCAATTGAACTTCGGAAGTCCCACCTTCTATGGAATTGGCTTTGGAGCGCAACCACCCACGCGTTCCTCCTAGCTCCGCACCACTGAAGCCCTCTCCGGTCCACCCTAGTCCTTTTGTACCCAATAGGTCTACCAATAGGTCCTGCCGCTTCATGTTCTGTTCGGTACCGAAGTACTTAAAGAATGAGGAAAGGAAACTCGGCGCTTGCGTGCTTTGTGCTTCCTCGTAAGAACGCCGAATAGTCAGTTGATAGGCTTGGTCGTCCTGGCGTAGACGTATAACGCGCTGGCGCAAATCCTCATGGGCGATCTTGCCATTTTCTTCACCCACGTATTCCTTAGCCGTTTCGTCTAGCGTCTTTACACGTTGCAGTGTGTTTCCCCTGCCTCCAATCGAACTCCTCTCATATTGCAGAAGACGCTTGCCGACTGTCCAGCCCTGGCCCGGCTCGCCGATAAGGTTTCGTTTTGGCACCCTGACGTTGTCAAAGAAGGTCTGACAAAACTCCGACGATCCGCTAATCAATTCGATCGGCGTTACGGTTACTCCTGGAGTTTCCATATCAAACACAACGAATGAGATTCCCTCGTGCTTTGAAGCGTTGAAGTCCGTTCGCACAAGGCAGAAGATCCAGTCGGCCTGGTCCGCGCCCGAAGTCCAAATCTTGGACCCATTGATTATGTAGTCGTCTCCGTCCTCGTCTGCCCGACACTGCAACCCCGCCAAGTCGGACCCAGCGCCAGGCTCGCTATAGCCTTGGCACCAGCGAATTTCACCTCGCACAATCCTTGGTAGATGCTCCAAGCACTGATCATGGGTGCCAAATTCAAGAATTGCCGGTCCAATCATCGTTAGACCATGCCCCGACAAAGGCGCACTGGCATTGATTCGTGACATTTCTTCTGCCAGCACACGTTCTTCATCCTTAGTTAGTCCGCCACCGGAGTACTGTGTGGGCCAGGTGGGGGCAGTCCACCCGCGCTCGGCCATTCGGTCGAGCCATGCCTTTGTTTCTGGATTCCCGTATTTAGCCTTTCTGCCGCCCGAGGTATAGCTACCGGCAGACCGCATGGTCTGTGGACAGTTTTCCCCTAACCAGGAACGGGTTTCTGCTCGAAAAGCATCAAGAGTCATGCGCATTCAAGAATGTAAACGACTTTTTGAATTTTACTTGGGTCGCAAATTCCTTTGAATAACAATCAATTGCACCCAACATCGGCTCAGGTGGACTGTGCGATGCGCACATCTATTGCTTGCTGGGCGGGCCCATATTCTTGGGCCCGCTCATCGCGTACCGTCGGAGCAAGTTCGGTCAATGGGTCCCCAGCTACGCGTGTGTGCCGCATGACTCGCGGCTCCGAGTAGTCGTAGGGTTGCACTCTGTGCATTACTCTGCGATTGTCGAATATTGCGAAGTCACCAGGGGTCCAGTCGATACCCCAAACTCTAGGCGGCTGAGCAATAAACTCAATCAACTGCTTCAGGAAATTCGCCGAATGCTCTGGCGAGAATCCTTCGATCCCGTAGGCGTGTCGACCGGAGTAGACGGCTTTACGCCCCGTTGCAGGATGTATCTTGACTAGTGGACGCAATGGAGCCCCATGCGTGTGAAAGCCGTAACTTTCGCCTGTCTCGGTGGGTTGACCCAATTCCTCATGAGACCAATAGTTCGAGTGCCTTGCACACAACGTGCCAATTGTTTCCTGAAGATCTTCGTCCATTGCATCGTAACCCGCACGGGCATCGGCCCATTCAGTTCGTCCACCCCACGAAGGCACAACCATTGCCGTAAGACTGGAGGCTTTAGCTGCTAGCGGCATAAACGAACTGTCGTGATGCCAACGCTCGTTGCCACGGAGTATCCAAAAGCGATGTGCTTCGTCGTCGACTACGGAACCGTCTTTGCGTTGGTTGCTGATCGGCACAGACACGTGCTCCAGTTCGCCAAACCGCCTAGCAAATCCGATCTGCTCATCCTCCGTCAGGTGCTGACCAGGAAACGTAAGCACTCCAAACTCGTTGAATGCTTCTTCAATTGCATTCCACACTCGAGAATCAATCTGCCCTAGCTTGACATTCGTTACTGTCGCACCGAGGGTGGCGTCGGAAGGCTCAATTGAAATGTTCATTACGTTTTAATGGTATCCGCGGTCAAGTCTCCCTGACAACGCCATTTTAGATCTGGACTTGTGCTGCCAAGCAATGAGTGGCCCTTCGCGCTACTACGATCCGCGATTTCGAAATGCAATAGATCACCACGGCGACTTGAGCTGGCTGGCTGAAACTCTCTCAAGAATCTGGCATCGCATACTGTCGCTCGCATCCCGATAGTCCGGATCCCCCGCAAGATTCCTGCTCTCAAACGGATCATTTGTCCGGTCAAAAAGGAGATAGGTCTCCCCTTCCCTATTAATGGCCGCCTTCCACTCCTTCGTAGCAAGCATGAACTCGCCGCGAAACTCGGAGAGAGCATTGGTCCGGTGGACAACATCGGATTCTTGCATTGCTTCAATCAACGACTTGGCGAATTGACGATATTCGATTTTGCCGCCAGCCAACTCAACAAGAGTCGGACCCAAATCGCAGTTTTCTGCCATGCTCTCGTTTACGGCTTCATCGACTAAATTTTTGGCGGTGTCTGGTGTACGCACAAGTAGTGGAACTCTCAACGCTCCGTCGAGGAAGTTCATCTTGTATATGAGATCGGCATCACCGTTCATTTCCCCATGGTCGGATGTAAAGGCGATCACAGTGTTGTCCATCTCCCCCCGATCGTCAATCACGGAGAGTATTTCTCCAATCTGGTCGTCGATTAACGTTACGTTTCCGGCATAGTTTGCGCGCATTGCTGCTTGGTCGCCTTCGTCAAATCGTGGCGAACGGTTCTCCATGAAGTAGTCAAGCCAACCCTCAGGACGTCCGGGAACATTTTCGAATCGCTTGGTGGGCGTCGGCATGCTATCGACGTCATACATGCTCGCATAGGGTTCGGGGGCATCCCACGGTTCATGCGGACCTCCGAAACTCACCCAGCAGAACCACGGATTTTCATGCTTGTAGGATTGAAGATACTCCTTTGCCATTTGTCCTACATATACGTCCGCGTAGTATTCGAGAGGGTTTGTGGACGGGCGAACCACATGAGCCTTAGTAGCAAATCTGTCGCGAAAATCCTCCCGATACCGTTCCAATAGCCCCTTCTGTTCCCAGAGCTGCGTCATGTGGCTCATTACAACTGCACTTGCGCGTGGACCGCCGATTTCATTGACGTCGTCCAATCCATAGCCATGCAGCAAATGCTCACGTTTCCGCAGGTCGCCTCGATGCGGATGCAAGTGTGTTTTCCCGAAGAGGCTTGTTCTATAGCCCAATTCACGAATTTCCCTCATCCAGCTTTGCGCAGTAGTAGGCAACGTGAAGTTGATGTTGTTCCATACATGCGTGTTGTGGGGATAGAGCCCAGTCTGCAACGTAACCCTCGCTGGAATGCAAATGGGAGTGGTAGTAATGCAATTCGAAAATCGAACGCCCTCTTTGGCAATGCGATCCAAGCTAGGCGAATTGACCCAATCGCCGCTGCATCCCATAGCGTCCCAACGTTGCTGGTCGGTCATCAAGAAGAGTATGTTTGGTTGACGCATGGCGACTACCCCTGGCTAGTCAAATGCTATTGCCGATTTGGTTAGTTTAGATTTAACTTAGACTCTTATACATCGACTGCCTGAGTTTCTCGATTTATTGGGAGAGTTTGATTGCAAGAACCTAGCATCTATACGACTTCGCCGGAACTCGACCAAGCAATTGTCAACCCTCAAAACTGGGGAGACGAAAAGTGGGTGCACGCGCAATTTGCTTGGCTCAGAGCCAACGACCCCATTCGACACATGACCCCTGAGGGATTCGATCCATTCTGGTCGCTGACTCGCTTTGATGACATTCAGGCCGTAGAAGCAAACAAGGAAGTTTTCATCAATGACCCACGTCCCATACTGGGTCCCAAATTGCTTGCGGCACTTGTCGAGCAAATGGTGGGTCGAAGGCATTTAGTGAGATCTCTGGTGACCATGGATGCACCCGACCATCTGCGATATCGAACGATCGCTCAGCAATGGTTCATGCGTGGCAATCTCAAACGCATCGAACACCGAATCAAGCAACTGGCCGAGAAATATGTTGATCGTCTGTTGGAACACGGAAGCGAATGCGACTTCGTAAAGGACATTGCGATTTGGTACCCCATTCGAGTGATCATGTCGATCTTGGGGATACCCGAAGAGGATGAGCCTTTGATGATGAAGTTGACGCAGGAGTTGTTCGGAAGTTCGGACCCCGATACTCGCAGGTCCTTTGAAAACACTGCATTGATGGAAGTTGTTGCCGACTTTGATTCCTACTTTCGGGACCTGACCAAGGCACGTCGCGAGAAACCCACGGACGACGTTGCAAGCGTCATCGCCAATGCCACGATCGACGGCAACCCCGTTCCAGAACTAGAAACTAATGGCTACTACATAATCATCGCAACCGCAGGGCACGACACGACGAGTTCGTCGATTGCAGGCGGCCTCCTGGCATTAATCGACAACCCGCGAGAAATGGCAAGGCTTCGAGCGGAACCAGATCGCTATATGGAGTCAGCGATTAACGAAATGATCCGTTGGGTTACGCCGGTGCGCCAGTTCATGCGTACAGCCACAGAAGACTCAATGGTCGGTGAAACCAAGATCCCAGCCGGCGACTCGTGTGTTCTGTGGTATCCGTCCGCGAATAGAGATGAGTCCGTTTTTGACGATCCGTATGAATTTCGCATTGACCGCCACGACATGAAGCACCTAGCGTTTGGATACGGGGTGCATGTTTGCCTGGGTCAGCACTTGGCTCGCATGGAAATGGATGCATTCTTTCGAGAGCTCTTGAATAGGGTGTCTCACATCGAGCTAAATGGCGAGCCCCGTTATACAGAGTCGTCCTTTGTTGGTGGCTTGAAGAACCTGCCAATTTGCTACAGCGCCGCCTAAATTGCGGCGTGACTCACTTGGATCTGGCTGAAGGTTCAGTGAATTAGAAGCTTAGCTGCGGAACACATTGTCTTCGAATGCACCGTTAGGCTCCCAGCGTGATACTGCATTACAGCGTTCCCAACATCAAGTCGGCAAATTCAGCATGTCTTGCTAGAACCCTACTCCGACGTAAACAACACTTCGGTAGACTAGCTGAGTCAACAAGTTCCAAGCAACAAGGAGAGCTAGATGGGACGTCTTGAGGGAAAGATTGCTGTTGTTACCGGTGCAACCAGTGGCATTGGCGAAGCGACTGTGGATGCATTTTGTTCCGAAGGCGCGAAGGTTCTGTTCTGCGGGCGAAATGAGGAGCTTGGGAAACAGGTGGAAAACCGACAGCCCGCTGGGTCCGCTGTATTCGTCAAGGCAGATGTGCTGAATGAAGAAGAGATTGCCGACGTGATCAATTCAGCTGTAGAGAAGTGGGGACGATTGGACATCTTGTTCAACAATGCCGGAGGTCCGTCCAACATTCCCGGGCGTCCTCATGCATTTAACATAGAGGACGTGGACGAGGGGAGTTTCAAGTACTCGCAGTGGTACTTGCTCGGATCCATCATGGTTGCTACGAAACATGCCTCGCCGATCATGAGAAAACAAGGGAGCGGGTCGATAATCAACAACTCGTCGAAGGGCGCCCACCAAGCCGAACCCGCAGCAGACCCTCTCTACTCCGCTGCAAAAGCCGGTGTGTCCAACTACACCAAAGCCGCTGCCATGCAACTGGGACCGTTTGGAATCAGGGTGAATGCAGTTAGTCCCGGCGCAATAGCGACACCAATATTTTGGGGAGGCCATACACACGGTCAGCAGATAACTTCTGAACACAAGACCAATCGAATCAATCGATTTGTGCGAAACGTTACTGGCGGAGTGATGCCCTTGACAGGTCCGGGCGGAGAAGCGTGGGACATTGCCATGGCATGTGTGTATTTGGGAAGCGACGAAGGGCGATGGGTTACAGGAATTGATCTAGTTGTTGACGGGGGGATGCTTGCCGTCAAGGGTGACCACGCTGCCACCAATCAGCGCATGCGAGAAATGTTCGAACAAAGAGACGCCTAGTCCAAGGACGGCTAAATCCCTTCGCGGCAAACTGTGTTCCAGGTACACGCCGCATAAGCTCTACATCAGTTGAATCGATAGTCAGTTGCAACTCTAAGCTGATTGTCAATCATTCACGCTGCTCGACTGAAGGCGAGATCCAATCTTGATCGGTCGGCATAGCATCCGCTCCGATACTTCTAGGACTAGCAAAAGACCAAAGCTTAAGCAAAACGATTATACTGTTTGTATGTACATATAACTGAAGGAATGCCGTGTATGGACCTTCCCAAACTATCAGCTTCGCATTGAGAGATGCCGACTACTATCGTCTCCGGGAATCGATTCGTCATCGAGGATTGGTCGAACCACTAGCGGTAGGCAAGAAGTCCTTTAGAAACAGCCGAGGGTTGGTAAGCGGAGGAAACACTCGTCTAGAGATTTTGGAATCGCTCTATCGCGAGACCAACGATCCCAAATACTTACTCATCGACTGTGTAGAACGCAAACCACGGTCAGAGCTTAAGATCAATCTTGCCCACTCCATCCAAAATGACGCGCGTCGTTCCAAGACGTTTATCGAAAGAGCGAGTGCGCTAGTTCATTGCGTCGAACTCATAGAAGTAGAACTAGGCAGCGAGAAGCTAACTCAGGCTCGAGCTGTCGAAGTTTTACGAAAAGAAGGCTACCCCATTAGCGCTTCACTCTACAACCAAATGATCTATGCCGTTGACGTGTTGTTACCAGTCCTACCAAGAGCTCTTGGTTCTGGGATGGGCAGACCCCAAGTGGAACGCATACGCTCACTCTTCAAGATAGGAAATACGATTTGGAAGGAATTTGGCGAATTCGGCACGTCGTTTGAACAAGTTTTCGCCGAAGTTTGCGCTGCTACGGACTCGCCAAACTGGTCCATCGAAGAACTTAGATACCAATTGGAGTACGAAATTTACTCATCTTGCGACCTTGAGCTTCAACTCGTTCGACTGATGTTTGATGTTGAAGCACCGGAGCTGGATTCCATAATCGGAGATCTAAGAAAGCGAGACACTAAGTCTGCAACCACCGGCAGACCAAAGCGTAGGAAGCGCAAGCGCAACCCAAGTACACCTTCCCGACACACGAACTCATCG
This sequence comes from Gammaproteobacteria bacterium, assembly GCA_026707735.1. Lineage (GTDB taxonomy): Bacteria > Pseudomonadota > Gammaproteobacteria > Pseudomonadales > Azotimanducaceae > Bin55. The sequence continues at coordinate 76,682 of JAPOWH010000006.1, read as the reverse complement.
AATAATGGAGTGGCCGCTTCAATCGCCGTAGAGGCAAATAGCGAAGTGGCAACGCAATCTGAATTCAATAGACGACAACGCTACGCTCGCAAGCTTGCAATGCAACTCGCTGAACTTTCTGGTGCTACTCGACAAATCGAACCGTCAAAGTACAGTCCAATTGGATTCTCGGTGATCCCTAAATCCGCACCGGCCGACCAACGACAGGAAATGATTCTGAGCTATTTGGCAGCGTGCCAAGAACTGATTGAATCCTACACTCCAATGGATATCAAAGTGCCATTGGCGTTAACGGAAGTCACCGACGCGCAGTGGTCTTACCTACGCGACCTGATGAACGTAACCCGAGCGCTCAAACGATCATTGAAACGAACGCCGATAGCAGCAACAGATGAAACATCCAAACCAGTTGCATCGGCTGCGTAAGTATGTTCCTATAGGAGTGATTTACAGGTTAATCACTCCTCGACCCGACGTAATCGCTCAATCAGGCTCGAGGTATCCCATCTACCCCCACCAAAGGCTTGAACGTCCGCATAGAACTGGTCGACCAGAGCGCTCAACGGCATACGCGCACCATATCGCCTCGCGGTCCGCAATGCGATATCCAAGTCTTTTCTCATCCAATTGACTGCGAAACCATATTCGAAGAAACGATCGGCCATTGTCGCGGCCCGATTGTCCATTTGCCAGGACTGCGCGGCACCGTTGGAAATGACTTCAACAATCTCTCCAATGTCCATGCCTGCTTTCTCTGCCAAATGCAATCCCTCCGAGAGTCCCTGCAGGATGCCCGCGATGCACACCTGATTGACCATCTTGGTTAGCTGCCCTGCTCCAACGCCACCCATCAACTTGGCAATCTTCGCGTAGACGTCTAGCACGGGAAAGGCTCGGTCGAACGTATCTTGGTCGCCGCCAACCATAATCGTCAGCTGAGCGTTGTCGGCTCCAGCTTGGCCTCCGCTGAGAGGGGCATCGAGAAAAGTACATCCAGACAAATGTGCAGTTTCGTCAAGTTCCTCTGCCAACTCCATGGAAGCGGTCGTGTGATCCACCACAATCGATCCGGCTTGTGCACCTGAAAACACTCCATCGGGTCCGTGCGCAACGCTGCGCACATCGTCGTCGTTGCCTACGCACATGAAGACAATCTCAGCTTCAGACGCCGCTTCGGCTGGTGTGGGACGCGAGCTTCCGTTGTGTTTCTTCAACCAGTCCTCTGCCTTTTGCTCGGTTCGGTTGTAGACAGTAACTTGATGACCTGCGGCAGCTAGGTGTCCGGCCATCGGATACCCCATAACTCCTAGTCCTACAAACGCCACATTCCTAGATTCAGCCATTGCGTCTCCTCTCTCCAATTGTGCGACTGACTTAGACGACGCCCATCAGTTTACTAACTGCATATACAGGAATTCTGCAAGTCGTACCATAGTTACGGTAGTGACACACAATTCATTGCATTCCCATTGCGGAAAAACCGTTGATTCATGGGGAGGCAATAGCGGCATGAGACTAGCTTCCGTAGACAGCATTGCCCGATCAAGCGATTTAAAGTCCCTAGTTGAGAATTGGGGATTTGGCAATGTCGTTGATGGCATTCGGCAGGTACAGGGTGTACTACGAGAGGACCAAGCTAATGAAAGCTCTGATCTGACCCCGTCCGAATACGCCACCCAGGTCGGCACATGGCTTCAAGAAAACCGATCTCACGGCTATCAACCCGTCTTTAATCTGAACGGAACGATACTGCACACAAACTTGGGACGGGCAGTACTGGACGAAAATCTCGTTCAACGAGCGATCGAGACAGCCACACGACCGGTCACTCTGGAATTCGACCTCTCCGACGGACGACGAGGAGACCGCGAAGGTGTGATATGCGAACGATTGGTCCGCCTGACAGGAGCCGAATCCGCAACGGTTGTGAACAACAATGCCGCCGCGGTTCTGATCGCGCTCAATACACTCTCAAACCACCGTGAAGTATTGGTTTCTCGAGGGGAGCTAATAGAAATCGGAGGCAGCTTCCGGCTGCCTGAGATCATGGCGCGCGCCGGATGCACGCTGGTCGAAGTGGGCACTACCAACAGAACGCGCATCGACGACTATGCCAAAGCAATATGTGAACGAACAGCCCTGTTGATGAAAGTGCATCCAAGCAATTTTCACATTCAGGGATTCACCGAATGCGCTACGGAACAGCAACTTGCTGAACTCTCAAAACAAACTGGCATTCCCTTCGTGCTCGACTTGGGCAGCGGAGCTCTCATAGATCTCAACAAGCTGCACCTGCCTAGGGAACCGTTGCCCGGGGATTCGCTGAGCAATGGCACCGACTTGGTCACGTTTTCGGGAGACAAGCTCATGGGTGGACCTCAAGCAGGAATCATTGTTGGGCAAACCGAATTCATCGAAAAGATCAATTCCAACCCACTTAAACGTGCATTGAGATCAGACAAGATAACACTGGCCATCCTCGATGAGACATTGAAGGCCTATGAAGACCCAACAACGATGCATCTTCACGTTAAGCTGCTAAGAGACTTGACTCTTACGCGCAAGCAGATGCAACACCGGGCTAGAAGCGTGGTCGGTGCTCTGCAAGCGGCCGATGGCGACTTGACGATTGAGATCGTTAACAGTGATTCGGTAATCGGAAGTGGTTCTCAACCAACGACTCAACTCCCAACTCTCGCCGTTTCTATACAACACACAAGTGAAGCAAAACTGCGGAAATTTGAGCAACGTCTCAGAGGCCTGCAACCGGCAGTTATCGGTCGGCGTAGCAAATCGAAACTGCTCCTCGACATGAGAGGCGCCGAACCTCTAGATGAACTGATCGCGACACTTGGGCAATTGAGTTGATCGTAACCCTTGCCGGCCATGTAGACCATGGCAAAACAGCCATAGTCAAAGCACTCACCGGCGTCGACACGGATCGCCTGGAAGAAGAGAAACGCCGTGGTCTAACCATCGACTTGGGGTTTGCATACCACGATTTCGATGGCCAACGCGTTGGATTCGTCGACGTACCGGGCCACCACAGATTCATTCACAACATGATCGCAGGCGTCGCCAGCATGCAGCATGCCTTGCTCGTGGTTGCGGCTGACGACGGTGTGATGCCGCAAACCACCGAACATTTCAACATTCTTCAGCTGCTTGGGTTGACGCAAGGAACAGTCGTCATCAACAAGATTGATTTGGTCGATGACGGACGAGTCGCGGAGGTTACCAATCAAATACGCAATTTGACATCTGCAACCTTTCTCGATAGCTGCTCAATCGTTACGACATCGGCTATTGAGAGAACAGGATTTGAGGAACTCAGAAATCAGCTACGAGACGCAGCTTCCAGATTTCGTCGACATGAACGAAGTCGGAGTATTCGATTCTCCATCGACCGATCTTTCAGTCCCCGCGGTGTCGGAGCGGTCGTCACTGGCATGGTGTTCGATGGCTCAATCGAAACTGGGGACGACCTAATTATTGTGGAGACCGGGAAGCGAGTTCGCGCTAGAAATCTAGTTGTGAACGGGTTGCCAGCTCAGTCGGCGCAAGCCGGGGACCGGTGCGGGATCCATCTGTCAGGAGAGTCCGCTTCGCGAATCACACGTGGCATGTGGCTTCGCGACCAACGAAATGCCAATCCTGTAAACGACATGACAGTTAGGCTTCGTGTTGTTCCCGACTTTCCACGTCGTGTGCGACACTGGCATCCTGTGCATGTATATCACGCGACGAGCCACGTGCAAGCAAGGCTATTGCCGTTGGAGAGAACTCTCCATGCGGGCAATGCTGGACTCGCCGACATAGCAACAGAACAATCTCTCAATGTCACGGTTGGCGATCGGATTGTCGTGCGTGACCACGATCTGCAACGCACATTAGGCGGCGGTGTGGTCACCTCGATCAATGCAAAACCAGTGCGGCGTCGCAGTCCGCATAGAGTTGCGGCAATGTCAAAGTTGGTTCCATTGGTGGAACGAGACGATTTCGTCAGCGCTTTCAGACTGTCTTGCACCGAACGCTGCATCCGAGTCCACGAGTTCCTGAATTCGTGGAATCTGCCAACCGAAGTTGCCACCGAGCTGGAACAACTTTCAGGCATCCGCAATTTGAATGATCGAGTCCTGAGTTTTGACAAACTACAACACACTTCGAAGGGACTAGCTTCGATCCTATCGGTTTTCCACGAAGAACACCCTTCGCAATTGGGAATGTCACTGTCCCAACTCGCGAATCACTTGAAATGCGATCATGAAACTGTTCAATTCGTGCTTGCCTGTGGAATTGAAGATGGCTTGTTCCAGTCTCGCGCAGGCAAGTATTCGCTAAAGTCACATTCGGTCGACCAACCAACCTACAACAAGCAACTGTTCGAAAGAATTTCTCCCATGATTGACGTGAAGCAGCCACCCACAACTGGAGACGTGGCTAGAGCACTGAAGATGCCTTTGCGGATGCTTGAGACGGAGCTCAAGCGAATGGCTTCCGCGAAGGTTCTGGTTGAAATAACTCCCAAACGCTACTTCACTAAATCACGGGTCAATGAACTTGCAAAGCTAGCGCTAAACCTAAACGAGAAGCATCCCTTTACAGTACGAGAATTTCGCGACGAAAGCGGCATTGGTCGTATGCCCGTCATCGACATCCTCGAGTACTTTGATCGGCAGCGATTTACAAAACGCAGAGAAGATGTTCGCACTGTGATTGGTCCAATCGAACGAGCAACTAGTTTGTAGCGGCGTAGACTGAATGTTTCGGTCAATCGCTCCAAATCCGGCGATGACTACTACTTGTGGTGTTGTGCCCTCCAAAGCTCAATCTGCTTTCCCCACTCCGATAGCACTGTCTTGGAATTCCTTGTCTCCAATCGGACTGTAAACGTCTTGCTTTTGCCAAAAAGCTGGTCGGGATCGAGACAGTCTAGAACAACTTGCAACCGCTTCTCGCCTTTTGTTTCGATGTATGCGATGTGGTCAGGATTGATAAGCGTTTCTCCGCCGTTTTTCTTTTCTACTTTGAGCATTGAGAGGCCCCTATGAATTCCATGTGCATTAGATTACAAACACTCGACTTCATGATTGAGACCTAATGCGTTAGCTCGTGCATGTGCACGGCCACACCCAAAACACTGTTGTCATGCAAAGGCTAAAGTTCAGACTTGGAGTAGATTGACCTGACCAAGCGATCAGTACACGTACGCGTTGTGGGTTGCCACGTGTTCAGTACTGAACACGTGGCATAGAAACTTGAAAGTGGGCTGTTAGAAGCTCAATTCGCCAAAGAAATCTATCATGCTGCTATCGGTAGTTACGATAGTGGCTCCGCGTAGGTGCTCACGGTCTCTCATCGCGTCAGCACGTGTCGTTAGGCACCGATAGAAGACCTCGCTTGGACCCTGGTCTGATTGATACCAGAACGAGTAGACTTCATTGGCACTCTTCCGACCAGTTTCGCAAAGAGTATTTATTGTGGCTTGTCGCTCATCTGCTGTTAGCGAAACCAACTCGAGTTGCGAATTGGATAGGCTTTGACAACCTGCGAACAGGAAAATGCTGAAAATACACGCTACGGCGATTTTCCAAGACTTTAGTTGAGACATGGCATTTTCTCCTCAATGCTAGTACAGATTATAGGTTCGAATTGATGCATCTTTAGCAACTGTTTGCGTGCCGCGCCAACGAAATTGCACGCTAGGTTGAACACTGAACTGGATTTTGCCTCTTGTTCGTTGAGAAGCTCCCCGACCTCATTACCCATCTCGCCGGTTAGCGGCGTACCATCTGTCCAGTTGGATCTCCCAATCCTCCAATACCCGTCTGGGGTCCCGACCATCCGTCGATACTCTAATCGTTGAGAATTGAACTGTAATGTCCATCCCAGCTAGACCAATTTCGAGAGTCTTCTTGTTTACCTCTCGAATATACGAGATTTGATGTGGATTAATCAAAAATTGCGAACCATTCTTGTCTTCAACTTTAAACATCTTTTCCTCCAGTTGGTTCCTTGCCAATGTTCGAAATGCGTTAGGGGTTGTGTGCTTGAAAGCAGGAACACCGAGATTGCAGCGTTTACGAAAGCTATGTGTCTCGTGTTTGCCTACAGGGCATACCCAATTCTGCTTGCTGCACCGCGCGCCTTGAATCGGGCTTCATCGACTGAATCAGCCCTTGCGAGCGCCACCCCCATACGCCGCTCGCCGCTAACGAGCGGCTTGCCAAACAGCCTGACATGCGTGCCAGGTTCCTTTAACGCTTCATCTAACTTTTCGAAACGCACTTGCTCCGACCTGCCCTCAACGATGACCACAGCTGTTGCAGATGGTCCATAGTTTTCAATTGCGGGGATCGGCAATCCAAGGATTGCCCGCGCGTGCAAGGCGAATTCCGATAGGTCCTGACTAACCAAAGTGACCATTCCGGTATCGTGGGGACGAGGGCTCAGCTCGCTAAAGAAGACCTGCTCGCCTCTTATGAAGAACTCTACGCCGTACAAACCCCATCCACCTAGAGCTTCAGTAACTTTCGCAGCAATTCTCTGGCACTCTTCAAGGACACTGGATTTCATAGCATGTGGCTGCCACGACTCGCGATAATCCCCTCGTTCCTGTCGGTGTCCTATTGGTTCGCAGTAGGCGACCCCATTCACATGTTGGACGGTTAGGAGAGTGATTTCGTAGTCGAAGTCGATCATTTCCTCAATAATCACTTTCTCTGCAGCACCGCGTGTTCCTTCCTGTGCGTACTTCCAAGACTTAAGGGCTGTATCCATGGAGTGCACCACGGACTGGCCCTTGCCCGACGAGCTCATTGTTGGTTTAACTACGCATGGGAGCCCAATCTGTTCGACTCCGTCCAAATAGGACTGCTCGGAATTCGCAAAGCAGTAGTCAGATACGGGAATCTTTAGTGTTTCCGCCGCCAACGTGCGAATCCCTTCACGGTTCATGGTCAAGTGCACTGCATTGGCAGATGGAATCACTCGATAGCCTTGGGTTTCCAAATCTTTCAGCGATGAAGTTGCGATCGCCTCGATTTCCGGGACAATCAAATGAGGATTCTCGCTCTCAGCAAGTGACGTCAATTGCGAACCGTCCAACATATCGATCGTGTGGCTTCGGTGCGCTACTTGCATTGCCGGTGCGTTGTCGTAGCGATCGACGGCAATGGTTTCCACACCAAGCCGTTGCAATTCAATGACGACTTCCTTTCCCAACTCGCCGCTGCCAAGCAACATCACACGGGTTGCGGTACTAGTTAGGGGCGTACCAATTGTCGTCATGCTTTAGACTCCAGTAGCACAATTCTTGACTAACAAGAGCGGAGGACGTGCATTGTTAAGCACCGGACACTCCAACGGTATCTTACCAGCGAATTCCCGCCGAACTCTCACTTGGCTGGCGCCATTTATGAGGTCAGTTCCTAATGGAATACGCCTAAGTCAGCACAATGTGCGAGACGGCAATGAATGCCCACCTACAGTCGAAGCAATTGAATGCTCCAACAGTAATATGGACATGTGCACCGTTGGCTTGACAGCCAGCGGCGGGGGCACGACGAAGTGCCAACGATTTCGAGTAGATTGGTTCCACTACGACTCATCGGCTTGTTCGCACAAGCAGTGTATTAGTCCGTATTCTATTGCCAATGTGTCCAGGATAAGATAAGAAATATTCAATTAAATCAAATATTTAGGAATACTAATTCAATGATGTTCCAGAACATGCGCGGAACCGCAAACAACGTCAAGTCGCTGATCCTCCTCGATCTTAAGCACTTGTTTCGAAGAGTCTCGACATCGACGCTGCTCGTGTTACTTGCTCTCATCATTGTTGGCTTTGCGCTTTGCTTGGGGACATTTCATCACTTGGTGTCGTGGTATGCCCCAATGCATGGCGTATCGAATCCCAAGTACGGCATGGGCGGATATGAACCGCTGCTTTTCTACCTGTGCATCTTGGTTTCATTAGTCCTCGCACTTCGTCTTCCAAAATATCGTGAAGACTCGATTGAGAGCGTAGTTGTCACCCATCGCGGAGTGAGCAACTTTCTCCTGGCGCTGGCGAGAGCTCTAACCGCCACGCTTCTAGTAGCTGTCTTTCTAATTGCTCTCGCGCTTGCCTATCAGGGAATAGCAGCGATCGATGTAACCCTACACCCTGGAATTGTGGAGGTGTTCGAGCCGTGGTCGCTAGTGTTTGTATTGATCAATCTATGCATTGCGCTGTTCTTCTGGACGAGTCTAGCGCTTCTGATATGTGAGGTGTTTAGGAGTGGAGCAATCGCATTTGTAGGAACCACACTCATTCTGTTGATTCAAGCAATTGTTAGCCCCCTGCTGCCTTGGGATCTGGGGTCATTCACATTTGGCTACAGTGCCGCTAGTCTATTTCCTACGGACATTGCGCCCGATTACTTTCTTGCAAAGCACTTCGTCTACTGGCTCTCAGTATTCTGTATGTCGATTGCTCTCATTTCGGCAACTGCTACCTTTCATGATCGAACGGACCAGGCAAAACGCAGGTTCTACATACCCTTAGCAATTTCACTTACTTCCATATGCGTTGTTTGCCAAGCGGCTGTTCACACGAACACAATTGTCGATGCCATCCAACGACAGATTTGGATTCAATCCTACGAAGAAGCTTCGCGAACGCTTGAGCAACGCACAGTAGTCAAGTCCATCGAGGGCAACGTGCGAGTATTGCCTGGAACACGGGTGGACCTTAATCTCAAGTACACAATCGCGCTGCAGAACCTGGGTCCTAAAGACCAATCCAAGACTACAAAATCATTGGCCTCATTTGCGCTCAATCCAGGATTGCTAGTGAGAGAAATCTCTTGCAATGAAGTACCGTTGGTCTATACACACAACAACGGCATTCTCGAACTCGATCTCTCATCGTGCAAACCCGTAAATGGCGAGGAGCACGAGCTTTCGATAAGAACAAGTGGTGATCCAAATCCATACTACTTGATCAATCATGTTCCTCAGAACACTGACTCTGATATCAGTCCACAGATGGTGCGCTTGATGGGGCAGCGATCCAGCGTCTTTACCAGGGACTACATCGCACTGACTCCAATGAGTCACTGGTATCCGAGACCGCTTCAACCGCCCACATATATTGACAACGACTCGGCGGACAGTTCGTTTGCTGTGAACCTCGGGGTAGAGCTTAAACTCGAATCGTGGAGCTTAGTTACAGCACGAGGCGAGTTGCTAAGACACCAAGATGCAGCTAGCGACAGCTTTGCCATACAAGGCAGCTACCAGTCCCTGGCTCTAATAGCCTCCGACTTTTCGGTCGAACAGCACGCATTCGAGGAATTGGTAGTAAATGTGCTGGTCCACAAGCGGCACGAGAGAAGAGTTGCACAAACCCAGTTGCTAAAGGATGGAATCGTTCGCTATGTAAGTGAAGCCATATTAACGTTAAGCTCTCACGGAATAGAGTTTCCAAACAGTGAATTTAGTGTTGTCGAGGTTCCAACGACTCTCTCGCTGCTTAACAAAAATAGAGGCACTGATCTCGAGATTGACTCGATGCTAATGTTCCGAGAGTCCACACTGCCATTCGCACGTCTCGACCGTCTGCATGACATGCGCAGCGCGGTTGATGACGCGTATGGCTTCTTCGCGGAGCAAGTAGAGTATGGAATCTCATACTACTGGACTAATTGCATTTTCAATCAGACCTTCGAAGATGCCGTAATCCAAGGTGTTCTCAAGAATTTCTCAGCGACAGGTGAAGATCTCGACCACTCGCTGCTTGCCAAGCTAGTAGTGGAGCACTTGCTGCTCACAATGTTGGCCGCGGAATCGACACAAAAATACCGATTCGACTTTGAAATGGCAAATGAACTCTCTAACGAAACAACGGTGAACTTAAGGTACGTCGCCCGCACCCTCCGTGGCATGATTGACAGGTACGACCTCAGAGATTTTCTTGAAACGCTCTTAAACTCACACTCGTTTTGGGAATCGATCGAAAGATCCTTCTTCGCAAGGCAAAACGAATCGCACCAACAGGTAACTCCCGAGTCAGACGACTACTTCAGAAAACAGAAATTCAGAGTGCTAAAGCTTTCTGAGATGGTCAACGCATCCTTCAACCAAGATAACGTCGCGTCAACCGTTGCAAAAATTGTGGCAAGTTCTGAATCTAAGCCCGTCGACCTAAAACTCATTTCAGGTACGTTTCAGTCGAACAATTTGAGCATTCAACCGTTGATTCAAAGTGCATTGCTGAATAACAAGTTGCCAGGAGTGCAATTTTCCGTTGTACAACAGGTCCGATTGGACGAACCGGACGACCAAGGAAACAATTACATGAGCTTGCTCCACCTACGTAGTGGCGAGGATGCATCTGCGCACCTTTGGTTGGAATCCTTTGAGTTTAAAGAAGTGTTCATTGAGAACATTGCGCATCAAGCGTTTGCCGACACTAACACGTTGGGACCATTTGAACTTCAGGGTAAGACCTCGTACACACTGGTCATGAGAACCGAGAACCGAATTGGCGCGATTGACGCAAACACGTTCCTGTCGCTCAACCGTGGCACATTGGAAATTCCAGTTCAAAATGTGGAATCGTTGCCTAACGACCTCGTGGAGTCCATCGACGACTCCCAAGGGTATTCGCTAGTCCCGTCCCAATGGAGATCAGAAATAGACCCAAATGTCATCGTAGTCGACGACTTGGATCCCGGATTTGAATTTGCTAGTAGAAAGCCCTCCTCCGACGGAGGCTTGGCAATGTTTGGATCCACACTCTTTCGCAGTTTCCATCCTCGTGAGAAAGGGCAAGACAACGGTTTGCCAATTGCCTCCTATATTGCAACACATACGGGAATTTGGGCACGAAGCTCATGGGGGGCTTGTTGGGGTCGATACCGACATACCTATGTGTTCGCGAACACAAGTAAACGGCCTACTCAGGAGATTTCCTTCAACGCCGAACTGTTTCGAAGCGGAAGATGGTCGCTCTCCTACCACTTTCCATCCACCGCTAGGAATGGCAATTACGAGATGAGTGTTTCAGTTGGACGCCAAGACTGGGAATTAGACCGAGATCAAGAAGACTGGCACGAAGGTTGGAATGAGCTAGGTGTGCTAGATATTGAAGAACCTGGTGTCGCCAAGGTCTCTCTTAGCAACGAATCAAATGCTGACTATGTATTTGCCGATGCGGTCAAATGGACCTACATGGACTCAGAATAGATCACTTGGGATTTGCAGTTCAAGTGGCAAAGTTCTAGGCGGAAAATGCGGCCTGCTCTTTGAGGGACATTCTGTACCTTGCTGAATTTCGCACGTATCTCTCTGAAAACTCCGTCAATTCCTCGATTTCGGCCGCCGACAGCTCTCTGACCACTTTGCCTGGAGATCCCAGAACAAGGCTTCCTGGGGGTATTTGCTTGTCCTCCGTGATGAGAGTGTTGGACCCAATTAGGCAGTTTTCGCCGATCTGTACGCCATTCATAACAACGGAATTAATGCCAATCAAGCTGTTATCGCCGATTGTGCAGCCGTGCAGCACGACTTTATGGCCAACTGTGACGCGATTCCCAATTGTCACCGGATAGTCTTCGTCCATGTGAATTACGCTGTTGTCCTGAATGTTCGAGGCCTCACCGACGACAATGGGTTCGTAGTCTCCACGTAGAACTGCTCCCCACCAGACGCTGGAATTGTGCTTGAGTAGTACCCTTCCAATGACGACAGCCGTTGGGGCAACCCAGACGTCACCTTCCGTTTTGACTCGGTTCCTCTCAAGTTCATAGAGACTCATGGGATTTCCTCGTGGTTTTCACCGCCACACCAAAATAAATGTTGTCCGCTGTGCCAAATGTCCTTATAGTGAATGCATTGGAGAGGTCGATTGAGTTTGCCTGCGAGGTGAAAGCCCATAAGATCTCCGCAGAACAGAATAAAACGAACGATTGACTTCGATTCAGATGCATCTAGTATTTGTCGCACTAAAGCTTTCATCTGGCAAGTGGACAACGCAGTCTCGTGTAATGACGCAATAAACAGCTCAACTGTGTAGCTGTGGGTCAGTTGCCTGTTCGGCATTATCACTCGTCATCACACTACGCGCCCATAGAGCCAATCGAAGAATGACGCCAAGTCGATCCACCAAGTAGCGAATGGAGTCAGAACGGGCACTTGACTACCCAACATCAACTCCCAGTTTTGTTCTAAGATGCCTTGTTGTGGTTCAAGATCAGCAATATCCGGTAACTTGATTTTCCTGAATTCACACTTACGACGAAGAACGTCGAGCAGCATTGACGCTTCAGGGAGTATTTCTTTACTGCGGTAGAGATGTATCACATCGTATAGGTCTCTCGGACGTGCACGCTCTGCAAGTGCTCTAATCTTTTCGGCAAATATCTCTGCAAACGCATAGGTGCGCACGGAAATGCCACTCTCTGGCTCATCCGAGTAAGAATGAATCACAGACCGGTAAACCGGCTGTAAGACAACTCGTTCGTTCGGTGTCAAATCTATCTTGATGCGAGGAGCGTTTCTCCCGCGCCGTGAAACCGGAGCTTGATAGCCGATTCGGATCTGACAATGACGTCGGTGCTGAGCGGTCGTAAAAATCTCCAATTTCCTGGTATTGGATGGAAACTCGATTCCAGTTTCCAAGTAAACACTTTCGACTATATCCGACAAGATTTGGTACAAAAAGTCTTCCTCAACAATTGAACTGCCGATAGGCGTAAAGTCTAGGTCTTCGGAGAATCTGTAGGACCCAAAGAAGCACTTCTTAAGACAGGTGCCTCCTTTGAATAGCCAGTTTTCTCCCAACGTTGGATTGCGAGCAATTCCCCACAGAAGCCAACCGAGAACATAGTCCTTTTCTATGACATGAGGTGAAAGTCTCAAATTGGTTGAGATTCTCATTATTTCGTTCTTGCTAATCACCAATCTGTCTCATCGCCAGACTGATGGGACCCAAAGACGCCACTTGGAAATTAGTTTCGGACATTCAAGTGACGGGTCAAGTTTGGCATTTCCCGCGGTCAGTGCGTTTTGACATTGCTCTATCAATTCATTCGAAGGAGACTCTTTCTCCGCCAAGAAACCAAGACGCTTGACCACTGCGCCGTTCTCGAAATGCTTTGCGTAATTGATCAATACTCCATCGTCGCGATGTTCACTGTGGAGATAGTTGCTTACACAATCGGCCACATGCTGGAATCCTCCTCCGATCGACGGTGTATCCAAAAGGTCAATGATCGTACGATGGATGTCTGACACACACACTTTTGTACTTCCTCGCCAGACCGTTTCTAAGCCATAGAACCTCTTTTCTTGGATTCGGCGTAGTACAAATTGAGTTCCATGATGGATCTGTTTGTTTGTCCGAATCGATTTCATAGTCATCACAACGATGGCGCCAAAAATTTGTTCAGTGAGGTCCCAGTATTCTGCGGCGCTCCATCCGCCAACATAAGCTGGAGAGTAAAGCACCGGAACCAACAGCCAAGGATCGTCGAGAACAAGTGCGTTATCGAGCAATCCAATTGGGGCAGCAGCATATGCACCTGGTCCAACGCGGCGGAGCCACCCCTGGCGAGTCCACCGGGACACTAAGCTTGTTGCTTGGGTTCGGCTGACTGCGAGCGTCTCAACAACATCGTCGATTCGAAAGATCTCAGGAGATTGTCGAACAACTTTGGCCAAGTTTCGCCTAGCTTGCGGCATCGCACCGTGGTTTCCAAATGGGTCCTTAAGGCTTGTCATCGGCGAAAGCGCATCCACACGTACAATCGAAATCTAACTCATTGAGCCTACCGTTGGTATATTGAGATTGCTCAAAATACGTGAAATAGACATTTTATGCATTTATATTATACATTCTTTGAATTTGATTTGTTAACTCCTGATTGTTTGTACTGTTTCACTACACCGTTTTAGGCTCACTAAGCGATCGATTGCAATATCGTCTGGTCTTGCGAGGGAGCAAGATGAACAATTGGTTGTCAGCAAACTACAAAGAGCACACTAATTCAAACTCATAAAAAAGGGCCGATTGGTCCAAGTAGTTTGACTTCACGACTTAGCATGCAATTGGAATTGGACAGATATACCAAATTTCTGTTCGTCCTGAAGCTCTGAGTTAACGCTCGTTTGTGGCCCATTCCTCACAGTTCTCGGGCATCGCCTACTGCTAGCCCAAAAATCGGTAAGCTAGTGCTGAAACGCATCCCAGGCATTACGGAACAATTGGAACCAGGGGCTGTATTCTCGATTGCGAAGTGCTGGATCGACCCACGAATTTTGAATAGTCCGATACACACGTTCTGGGTGCGGCATGAGAATCAACACTCTTCCATCTGCGGAGACCGTCCCAGCTATGGCGTCGGTTGAGCCATTGGGATTCAATGGGTATATTTCAGTTGGCTCACCAATCCCATTGACATACCGGAACGCCACTCGATTGCTCGCGTCTAGCTCGTTGCGAGAGCTGTCGTCCTTGAACAAGGCACGCCCTTCCCCGTGTGCTACCGGAACTGGAATTTGACTTCCAGCCATTTGACTGAGCCAAGGAGAATCGCATTCCTCTACATGCACTTGAATCGTTCGTCCCTCAAACTGATCAGACTGATTCCTCTCAAACATGGGCCAATGATCGGAACCAGGAATGAGCGAATGCAGTAACGCAAGCATCTGGCAACCATTGCAGACGCCTAAAGTTAGGCTGTCGCTGCGCTCAAAGAATGCCTGAAATTCTGATCTCACCTGGTCGTTGAATAGGATGGATTTTGCCCATCCTCCGCCGGCTCCAAGTACGTCGCCATACGAAAATCCGCCACAAGCAGCCAAGACCTGATAGTCGTTCAACGTGACGCGTCCCTCGAACAAGTCGGTCATGTGGACATCATCGCAAGCGAATCCTGCAGCATGAAAAGCTGCTGCCATCTCAATCTGTCCATTCACGCCTTGATCGCGCAGAATCGCTACCCGAGGACTCGAGCCGGTGCTCCTAGTCTTTAAGTCACGCGGTTCCTTAATTGCAAAGGTGAGTTGTTCACTTAGTCCTGCGTCGCCTGACCCAATGAGTCGATGTTCTGAGTCGGCGCAGTCTGAATCGTCACGAAGTCTCTGCATCAAGTGGCTCGTTCGAGACCAAAGTCTCTCCAATTCGAAAACCGAATTGCGATAGGCAATATTCCCATTAATCGTGATGGCAATGATCTCGTCGTCTGTTGTAGTTGCAATGCGACGGCAAATTAGTCCGGACTGTTCAGCAAGATCAGTGATCAAGGGTGAGTTGGACGGGACACACTCAAAAACCAGGCCGACTTCCTCCGCAAACAATTGCTCTTGCCAGGATCCATGAAGGTCCAGATTCAACCCAACGCGTCCCGCAATCGACATTTCAAGCAACGTCGCAAGCAGACCACCATCTGAACGATCGTGCGCCGCGAGTGCCAAGCCCCGGTCGTGAACGGCAAGAGCTAATCTGACCAAAGCTGCAAGCGCTGACGAGTTTTCAACATCAGGAGCGTTGTCACCTAGCTGCCCATAGACTTGAGCTAGAGCACTTCCACCCAAGCGGTGCTGCTCCCCGAGCTCCACTAGCAACAGTTCACTGCCGATGCCCATCAATTGAGGAGTTAGCACGTTCCGAACATCCGGGACGGGTGCGAATGCGGAGACTACCAGCGAAACCGGTGAAACTACTTCTTGCTCTGTGTCGCCATCTTCCCACTGGGTGCGCATGGAAAGGCTGTCCTTTCCAACCGGGATTGCGATCCCCAAGTCCCGACACAAGGTTGTTGCCGCCGAGACGGCTTCGTGCAATGCTTGATCCTCATTTTCGAATCCGGCAGCCGCCATCCAATTTGCAGAAACAACAACCCGCTCAAGGCTCTCAATTCGCACCGTAGCAAGATTGGTCAATGCTTCTGCGATGGCCATCCGCGATGCACTTGCAGGGTTCACCACAGACAGTGGGGATCTCTCTCCCATAGCCATTGCTTCGCCACCGTAGGTGTTGTATCCGGCAATGGTGACCGCGGCATCAGCTACAGGTACTTGGTAGGGACCCACCATTTGTTCCTGTGCTATCAAGCCCGTAATGCTTCTGTCTCCGATAGTTACGAGGAATTTCTTCGATCCAACAGAGGGAAACTGCAGAACCCGTTCAATGGCTTCATCCAGACTTGCCTGGCTAAGATCGAGCTTTCTGGTTACTCTCGTGCTCGTAGCAAACGCACGCTGCATCTTTGGCGGCTTTCCAAAGATGACATCAAGCTCTAAATCTATCGGTCGTTCTTTGAGTAGAGAATCGGTGAGTTCTATCCGAGATTGCTCTAGCGTATGTCCTACTACGGCAAACGGACAGCGTTCACGTTTGCAAATGTCCTCGAACAACTGCATTTTGTCGTCCGAAATTGCTAGCACATAGCGTTCCTGGGCTTCGTTGCACCAAATCTCCATCGGCGACATACCCATATCGGCATTCGGGACCTTGCGAAGTTCAAACTGGCCTCCTACTCCAAGGTCGTGGATCAATTCGGGAAACGCGTTGGAGAGTCCTCCAGCACCCACGTCGTGAATGAAGACAATAGGGTTGCTGTCGAGCGCGGCAGTACAGCGATCAATTACTTCCTGGCACCTGCGCTCCAATTCAGCGTTGTCGCGCTGTACGGAAGCAAAGTCAAGGTCAGCTGTGGACTGCCCGGAACTCATGCTTGACGCGGCTCCACCACCCAACCCAATGAGCATTGCAGGTCCACCGAGAACTACCAAAGCGCACCTGCCCTCTACAGTTCCGCCTTGTATGTGAGATCGGAAAGTAGATCCCAAACCACCAGCAATCATGATGGGCTTGTGGTAGCCCCATCGTTGGTTGTCGCCGCCTACAACATTCGCCTCAAAGGTCCGAAAGTAGCCTAGCAGCGCTGGCCTGCCATACTCGTTGTTGTAGGATGCCGCTCCCACAGGACCGTCAGTCATGATTTCAAAGGCAGACGCGATTCTGCTGGGTTTTCCTGCCTTGAGTTCCCATGGTTGCAAATTGCCTGGAATTTCCAAGTGTGAAGTTGTAAACCCCACCAAAGCAGCTTTTGGCTTGGACCCAGACCCTACTGCCCCTTCGTCTCGTATCTCTCCTCCAGACCCGGTCGCGGCACCCGGATAGGGCGAAATAGCTGTGGGATGGTTGTGAGTCTCGACCTTCATCAGGGTGTCGACAGGTTCGTCTACAAATTTGTATTTACGGCTCTGTGGCGTAACACAAAAGCGTTGACTACACAGCCCATCGATCACGGAAGCGTTGTCCTGATATGCCGAACGAATGCCCAATCCATTGATTGCTGCAGTCGTGCTGCGAACCATCTGAAACAGGGACTGAGTTGACTCAATTCCATCAATCAACCAAGAAGCATTGAAAATCTTGTGCCTGCAGTGTTCCGAGTTGGCCTGTGCGAACATCATCAGTTCCACGTCCGTTGGTGCACGATCTAGCCTTGTGTAGACCTGAATCAAATATTCAATTTCGTCCTCTGTGAGTGCGAGACCCAAATCGCGATTCAGTTCATTGAATGTCACACGTGGATTTGGGCCTAGTTCGATGCGCCGCAATTGTCCCGGTTCGAAATGGGCAAAAACCTTGCCCAGATCGTTGTCAAGCAACGCAGTTTCCGTCATGCGATCATGCAGGAGTGGGACAAATTCGGGCAGCCAAGGCTCCACATACCATCTCACACCACGTTCAACCCTTTTGACCGCACCGAGAGTACAGAGCTGAAAAATGTCAGTTGCTTTGCTTGACCAGGGCGAAATCGTTCCCAGACGAGGTACGACAGTGCACTGTGGATCGTTCGATTTGACTCTGTGCACGTTCTCAGGTCCATAGCTAAGCAACAAGTGTGCGATTTGCTCTTCGCGTTCGCTTAGCGGGCGATTTAGTTCAGCTATATGGACGAATTCAGCAGAGACCCAGACATCGCGGGAGCACTCAGTGCTGAGTTGCTTGCGGAATTTCTCTAGACGGCTTGGACTGTAACTTTGACAACCAATGTGTAGAAAGAGGTTATCCATCTACAGAAAACTTTGGACAGTCACGCTCGGAGAGGCCCACTTCTGAGGTTGAAAGCAACGACTCTTTGAATGCGGTACGACGAATTAGGTGTTTTCGATCCAAGTACCAAAAGAATTTGGATTCAGGTAGGCCACAGGACGCTCGCTATCATAGCTAACAAATGCTCAAATGACCACCGTAAACCCAAGTTGCAGTAGTGATTAACGTCCCCGGCGCAATTAGCACATACGTAAATTCGTATAGTACTGCAACTCTTAAGCTTGACGGACTCTCGCCCAACCACGGGGTTTGTAACTGTTCGCTGCTAGTTGGTTAAGCGAAGCAAAGCCTAGGAATGCCCATTCAAATGTGCATGACTTCAATCTACTGCTTCGCCATTGATCATTAGCGAGCTAAGTTGATTCAATCCAGCCCAATACGTCAGTTCACGAGGGTGTTCTATCTCCCATTCCGCGATATCGGCTCGTTTTCCGACCTCCAGAGTTCCACGATCATGCAACAAACCTAGCGCTTGCGCCGCATTGCGCGTCACACCCGCAAGGCATTCCTCTGGCGTCAATTGAAAGAGGCTTGTACCAAGATTCATTGCCATTCTCAACGAACAAAGTGGTGATGTTCCAGGATTGCAGTCCGTTGAAACCGCAATGGGAACGCCCAAATCACGCATCTGATCTATAGGAGGCAATTGAGTCTCGCCGAGCGTCAAGAACGCTCCGGGTAGCAATACCGCGACCGTGTCCGTTCCGGCGAGTGCTTCCACTCCTTGAGGCGAGGTGTACTCGAGATGGTCTGCCGAAAGTGCACGATAGGAAGCAGCCAATTCGGCGCCTCCTCCATCGCTAAGCTGGTCAGCGTGCAATTT
Source organism: Gammaproteobacteria bacterium (assembly GCA_026707735.1). Lineage (GTDB taxonomy): Bacteria > Pseudomonadota > Gammaproteobacteria > Pseudomonadales > Azotimanducaceae > Bin55. The sequence continues at coordinate 57,744 of JAPOWH010000006.1, read as the reverse complement.
GATAGACAAGCGGAGACTCGTAGCTTCATCAAAGAGCCTAGCAAGCTGATCGGCCGAAAAGGCTATGCTCTCACAGTAGGCGTCAACAGCGTCTGCGAGGTCTCGTTCATGTACCGCAGGAAGCACCTCAGCAACCACAAAGTCCAAGTATTCGTCGCCTCTTTCGTGGAATTCCAACGGGATTGAATGAGCTCCAAGAAATGTTGTGACTATAGACGCCTTAGAGAGATCCCCTAGTGCTCTAGCAGCTTCAAGTTGCGTAATTTCGGTATGGAAATCGAGGCCATATCCTGATTTGATTTCCACCGTCGCGACACCTTCGTTGAGCAACGAATCAAGACGTGTCTGCGTGCAATCAACCAATTGCTCCTTTGTCGCATTTCGAGTTGCATTTACGGTCGACCGAATTCCGCCTCCAGCGCGAGCAATCTCTTCGTAGCTTGCTCCCTTTAGACGTTGCTCGAATTCAGCGGCACGGTCCCCGGCAAAAACCAAATGCGTGTGGCAATCGATGAGAGCAGGTGTAAGCCATCTCCCTGCAATGCTCCGCGTTTGCGCTGAGTCAATACTAGGAAGATCTGACTTAGGACCAACCCATGCGACGCAACCGTTGGAAATCGCGAGAGCCGCATCCCTAACTATCCCATAGGCCCCATTGCCCAATTGCATAGTTGCAATGTTCGCGTCAGTTACAAGAAAATCCCACTTAGTCATTTGCTTCACTCTGTCGAATGGGGAATATGTAAAGTGTTATTTCTTGCTTTGTGGACAGTCTTCCCAAGTGTTTGCAGATGGTGCTTTCTATCCTATTTGAAATATGCACAGTCAACGAGTGATTCGGTGTGATTGAAAACTTACCAAGCCTACCGTACAAGAGGAGTGTGCGAATTGACGGACTTGTTCAAACTCCACCCAACGACAACCGAAGACGGAATACCCAGCAGCAGGAGTGGACATGGATTGCCTACACCCCTAAGGACTCGTTCCTCAAGTTTGGACCAATGGGTAGTTGCCGTACCAAATTTGCTGGAGCTGAAAGTCTTGGCCCATGCATCCACAAATGACATCCCGAGAGCTTCTTGTCGACTAATCTGCCGCTGTTGGTTTTCCGTGAGACGCACATCAAAGGCTTCTACTAGATCGGGCGGCGAACTTATGCCTCGTGTCAATGCACACTCTCTAAAAATCGCAGGTATTTCATCCTGCAGGGACGCACCTCTGGTGATTACTATTCCCACGCTTGCTGCTCCGTCCTGGTGAAGCCGTTGGAAATTCTCAAGGTCTCTATCAAAAAACGGATCTTTATTGTTCCATTCAATTTCTAAAACTAGCGTACCTACGTCAGCGCTGTTAACGTGGTCTATTTCGTGAGTTGCACTAGCTACTTGGCGGGCGTCGACCGACTTGTGCACTTGAAACTTGTGCTTTTGCCACCCAGCCTTTTCCAATTTACGTCTTAATTCCTGCGTGATTTTTGACTCCCCACCGCCACCCTCAATTAACAGACTGGGGTCAATCGCTGTAGACAGTGATATCGCAGTTAGTTCGTGTAGCTGAGACGGAAAATCCTGCTGGAGAATTGCGTCAGCGTGATTCTTGACTCTTACGTCCCAACCTGCATCTTGGAACTTGTCCAAACTCACATTGTTACTTCCGAATTGGTTACAGAGTTGTGGCTGTAAGTATTCCACGTCGGAGCATACTCGGGAACAGCTTGGTTGCCCCAAATAGACCAGTTATTTCGGACGCCTCTTCCAAATAGCTCCAAGTAGGGACCCCTACTGCAGCTCTCGATAATCCCGTACTGCTCTTCGGGTTTTTTTGAGTGTTCGCGCTTTCGGCTCGAAAAGAGATTCACTTGACTTCGACCTGGTGCCAAGGTTCTTGCATTCTTACCACGAACGCCGAATAGGATCATTTCAGTCACGTTACGAAAGTAAAAACCTACTCCCCGTCCATCCGAACCTCCATCCTTGCGAACCTTATGCCATATGAGATTTGTCTTATATTCAAATCCCCATGCCTTGAGCACGCCCAACCCATATGGCAGCAACGCATTGGGTATCCACAGGTAACAATGCGCAGAATCAAGAAGGAAATTGGCGACTGGAAGGGCAGCGATTTCCTCAAATGAAAGTGTCTCGTAACGAGTGAGCCTACGGTGCTCAGGTGCGACTTTCCCCGTTCGGTTATTAAACCGCCAAGGAGGGTCGGCTAGGACCGTACCAAATCTCTCTTTCCCGACAAACTCAATCAATTCTCGACTGATCATGTCAATTTGAGATAAGGACGAGCTATTTGAAGCGGCTTTGCTATTGCTCATTGCCACGCTACTCTAGGCTTGCTGTCTACCAACACTTTATGCGACTCGGCGAGTCGTCGTTGCTTGTTTGTGTTGATATGCACATTCTTGCAGTGTCATGTTAGTGCACCACCTTTGGAAATACAAGACTCGAAGGCAGTCATAGTGCGCAGAATCCACGTCAAACGCCGCACGATTGCTTTTCGCGCGTCAGTCCTTGGCGACTGCCTTACTGACGTAAACCTTTGCGTTGCTATCAACTTGACTCGCTAGAATCGTATTTACTCCAACTTGCACAATCGACACCTAGCTAATTCTCCTTAACGTGTCCAAAATTTTCGCGCACAAAGCATTCCTAACCAACGGGTGGAATGAAAACGTTCATCTCACTATTGCTGATGGATTGGTGCAGACAATCCAGCCTGACTGCCAAGCTGAGCCCCGCGACTTTGTCGCTGACGCAATCATTCCGGGGATTGCAAACGCACATAGCCACGCGTTTCAACGAGCATTGGCTGGCCATTGTGAACACCAAGGACCTGAAGGCAAAGACAATTTCTGGAGTTGGCGCGTGCAGATGTATCGACTCGCCAATTTGATTAGTCCTGAAGACCTCACTTCGGTTGCTTGTCAAGCGTACAGCGAAATGCTCGCAAGTGGTTATACATCGGTTGCCGAGTTTCACTACCTGCATAGAGATTCCTCCGATACCAAGGAGGTCGGTAGGATGTCTGAGGCCATTTTCAGTGCAGCGGAAGACACTGGAATACGCCTCACCTATGTGCCGATCCTCTATGAACGAGCAGGCTTCGGTCAACCCGGTCCGCTAGCTGAGCAAGGCAGATTTGCAATGGACGTTTCAGAGTACATTGAACATTTCGAATCAGCACGAGCTCGCTCCTCTGCAAGCACGAACATAGGAGTAGGTGCGCATAGTTTGCGTGCAGTGTCACAAGAATCGCTAGCGAAACTCGCCGATATTGCAGGGCGAGAGCAATGTCCGCTGCACATTCACATAGCAGAGCAGACAGCGGAAGTCGAGCAATGCTTGATGCAGCACCAAGCCCGACCCGTTGAATGGCTGTTTAAAGAATTCGCGCCCAATGAACACTGGTGTCTCGTTCACGCGACGCACGTTACATCAGACGAGCTCGAGTCCATGGCAAGAAGCAATGCAATTGTTTGCTTATGCCCGACGACTGAAGCGAATCTTGGGGACGGAATATTCCCTTTGAGAGACTGGCTTGAGCTGGAAGGACACATTGCCATAGGATCCGACAGCCACATCTCCTTGAATCCGTTCGAAGAAATGAGATGGCTCGAATATGGACAACGACTCTCGAGCCTTTCTCGCAATGTAGCTTCTGTTCCGCACAATCACTGTGGTAGAAACCTGCTTGAGAAAATACTAGAAGGAGGAGCACAGGCTTGTGGACATGGGGCTACAGGATTGCAGGTTGGACTACCGGCCGATCTAGTCGTGCTTGATCTCGATCACCCAATGTTGGCTGGACACACATCGGAATCGATCCTGGATGCGCTTGTTTTCTCGGGGTTAGACCTACCAATTAGCCGCGTCATGGTTGCAGGCAAGTGGCAGGTCATTGATGGCTTGCATGTTGAACACCAAGGCATTGGCTCAGAATATTCAAAAGTTGTTGACAATCTGTGGATTGCCGCTTGAATACTCCGCAGCACGCAAACCATTCGCAATTCCTACCTTGCAGACTTGGCAACACATTAGACCTTAGGAAGTTGGAGCAATGAGCAAAAGCAAGCCTCGCCCTGTAAAAGCACCCACCGGCACCAATTTGCAGACAAAGAGCTGGCTAACCGAGGCACCCCTGCGGCTGCTCATGAACAACCTAGACCCAGATGTAGGGGAGAATCCCGATGAGTTGGTCGTCTACGGTGGCATAGGAAAAGCGGCTCGCAACTGGGAATGCTTCGACGCTATCGTTGAGCAGCTCAGAAAACTTGAACTCGATCAGACTTTGCTAGTACAGTCTGGCAAACCAGTGGGAGTACTCAAGACTCACACAGACGCACCTAGAGTGTTGATCGCCAACTCGAACTTAGTCCCGGCATGGGCTAACTGGGAGCATTTTCGCGAACTTGATCGCAAAGGCTTGATGATGTTTGGCCAAATGACTGCTGGATCATGGATATACATTGGCAGCCAGGGCATCGTCCAGGGGACGTACGAAACATTTGTCGAAATGGGGCGTCAGCACTATGGCGGAAATTTGCGTGGAAAGTGGATATTGACGTCCGGACTTGGAGGCATGGGAGGAGCACAACCTCTGGCCGCGACCATGGCTGGCGCTTCGCTGCTTGCCATCGAATGCCAATCGGACCGAATCGACAAGCGACTTGAGACGGGCTATCTCGACAGACGGGCAGAGAATCTCGACGATGCCCTTCGAGTCATCAACGACGCCACCAGTTCGGGCAAGGCATTGTCGGTAGGATTGCTTGGCAACGCTGCCGAAATTCTTCCTACACTCGTAGAACGCGGCATACGACCGGACGCTGTCACCGACCAGACTTCGGCGCACGATCCGGCCAATGGCTATCTGCCCATGGGTTGGACCGTCGAGAAGTGGGTTCAAATGCGACAAGACCATCCAGATGAAGTCGCTGCCGCCGCATCGGATTCCATCGCAGTGCACGTTCGTGCGATGCTCGAATTTCACAAAGCCGGGATTCCAACGTTTGATTACGGCAACAACATTCGTCAAGTTGCAGTCGGCCAAGGCGTTACTGACGCGTTTGACTTTCCTGGTTTCGTACCCGCATATGTACGTCCGCTCTTCTGCAGGGGCGTTGGTCCGTTTCGCTGGGTGGCCCTGTCGGGTGACCCAGAAGACATTTACAAGACCGACGAAAAAGTCAAAGAGCTCTATCCCTACGATAGACACCTTCACACTTGGCTAAACGCTGCGAGGGAACGAATTCACTTTCAAGGATTGCCATCACGCATTTGTTGGGTTGGGCTAGGCCAACGGGACAAACTCGGTCTTGCCTTCAACGACATGGTTAGAACGGGTGAACTGACCGGACCTATTGCCATTGGAAGAGACCACCTCGATAGCGGGTCTGTGGCAAGCCCGAACCGTGAGACGGAATCCATGCGCGATGGATCCGACGCGGTTTCCGATTGGCCATTTCTCAATGCAATGGTGAATGTCGCTAGTGGTGCTACATGGGTTTCCATACACCACGGTGGCGGCGTGGGAATGGGATATGCTCAGCACGCTGGATTGGTCATTGTGTGCGACGGCACCGACGATGCAGACCGTAGAATTTCACGCGTCTTGTGGAACGATCCGGCTAGCGGGGTGCTGCGTCATGCGGATGCCGGCTATGAGTCCGCAATCGACTGTGCCCAGGAAAATGAGCTTGTATTGCCCATGCACTCGGACTAGCTTGAGCGAGTCTCAATCTCATGACCCTTGAGATCGACGGACATTCCGTTTCGCTAGCCGAACTTCGCCAAGTTTGGCATGGCCCTGTACGGTTAAGACTGGGTGAGAGCGCACGCTCAGGCGTCAAGAATTCTCAAAAGTTCGTAGAGCAGTTCGTGCAGAACGGAAACACCGCATACGGAGTCAACACAGGATTTGGAAAGCTAGCGACTAAGAGCATCGACTCCAACCAACTTGTGCAGCTGCAGCACAATCTTGTTCGATCTCACGCCGCAGGCGTCGGCAACCGACTTTCCGATGACGTCGTACGGCTTTCGATTGTTCTCAAGGCTACGGCATTGGCTAAAGGCTACTCCGGTGTGCGACCGGTGTTGATTGACGCGCTATGCGCACTAGTCAATCACGAAATCTATCCCATTGTGCCCTCTCAAGGATCGGTCGGCGCATCCGGCGATCTGGCACCTCTTGCGCACATCGCATCTGCGTTGATCGGTGAAGGAACCGTCTCCTTCAAGGGTCAGATTCTCTCCGCTGCTGAGGCTTTCACGCAAGCTCAAATTGAGCCATTGAGATTGCAACCAAAAGAAGGATTGGCGTTGTTGAACGGAACCCAGGTGTCGACTGCACTAGCGATAGCCGCTTTGTTTCGGTTGGAGCATGCAATTGCGGCCTCCATCGTCGCGGGCGCGATGACGACCGATGCCGTTCAAGGCAGCGACACGCCGTTCGATGAGCGCATTCATAGAGTTAGAGGTCACCATGGACAGCAGCAAGTCGGTTCATTGCTGTTTGAGCTCATGAAAGGAAGCGAAATTAGAGCATCGCATGTGTCGTGCCCTCGCGTGCAGGATCCCTATTCAATTCGCTGCCAGCCGCAGGTGGTGGGAGCTTGCCTGGATAGTCTTCACCAATCAGCCGACACGCTCGAAATTGAAGCAAACGCAGTCACAGACAATCCGCTGGTTTTTGTGGACAGCGATGCAATCTTGTCAGGGGGCAATTTTCATGCAGAGCCCGTTGCGCTTACTTCTGATTACCTTGCCCTTGCTATCGCCGAAATCGGATCGCTGTCCGAGCGTCGGACTGCACTTCTCATGGACTCGAATCTCAGCGGCCTTCCCGCCTTCCTCGTTGAAGACTGTGGATTGAATTCTGGATTCATGGTCGTACAGGTGACTGCGGCTGCGCTGGCATCGGAAAACAAAGCCCTCGCACAGCCTGCGAGCGTGGATAGCATCCCCACTTCTGCCAATCAGGAAGACCATGTGAGCATGGCAACCTACGCAGCACGACGACTACACAACATGGTCGACAATTGCCAACGCATCGTAGCGATCGAGCTGCTCTCTGCTGCTCAAGGAATCGAATTCCATCGGCCACTGAAGTCTTCGGGCGCCATAGAAAATTCCCTGCAGCAAGTGCGGGCTATCTCAGACTCCTATACGACCGACCGATCACTCTCGGAAGATATTGAAAAACTTGCCAAGGTAATAAATGCAGGCAATTTCTGTCCACTGGTCAAGGCGATACTGCCAAGTATGGGCTAGTGAGCGACACCTACTCCTTTTGCTCAGGCGAATCGCCTCTCCTAATTAGCATTCCGCATGACGGCCGTGAGCTGGCACCAGGCATGTCAGAACGAATGACGGAAGTTGGACTCGAGCTTCCAGATACAGATTGGCACGTGAGAAAACTCTACGGATTTGCAGGAGAAATAGAAGCTAGCGTTCTCGCAGCTAAGTTCTCTAGATATGTAGTTGATCTAAACCGACCACCTACGGATGCCGCGCTCTATGAAGGTCAGGTCTCGACCGGTCTATGTCCGTCTGCTACGTTTGCTGGCCTAGGCATCTACAAACCCAATGAGAGTTGTGGACCTGACGAGCAGCGCATGCGTGTGGAGACCTACTGGAAGCCGTATCACACCAAGCTTAGTCAAGCGCTTTCTAGCCTTCGCGAAAAGCACGGTTATGCGTTGCTCTGGGATGCGCACTCTATTCGATCAGAGATTCCCCATCTTTTTCAGGGTGTACTGTCAGACTTGAACCTCGGCACAAACGGCGGCGTGAGCTGTGATATTGGTCTAGAGAATGCGGCGTTTCGCGTTGCGCAACAATCCAACTATTCGGCAGTACTCAACGGTCGATTTACGGGAGGCTACATTACGCGCACGTATGGAAGTCCCTCTCGTGGCGTTCATGCGGCGCAATTGGAGCTTGCCCAACACATTTACATGGATGAGAGCTCGTATCGCTATAACGAGGTCGCCGCAACCAAATTGAGTCGAACGATTCGTCAGATCGTGCAAGCGTTCATTGACGAGGCGCACCGAATATGAACTATTCGAGCATGAGAGATGAAAAGTCCCCTTGTCGAACCGGTTGACTTGGATTGAATTTCCCGCCGCATTGTCTATTCTGCCCTAGTCCTATCTAGTCGCGACCATCTTGTTAACAGTCCATCTCCAACACTTAGAAGCGGAAGCCATCTTCATATTTCGGGAAGTGGTCGCCGAGTGCAAACGTCCAGTCATGCTCTTCTCTCTGGGAAAAGACTCCTGTGCGATGCTGCACATTGCCAAGAAAGCGTTTGCGCCACAAATGCCTCCCTTCCCGCTGCTTCATATCGATACGACGTGGAAGTTTCCAGAAATGTACGACTTTCGAGACCGACTTGCGTCCACAGACGGAATCGAATTAATGGTTCATGTCAACGAAGAAGGACTTCATCGTGGCATCAATCCGTTCTCGTCAGGATCCAATGTCCACACCAACGTAATGAAGACGGAAGCTCTCATACAAGCACTGGATAAGCACGAATTCGATGCAGCAATCGGAGGCGCGAGACGCGACGAGGAAAAGTCCCGCACGAAGGAAAGGATTTTCTCGTTTCGCGACAAGGGTCATCGTTGGGATCCAACCAGGCAACGTCCCGAATTCTGGAACCTCTTCAATACGCGACTAGGACCGAACGAGAGCTTGCGGGTTTTCCCACTCTCCAACTGGACTGAGCTGGACGTTTGGCAATACATACTTGAGGAGCAGATTGAAGTCGTTCCACTGTACTTTGCGCAGGAACGGCAAGTTGTCGAGAGGGACGGCACATTGATAGTGTGCGCGGACGAGCGTATGGAGCTGAATCCCGGAGAGCAACCAATGACGAGAACCGTGCGCTTTCGGACATTGGGATGCTATCCGCTGACAGGAGCAATCGAATCTTCCGCCAGCACAGTTCAAGAAGTTGTCGCAGAATTGAAAACTGCCAAAAATTCCGAACGCAATGCTCGACTGATCGACTTCGATCAAATTGGATCGATGGAAAAACGTAAGGTAGAAGGCTACTTCTAAACGCGATGTCAGAGCCCGAACACCATCCTGCCCCTTTGCGGATTGTCACTTGTGGAAGCGTGGATGATGGAAAGTCCACATTGCTTGGTCGACTCCTGCACGATGCAAATCAAGTATTTGCCGACCACATGGCGACTGTGGCGAATGAGAGCAAGAGATGGGGAACGCAGGGCAACGACCCCGATTTCGCTCTATTGATTGACGGACTGCAAGCGGAACGCGAGCAAAAAATTACAGTCGACGTGGGCTTCAAGCACTTCGCGACTTCAAACCGTCGCTATCTCGTGGCCGACGCACCTGGACATGAGCAATTCACATGCAACATGGCGTCGGGTGCATCGACGGCTTCTGTCGCAGTGTTGCTCGTAGATGCGCGAAATGGAATCGTCGACCAGACTAGACGCCACAGCTGCATCCTCGACCTACTAGCCGTTCCGCACCTTGTTGTTGCCGTCAACAAGATGGACTTGGTGGATTGGAGCAAGGATTGCTTTGAATCGATCATTGAGAGCTACCAAGACTTCACATCCAACTTAAGCTTTGAATCGGTCAACTTTGTCCCAATTTCAGCGCTGCATGGCGACAACATTCTCGAGCCTTCGAGTAAGTCACCCTGGTATGAGGGACCGACCGTTGTCAACTGCCTAGATGCCGTCTCCGCGGAAAGCGTAGAAAGCGAGCGACCGTTTCGAATGGCCGTACAGTGGGTCAACCGACCAACTCCCAATTTCCGAGGCTATTCCGGCACTGTCGCTTCAGGTGAAGTTCGAATCGGCGATGAGATTGTTGGATGCATATCAGGTACAAATGCAACTGTGGTGTCTCTAATAAATGGTGGTAGAGAGACGACAAGGGCAACGACAGGTCAAGCAGTTACATTGCAGCTGGACCGAGACATCGAATTAGGTCGGGGAGATGTTTTGGGGACGGCTGCAGAACCACCTGAACTGAGCGATCAATTCGCAGCCAAGTTGATTTGGCTTGGCGACGAACCAATGTTTCCACATAGACAGTACTCGCTGAAGATTGCCACGCAGAATACGAGTGCCCGCATTCTCAAACTCGACTACGTCGTCAATGTAATTACTCTGGCGCACGAACCAGCCACAACGCTCACCCGCAATCAGATTGCGTCAGTCAAGTTAGAGTTAGCGCGACCGGTCGTTTTCGAATCCTACAGAGTCGACCGAAGTCTTGGGGGTTTCATTCTCATTGACAGGATTACCAACGAAACCGTGGGAGCTGGAATGATCGAATTCAGTCTCCGACGAGCTGCGAACATTTCCTGGGAATCCTTCCAAGTAGATAAGGAGCAACGAGGAAAACGACTAGATCAAAAACCATGCCTCCTCTGGTTCACTGGGTTGTCTGGATCGGGCAAATCTACGATTGCCGGAATGGTTGAGGAAATGCTGATTCAGCGCGGGAAACACTGCTACATATTGGATGGGGATAACGTACGGCATGGCTTGAGTCGCGATCTTGGGTTTACCGACGCTGATCGCATTGCAAACATTAAGCGAGTTGCAGAGGTTGCCAAGCTCTTTGTGGATGCTGGCTTGATCACGATTGTTTGCTTGATTTCCCCATTCCGCAATGAAAGACAAATGGCTCGTGAGCTCGTGGAGGAGTCGGAGTTCATTGAAGTATTCGTAGACGCACCACTTGGTGTGTGCGAAGCAAGAGACCCCAAAGGCCTGTATCAAAAAGCCCGTCGTGGTGAATTGCCAAATTTCACAGGAGTCGACTCTCCCTATGAAGCACCGGAAGATCCCGAATTAGTACTGCGCACTGACAAGCCGACGGCTCGAGAACTCGCCACACAGGTCATTGATTACTTAGAGAAAAATGACTTGCTGCGTGCTTAGGAGTAGAACCCTACACCAATTGTAGGGAGTGGTTATTCGCGATAGGTCTGGATCTACTCGTCTACCAAATACGACTCGATCCGTTGTAGTTGTCGTTCGGTAAAGTTCTCGCTTTCAATGTTTTTGAGCATTTGCGCCGCATGCTTCTTCAGGTCTTGTGTAGGAAACCGGTCGAGTCGGTTGTAAAGATCCTGTTCCTGCCCATAGAGGACCCACGCCAGAACCAGTGACTTCAAGTAGCGATGGCGGTCGTCTTCCGACTCGAGCTGTTTCGACATATTCCACGCCGAGTCAATACTCTCCTTGTCTCCCATCTGCAGGAATCCAGCACCGATGGAGAGCATTGCCGCCAGCTTAGTCTGCTCATTCCGCATCTGGTCCAATACCCTTGGCGCAGCATCCGCTGGCAGAGGTCGAATGGGGCACATTAGTGATGCCTCCAAACCAATGCCGAACTCGTCGACAGGTTCCGCTAAAGCTGTTTCCCACGCCGTATCAAAATCCGTTCGTGCAAGCCCGCCCACGATATCGGACATTAGCTCAAAACGCTTGTGTTGAACGGTTGGTTCAGAGCGTACCCACGCAAGTGCTGAGTCCAGATCAATCTGTGCCCAACTTGTAGCTATTGAGTTCTCCAGTCGTTCTCGTCTAGTTAGATCCTGCACTTGTTGGCTCAGTTCGAGCGCTTCTTCAGGGGCAGTGCTCGCGAGAGCAACCAATGCCTTTTCCTGTGCCATGCTCCGAGATTCATCCGGGAGACCGCTAACAAATTCAAGTATCTCACGTGGGTCACCCTGCATGGCCCATCTGTCGAGAACTGCGGCTTGCATGCTCATTCGCTTTTTGTCGTTCTCTATGCCCGTCACTGCCTCGAAAGCGTCGATTGGCTCTTCCATAGCCCAAATCGTGACAACATTCCAAAGCATTCCTGGTCCACCCGGCCTCAATTTTCGATTACGTAGCAGTTCAAAAGCGTCGCGTGGGGAAACTTTAGCGAGCTCATTCACGACAAGAGGGAGGATGTACATTTTGTCATTGAAGTTTGGGACTGTCTCATCGACAAGAAGGAACGCATCAGTACCCATCTCTGCGACCAAACTTTCCGCAATTTTTTGTCGATGTCGTGGGTGAGGATCCCTAAAGTGATTCCTATTCGCCTCGGCGAATGATCGCCAGTACTCTTCAGCATCGACAATCGGCGCAGACTCCAACTCCCTCTCAATTAGGGAATTGGCGATGAATTCAATTCCCAGCTGCTGAGCAACCTGCATCTTTTCGGACCTAGACAAATCCTCACGGTGAAGGATTGAGGTCTCGAACAGAATCTGCTTCTTGTGGTGACTCCATTTACTGGCAAACTCAAGTGCCGCCGTAAAGTCCGTTTCCATCCACTCATCCAAGACGACCTGAACGAGCTCCCGATAACGACGTTCTGGACTCCCATCTACCTTCGACAATATTGCGGCGGGGTCCAAAGTCGCCCACTTCTCAACTATTAGTAATTCGACTTCAAACCTAAAGGTATCGGACTCAATGGTCTGCAATTGATCGAAGTAGTAGTCGAGATCGCCCTCGTCTGCATTCTTCAGAGCCTCATACAAAGCCAATTTGCGTTCGAAGCGACTGTCCAAATCAGCAATTCGGTTTAGTGCGGTTGCATTCAGAGAAGCGGAGTCTTTATCACCGGTTACGTCGTTTGGGTTTGACTCGCTAGCCAATGCAACATTTGATCCGCTAGAGCCTACGAGTAGAGTGCCGAAAAAGAACACACTGCATAGGATTGCACAAGGAGTAGCCTCAAACTGTGCAAGCATGAAACGCATCCAACGTCCGAATGTAGCGATTGCCTCTAATTTGGACATATCACATACTCCCAGTCTCGAGGTCCATCAGTGTTGAACTGCGTTGCTGCTCGAGCATCTTCCGAAAGAAGGGAATGCACCACGTTCTCCTGATTCTCGTCTAGACGAATTCCCCTTCGGGAATTGTGACTACCTAGGAGCGCTTCGGCGGCCGCACTCTGAATTTCTGGAGTGGGCAGTTGATCGATCGACTCGTATAAGCCAATCCAATCTGACGGTACCCAAGTTCCAAACACGCTCCGAAAGTACTCGTCTCGATCAGATCCGGAAAGACCATTGCCAATCTCTATTACTCTTTCCGATTCACCATCACGAATCAATGTCTGTGCAACAGACTCGGAAGCCGCAAATAGTGTCTCTGTATTTCGAGTACTTGCTAGCATTCCAATCGCTGTTTCCATGTCAGTCTTTGCCAATTCCTCGATGACGCCCGCTTCTGGTCCTATTGCAGATTCTGCCGTCTCGATTTCGAGCGAGGTCTTCAGCGCAAGTTGAGCGTCCGCATACACTAGCTCCTTGAGCACCAGGGGAATCAGATTCTTACGAAGTTCAGAAATCTCACTACTGGTTTTGACCCAATTCAGCGCCGAGACTACATCGAATCGCGACCAGGTCTCGACTACTCTCTTGGCAAGATCCAATCGCTTAGCTTCGTCTTGCACGAGATGCAAATACTGCACAGCTAGATCGGGAGACTTCCTCGCTAGAGCATTGACGGCTCTGCTAACAACGCGCCCACTATCTACATCAGGGTAACTGCCCAACAGCTCAAGGACCTCTTCAGGGATTTCTTCTACAGAACCTGAAAGCGGTAGCGCTTGAAGCAGCATGTTTCGCTGATCTACATCTTGAACTGACAATGAGGTGTCCAGCGCTTTCAAGGGATTGACACGCGCCCAACCCAGAACTATACCTCCTCCAACTAAATCGTCGTTGCCCTGGCTCATTTCCACCCCAAGCTGCACTGCGAGCTCTGGAGCGTCTTTTCGCATTTCGTCGAAAAATACGTTGAGTGCTCGACCACGCCTGGGACTAGATCCTATGGCCCGACTCGCGTGTCGAAGTGCCGCACGAGCTCCATGCTTCTCGATCAGAGAGCGTGAGATGTGCTCGAACAAGTGGATATCAGCATCCTCGCGTAGGATGTGCTCTGCATCACGTCCAGAAAGAAATTCGTCTAAAGCACTATCGGGGTCGAGGACCTCTCTTCGAGCCATGGTCTCATTTATGACGTCGTTGGCTATGTCTGCGCAGTTGAGCCATTCAGCGACAATCCTCATATTTCTTCTGGACAAATTCCCTAGGGAGCCAAGGATGCCTCTAAGAGCCGCTTGCCTCCCTGTTTCATCAAGACTCTCGGCGTGCTCAATCGCTTGTTCGTAGTCCGAGTGCGCCCAGTCCTCAAAAACCACCTGTGTCAGTGCAGCACGCCTGTCGTCCCCCAATTCACTGAGTCTCGCCAAAGCATCAACTGGATCCAGCGACGCAAGCCTCAGAGTAACGATTTCTTGTACCTCGTCTCGTAGTTGCTGTGAGGGCACGTCTTCCGATTGCTGCAGTAGTTCATGCAGCAAGGTCGCATCGGCCGATCCAACAAAATTGAACATTGCAGACTGCCGTTGGAAGCGAGATGTGAGGTTCGCTGATTCCCAAAAGCCTTTTGCTTCTTGGGATGGTGTAGGAGAATCGTTGGCGAGCTCGGATTCGCTACGCGGTTCCACGGGAGGTGGTTGTTGAGCTGTTGCTGGCGCGGACCAAAGTCCACACGTTATCGCAGCCATCACGACTCCTGCAGTGCATAACGAATTTCGCTGCATGTGCGTTAGATCAATCGACATACTTCAACCCAACCTGAAGACTACCGGCCCGCACTGACAAGTCTAACTCACTAAGAAAGGTAGACTTCACGAGCATATGGACCTGGTAACCAACATTCCAATGTTGACAGGTGTTGTTTAATAGGCATAGGCTAGTTTAAGACGATAACTCGTTCCGATCGACCGAGTTAGCGGCAGAAACTAGCTCCATCGCGCGAGTAAGTAGCTGAATTAATTAACTTTAGACTGAGAAGGATTGGAATATGGATTCGGAATGGTGGGTACTGTTAGGTTACTCAGCTTTCATATTTGGTGCGTCTTTTCTCGCTGGAAAACTCTCTTCAATTGGCACATTAACCCATACGCGAACTCAATTCCTCCTTAGTCTCATATCGGGATTTATCCTAGGAATTGCTATCTTCCATATGCTCCCTCACGCGATGGAGCGAATCTCAGGTCCCGAGAGCGAGCATGTTGCTGTATTTTGGTTGGTTCTCGGTATAGCAGCCATGGTAGTGCTAATGCGAGTCTTCAACTTTCACCACCACGATTTCAGCGACGATGCCGCTCAATCACACCGACAGAGCGAACAGGGAGTACGTCGGCAAAGTGTCGTGTACATCGGTGTCGGATTGAGTCTTCACACCGTGTCGGAGGGAGTCGCACTCGGCTCGGCTTTAGAACTTTCGATGTCGCACAGTATGCATACGCTGCTACCTGCGTTGGGTGTATTTCTAGCAATCGTCGTCCACAAACCACTAGACGCTTATACACTTCTGACCCTCATGCAATCGGCCAAATACACCAAGCTACATCGAACATTAGTAAATATTGGGTTCGCAATGATTTGCCCCATCGTGGCTGTGGCCGCCTATGCTGCTACGGGATTGCTGGGAGAGATGGAGGGAAGTCATGTAGCCGGATTGGCAATGGCATTCGCAGCTGGAGCATTCATATGCATCGCACTCAGCGACTTGCTACCTGAAATTCACTTCCACACCCATGACAGATTCAAGCTGCTCGTTGCATTTTTGGCTGGCTTAGTGCTGTCGTACCTAATTTACTTTGTCGAGGAAGGCACAGTACACTGAGCGTAGCCACGCACGAAACGATTTTTCTTGCATTCGTTCTAACGTTGCGGTGAATCCGGTTTGAGAACGTTGACCACTGTTATCTTGCGGCTGACAGATTACGCACTCCTAGCAAGCGATCCAGAACTTCAATACAAACGTGGTGCGAAATTCAAAGACTAGAACGTAGAGGCAATCGAAAACCCTACCGACCTAAAATTGCTGGTCGCTGCAACATCAGCTCGAATGGACATTTGCCCCTGTAGAACTCCCATGGCGGAGGTCCGACTTCTCCCCACATTGAAGTCTCGCTGAACATACGCCGAAAGTTCGGTTCCGAATGAACTTATGTTGGACAGCAAAACGGCGGCGCCAACTTCGTACTTCTTGGACGCTCTGTAGCGAATTCCAAGCTTGCCCAACAATCCAGATTCTGAGTTTGTGCTGGTTGTTGTTGTCGCTGGTCGGTCAGCGGAGAAAATGACTCGCGGAGGCACAAAAATGTCCCCACCACCACCGCCAGTGAGCGTGGCAGACGGTGTCGAACTCTTGGATACGGATTTGAATCGCGCCGCGCTCCCGCCTCTTCCTAGCCTGAAGTATGTCGAAAATACATCTGTCGAGTAGTGCACGCCCAAGCCAATTGAGGATTGCAGAAGTCGTAACACGTAGGAGGAATCGTCCGATAGATCCCTTGATTGTGTTACATCACTCCAAAAGTGAATTCCCGAGTAGTTCTCATCCAGCGAGAATTCATATATGTTCCGGCAGAAGTTTACATCCAGATACAGGTTCCGGTCTCGGGTCAAATACTCAGAGTCCCGGTTGGAGACGGACGCACCTAGGTTCCAGTAGCTGTAGGAAATCTCGCTGGCACTGACTGACCAAATTGCGGCGAATGCTAGCACCATCAATACAACCAATTGCGTTAGCTTCAGATTCTCGCAGTATTTCAGTTTCGTCTTGTGACAATACGCCATATGAGTAGTGACGTGGTTTTAGAATTTGGACATGCCAAAGAGGTAGAAGTTTGGTACATTCTCCCGAGCCCTATGATGGAGCAATTTGGACTGCCCATTGATTGATTCCCCCCGCGGCGTACGCAAAAGAGCCAACCGGCGCAGCAGCCCTTTGATCTAATTTGAAATATGGAGATTCGATGCGACTGACCATTCCATCCAAAACCTTGGCAGCCGCGCTGGTTGCCGTCCTTGGTGTTTTCGCGTGGGGACACGTAATTGCGCCACCGTCAGAAATCACGACATTTTGGAATGTGAGCAACGAGTCGAACGAGACGTCGATAGATCACGGCAAGTGGCAGGAAATACTGGACGAATTTGTCCAGGAGCACGAGTCTGGAGTTAACCGTTTCGATTACGCAGAGCTCAAAGAAGATGGAGATGCTAACCAGTCCCTGATCGATTACTTGCTTCAGCTATCGGAAGTGGACCCGCGGACTTACTCGAAATCGGAGCAACTGGCCTATTGGATAAATCACTACAACGCACTTGCAGTTTATTTGGTAACTTCCCAATTCCCAGTCGAGTCCATTCAGGAAATCAGACTTGAGGGTCCGGACACCAGCCCGTTGGACATGAAGCTAGCTTACTTACAGGATCAACCCTTAAGTCTGAACAACATTAGGAACGAGATCCTAAGACCCATATGGAAAGACAACCGCGTAAATTTTGCATTGAACTCCGCAAGTCTTGGATGTCCCAGCTTGTCGAAACAAGCATTTAGTTCAGACAATGTGGACGAGATGCTAAATGCGGGAATGCATGCGTTTCTGAATCATCCCCGGGGTGTGTCGATCAAGGAAGGTAAGTTGACGATTTCCAGTATTTTTGAGTGGTACATGGACGACTTTGGGCACGATGGCGACGAAGTCCTCGCGTTTTTGATGCGTCACGTGCGGCCGGACCTTTCGGAACAGCTTGGAGAGCTCAGAAAGTATGAAACCGGCTATAACTGGAAGGTCAATTCTCCCTAGAGTTTAGTTGTCAACTCCACTGTACCACTGCCTTTCGAGGTGCAGACGGGAACCGACGTTGGTATGCAGGACAATTTTCCACCATTTGTTAGTAGAGTTGGAAGAGTCCACCGAACAGTGTGAAAATAGGCGAGATTCGGCTGTATGAACCGCGGTGGAACCTCAATATTTGTATGGAGCCAATTCACATCCAGAGCGCAATTGAGCAGGTATGTTTACTCTTCAATCCGCTAGGTCAGACTCAGTTGAATTAGTTTGTAGCTCTTTTTCTGTCGAATGAGGTCCATCGCAGTGGCGCGATAATCCTCCGAGTCCATCAACAATTTCGTTAACAGACTGGGCAACTTCGTCCGGGGTGATATTGCCGTCTCTATCTCTATCCAACTGCTTGAGTTCTGCTGCTAGCTGAGAAAGTTGCTTCTCCCGAGGCAAATACTTGAATTCGTGGCCCATGTCGTCCTCCGAGATTTTCTCGAGTTCTTTCAGAGTTAGTCCACCGTCGCCGTTTGGGTCATACTTCTCAAATAGAGAAATAAAGAACAATTCAAGGTCATTGGTTACGTCAGACACGGGTTTCAATATTTCGCCCATTGCCGTCGTTACTTCGTCAGAAGTGACGATTCCGTCTTTGTCTCGATCTAACAGATTGAATTCATCTTCTCGTCTAGATTGACGCTTGTCGACAGGCAAGAGCTGGTACTCGTAGCTCAATTCGTCCTCTGAAACACTCTCAAGCTCTGCCCACGACAGTCCACCGTCGTCATTGGTGTCATATTTTTCTAATAGTGAAACAAATACCGAACTTACCTCGTCAATCGCTGCTTCCAATAGAGATGTCACCTCATGTTGGTCCCAAATACCAGAAAGTTCTTCGGCCAATCGATCGAAAGCATTGGACATCTCTTGAAATCTCTCAGAATGTTCTAGTTCTACATCCTCGCTTTGCACTAATGGACGCTCGCTGTTTGGGGCATCCGACTCAACAACACTTCCAGCTACCTCTTGTGGAGATACTTCAATAGAAACGATCAGGAAGACTGCCACAACAGCCAGAAACTTGGCTTCACGCATTGCAGAACCTCGAACGGATCGGTCGATCAGATTCCAACATACTCATAGGTCAACTAGGGTTACCCTTTCTTGAAGCGATGAACCGGCGAATCGCAACAATGCATCACGGTCTCGGTTCCAATCGTTCTAGATGTCATTCAAGTGATTTCCATCCAAGTGTTGAACCAATTCTTCGCTAGCCTCCCATAGCTTCTCACCGTTCGCCCTGTCTCGGGCGAATTCGGACACGAGTTTCTGTTGCATCATATGCAGATACATCCCTGTCGAAGTTCCAGCATCCTCGCTGCAGCAAAGATACGTTATTGGTCCAATCGCGGCCTCTGGAGACGGAAAGAACAGCTTCATTACTGGATCCACCATGGGTCTCATCCAACGCGGTGCATCTCTTGCGATGTTTGTGGCTACTCCACCCGGACACAAAGAGTGTACTGCCACTTGGACATCGGTGCCATTGAGACGTCGTGAGAGTTCTGTTGCGTAGGTACAGAGAATCAGTTTGCTGACTCCGTAATGCCTTAGGCTCTCCTTCAATGTGAATGGTACAAACGCCCCCAAACGGTCAAAATCGATAGCGTGAGAGGAGCGATGTGCTTCCGAAGATACGAAGATCAATCGCGGGGTGCCACTGCCCGTCTGCAATATTCCGTCTCTCAGCCACCTATCGACGATGATCCTGCTAGAGAGAAAATGCACGACAAACATCGTGTCATAGCCTTGTGGAGTTTTGACAGCTGTCCGCGTCATTAATCCTGCGTTGAAGACCGCTATGTCAATGTTCTGCTGGCGGTCACGAAGTTCATTGCATAGCTTGTGAACGGATTCCAAGTCTGCAAGGTCTACATTCATGAGTTCGACTTTCGTCGTGCCAGATTGCTGTTCAAGCTCTTGTTGAAGGCCTTCGTGTCCGGGCCGGCAGGCGAGGATCACGCTCGCGCCTCTCTTTGCTAAATCAACCGCGGCCGCCCGGCCTAGTCCGCTGTTTGCACCTGTAATGAAGCACGTCTTGCCATCTATTCGAACTTCGGGCGGAACTGGGTCGACTTCGTCAACTTTCTCAGCGAGACGGTTTCTTAGCGCAGCAACGATTGCATTCACGACAGTACCGTCACCCATCTGTTTCTTCTTAGGGGACATCAGAGCTCCCCCATTCCCATTTGCGCTACCTTTAGTCGACATCGCCAGGCGTCCAGTCACTCGTAGGGAATAGCATAGTGCTGCCGATAGAATCCCAATCGCCTCTCGATCATTTCGTGATCCAACCCAAAATCCTTCAAGTCGTAGACGTGTTCGCCAAATCTATCCTTGCGATTAAGTCTAAGGCACTCTAATGCATTGTCTTCGTCCTTTTTTGTGAACTCAATGCCAGCTTCCGAACAAATGTTGCACAGAATTCCGACTGGGTCGTCTATGAGTTCGTGATATTGGACGTCTACAAAGTTTTGCGCATTAGACGAAGCCCTTACACACATGCTGAGACGTGCCATACGTTCCACTTTGCGAAACCAATGCCGAGACACTTCCCTAGGATCCACATGATCGCTGAAAATCGATCGTGCGTGGCAAACCATGCTTGAAAACGACGGAATTGTCTTCAATGGATCCCGATGTGTTTGTATGACGGTTGCATTAGGAAAGACGCTCAAAAATGTATCGAGATATTCCAGATGGTGAGGCGACTTTAACACCCATACACGGGAAGGTTCTCTCGTATGTTGGATCTTTAGCAACTTGGCGAAGAACTCGTAGGCGTCCGCATGGTCTTGTTCCTCAAGCCACTTCGAGTAGCTTGGAACATGCATGGTTGCCTCGGGAGTCTGGCTCATGAAGCACAAGTCAAGAAGCAGGACGTCCTCTTCTGGCGCGGAGCTATCGACAGGGTGAATAGCTTTGAAATGAGGGGCTAGATACGAAACGGTCCTCTCAGCCATATACGGAGTAAGCCTCTCGCGCAAACCGGGATTTGTTGTCGCGAGTGGGTTCATCGCGCTTGTCGCTGAAATACCTCGAATTTGGGAGTGCGAGGCCAATAGCCTTTGAAGCAAGGTGGTTCCTGTCCTTTGCAGCCCCGCAATCAAGACTATCTTTCCAAGGTCCACTTCGTTGACTCGAGGGTTGCTTGCAAGGAACTCTAACACCTTGAAGTGATTGACCAGTGCGTTCGCGAGTCGCATTCTTTGAATCGCCAGCCCGATAGAACTTAAACTCGCTTCGCGATTAATGGAATCAACTAATGTGTTGAATGCTTCCTCAAACTCGAAAGGTTCAACCCCTTGGCTTCGGCACTTGCTTCTAGCATAGCGAAGCAACGATTCCGCATCTAAAGGCTTAGAAAATCCTATCCGTCGAAGACTACGACCAATTGAATTGAACACTGCAACTGGAACGGGCCGTCGAGTTCTCGTGTAGTCCGTCGCTTTCGCTAAATGCTTCACTGAGTCAGTGCCTTAGCAATCAAGTCTGGATGAGCTGGTCCAACTTGACAACTTTGGTCGCGGGTTGGGGAGTTGATGCTGCTCTCACCCATCGGAAACTCATTGTTCCGAACCTATGTCTAGAAGTCTCAATCCAGTTGGGGAGTCGCGGATCTGAGTGCGCAACGACAATTCGAACAGATCCGTCGTCTTGGTAGGTCGCTAGATGCTTGTTCGTGTGTATGTTGAAGTATCTGTAGTCGAGAGATTCCATCCAATGATTATTCAGTTGGAAATTCCAATACTCGCATTCTGGAGGTACTACCTCAATTACCAATGCCTCGTCATCATCAAGCTGCCAATAGCTGTGATAGTAGGTTATGTTGGGATCTCCACCAGCGGCAAGCGAGACCTGTGGGTCAAACATCGGCAGTGCATTGGTGTGTTTTTGAAAGTCTTGAGCCCACTTGGAGAACATCAAGGTCGCGCCAGTGACAAGTGTCGCTGTAGTCCGCAATCCCTCTTCCAGTCTCTGAGGAGTTAATGGCTCTGGTCGCCGTGCGGACTCTGGGCAGTTGATTCTTTCAATGTTCAATTCCGCAGGCGTCTCAGATGATCTATCAAGAAAGGTTTGGCGAATCAGCAAAGTGCCGCTTTCTGGTTTCATGCGCAACCAATTCCCTTCCTGCGGAGACGAACTAAGAACTAACTCGAAATAGCCGTCGTTTCCGATCTCAAGATCATTTGCCTCGACAAACCCAGTTGGAGGAAGTCCTGCGCCTTGACCGTAGTTTCCTGCCTGCGTACCGAATCCCAAGTACGCTACGGTGTTGCGATACCCAAACACCTTGTACTCAAACGTGCCGCTAATTGTTGCCGTTTGGTAGTAGTTGTCTGGATTGTCTGAGCCAAGTTTGACTGTTTCGTTAGCAATCCGATTTAGCACTGGAGCTTTCGCGTCCGAATACTCCACAAACTGCAATAATCCCGCCCGGGTCAGTCGGCTCAAATACCTGTACCCTTCTGCCTGACTGAACGCATCGCGTGGAGCACCTGGAAAGACCAACGATGCGCCGGCAGCCTTGAGCGAATCACAGAACTCATTCCAAGTCTTGCCAGAAACAACGCGGTGAGCAGCTACATCCTCCTCGGTCTTTCCCTGAAGTTTCCACCAAAGCAGGGAAATGCGTCTGAATAAACCCAACAAAGACATTGCCAATTTGCGCATGGTTGAACTCTCAAATTGCAGCAGGTTGCCGACTCAACAACTGTAGCGGGGTTGTTATTGTGGCTGACTAGGTTAGCAAGCAACCTTCAACTGGCCGTAGCCGAGAGCTTCAAGTCCTACGAAACCGAAGTGACCGTTGACCCCGCCGCTCTTTCGATGGTACCTGTGTATGTGGTCCGATTGAAACTCTCGTTGCGAGCGTTATTGCGGTCAACAGAGGCGATTCTGCCGAACGTTGCTTACTCACTATTCCAAGGATCCACAATTTCAATGTCAATTTCGACAAAATCTCGAACATTGCTGGTCACCAAGACTGCATTTCGCGAACGCACAATGGCCGCAATCTGGCAGTCGGCTCCCGAAATTGGTCTACCGTCCCGGCGTCTACGAGACGCGATTTCTGAGTAGTGTTTAGCGGCCGAGCTATCAAATGGCAAAATTCGTCTATCGAACCCCACATCGAGCCACCGATTCATTGCAGCTTTCAGCCGATCTTTCCGTTGGCCTGGAGGCAAAAGGGCGATACCGTAGCGCAACTCTGCTTCACTGATTGCGGTTAGAAACAACTCCTTGGCATCTCGCTCCGAACTCCACTTGGCTACCGCTGCTGCGGGAGTGGGACGCATGAGTTCGGACGCAACGTTTGTGTCAATCACGTACATGTTTGCAGCGTCCTAAGAGAATCTCGGAGGTTCACGCATGGCATCACGCTTTGGGAGATCCAATTCGACTCCTCCGATGTGCGCAAAACACTCGCGTGTAAACGCTGTGAGGTTGGTCGGCTCTTGTCTCTCAACGTACACCGCCTCACTCAAGATTAGACGCGCTTCCTCCTCCATGGATCGATTGTGTTGCGCGGCACGTACACGTAGCCGCGTCTTTACTTCGTCGTCCAGGTTACGGATAGTGATACTCGCCACGCGCTCTTACTCTCTATAGTGAAAAGACCAATTGTAGGTATTGATTAATTTGAAATCAATACAATCATTGAGATCATTCAAGCTCCGCGACCTGAAGGAATTCAATAGTTCTTTGTAGCCACTCACACCAATTCAAGAGAATGCCATCCAATTACCTAACAACTATAGCTTTTTCATCCCCTACACGTCCCTTGAACCGATGGTCGCTAGTGTTGGTCTAAGCAATTGTTTCACTCCGATTGAGACCACTATGCAATCCAAACGAAGACTTCTTCGGCCCATCGCCTACATATCCGCTGGTTTCCTGATAGGGATGCTTGCCCTAATTGCAGGATCCAAGGTTATTTCTGCAGACCCAACTCGCGTTGCCGAGTGCAACAACAACTGGGTGCTAGAGAATGGTGGAGACCAACAACCGGTTAGCTATATCTACCAACCTTGTACTGGACAAGTATTCATGTTGGTAGGAAACAAGGCTACGCTCGTCGCTTTTCCAAAATAAGAACATTTGCACTTAAAGAACAGCTGCGGCTGACGTTCAACTGCTCAAAAAATAGGCCTAATCGGCGTTCACGCGGAGAGTTTCGGGTGGTTACTTTCCCTCAACCAACATTAGGTGACTTACACATTGCCGGAAATGCACCAAAGCATTGAGTGCTGTGCAGGCCAAAACGCTCGGAGTTAGATTGGGCCGTGTGCTTGTCCACCTAGCGAATGGTTTCAAGCCAGGCACAGAGTCTGGCTTGAAACTCAGTTAGATCTACGCGATATAGAAGCCTTCTTCGCTAATGGGCATTGTCTTGACGCGACGGCCGCAAGCAGCGAAGATGGCATTGCAAACTGCCGGTGCCAGTGGTGGGAAGACTGGTTCGCCGAGACCAGTAGGTCTGTTTTCGCCTGGTTCAACGAAATGTGTTGCAACTTCCGGCGTCGAAGGCATTCGAAGCATTTTGTAGCTGTCGAAGTTGTTCTGCTGAATCCTGCCATTTTCAAAGGTCACCGATAGATCCATCATTGTTGACAGTGCATCTACAACGGAGCCTTCAACTTGGTTTTCTGCACCACTCAGATTGATGATCGGTCCGACATCGGATGCCACGGTAACTTTGTGCACGGTCACTTTCCTTCGGTCGACTGAATCACCGCGTCGATTCTTTGTGGTCCCCTCAACTTCTCCGACGCTGACTTCCGCAACTTCAGCTATATGGCCCTGGTGACTGTAGTAGAACGCTACACCCAAGCCACGTCCCTGGGGTAGATCCCTACCCCATCCTGCCTTTTGGGCTGCAAGCCTTATTACGTTCGCCGCACGACCAGTATGCATTCCACCTCCCATTGGCCGTGGTTCACCAAACGTTTCGAGAAGAACTTCAAGATGGTCTCGTCCCGCTGCATGGGCAAGTTCATGAACAAAGCTGCCGACGACAAAGGCAAAGACATTCGCGTTGGGTGCTCGCCATGCGGCACACCGATGTGACCATTGCAAGCCAACCTGTTCTGCACGAACGTTTTGCAGCAGACCGCCTGGATAAACTCCCCTATTCATGCTGCTAACAGGTGTTCCGCCAACCTCGAAAGTAATGAATCGATTGCGCCACCCGCTGATCTTTCCCTGGGAATCTACGCTTCCATCCATTTGGTGGAATCCACCTGCGCGGAAAAGGTCGTAAGCAAGATCGTCCTCGCGGGTCCACTGCAACTTAACTGGACCATCCACGTGTTGCGCGATGGCTGATGCTTCGCACACGAAGTCGTTATACAACCTACGACCAAATCCACCCCCACACCGCAATTGGTGCAGCGCGACTCTGTTTGGTTGAATGCCGCAAACCCTTGCGGCCATTCCGATTGCCGAACCTGGAGTCTGAGTGGGCGCCCACAGCTCCAACGCGCCGTCCTTGAATGACGCAGTGCAGTTCTGCGGCTCCATGGGTGCATGGCTTACAAAGTGGTATTGATAAAAGCTGCTGACTTGAGACTTGCTTGACGCAAATGCGGCGTCAAAATCTCCAAAATTCGCGACGCGCCGTCCGTCTTCGTGTCTCAATCGCTCTGCCTCATTGCTTGCGTCCGTCCAACTGTCTTTCGACGCGTCGGTCTCGTCCCATTCAACTCGCAAGGCGCGCTTTGCATTTATTGCCTCCCAAGTGCTGTCTGCAACAATGGCGACACCGGGAAGAAGTTCCATTGCTGAACCCTTGCCATCCAATGCAAATGCGTCCACTACACCAGGCATTTTCTTGATCTCTTCAATATTTGCAGATTTGACTGTTCCACCAATCGCCGGACACTTGTGGTAAACAGCGTACTTCATGCCTGGGAGAATCGTATCGGTTCCGAACAAGGCCTCTCCACGTACGAGTGACTCATTGTCGACACCTGTAATGCGGTTTCCCAACAATCGGAAATCCTTAGGATCCTTTAGCGTTACGTCGTTCTCATTAGGAACGTCCAACTGTGCCGCCTCTCCGGCTAAGTCCATGTATGAAAGTTTGTTGCCAGTTGCAGTTTGAATGACGTGACTATCCTGCGTCGTGAGACTTGCTGAGTCAACGCCCCATCGTTTCGCTGCTGCCTGAACCATCATGGTTCGAGCGGTCGCTCCCGCCTGCCGAAGGGGTTGATAATTCATTGGGATCGACATCGACCCACCAGCAAATTGCGCTCCGTAGACTGATTGGTTAATGGGAGACTGAACGACTTCTACGTCGTTCCAAGCCGCGTCGAGTTCTTCAGCGACAATCATGGGCAGTGATGTCTTTACGCCTTGACCAATTTCTGGATTCTTTGCATACAAGAGAATTCCAGACTGATCTATTCGAATGTAACCATTTGGTTGAAAGGTGCCGTTTTGCGCGAATGCTCGAGGTGCAGCAAAAGCCAGCATCAGTCCTCCTCCCATCACGCCTGTTAGCTTCAAGAATTCTCTGCGGTCGAGTTTTACAACCTCAGCAGCGCCAACACGGTCATCAAGTTGGCGTTCGCCCGTAACTGCAGCGACGATTTCGGATATTCCCGTGTAGTCAAGCTTTCCCACGTCAGCCTCCTATCTCGTCGACCGAGTTTCTCTTCGCAGCTACTTTCACCGCGTTCTTTATTCGTATGTACGTACCGCAACGGCACAGGTTGGACTCCATTGCTTCGTCGATGTCTGAGTCGCTGGGATTCGGATTGGAACGTAGCAAGGCTTCGGCAGCCATGATTTGTCCTGACTGACAATAGCCGCACTGAGCTACGTCGAGCTCGACCCAAGCTTTCTGAAGTGAATTGAGTTCGCCGTTCCTTCCAGCCAATCCCTCAATGGTTGTAACCTCGGCGGACCCAACCGCGGATACCGGGTAAAGACAGGACTTCATGGCCTCTCCATCCAGCAGCACCGTACATGCTCCGCATTGGCTAATACCGCATCCATACTTGGTCCCGACAAGATTGAGATGATCCCGCAATACCCACAAAAGTGGTGTTTGCGGGTCTATTCCGCCGAGATCGTGTGTAACCCCGTTAACTCGCAAATTCATAGCAGCGAACGCACCCTTCGTTGTTTACAGGAGTTTGTCTATGTTATCGAATTGCACACAAGATTAGCTCGCACGGTGAAACCTACTGCGCCGCCTCATTAATTCAACGCCGAAACAAGAATACTGGGAGAGGGCAATCTGTAGGGCGAAGCTATTCCAATTGAGAACCACAAACTGGGTCACTAAACTTGACTAGAAGCAAAACCGAAATTGTTTGACTCTAGCTGTCGCGTAGATGCGCTTACGCAAAATTTGTTAGAAATTTGACGGATTCATGCAAACCGTACGTAGCAAGGTTGTAATTGCTGTTAAACACCACATTGAGGACTATCAGAAATGAAGAAATTCACGAAAGTATTGATTGCACTCTTGGTTCCTTTTTGCCTCGTAACCGCGCACGCGGCAGAAGAGCAAGAAAAAGACGATGCCAACTCCAAGGAATCTATTGAAGACGTGTTCAGTACGCTGGACCGTGATGGCGACGACCAAGTGAGCCGTAGAGAATTCATTGGCCACCACGTTCGCGGAGCTCGTGGTCAGGGAACTGAAGAAGAGACTACTCGACTCCGAAGGGGGGCAACGGCGCGATTCATGGCCATGGACTCCGATGGAGACGATGCCCTGACTCTTGAAGAATTCGTTAGTTCTCGTGAAAGGAGTGAGAAAGAAGCCCGCGGATCCAGCGCCGATAGTTGGTTCGAAGCTATTGATAGCGATAGCAACGATGAAGTGAGCCTCGAAGAATTTACAAATGGTTTCAAACGACGCTTGAAGGAGAGGGCTGAGGCGGATCCAGAAGCTCTGGAACAGAGATTGACTCAAAGATTCGAGCGCATGGATGCCAACAGCGATGGCGTGGTTACTCGTAAGGAACTTGTCAAGTAGCTGAGTTCATTGGTACCTCCACAATGGGAATCAGCAACCTTGGAGATTGGATCGAAGCGATAGGTATACGGATCTAATCCTTTGCATATCAACGGACAAGCGTTGGGGATTACATGATTAACTATCAGCAGCCCCCAACGCTTGTCCATTCGTTAATGTGAAGTCCTAGCCCCGGTCTTGAGTGTTAAAGGATTGCATCATGTGCGAAACTCGAGGAAAGAGAGGACGCGCCAAAGTTGTCTCTCAGAAGATACGCATATCTATAGAAAATTCCCTTAGTTAGAGAATACGTCGGGCACCAAACCGACAAACGATCGCGCAGCATCGGCAATTTACGACACGTTCAGCAATCGGCAAGTCTTTCTATGTCAGTGCCGTGTTTCTGTCAAAAAGGTTTAGGGAAGAACAGGCGCACCATTCTCGTATTCCTCTACTGGTACTTTGTCACCGTTAGCGTAAATGTCGTACACGACACCGTGCCTCTTACCAGAATCGTAAGGGATTTCTCGACGGCTGCCATCGGGCCGGTAAACGACAATATTTCCGTCGACCCAGCGATGGCGCACTGGAATGTGTGCAGTGTAGCCATTTGTTTGTGTTTGTATTTCGATCCCAGTCTTCCTGCCATTCGCATATATGGTCTCTAAACAGAGGCCGTTTGGTCGTTCTGTTGATATGGGCCCGTGCCATGAAACATATTTCCAAGTACCTATAGCTGTACCTCCATCAGGCCAAGTAAACACTTCAAGTCCTTGCATTTCATCATTCGCCCAGGGGATGTCGTCGTACCAACATCGCGTGCTTGGCCCATGCATCCCCTTTCGTTCTACATGGCCAAGGAGGCTTCGATAGTTTCCGTTCGCCATCGTTTCGACTACCAGACCATGTGGCCAGTAACCCTCGCCAGGCGTTTCTCGCCTATAGCCATCGTTAGCCTGAAAGACTGAAACGCCGTATAACTCTCCTTCAACCCGTAATCCTTCAAAACGTCCATATCCCCTATCTATAGCATGTGTGCCATTCCACTTTCCTTGCTGGTAGAACAAATATGCACGCAGCCCCCATTCCGTGTAGAACATAGACAAGCCGTGTTGCACACCGTGGATTTTGCGTCTAATAGTCCTGTCGCCTCTGATTGTGTGCACCTCACCATTTTTTAGTTTCTTTTCGATGTCTTTGGCGCGCAAGCTGACAACGTCCGGACCGAGCTGCGGCAACAAATTCATGGTTTCATAGCCGATTTTCTTTCCCTCCTCATAGAGAGTTGTTAGATGACTTCCGTCGGGCCAGGTTATGACCGAGGTTCCATGTTGTCTTCCATCGATCCATGGCACGGTTTCACGTTCTCCTGTCGACCAACTGTATATGTACTCGCCGTGCTTCTTTCCATTTAACCAATGAATTTCCTCTCGATCGCCATTCCAGCTCGTCTTGACTTGATGACCATCCTTCTTGCCCTTTATCCAAGGAATTTCGTAGTGATCGGACAATTGGCTGATCTGTGCATTTACGAATGTCGTCTTGGTGTACGTTTGTGATCCGTGTTTCTTACCGTCGATATAGGGAATGCTTGCTGAATCGCGATTGTTGAAGTTCGCAAACCAGAGTCCCCCTTGGATTCCCTGCCGATACCGACCTTCAAAAGTTGATACTTTGTGCTGTTGGAACGGCGGACCAACCTCAAATTCTTCTAAAGCGACTATGTTCTCCTCACTCAACCTACATTCGCTGTCTGTGAATCCAATACAGGGAACTGAAAAGAGCTGATACACCCAGCGACCCTGCTGCCTTCCGTTGTGCCATTTCCCCTCTCCTCTTGCAATCCTCAAGTCCCAGCGCGTTACCCAACGCCACGTTGCGGTTCCAGATCCTGTAAGCCTTTGGTTTACGCATCCGTATTGCCCTTCGAAGGAAAGTGATGCCCCTGTCGTGTTTGAGTATCGCCCTATCGGACCCAAGGAATCGCCATGTATTGAAATCCAGCATGAATCTATCTCGGCCGAGTCGCTACAGTCAGAATCGGGAGGTTCATGCACGTCTGTACCGCTGGCTACGTGGAATCCTGCGCTTGCGATCCCGACAAATTTTGGCATGGCGTCTGAGAGTTCAACAAAGAGTTCTTGACCTTCCCGCACCGCATTTGCATGGATTTGGCAATAATCGTTCTGCTTGGGGATTGACTCTTTGTTTCGCGGACCTCTGTCTTCGGAATCGTGAAGATTCTCAGACACTGCGTAATTAGCTAGACCAGCAATCAGAATCCCGGAGCACAAGAGTGGCTTGAAGCGGCATTTCATTCCATGAGGTCTTGCGGATTCCCCGGCCATCGAGGCTCCCACCATCCGATCTTGCCCCACATGCTATTGCCGCAAATTGCAAAAATCGGCGAGCGAGAATGGACAAACAATTGAGCCAACCGTTGATTGTCTCGACTCCCTAATCAACGCAAGTAGATAGAGAATTGATGGACTTCGTCGGAAAGCCGTACTAGTCGGGAAACTTGCGTTTCTTAAACGCCTCTAGGATGTCTTGGATCACATCAAGGCCTACAAATACACCCAACGCAATCAAATATGCGGTGTGCCATTGGTCACAACCTGTACGACTGCATGCAAGAAATGCGAAGCTATGCCAACTGCTTATCAACGGTTAAGCGTGCGTGAGCTAGTTTTCTTGCTTCGTCCATGGTGTCAACGATGTGTTCGTCCGGAATCTTTCTGAGAATACCCAACGATGTCAGAGATTTACTTACTGGTCCGTGCAAACATGCGACGATAAATACGGTTTTGTTTTGAATAGCTACTTCGGTAAGTTGCTCAATAACCATAGCCGCACTATCATCTAAGTAAGACGTTTCCGAAAAGTCGAATATGACTACCTCGTGATCCTGTATATCCTTGGATACTGCTTCAACTAGATTCGACGAGGACGCAACCGAAAATATGCCCTTTAGGGCAACTATACCGACACGAGCACTGTACGGGTCGATTTCGCTTGCATCGATCTTGTCCTTGAAGAACACCTGATCAAGTATAGGCACCGAGACTACGCTATCGAGTTCGAACTTTTCCAGAGTTCGTGCATGTGCCATTGAGGCAACGATCAGACCCACGGCAACCGCCACAATCAATCCCACGAACATCGTCAGGCTCAGAGTCAACAGGAATACAAGCAGCTGTGCCCGATTGATCAAGTGAATTCGAGACACAATTCTCCAGTCGATAATCCCCCAGCCGACTTTGATCAGAACTGCTGCAAGAGCGGCAAGTGGAATGGGCTCTACATACTTTCCCAATCCCATTACGAGTCCGAGCATTAGCAGTGCGTATAGAACTCCGGAAACCTTAGTTCTGCCGCCAGCTTGAATGTTTGTGACCGTACTAGCCGTTGACCCAGAGCAGGGCAGGCCTCCGATCAATCCGGATGCAATATTTCCAATGCCCTGTCCAACCAGCTCTCGATTGGGTTTGTGTCGAGTACCTGTCAATGTGTCAGCCACAAGCGAGGTGATGAGACTATCAACCGATCCCAACAACCCAAGGATTAATGCCGGCTGGAGAGAGTTCAATATAAACGCAATATTGGGAATTTCGGGCTGAATCGTTGGCAGTCCGGTAGGCAGTTGACCTACTGTTGGCACATCCGTCAGCCAGAAAACGCTCAACAGCGTTCCGGCAACTATTCCAACTACAGGGCCTGGAAGGTACTTGCCAATTTTGGAAGGCCATAGGATAGCGGCCGCGAGCGCTACTCCTCCAACGGCTAGAGCTTGAAAATTGACATTTTCAATGGCGTCAGGAAAAGCGGCGATCGTTCCTAGTGCGCCGCCTTTAGAGGGTTCTAGTCCCATGAGAGGTAGAACGTGCATGACCATTACGATTAGACCGATTGCAGACATGAACCCTGACACTACGACTCTAGGCGTATAAGCTACGTAGCGTCCAACCCGCGTAGCCCCTAGCAAGACCTGGATCATTCCAGCCATAGTGACTATCGTGAATGCTTCTCCAAACGTATCCGCATACGTCGTGACAACCAACGCCATAGCAACCGTCATGGGGGCGGTAGGTTTGGAGATCTGGGTGTTGGTCCCGCCAAAAAGAGCAGCGAAGAAACCTACCGCGATCGCACCATACAATCCTGATATTGCTCCCAGCCCTGATGCAATGCCAAACGCCAATGCGATGGGTAGCGCAATTACAGTGGCGGTTACACCCCCAAGGATGTCTCCTCGAAGCAGCTGCAGACTGTAATTCTTAGGCAGTGGCAGTTTGCTAGCCATTCAGTGGTTTGCTCTCTTGTCGACGCGTGAACCCCGTCTATTATCGAGAATACTCAGAACGCTGTCTGTGATTTGAAAGTGCGCCCAAATTGTAGACGCCGAAGAGAATTCAATCCTTGCCAAACCCCCTAAGCCCCTAATCAGACACCCAACTCGTGGTGTAGTCATTGCCCCTATCAGCACGCCCGATGGCTAGTCCAGGTGTGGTCGACCAAGTTGAGACACCCTGCAGCGTGTCGAGAGTAGAATGTGGTAGTTGCTTCGTCAGTCCGTCAGCTCCAAAGAATTTTCTATGAAAAAACAATCGCTTAATTCTGTAGTTGGTGTTTCTACTTTCCATGTTGGATTCGCAATTACGGTTGCGTCGCTGACGCTCTTGGCGGCGTGCAGTAACGCTCCAGACGAAACCAACCTGGACGACTCAGCAAACGCCGAAATCGAAGACACAACGAAACCGGGGATGGAGTTCTTCGATGGTTCTTTCGAAGATGCTCTCGCACTGTCGGGTCAAGAAGGCAAGATGGTGTTTGTCGACTTCTGGGCCACATGGTGTGGACCCTGCATAGTCGTTCAGGAGACTGTGTTTCCGCTTCAAGAAGTTGGCGACTATATGAATCCTAAGTTTGTCAACATCAAGATCGATATCGAAGATGAAGACCAGAACGGCCCCGATATCTCGGCGCGTTACAAGATTGGAATACTACCGACGTACCTCATTCTCGATACCGATGGAACTGAATTGGCTCGCTCAATAAGCGCAGTTTCCCCAAGCCAGTTCATCGCGATGGTTAGCCGAATGCTAGGTGAAACGGAGTCATCGTTTCACGAAATGCAAGCACGGTACGACGCTGGCGAACGATCGACTGATTTTGTTAGACAGTACCTGATGGATGCTATCGTTGAACTTGGATTCCGCGAACTCGATAGTACGGACGAAGACAGCATGCAAGCCTTCCGTGCTGAAGGAGCCAAATACACTGGAGTCGCTAACGAGTACTTTGCAAGCCGACCCTACTCCGACTTGATCAACGAGACCGACGTGCGCCTTGTCATGCACTTTCGCGGTTCTGCAGACCGAGGAGATGAGCTTGTCGAGTACGTAATAGAAAATTACGATGAGTTTCTTGCAGTTTCCTCAGACTCGGCGATGAGCCAGTTTGCACTCAAAGCCACACAAGGGTCAGTCGCAGATGCCGCTCGTGCAGGCGATGCGAGATTCGTTGAATACATTGAAGCTCTTGAGACTGGACCGCTAAAACGTGCTGCGGACCATGAACGCAATCGAGACCCAAGAAGCCGTCTGCTTCCGGAGAGTTTGAGGATGTCGTGGGAACCCGATTTTCTAGTGGCCAAAGAAGACTGGGAAGGAGTCTACGAACTCTATATAGGCCGTTTCGAAGATTGGGGAGATCGTACATCCGCATGGAATTATCAGTGGGCCGCATCGACCTTGCTGCAATCAGATGAGCCTGATCACCACCGAGTCGCGCTTGGTTGGGCCAAGCAGGCCTACGACATGAACAACAAGGATTGGTCTATAGCATCCACCTACGTGTCTGCCCTGGTAACAGCGGAGAAAACTGACGAAGCGAGAAGAATAGCGAGCGAATTCAGATCAGCACTTTCCGATTCAGCAGCCGACAAACGCAGTTTGGAGATCTTCGACGATATCACTTCTTCGTTATTGGATGAAGAAAAAGACGAACCCGACCAAACTCAACAGTAAGGAATGAAGAAACCTGCCAACTATCGGCCTACCTAGTGCGTGCTGCTAAACGAGAATGTGATTGCTCAGTAGTGTCCGGAGCAAAGCTGCTATTTGGAACAAACTGCCTTGCAAGCGTGTCACAAGACCGTAGTCTGTGCTGCTCGAGGGGACCGGGATGAAGTTGGCCAACTTGCGAGGCTTCAATGCACTTGGACTGATAGCCATTGGGATTGTCGGCGGCGTACTTGTAACCGCTGGGGTGCTCGTTGGTGCAAACTCCATGCAGTCCAACGAGAAAGAGTCTAGCTATTCTCCTCCGTCAGTTTCTGCGCAAAATTCTGAGAGAATCGATATTTCGGTGGACTCTGTCGCCGACCTCGCTCAACTACAAACAGACCTAAAACGAACGGCTGCATTGCACCGTCTAGTCACTGCGGCCGACGAGAGCGATCTCCTAAGCATGCTGGAGCATTCGAAGAACATCGAGAGTGAACGCTTGCGTCGAGCTGTTGAAATTGGCGCAGTAAGAAAACTCGCAGAGTCTAGTCCCCAATTGGCTGTAGCACAGCTAGCAAATCTGGCCGGCGAAAATCATGAAGAACTAGTGGCAGCAATATACGGTTCGTGGGCTGAATCAAGTCTGGAAGACGCAGTGGTCCAAGCGAGTGGGTTGGACGCAACAATGAAGCAAGCTGCGCTTCGCAGCATCGTAAGCGCAAGATCAGATCTTTCGATTGACGAACGTCTAGCCATTGCCAAGAGGCTCGGTGGCGAGCGGTATGCAATCGACCTCTCCAATCGGGAAACCGCGAATCAAGCAATTGATGATCCAGAATCTGCATGGAATTCGTTCGTTAATGACGAATCTTCAGATCTTTCACAAACGGAACACTTGATAGAAGTCGCAGAGATTTGGATCAGTCAGGAAGGTATAAGGGTGATTGATCGAGTTAGCGAATCACTGTCAACTCCAGTAGTACGCGATGCAGTAGTCACTTCGGTCTTGCACAACATTACTCCTAACGATCCGGCCTCCGCCTTTCGGCAAGCTCTCAGCCTCAAGAGTAGTTCACGCGAGCTCGCACTAACAACAATTGCTGAAGTGTGGTCGGCTTCGAGTCCTGCTGAAGCTCTAATGGCAGTGATGGCGGTCGAAACAGACTCGGAACGCGAGCTACTGCAGCAGACAGTCCTACAAACTTGGGCAGCTGTAGATCCCAACGCATTGCTGGACGCAATTGAACAGTTGCCTGAGGCTATACGAGTCCTCGCCACCGAGGCTGCGATGTTCGCGATCGCTCGTATTTCTCCTGATCAAGCTACAAGATTCCTAGCCGAAGTGACGGATAGAGACGTTCGCGATCAACTAGCAAAGGAGATAGCAGCTTATTGGTCGGAATCGGACGTTGCAAGTGCCCTCGATTGGGCACTCAATGACGAATTTGCAACCGATGTGCTACAAGCGGAAGTACTGATGATCGTTCTGGCCGACCTAGCCACAAAGGATCCTGATCTCGCTTTTAGAACGGCACGTCAACAACCTGTTGTTCTGCGAGGTCAATACTACCGGGGGTTGGAAGTCACCGTCATACAACACTTAGTTGAAACTGACATTGATAAAGCGTCTTCAATGCTTTCAGAGATCCGAAGTGAAGGGTTGACAATTCCACACGCATATAGCGAAGTTGGGAGAGCGATGGTGCGAAACGGCGACATTGATCAAGCGCTGAAACTCGGCGAACGACTGTCCGGACGCCGCCAAAGCAATTACAACGGCTCTCTCATGTATCAATGGGCACTTGTTAATCCCGAATCGCTTTTGGAATCCATTGAAGGACTTCCAACCGACGAACTCAAGCTACAGGCAGTGCGCGGACTCAACCGATTCAATCCCCAAACTAAGGCACTTTCTGACGAGCAATTGGAATATGCGAACAGTTTCCTTTGAGAGGATTGACAAATCCCATTGGCAATTGAAGGCAATGAACCAAAAGCAGGAACCTACGCCACTCAATCAACGTGCAAGGTGAATTAATGAGCAATCCGTCAACTTCCCGATTTCGAACTTTTGGATTGCTTGCATTCGGCGTTGGCTTGGGGTCCGCTGTGGCCCTCGTCTCTCTGATCTGGGTCATGCCGCTAAAGATCTTTCAAGGTGATCCGCGCATTGAGTGGGATGCAACAAGTCTAAGCAAGTCGTCCAATCTTGAACGAGATGTTTTTTCGCAATCCAACATCTTCTACGAGCTGTTGCTCAATTCAGATCAAGAAGTCACCCTCGAACTGCTTGAGCAATCCAAGTCCATTGCATCGGAAGAATTGCGGAACGTAGCGCAGACTTCAATAGTGCAGCGATTGACAGCTATTGATCCGATCGCAGCATTGGCGGCAATTGCTGAACTGCCGGGCAATCGTCACGACGCCTTGGCGGCTACGATTTTCGGCGAGTGGTCACTAATCGACATAGATGGGGCCGTTGCACATGCAGCCACTCTCGATGGCGAACAGAAGCTCGCATCGCTCTCTGGCATTTTCGCATCTCGCGAGGACCTATCTAAAGATGAGCGAGACGAAATTTCTGGTCGAATCGGACTCCCAACGGTCCCCGAAGTGGAAAGCGACAGCCTCGTGTCTGGCTTTCAGTCAATGCAACCTGAACTTCGGTGGGAAACATTGGTTGGTGACGACCTGCCCAATGCCTCCCAGACGGCGGTACTCATTCGAATCGCGCATCAATGGGTGGACGAGTCAGGATTTGACGTTGTTAATCGAATTGGGGACACGCTAACCAACCCCATCGTTAGAGAGGCCGTAGTTGCGTCCGTCCTGCATCAAGCCACGATTGACGACCCGAGCTTGGCATTGCAGCAATCTGAAAAGATTACTGGCGAAATCCGCCAACTAGCCCTCAAAACCATTGCAGAAGCAATGGTGTCCATTGATCCATTCAAAGCCATTGAATCCCTAGCCATAGTTGAGTCGGGCAGCACCCGCAGACACCTCTTGCGGCATGTTGTATTGACATGGGCCAGGAGTGATCCCGATGAGTTTCTCAACAATTTGGAACTGATACCTTCCAACATGCAATCACTTGGCAAGCAACAGGCAACTATGGTGCTAGCCAGAGTTGACCCGCAACGAATAGCGCCAATGTTGGCTGAAGTGTCTGACGAGGACTTCAAACTCGATCTAGCATTGGAGGTGGCAACGAGCTGGTCGGAGATAGACCTGGAGTTAGCATTGGAATGGGCTAACTCCGATCAAATAGAAGACGAAGGATTGCGCTGGTGGGTTTTGAATACCCTGTTGAGCAAGCTCGCATTGGACGATCCGAATCGGGCGTTGCAGATTGCTCTCAATCAGCCTGTTGGTGAAAACTCCATGGGTTTGGAAGCCACAGTAATTGCACAAGTGTCAACTTTCAATCCCGATTTGGCGCATGAGATGCTCGCGCAGGCGCGAGACGGATGGGCAAAGGCAGCCGCCTACACGTCAGTTGGTCAGGCGCTTGTTCGCAATAACGAAACGGACAGAATGCTCGAATTAGCAACGCATTTGCCCGATGAACAATTGGCCAGCTACTATTTTTCGGTCTTCAACCTATGGGCGAGTACACAGCCCGAGGGACTTTTTGCGAAGATGGAAAACCTTCCGACAACGGAGGCGAAATATCACGCGGCTATGGAGCTTGTACGCTACAACGTAGGAAAGAACGTCCTGTCCAAAGACCAAATGCAGATCGTAAAGACCTTCTTGCCCGACGACTACAACCCGGAAACAGGCAGGCGTGGGTCGGAGAGAAGTGGACGTGTATTCCGTGTACTTACCGGAGAAGAGGCTGAACAGGCTCGAATAGAATACAGGAGAGTACGTTCACAAACGACGTGGGAATAAGACTGTCAATTTGGGAGCGAGGCCCCTCCAATTCAAAATAGCAGTTCTACATTCCAATATCTGACCTCGCCCACCTTTCATTCGTGTCTAGATTCGTGCGTCTAGAGAATCATTTGGCAGAGCATCCGCATTTGCAACGGACGATTCAGGACATTCGAGCCTGGAAGAATGTTGGCTTAGTTCTAGCTTCGGGATGCGCACTCTCACTTCTCTTTGCGTCACTCAATTCTGTAGCTGACGACGACATTCAACAAGAATTAGAAAAAGCGGTCACCCCGCAAGTCGAAATCGATACCTTTCAGGGTCCTACATTGCTAGAACCAATCGTTCCCGACTATCCAAGAAAACAATTGGAAGCCGGTGAAGAAGCGTGGGTCGAACTCAACTTCATGGTTGACACGGAAGGCAAGCCATACGAAATAGTCGCAGTAGACTCAATTGGCCATGACTCCTTTAGAAACGCCGCAATTCGAGCGGTTAGAAAATGGACCTACCAGCCCGCTCTCTATAGAGGGAATCCCATCGACGCTGGCACTCGGACCAAGGTCGTTTTCAACATCGAAAACCAACCTAGAGGGGCCTCCGACTGGTTTGTTAGGGTTCAAAACGCACTGCGTAAGGCAGTTTCTGAGAGTGACAAGAAGAAAGCGGACGAGTACTTAGATGCGTTGGAAAAATCAAGAACCCTAACTCTCTATGAAGATGCATTCTTCAATTTCGCCAAGTATGAATATATGAGCAAATGGGGAACGGAAGATCAGCAATTGAAAGCATTGGATCGTGCCATAGCCCACGAGTCGGGCGGCAAGTACTTGCCTGCAGATGTGTATGTGTTTGCACTGGGTAAGCAGCTACCTCTGCTTTTAAAAGTAAGAGACTATCAACGTGCATTCATCACCAACTCGATCTTGACAAAGCAAGACATCGGTGACGACACGCGATCAAATCTAGAACGCATCAAGGTTGCACTTGACGAATTGCGAGACAACCAAAAGCAGTATGACCTTGTTGCTTCAACTAATGAATATGGAAGTTGGAGTATTTGGTTGTTCAAGGACGAGTTTTGGCTTGAAAACGTTGATGGACGAGTTGTGGAGCTCAAGCTACGGTGCGACAGGAATATGCGAATAATCAGGTATGAGCCCGACGTCAAGTACACCCTAGAGAAACATGTTGGTGCATGCTTCCTCGAAGTACTAGGCGACGCCGAAACGACATTTCGCCTGTTTCAATCCTAGTGTTACCGAGAAACACGACTAACGAGTCCTAGTTAGCTTGAGCAGATCGCAAGTTGATCCAAGGAATTGCCGGCTACACATCTCTTAGAATCTGAATTGGGTTGTCGCAATTTGCAATGCCAAAATCGTGAAGTCAGTTAAGCTAAGTCTCCCTGTATTTATTGCGTTTTTCCTAGTTTCTTTTGGGTTAGGGGCATTCAGTTATTGGGCGGGCATTTCGCTCTTTTCAGCCAACAACTACGTAGCATCCAAGGACGGGAAATCTGCTCAATCACTCACGAACTACGGACAACAAGCTGGGTCTGAATCGAACAATGACACTGCGGACGGACGTCAGTCTCGAGTCGACAAATTTGGGAACAAATGCGATGCAACCGAGCATGTAGTAGAGGAAACTCACGGAAACTCGATAGAAAACCCGCGAGAAGCATGGCATGAATTGGTGCAGCAGTCACGCGGATCGATTGGCAACGTAGGAAAACTAATCGATATCGCTGATGCCTGGGTGCGGAAAGATGGATTGAATGTACTTCAAGAAATCAGTGCAGCCGGTCTTCTTGAGGAAGACGTGAAATGGATAGTTCTCGGTTCCACTGTGCACGAGGCGGCAAAGAGAGAACCAGAACAGACGTTCGAACATGTGCTCTCCATGGAGGGGCATGCACGTACAAGCTTTACATTGAGCGCAGCTCTGGTCTGGGCAGTATCCGACCCGCTAGCCGCTCTAAATGCTATAGATGGCATCGGAGATACTTCTCTACGCGTTCGTTTGCTCGAACACGTCCTCTACGATGTAGCGCAAAGGGATCCTAGTCAGCTGAGTGCAAACCTTCAAGGATTCCCAGAAAGCCTAAGGGAAATTGCCCGCGAACAGCTAGTGATGGGAACTGCATCCAATAACCCCCAGGAAGCGGTCAGATTGCTGGAAGCACTCAACGTTGGCATCGCGGACAACAGAGTTGCCGAATCCATTGTTGACCACTGGAAAAAGAGCGACCCTTTCGCCGCTCTGGACTGGGTATTGAACAGCCCAATCCTCGAGGGAAAACGAAGAGATCTTGCTGCACGAGCCATTAATCGAGTGGTAGGTGAAGAGCCTGATCTAGCTATGAAGCTTGCCTTAGAGCAGCCAGCGGAGTGGGGATTGGAATCTGATGTAATTTCTACGCTTGCTTACTCTGATGCATTTGCAGCCATGCAGTTACTTCCACAGATTCGCGATCCTCAAGGTTCATTCCCTTACGATGCAATCGGCTACGGTCTAATTCAGCAAGGTCACTCCAAGTCAGTTCTGGATTTGGCGGGACAGGTACCAGAAAAGCAGAGAAATGCCTTCTACAGCAACATGATGTCAAATTGGGCACATCTGGATCCGCTGGGACTTTTGAATGCAATCGAAGAACTTCCAACTCCAGAAGTAAAGTCAAAGGCCGCATACTCGTTGGTATCGCAATACTTCGCTATTGGCACTCTGACTGATGAGCAAATTGAGTCTGCAAAGGAATTTCTTAGTGATTGGGACCGGCAGAGGTTGGACGGAACGCAAACACACTTTCGGTTCATTGGTGCATCCCAAGAAATGCGGTTTGCTGGGACTCCAGATCAGGTTAGATTCTTAATGGACGAGTTGGAAAAACTGATAGAAGAGGTTGAATCTGACGATCCCTCAGACTAGTCGGAAAAGACTGCTGCTCCAATTGGAGACTTGATCGTTCAATACGCATTAAGCCTGATTGCGATGGAGTCTGGGAATCTTACAGACTAATCGCCTTGCTCTGTATGAGATTTAGCAGACGACAGGCAATACTTTCTTGCCAAGATCTCCAACATGAAGCAACTACCCAAGCTTGACTGTATGGATGCCTCGAGCTCGGTACGTTCTAATCAGTAATCTGGCGTGTTTTCGTCTGGCAATTCGCCCGTCATCCGATACACGTCATCAGAGCCCGGTTGTGGAAGACCTAAAGGTCTTGGTGCGTCTACAAATCGGGGAATTCGACCCAACGTCTTGAGGAACGCCTCTAGAGCTTCAATTTCTGCTTCTGTCAGATCGAGCGGCTGAATTAACGGCGACAGCGGAGGCGAGCGCTCTCGAACTCTGCTGTTGAAGGTAACTCCATTGTTGTACATGTTCAATACGCCGGTGAAATTAGTGAACAATCCGTTATGCATCCAAGGACCGGTGAATTCCAAATCGCGCAGGCTAGGCGTTCGAAATCGCGACATGTCTTCTTCTTTGTCTGTCGCCTCATACCGACCGCGATCTTCAAATCTCCTACCGTAGTAACTCAACCCTGTGTGGTGAAACTCTCCGTCTGAGAAGAGAGGACCGTGGTGGCAATTCATGCAACGGGCTTTCGTGCGAAAAATGTGTAGCCCGGTAATTTCTTGATCGGTCAATCGCTGAAGATCGCCATTGACAAAGTGGTCGAAGTCGCTGGGGCTTGAGCGTATGGTTCTCACAAAGGAAGCGATAGCGATGGCGATTCTTTTCTCACTTACAGTTTCATCTTCAAACGCTTCCTTGAACTTGGTTCGATATTCAGGGATTTCGCGAATGCGTTTTAGAACCTCGTCAATGTCAGCGTCCATCTCGATCTCGCTCTGGAGCGGAATCAAGATCAGCTCAAGCAATCCCTTTGCACGTCCATCCCAAAACAATTCGTCGAAATACGCTGCATTCAGCAAAGTCATTGCGTTGCGCTTGCCTCTGACACGATCATGGCCGAAGGAAACTCGTCGACCGTCCGCCCAGCCCAAGTTGGGATCGTGACAACTGCCGCAAGCGATCTGCTGGGAACTCGAAAGGCGCGGATCGAAAAAGAGGAACTTACCTAATTCCTCAGTTTCCGGGGTGTGCCATTCGACGTCAGGCAATGGCGGCAGCAGTCCAATCTCTTTTGCTTCGACTCCTTCGTCCACCACAAACGGCGGCCACTCCTCGACTGGTTGACGATACTTTGCAACTAGCTCATCGTCCGCAAAAGCCATCTTGGCAGTTACAACAACCAATATTGAAAATGCGATCAGATTGGCAATTCTTCGAGTATTCGGCCTCACTATGAATTCCCATCTAACCATTGTGGATGAGAGGAGCGAGCACAACACCAGTGTTTTCCCGACTACTCTTGAGATTATGCAACAAAGATGTCAAAACCATCGGAGTTGGAAAAGAATCCAGAAATAGGCGTTGCATGTGTGATTTCACGCCATCAAATAGGGCACTGCTTGATTCCCTGCCCGGTTGGTCCTAAACATCTTGGCTGGTCGCTCTGCGAGCTTCGAAAAAACGCTGCACCAACCCTCGACACTGGTCTGCTAAGACCCCTGATGTCAGTTGGATTCGGTGATTCAAACCCGCCAACTCGGTACCCTTGAGATTGCTCTCTACCATGCCGGATTTTGGTTCTGCCGCGCCGTACACCAATCGCTCCACGCGCGCGTGGACCATTGCACCCAAACACATTAGGCAAGGCTCGAGAGTGACATAGAGCGTCGATCCTGGCAACCTGTAATTGCCACAGTATCTGCTCGCGTCTCGCAACGCCAAACACTCGGCATGTGCAGTCGGATCAACTGAGGAAATTGGAGAGTTGAACCCTTTGCCGACAATCTGTCCACTGAGGACTACGACGGCTCCTACAGGCACCTCTCCCGCAGCTTCTGCCTGTTGCGCCAACTCGAGCGCACGTTGCATGAAGAATTCGTCGCTGGGCGACAAATGTCAGTCTTCCTCTTCTATGGTGAAGCTGGATGCCAACTCCCTCTGTAGATTCGATTGCACTGCAGCGTAGTGGCTGAACTCCATCGAGTAGTTGCCCTTTCCGCCCGAG
Source organism: Gammaproteobacteria bacterium (assembly GCA_026707735.1). GTDB lineage: Bacteria > Pseudomonadota > Gammaproteobacteria > Pseudomonadales > Azotimanducaceae > Bin55. The sequence continues at coordinate 15,069 of JAPOWH010000006.1, read as the reverse complement.
ATTGAACTAAGACGCGAGTGGTACGTCTGCATCTCGCGAAGCGGCACTTGTCCGGAAATGTCTGTCGTTGAATCCGCCAATACATTGGACCCATTGACCATTCCACCCATGGATGCCAGATCGCCCGTGACATCGCCCATGCAATCGTTGGGAACGTTGATCGTCACACTGACTACTGGCTCCATAACGATGGGACGTGCCTTAGCCACGGCATCAAGAAACGCCTTTCTTCCCGCTTGAATAAACGCGATTTCCTTTGAATCTACAGGATGGTGCTTGCCGTCGTACACCGTAACTCTTACGTCCTGCAATTCGTGACCGGAGATCGCCCCAGTGTCCAAGACCTGCTTGACTCCCTTTTCCACGGCGGGTATGAATTGCCCGGGGATCACACCGCCGACGACTTTATCCACAAATTCGAATCCGCCGCCTCGATCCAAGGGGTCGATTCTCAGGTAGACCTCACCAAACTGCCCTGCTCCGCCAGTTTGCTTCTTGTGTCGGTTGTGTCCCTCTGCAGGTACTGTGATTGTCTCCTTGTATTCAATGGCTGGAAAGTCCGTTTCGATTTGCAGTTCCTGTTGCTTTTCGATGCCACTAATGATTTCTCGCAAGTGCAGCTCGCCCATCCCTCGAATAACTGTCTCATTGAGTGCGGCAACGTGCAGGACCTTGAATGACGGATCTTCTAACGCGACGTTGTGGAGAGCATCGGAGACCTTTTGAGCTTCGTTGTCGTTCGCTACTCTAACTGCCTTGCCGAAGACGGGGAGTGGAATCGGTATCGGTGTCATGTGAACACTGTCTTCATCCCGAGACTCGTGCAGGACGCAGTTGTAAGTTACTGTTTCCATTCTAGGAAGTGCGCATATGTCACCAGCAACAGCTTCGTCCACTTCAATTTGCTTGCCGCCTTGTAGTTTGTAAATGTGCGCAACCTTGGTGGGTTTCCGTTCCGAGTCAACGTACACCTGAGCGCCAGCCTTCAGAACGCCTTGGTGAATTCGAACGACACCCATGCGTCCACGAAATGGATCGATCGAGACCTTCACGACATGCGCCAACAGCGGCTTCGACGGATCAGGCTCTGGAACAAGCTCTGATTCGGCGCCTGATTTGCTTACTATGAGCGGAGGTGGGTTGGCTTCCGTTGGATTGGGCAACAATCGACAGCCCGCATCCAAGAATTCCTTGACACCAACGTCAGTTTCCGCTGATGTGAAGCAAATGGGAATCAAATGGCCTTCTCGTAGCGCCTTCTCAAATGCTTCATGCAGTTTTTCCTTCGGCAGATCGCCGCCCTCTTCCAGGTAAAGCTCCATCAACTCCTCGTCCACCTCGACGACTTGGTCGATGATTTTCTCGTGGGCCGACTCAACACTGTCGAAGTCTGTTTCTGCTCCATTTGGTTCGAAGAAGCAGTCCACGACGTTAGTGCCCGCATTCGCTGGTAGATTCAATGGCAAGCACTCAGAGCCAATCGATATTTGGATTTGCTCCATGAGTCCTTCCAAGTCAACGTTTTCCGCGTCGATCTTGTTGATGGCGATCATTCGGCACAACCCGCGCTCGCCAGCAGTCTTGAACAACCTCAGAGCGAAAGTGTCCAGTCCCGCCGCCGCGTCAATGACAAGAATTGCCGTCTCTACCGCTGGGAGCACTGAAAGCGATCTTCCAGCAAAGTCATGGAACCCTGGCGTATCTAGAACGGTAAGAAACTTGCTTTCATACTCGAAACTTGCGAACGATGGTTCGATCGAGTGCTTTTCCTCCGTCTCTCTTGGTAGATGGTCCGATGTCGTGGTGCCGGCATCGACGGAACCTTTCGAATTGATTGCTCCTGATGTATGCAGTAGAGCTTCCGTCAAAGATGTCTTTCCGACACCACCGGACCCAATGAGAGCGACGTTCAAAGTGTCCTGAGTTTGGTGGCCCATGTCACTGTTCCTTAATTCACATGCAGAATTGAAACTATACCTTGTACAAGCCGTTTGTCACGTCGGCGTGCGAAATAACAAGTACAAAGTCCGCTCAATCCAAAAAATAGCAATTCGTTAGTGGTGCCCTTAGCCGGTAGGAATCTCAATAAACTTCCCTACTCCCACTCGATAGTAGCTGGAGGCTTGCTGGTCACGTCGTAGACAACCCGCGAGATGCCGTTAACTTCATTGACGATTCTGTTGGCGATTCTGCCGATGAGTTCATGAGGTAGATCAGCCCAATCTGCAGTCATGAAATCGACAGAAGTCACGGCTCTCAACGCCGCTACATGGTCGTAGACGCGTGCGTCCCCCACCACACCCACGGAACGAACCGGAAGGAACACAACGAATGCCTGAGCTACCTTTTCGTACCAGCCACTTGCGTGCAGCTCGTCCAAAAAGATTGCATCTGCTTCCTTTAGCATCTCGACATACTGGGCACGAAACCCACCAGCCATACGTACGGCAAGTCCTGGACCAGGAAACGGATGTCGGTTGACGATATCGTCCGGAAGTCCTAGCTGCAAGCCCAATGCGCGAACTTCATCCTTGAACAACTCCCTTAGCGGTTCCAGAATCTTGAGATTCAAGCGTTCAGGCAAACCTCCAACATTGTGATGGCTCTTTATGACGTGAGACTTGCCATGTTTGGTAGCGGCGGACTCAACGACGTCAGGGTAAATCGTGCCCTGTGCCAACCAAGTGACGTCTTCGAATTTTTGGGCTTCCTCCTCGAAAACGTCTATGAATAACTTGCCGATAATCTTGCGCTTGGTTTCGGGATCTTCGATTCCCTCCAACGCGTTGAGAAATCGCGTGCTCGCATCAACGACGTCGAGATTCAGGCTGAATGCATTGGTAGACTCGAACTGCCTAGTGACAATTTCTACCTCGTTCTTTCGCAGCAAACCGGTGTCCACGAGAATACAGGTGAGCTGGTCGCCGATCGCACGCTGAAGCAGTGCAGCCAATACGCTCGAATCAACACCGCCCGAGAGACCTAACAGGACCTTTTCGGTCCCAACTTGATCGCGTATTCGATCCAAAATGTCGTTGACTATGTGATCTGGTGTCCAAGTTGGTTTGCAACCGCAAATGTTCAACGCAAACCTCTGGATCATGTCATTCCCACGATCTGTATGAGTCACCTCAGGATGGAACTGCACCCCGATTCTTTTTCCGTCAATGCTAGTGCAGGCAGCAATGGGCGAGCTTGAAGTTGTGGCGATCGCGCGCATATCTGGAGGGAGTTCTGTAACGCGATCTCCGTGGCTCATCCATACGTTGAGTGAGCTCTCGCAACCATCGAGAAACTCACTGTCTCCACACACGGTCAGTTCGGAAAGTCCAAACTCACGGTGACGCGCCAGTTCGATCGTTCCTCCACACTGGGAAACCATGGCTTGCATCCCGTAACAGATGCCCAACATCGGAATGTCGCTTCGCAGCAGCGAATCGTGAATTCGTGGAGTTTCGCCTGACGTTACAGATTCTGGTCCGCCCGATAGCACTATTCCCTTCGGTGCAACCGCACCAACAAGATTGTCTTCGTGATCGTACGGATGAATCTCGCAATACACGCCGATTTCGCGCAATCGACGGGCAATCAGCTGCGTGTATTGCGATCCAAAGTCAATGACGAGTATTGCGTCGTAGCCGTGATGGGCACTGAACGGCTGCGTGGTCATGGAGGCAGAGAAGCTTCCCTAAGTGCCAGGATAATTGGGCGCTTCCTTGGTAATCGCGACATCGTGCACGTGGCTCTCAGCCATCGCCGCCGAAGTTATTGGAACAAACGTAGTGTTGGTTCGCAGTTCCTCGATATCCTTGCAGCCGGTATAGCCCATGGCCGCACGCAGTCCCCCCACCAGCTGCTGTACGATCGGCGCAATCGGGCCACGATACGGAACTCGGCCTTCAACGCCTTCAGGCACTAACTTGGTTGCGCCTTTGGCATTGTCCTGAAAGTAACGGTCGCTCGATCCGACATCGGACCCCATGGCCCCCAATGAACCCATCCCTCGGTAATTCTTGTAGGTTCGACCTTGATAGAGTTCAACCTCACCGGGAGATTCGTCAGTTCCTGCGAATAGCGAACCGATCATTACGCAATTGGATCCTGCGGCAATTGCCTTTGCCACATCTCCGGAATAGCGAATTCCGCCATCAGCAACGATTGGTACATCTTCCTTACGTGCAACAGAAACTACATCGGAGATCGCGGAGACTTGTGGTACCCCAACGCCGCTAACAATTCGCGTGGTGCAAATGCTACCGGGCCCAATCCCAACTTTAACGGCATCGGCTCCAGCATCGATAATCGCTTGAGCTCCCTCAGCCGTAGCGACGTTGCCTCCCATGACCTGGACGGCTGGGAAGGTTTGCTTTATCCAGCGGATGCGTTCAAGAACACGTATCGAATGGCCATGTGCAGAGTCGACGACAATCAAATCAACATCCGCATCAACGAGCGCAGCAACTCGATCATCTGTTTCCGCGCTGGTGCCCACTGAAGCGCCGGTCCTGAGGCGACCATAGGGATCCTTGCACGCATTGGGAAATGCCTTGGCCTTCTCAATGTCCTTGACCGTGACCATACCAGTGAGTTTTCCCACATCATCGGTAAGCAGCACTTTCTCAATTCTGAATCGGTGCAACAATTCCGTGATCTTGGCTGGAGGCGTACCTTCGTGTGCGGTAACCAATTTGGTTCGGGGCGTCATGACATCGGACACCCTTGCATGCAAATCTTGGTGAAATCGAATGTCCCGGCTAGTTACGATGCCGACCAGCTCGTCGCCATCGACTACTGGCACTCCAGAAATTTGGTGCAACGAGGTCAGTGCCACAAGTTCCTGCACGGTCGCGCCTGAGGTGATCGTGATTGGATCTCGAATGACACCGGCCTCAAATTTCTTAACAGTTCGAACCTGCGTTGACTGCGACTCGATGGACATGTTCTTGTGCACGATGCCGATTCCGCCTTCTTGGGCCAGCGCAATGGCTAGCTGCGATTCCGTTACGGTATCCATTGCGGCAGCAACGAGGGGAATGTTCAACCCTATGTTTCTACTAAGACGAGTTGAGGTGGAAACTTCGTGCGGAAGAACCTCGGAGTACGCTGGTCGAAGCAGCACATCGTCAAAGGTATATGCTTCACTAGCAATCTTTTCCACAAGCGTACCTCCTGCGAGAGTGCGCATATTAGCCTTTACAGACGCAATTGTGAACAAGAAATGATGTTGATTTGTTGTGATATGCGGGTTGTCGGCAGAATTCCAGCGTCAATTATTCTCGTCCATGACTGCGACTACTCGGGTAACCGGCAAGAAACATCCGCCTACACCCAATTAGAACTTGCCGGATGCCAATTTAAAGCACAAACATGACACACATAATTTCATTGAATCAACCATTTAAAGCAGTGGGGATTTTCGACCCCTCACCACTCAAGCATTGATTCCTGTCTTCACGATGTCATCGTTTCAATTGCTCGTTTCGCTGCACTTGAACAATCCAATTTTCATCTATTGACGAACCCAGCTAAATCCTAAGGTGTGCGTCAGATTCAAGAGACTCGACAGCTGCTCGCAAAAAGGCTTGCCGCAATCTGTTGTTCTTTGATCCAGTCTGCGATTCCGTCATATAAACTGTTTGCACCGTTGTCTCCAGACACCAGAACACTGAACGAGCCAATTCGTTGAAGCAAGCCGACTCACCGAACGTTGGATGGAATGAACCTGTATTTCGTGTTAGCGAAATAAACGAAACCGTCCGAGAGTTGCTTCGTGAGACTTTTCCACTAATACTCATCGAAGGCGAGGTCTCCGATCTGTTCCGAGCCCGCTCTGGCCACTGGTACTTCACTCTCAAGGATGAACAGGCGTCTCTGCGTTGCGTCATGTTTGCGCCTAATGCGCAGCGTGCAAAGCACGCAATTGAGGACGGCGCCCTTGTACGGATCCGTGCTGAACTTTCTTTGTATCAGCAACGTGGTGATTTTCAGGCAGTAGTCAAACACATAGAACCGGTGGGTGAAGGAGCGCTTAGACTTGCATTCGAGGAGCTACGGGCAAAACTCATGGCTCTCGGCTGGTTTGACGAGTCGATCAAGAAAACTCTTCCCAGATTCCCGCGCCGCATTGTTGTTGTCAGTTCGCCAAAAGGCGATGCGACTCGTGATGTGTTCACCAACATTCGACGACGCTACCCCATAGTCGAACTTGCACTGGAACCGACGTCCGTACAGGGAAGTGCTGCCGCACAGGAAATCGTTCACGCATTGACCAATGTGAACACAATGGAACCACATCCAGACCTGGCAATACTTACTCGTGGCGGCGGTTCGCTCGAGGACCTTTATGTATTCAATTCTGAATTGGTAGCGGAAGCTATATTTCGTAGCGATGTTCCAATCGTTTCTGCGATTGGCCACGAAGCCGATTACACAATAGCCGATTTCTGTGCGGACCTTCGCGCACCCACTCCATCAACCGCCGCCGAGTTAGTCACTCCAGATGCCGCCGAGTTGCTTTCTCTGTTTGGTGGATTAGAGCGCGACTTGCAACACCGAATCGCAACGCAAATCTCAACCAAGAGGACATTGCTGGAGGGTCTGTCGCAGCGTGTTAGAGATCCAAAAAGAGATTTGGCGAGTTGGAGCGAACGAATTGAAGATTCAAGCTCGCGCATAGAAAAAGCGGCAAAGAGCTTGCTGCTGACGCAATTCACTCGAATTGCTCATTTTGAACACCTACTCCAAAGACAAAACCCCGCCGCCCAAATACGCGTAGCCCATGCCCAACTGCACCAGCACCTCCATCACATGAAATGGCTCATAGACTCTAGACTTGAAAATTTTCGAGGGAATGTGGCCAACTTGGGAAGAAACCTGCATGCGGTTAGTCCACTTGCCACCTTGGATCGAGGGTTTGCTGTTGTCTCCCGGCCAAACGAAACCGAATTTGGACAAGTGATTAGATCGACATCCTCAATAGATATTGGCGAGGACATACAAGCCCACATTGCCGACGGAACAATAAATTCGCGCGTGACGGAGGTTGTCAGAAAGGATCATGAATAAGAACACCACTGTTGTTGCATGCATAGCATGTCTATCTGTGCCGCTTTGTGCTGAATATCAGGGGGTAAACGGTGGAGTTGTCGCCATTGACCTTCCAGTTGGCTCAGAATATGCGGAATTCAATGGGCAAAAACAACTTGTCGTTGACGGCATTGCGATTGTTGGGATTCCCTACGAGCAGGAGCCTGGGGAATACAGTGTTCGTGTCCACTTTGCCAACAACCTTTACTCTGAGATCCCGCTTGTGGTCGAATCCAAAAAATATCCAGAGCAACACATAAATGTCGACCAGAAGTATGTAACGCCTCCTCAAGAAACCTTGGACCGAATCAGTCGCGAAGCGGAGCTCATGAAAGCTGCCTATGCCAGACGGAGTCCCCAATCGGACGGTCTATTCCCGCTCCTAATTCCCGTTACTGGCCAGGTTACCGGTGTGTTTGGCAGTCGGAGATTTTTCAACGGCCAACCACGGAATCCGCATTCCGGCATCGACTATGCGGCAGACACCGGCACTCCAATTCGCTCCCCGGCCCCAGGTACTGTGGCATTGACTCGAGACATGTACTTCAATGGCAAGACCGTAGTAATCGATCATGGCAGCGGTTTCATGTCAGTAATGTGTCATTTGGACGAGTTCTCTGTCGAAGAAGATCAAGAGATCGAGAAGGGAGACACGGTTGGAACAGTCGGCGCGACGGGGCGTGTTACGGGCCCCCATTTGCACTGGACCATCAGCCTGCAGGGTACAAAAATCGATCCGGCGGTCTTTATTGAAGTGACAAATGAAATTAGTGCCAGAATGTCCTCTGACAATAACTGAAGTGTGCCGAAAATTCATTCCAGATGAACTTTAGAACACGACGACCAGATATAGGGGTCCAATTTGTGACGATTGGATCTCCCACAATTTCAAGAGTTAGGCGTGCACGCCTAATCCGCATACTGGAAGTATATGGTCTTAAGGCTCGCCTTCGTCGCCGATTGCACGGGCGTAGTCCATTTGCTCTTTTGTGAGATTGCGGTCAGTGTAGTGAGTCAGCGTACGCGCTCCCCAGTATCTCAATCTCGGTGGCAAGTCATCTAAGCGCTCAAAGAGTTGAACAGAGTTCTCCATTTGCCATATCCTGAAGAACATAGACCAGTTGGCGTCTCCGCCGGACTCTTCGTATTCACTGTATAGGGCGATCGCTCGATCCATTTCGCCATGTTCTATGAGACTCGTTGCCACCCAGTGAGTCGCAACACTGTATGCGCCCTCTTTGACCATCGGAAGCAACTTGACTGCGGCTTCCACATCGAATTTAGCGAGATGTGAGATCACGTAAGCTTCAAGTCGGTCAGTATCGGGTTGTTGTAACGCAATTGTGAGTGCTCGCTCGGGATCTTCCAAGACGAGAGAGTACAAGACTAGTCTCAGCAAGTCCTCTTGCGGCACCGGTCCATGTTCGATGTCGGGCGACGACATGACCCACTCAAGCGCAGCCGACGAATCTGCTGCAGCCCAATTCTCAACAGTTCCCCGCACTGCTCGCCAACTGTTTGCTCCAAGATGCTTCAGTTCTTGAATGAGTTCGATTGCCCGTTCTGGCTCCGTCTCCGCAAGCGCGGGCAGTGCACGTTCCAATGCCACAGATTGCAGTCTGAGCGGAACTTGCTCAATCCTCTCCAAGATGGTTGCTGGGTCCACGGTTGCCCAAGACTTTAGGAGTAATTCTTGCACGACATCCCTCATGTACGCGCGATCTCGGCGTGATACTCCACTTGTACGTTCTAGCTCAGTTTGTTCGGCTGTTTGACTCAACATTCTCGGGGATCCTTCTTGAATGTAGCTCCATGTGCCTTCAGGATCATTTCGGACAATTGTGTCCACTGCTGCACCGAGAATTTTGTTGCTCCCCTCGTTGTCGTTTTCGAACTCGAATATCGGTGCTCGTAGACGAAAAATAGCGTCGAGTCCCTTCTGATCAATGGCTGCTTCAGCCAGTCTCACTAAGGCGTCCAATTGCTCTGAGTCATCGGGCCCATCTTGCTCTCTAAACATGTACCCCGTCAGTACATCTCCCAAACCATCCTGGACGAGCACATTCCACGCCTGGAGCGGATCGTTCTCATGTCTGCTCACTACGTTCTGGGTCTCCCATTGTGGCGTGAATTGGGGTTGGCGCAACTCGCTAGCAATAGCTCGAATGTCAGTGGCTGAAAGATCATCTCGAATGCTTGCAATGGCTTCGACTGCAACTTGAGTCAGTTCGCGACCGAGTTTCGCCGCGGCCGAGATCGCTCCATCCAGGTCAGACTCAGACCACTCGGCGAAGACTCCTTCCGCAAACGCGCTGCGTTCGTGCTGTGGCAACCGCAGACATTGCTCCAATGCTTCTTGCGGATTGATCGATGCATACCGGCTGGCGATGGCAAATTGCGTTTCGTAACGCACGCTTCCGTGCTCGATGTTGCGAGAATCCTCCAAGAGTTTCTTCAACTCAGATGCTCTAGCACTTTCGAGAATTGCATAGAGGCTCACGCTGCGATCAAACGCGCTCACGTTACCAACGCGTAAGGGAATTGTTACTTCGCTGTTCACCGCGGTGCCAACGTCTTGTTGTCTGAGGTTCGTGGGTAGAGCTGCGTTCTCTTGCGCTACTGGTATTGCCCCGAGGATGACAGTCGAACACAAAATGGTTGCGCAATGCCAAAAATGTGTGCGTTTCACTCTTGAGCCGCCGTGCGTTTTCGCAAGCTCTTGACCAGCTTTGACTACCCGCACTCCGATCATCTCATTCATTCTTCAAGCCATTCGTCGGGTACCACCAGATTGTCGAGATCGATCAGACCTGCCTCTGCGCGCATCTCTAATTCCAGTTTCAGCACATTGCCAGTTAGGGGTCGCTCACTAAGCACCTCTTGAGCGGACTTGATTTCGTCTTCTGTAAGCGTGGGAGTCGAATCTTGACGCGAAATGAGTTCTTTAGCCGCCATAGATCGGAGAACCGGCGATGTAAATGACCCTAGGGATTGAAAGAGGTGCTGGGAATCACGGGTTGCCCATGCATCAAAAATACGAGTGAAATATGTTGCCGGTCCGATAAAGGGTGCGTCTAGAGACGGGATATCAATTCCCAGTTCCATTGCTCCGTACGGATCTCCGGCTCGCACAAGCGCACGACCTAGTTCGTCGATGGCAAAGTGTCTTGGATGTTCATCCAATCGCGGCAGAAGTGCGATTGCATCATCGATCCTTCCCATGCGAGTCAACTCCCAAACAACATCGTAGTCTGCGTGAGTTACATGAATTCTGCTGCTTGTGAGCTCTTCGAAGTCTTGAACCAATTCGAGAGCCCGTTGAGGGTTTGACGAGACAAAGCTTCGAAAGACACTTTGAACGAAAGCTCTTCGCAGGTCGGTGTTCTCCTCAGAATAGGAAAGCGACCATTCAAGTGCAGCTTCAGGGTCTGCACGAGACCACTGCTGCGCAATGATCAACGCAATGAATCCACCAGAGCGAAAATACTCTTTGGTTGCCTCCATGTACTCGATGGCATCCTCAGGTGACTCATAGGCGAGTCGCGTGAAAGCAATTTGGGCGGCTTCCACACGAGTAACCTGCGGTAGCTTCTCAAACTGACCGAGCATCGCCCGGGGGTCGGAGCGCGCCCATGTGTTGGCAACTGACGTCTGGAGATGCAAATATAAGGGATCGTCTGACCACTGAGCAATCTGCGAGAGCGCAATGTTGGGGTCTACACGTGCAGCTACCGTAGCAAGCGCTACGGGAAGAGTCCCACGCGTTTTTCGGGGTTGGGTGCGCAAGTATGCGAAAGCGCTCTCAATATCAGTGCCGACTATTGCTTCGACTACAGAACTCAAAGCTGAACTCTCGTTCTCGTTAGGAAATAGGGCTTGTGCCTGTAACAACACATCGAATCCATCGCGTTCCTTCCATGCGGATGCAACTAACTTCAATGAGTCAAGCTGCATCGCATCGTCGATGCCGTCACTGACGAGGAATTCCCACGCAGAGCTCGGATCATCGAGGAGTCTGAAAGTTTGCGATCTACTGATTCGTTGCAGAGCAATCTCTTCATGCCCGAGTTCGCTGCCGATTGCAAGAACGTCGGCTACGGGCAAATCAGTCCGTGTCGACAAAATCGCTCCCAAAGCAATTTGACTCTCGGGGCGAGTCAGCGACTTTGCACTTTGAACGGCGTCATCCAAGTTCGTCAATGACCATTCGTGAAAAACCGCTTCCAATAGTGGGCCTCGATGAGTTTTCGGCCTCATCACAATCCAGCCTAGGGCACGCTCGGGATCGATGGTGGCAAACTTTCGAATCGCCGCAGTTTGTAAGGCCATTCGGTAGCTAATGCGCTCAATGGATTCAGACTTGCGCAAAATCTCTTGGAGGTCGGGGTGATTTGCACCGTCTAGCAAGGAGAAGAGCAGGTTGTTGCGATGAAACGTACTTTTGGTTTCAGCGAATTCAGCCAAAGCTTCTTCGATAGACTCACGATCGAGGTTCCGTTCTCTACTATTCTCGAGAGCAACTACTTGTGAGGCATCCTCCTGTTTGGAGCCGGAGGTACTGACCTGATCTTTTTTAGCGAAATCGAATTGCAAGAAAGTGAAAACTGCAACTGCTGCAACCGCCAATCCAATGCAGCAAACGATCAACCAATCGGATCTTCGAGGTTTTCTCATTGTTGAAATCTCATTTCAAAGAACTTGCAACTAATGCAGAAGACGGCGCAGAATCCATCCGAATCTTAGATTCTCCAAATGCCGGTTGGCTTGTTCGCGTGGGTGTCGACTTCCTTCAGCAACGATAGCAAACACTTCAAACGGAACGAACACGCCCGCTCATTCAGTCACACATATAGAAGATGCACAACCCAATAGCAAGGTCGCAGGGTGCCAGTAGGTCGAACTGTGGTAACAATCTGCCTGAGCGTTTCCAATATGCTGGCCAATCCCGTGAAGTCAAATATCCTTGAAGATTAATTGGCAGCACCTATGCCTGCAATTGATCGCTAACTCCGGCACCGTGCTACGATAGACTTGGGAAAAACGGCCTTGCATGCTGACTGGCAAGTCGTTCTTGTTGAGCAATGCGGGGCAATACCGCCAAACGAAACCATCATGAAGATCCAAGCCGTAAACGATAGTGGAGTCCAGGTGCTAGCTGTGTCTGGTCGAGTGGACAGCACGAATGCCGCTAGTTTTGAAACGGGCATTATGGAGTCCCTGAACGACAATTCGAAAGGGCTTGTGCTTGATCTCTCTCTCGTGGAATTCATTAGCAGCGCAGGACTTCGCGCTATTTTGCTTGCGGCTAGGGAAGTCAAGGATCGACAGACCCAATTTGCTTTGTGCGCTGTACCCGAACCCGTCAAAAACGTCTTAAAAATAGCCGGTTTTCTTCGTCTTATGGACGTAATCGAATCCAGGCAGTTGGCCGTCGATCGAATGGCTGGAGCTTCTACGGCCGGATAGTGCTAAACCAAGCAAATACGCTCACTTGGCCTTTCGGTGTTTGCGCAGCCTGTCCCGGTGCCTTTTCTGTCGGTCAGTCAGTATGTTTCGGCGCTCTCCGAAGGGATTCTTGCTCGTTCTAAGCTTGATCACTATCGGCCACCCTTCCAGTCCTAGCGCCTCTCGGAAACCATTCTCCAAGTAACGCTTGTAGCTCGCAGGCAATGCTTCAGTCTGATTGCCGTGTACCAGAATGCTTGGTGGGTGCGAATCAATCTTGTGGGCGTATCGCAACCTGATGGTTCTGCCTCTTACCAACGGAGGCGTGTGTGCGGCTATTAGGTTTGTCAATATGTCCGTTATTTCTCGCGACGAGAGTTCGAACTTTCCCGCTTCGTGAATGCGCGCAATGTCATTCAACAGCACTTCAGTTCCTTGTTGCCTTAGCGCTGAAGCGAAACGGATTTGAACCCATTCTGCGAATCTAAGCCTACGGCTCAATTCATCTCTGCATTTAGCTCTTGAGTCGGCGTCTAACGTATCCCACTTGTTGACCACCACAATCACTCCAGACCCAGCTTCCACTGCGAATTGAATCAGGTGAAGATCCTGTTCCACTATTCCTTCGCGTGCATCGATTACCAGCAGTGTTACGTCCGATGCTCGAAGTGCTTCCAATGCCTTGACAACCGAAAACTTTTCAACGACGTCTCGAACACTGCCCTTTCTTCTTATTCCAGCTGTATCGATCAACTCGAAAGACGTATCTTCACGTTTCACGACCACTCGAATTGTGTCGCGCGTTGTGCCAGGTTCATCAAACACAATGCATCGTTCGTCTTCTGCCAAAGCATTGACCAAGGTCGATTTTCCAACGTTGGGGCGTCCTATGACCGCAACTGGAAGGCTTGTTTCCTCTGAGGTTGAAACAATCTGCTTCGTGGGAAGCTTGGCAAGAATAGCCTCGACCAAGTCATGAAGTCCATGTCCGTTCGACGCCGAAACCGGCAAGCATTCAACCATTCCCAAGTCCCCAAATTCGCTAAATGCGTAATCAGGCCCAAGGGGCATCCCGTCAATCTTGTTTACTACGAGCAACGCTGCGGTCGAAGAACGCCGCAACTCACCAGCAATCTCTCGATCGTATGAGGTAAGTCCGTCGCGAGCGCTAACCATGAACAGCACTAAATCGGATTCGTCTATAGCCAATTGCACCTGTTCGTCCACGTGAGTGGCTATCGTCCCAGCATCGTGTAGACCCCCAGTATCGATCAGAGTTACGTCTGCATTGGGAATGGCTCTCGCATTCCCGTACTTTCTATCTCGCGTCAATCCAGAACGATCATGCACTAACGCATCGCGAGACCTGCAAAGTCGATTGAATAGGGTTGATTTGCCGACATTGGGACGCCCAACGATGGCTACAACGCCGCCGGCATGAGGGATCATTCGATCCTTGAAATACGTAAAGCTCGAAGTCTGCCCTTCTTGTTCAACGTATAGACGATTCCATCTTGTTCAGCCATCGGCGACCGAAGCGAACTGCCTACTTTGTGTCGCCCCAAAAGCCGGCCGTCGCTTTGAGCAAACACATGCATATAGCCAGCACGGTCCCCGACTACCAAATAGTTGCCGAATGCCAAGGGGTCAGACAATTCTCTTAGATAAAGGGCATCCTGACGCCAGATCTCGCTTCCGCCATTTTGGGCAGCGGCAACAATGACATCGTCGTCCCTCACAACGAAAAGCAGGTCGAATCCTTCAACTAGCGGTCGGTGTGAAGGATCAGCCTTCTCCCACAAAATGGATCCATCGTTGCGAGCCAGCGCTCGTATCTGTCCCTGATGGCTAACCGCATAGACAACTCCTTCCATCACTAGTGGACGACCGTCTACGTCAACCATCCTCTCAAGTTCCGAAGTGCCTTCTGGAAGCGACACGCGCTGTTCCCAAATTGGAAAGCCGCTCGCAATATCAATCGAGGCGACGATTCCATTGGCGAATCCTGCATATACATATCGCAATCCAATCGCTGGCGATCCAGTACCTCGAAGCGTAACGATGGGGTCCTGCGTGTCGTAAATCCAACGAACCGAACCGTCTTCAATCTCTAATGCAAATAATTTGCCGTCGCTGGTCTGCACAGCCACGATTCCCGCTCCCGCAACCGCTGGAGCAAGCACTTCACCACTGAGCTGCGCACGCCAAAGCTCTTTTCCATCGCCGGCATCCAATGCAATAAGAAAACCTCGCACGGTTCCAACCAGAGCGAGTCCTTCTCCAGTACCGACCCCGCCAGCAACGAACGAGCGATCACTGCGATCCGTTAAGTTGAAGAGTCCTTTTCGGTCCGGTCGTCCGACTCTCGTCCGCCAAATCTCTTCCCCAGTAAGGCGATTCAATCCAAATACCAGTCCGTACGCATCGGCAACGATCAACATATCGTCGACGACAGCGGGAGAGATTTCCAGATATTTCTTGCCAAGTCCCTTACCGATCTTGCGGGACCAAATTCGCTCTACTCCAACTTCGGGAATG
>JAPOWH010000019.1 GCA_026707735.1 Gammaproteobacteria bacterium | reverse complement strand
CTCGAAGGTAACGATGAATCGCCAGCTTGGCCCTTCCACACGTTGCAAGAAACACGCTTACTTATTGAGAAACTGCAGTCTTTGAGTTCAGTACTTAATCAATTTGGTGATTTGCCAAAAGAACAGTACGAAGCATTGGTCGACGAAGTGACCAATGTATTGAGAGAACTGAGAATCATCGAAGACACTCTTGCACATGACATTGACGAACGTTTCGGAGCTACTCGATCGGAATCAATTGCCTGGCGTCAGTTCATGCAAGAGTACGAGTGTGCATTTCCGGCTGAGCATCTAGATCGACTACGAGGTCTAATGCAGGAGGTCGATTCGTTGCTGGCATGGTTGCGTTCAGACGAGTGTGCCCTTGCATTTCAACACTTTTGCGTAGTGATCGGCGATCCCGGTACAGGCAAAACGCATGGAGTATGCGACGCTGCAAAGATCCGACTCGCAGGGGAATTGCGTTCCTGCATAGTCTTTGGTCATTCCTTCGATAGCCAGCACGACCCATGGCGTTGCATCTCGGAAGCTCTGGGTTTATCGGTAAGTCTCGCAGCCGATGAGTTTCTGGACTGCTTGAACGCTGCTGGTGAAGATTCAGGTTCGCCCTTGCTTCTGGTGATAGATGCAATTAATGAAACGAAACCTCACTCCTACTGGATTGCCCGAATCCCCGGAATAGTCCACCAAGTTAGTAAGAGACCATTCGTTAGATTACTTGTCACTTGCAGAACTACCTATCTTCAAAGCTGTGTACCCCAACACGCAAACTTCCACGTCACAAACCATCGTGGCTTTGCTGGAATTGAACGTGAGGCTTGCCAGTTGTATTTCCGACACTTTAATTTGAAGCCTCCAATTGCTCCAATTCTGCCGCCAGAGTTCTCGAATCCTCTCTATCTGAGCTTAGTATGCGACACACTCGTTGCAGAGAAAGTAGAACGATTGCCACCAGGATGGAGTGGAAGCGGCGCTTCGATCATTCGTAAATTCTTTGAGATCAAGGCATGCAAGTTCAGCGTAGATTTTGGAAGCGCACACACAAATGGGCCAGCTAACTGCATGCTAAAGGTCGTCAAGACAATCGTAGCAGCCAATCACAGTTCTCTGTCATGGACCGATGCTGTAGCAATTCTCAAAACCGATTTCGGTCAGCCAGATAAGGTGCTGGATTGGTTGCTTGGTGAAAGGCTGCTGATTGAAGATGTATCTCACAACGCAGACTGGCAAGACGAACGAGTACTCCGGCCAGCTTTCGAACGTTTGGGGGATTTCCTCATTGCTGAAGAACTATTTAGTCGCATTCCACAAGGCGCATTGCTTCGTGATTTAACGGAAGCGAGGAAAATCATGCACCCTTGGATTCGAAATGCGGCGACGGTCATAAGTAACCGAGGTGTATTGGTCGAGTTTGCCGTCATTGCTCCAGAAACTGCAATTGGATTTGAGCTGCCAGACTTGGCCCCCGATTCTTCAATCCATGAGGAGCTGGTCAGAACAACCATTAGCGCTCTGATTTTTCGGGATCCCAGTTCGTTAACTCCAACGACAGCACGCCTCATTGGTGAAGCGTTCGACATCGATGGGTTCACCTACGATGTGGCAGATGCTCTACTCAGTTGCGGATGGCGCAAGTCGGCGATTGATGCGACGTGGTTCCACGATTCACTTGCAGACCTGCCTCTGGCCGACAGAGATGCGTTTTGGTGCTTCTACTTTCATCACTCGTATGAGTCCGGTGGTGTTGTAAGTAACTTAATCGGTTCGGCGGGTGAACTGCCATTGGTTGACATTGGAATAGATATTGCCGAACGCTGGCTAATACTGCTACTGTGGCTTACCAGTGCAGCGGACAGGCGGGTCAAAGACAATGCCACTCGTGCTGCCATCGCAATCTTGAGTGCCGTTCCCGCTGCACTTCCATCGATTGTCGAAAGATTTGCGTCAATTAATGACGATGAGGTGCGTGAACGTGTTCTGTTAGCCTCCTACGGAGCGTTGCTGAGATCTCGAGATACATCAGTCGCTGTTCGGACGGCTGGCTATCTCTATGATTTATATCAGCAAACCCCTGAGAGGTTCAATAATGCAGTCATAAGGGACCACATGCGTTGCATTTGCGAGTTGGCTTGCCGAATCGCTCCGGGAAATGCGACAAATGTCATTCCCGAAGTAATCACTAATACACCGGCGATGCAGGATTGGTCTCTCGATCTCCCTCGTGATGAAGAAGTCGATGCTTGGGCAAAGCACATTCGTTTCAACCCCGATGAGCGCTCTAGTGATTTCTTCAAGTACACCATGAGTAGCATTGGTTCGTGGACAGAAGCTATTTCAAAGAGAGACATGGGGAAGTGGATCGCCAAACGTGTCGCTCGAGATTTTTGCTTCGTGGACTCCGAGTGTGAACACTACGACAGACATATAGTGCAAAAGTACGGCGGGGGCAGGGGAAAGGAAAAGTGGGCGGAACGCATAGCAAAGAAATACTCTTGGATTGCACTGAACCAGCTAGCATCTAATCTTCACGACCATGTCGAACGTAGACAAGAAAAATCGAAACTCGAACGTCGCCCGCCAAGTCTGATCTTTCCTGCAGGTCGAAACTTTGATCCTACCGTTTGGGTTCAAAAAGAACACGAAGAAAATGTTACGTGCACCTGGGCACTGCCTCGTTCAGAAGATCTGAATGAGGCGCTGACTTCCAACTTCGACGAATGGATTGCTGATCCAGCAATTCCCGAATGGGAGGAAGTCGTTCAATCGCAGCCACTTGAATCATGGAAGAAACTCCCACTTTCAGCACTCTTTATATGGGATGGGAGAGAAAAGGACATTAGAGAAAAAGGAGTGTATAGACAACAGTGGTTTGAAATTCAAGGCTATCTAATAGAGCCCGATCTCGGAAGACAGGCTTACGACGAATTCAGAGATGAAAATTTGTTTGACCGGTCGTTGCCCAAGGCACCGGTGCTACGCCAGGGATTCGTTGCCGAGTATCCTTGGGGATCCGCTTTCGACGGTCAGGAAGGACCGAAACAAGAGTTTCCAGATTTTGCATCTGGCATGCGATCCGTTGATGTTGTCCCGGTATGGAATGTAATTTCCTGCGATTGGGAGTACGACTGTACTGGCACGAGCAATTACCTGCAAGTTCCTGCGAGAACTCTGTGCGGCAACAACCTTTGGTGGAACGGGAACGGTGGATTCACGAATGGTAGCGGCGACTTGGTGTACGTGTGCGCAGGTGAACACCACCCAATTCTGCCATCCGTGCTTTTGGGCGATGTCGAATACGTTAGAAATCGGCTGCAGGACAAAGGCCTAGCAATAATCTACGCAATGAAAGGCGAGAAGCTCATGCAACCTGGCGGAGTCTTAGAACGATTCCACTACCGTCGACGTTCCTTCAGTCAGATTGCTTTTTTCGATGGTGCCAAGTGGGAATTTGGAATGCTTCACTCACGTTTGGATTGAGCCGCCCAATAGTTCGCATGGCCAGCATGCGACCATGCAAACTCCAATAATCCAAAGCACTGAGACCATAGGCATTTACCGTAATGTTGACACGTCAGAATTGTAAAAACGTTTCTTGAATCTAGTGTAGCGGGGCAGGTTCCATTGTCATCAATAACTGATTGTGCAAGCGTTTGACTACTCCAAGTTTCCTTGGAGAGTAGATTTCCTAATTTCTCCGCCACTTCTGTAGCTTTCTCCCCCTCAAATCTGATAGATTCATCTGGGTGTATGCTGGCGCTCATGGAATCACTATTCTCGGGCTTGTTCACGAGTAAAGTCGGATCGGGACTGACGGCAATTGCTGCTCATCACGCCGACGGAGGACGCCAGAAGTACTACTCGGGAACCACGGAAAACGACTTGACTCTTGAAGCGTGCGACGATGAAGACGATTGCTTCACTATATACAATGCGGTTCCGGTTACCATTGACGTGGGAGCTTTGGAAGGCGGCACCAGCGGATAGGGAGTACGGCTCTACCTCGATGGTTCCAATGAGAGCGTGTTGGTGGGAATCCATGCTGCTTCTAACGAGGAGTGTGAAGACAATGTGGGCTACTTCAGCCAGTTTCGCTACTTTTCCCCACACATTGAAACTTGGTTTGATCCTCAGGGTCCAGTCACACCGCCAATACCACGGGACGACCATGGCGACACGACTGCCGAGGCGACTCTAGTGGAATCGGGATTCTCCACGCAGGGCACAATCGGTTCATCCGACGACGTGGACTATTTCACGATCCAGGTGCCTGAGGAAGGTCTGATCGCTGCTTACACGACAGGGAGTCTCGACACTGTCGGTCGGCTGCACAATGAAGATGGTTCCGTCGACGTGTCGGACGACGATGCGGGCACGGGATCCAACTTCTCTCTGGATGTCGTCGTTCCCGCTGGAACCTACTATATAGAAGTAGAAGGATTCGACGGCGCAACGGGAGACTACATACTCCACGTCGTCATTGAAATCCTAGCTGATCATGGGGACAGCGCAGGCGCAGCCACCTACGTCTCGTCAAGCTCTCGCTCCTGGACTTACTCCACGCCGGGCGCAATCGAGGAATCCGACGATGTCGACGTGTTTGAGCTGGAGCTCTTCCTTGACTCTGTTGTCACCGTCTACACAGAGGGGGAAACAGACACAAGCGGAAGCGTCCTGGATTTCTCGGGGTTCGAGTACATGGGCAGTGACGACGAGAACGAGAACAATCCCAATTCTCGCACGTCGGGCGATCTGCTCAAGGGCACACACTACCCCCAAATATAGAACGGAATATAGATGAATCCAGCAACTGAGATTTCGCCGACGAACTGAAGCTCGACGTCGAACCAATGGATGTCGTAATTGGTTTGTAAAGATTGTTGAGCTAGTGCCCAGTTTAGTCCGGGAGGAACAGGGCGAATCGGCGCCCTATCACATGGCCGACAACAATCGGCAGACATGGTACTTGTCAAATTCGCACCTACTCAAAACCGCCAATCTCTGCTATAGACTTACTCGTATAGATTGTGTAGCCCCTGCTGGATTCACCAATGAGTACGAAACAAACTGCAGCAATGATTGGCCTCATAGGCGTGTTTGTCTTAGTCGCTTCTTGTGCCTCTCCTCCAGCGAACACCATCACAATTACGGGCGAATACATTGAATCAACGCCGGACATTGACTATGGTTTCGCAGTTCAAGCTTTTGACGCCGACGCCGGAACCCAATATGAGGAGAACACCGTTGATCTGGCCAACTCTCGAGTTGTCGCCAAGTATGAGACAACCAATGAGCATGGGGATGTCGAATTTGTCGAATTCGCATCGGGCAATTTCGTAGACGGCAAGGTCACATTGAGCGGGAGCTTTGATGTTCCTACCATGGTCGAAATTTCAGTCGACGTCGAGGGATTCCCGCCGCGACCAATCAGATCGGTCGTCGCCCCGAACGACGTCCTGGAATTTGTCATGGTGGCGCGAACTGTCCCAATGCCCATCGGTAGGCTAATGACTCTTGGTCGATCAAGCCAGGTGTTGGATTCCGATAGAAAGTTCTTGATATCGGGTGACTTCAGCGACATGGAGCAGGAATTGACTTCCTTCACTGCCAGTGCGGTTGCCATGGGTCAATTTCAACGCGACCAATTTACCTTTTCGGACTTCGGGACAGTACTGATGCAAGATGGAAGGTTCGAGTTGGAAGCAGAGATTTCCGAACCGACAGTGGTAAGAGTCATGATTCAAGCTGATCCCGCCTACTATGCAATGGCAAATGCAATCGTCGAACCAGGTGCTGAAATCTCCGTCCGTCCCTATGGCGGATCCGCAAATCTGCTTCATTTAGAGGGTACGGGAACCCACGCCGAAGTGATTGGAAAGCATGAGTCTAGTCCTGAATATCGAGAGCTTACCGATACGTTTATCGAGGAGTTTGTGGAGTACCAAACTCAGCTGATGGAATCGGGCAGCACGGAAGCACGACCCAATGTTGAAAGGAAGCCCGCGGAATACTTGCTTGCGGAGGGATGCGAACATCTCGTGCCAGAGGAAGTGATTCAACCATTGACGGTGGTGGGAATGGAGTATCCGCCATATTGGGAGTCATACACAGCGAGAAACGAAATCCAGATTTCCTCATTGGAGAACACTGCTCTGAACGATCAGGACCCAATGAAACGACTGATCGCGTTGGAACTAGGTGCTTATGGCCCATCTAGCGATGAACCTCGCAAGGCGGTGGCCATCTATGACGAGCTAGCCAGCGAATTGAGCGAGGATGTCGTAGCTCGGAGGGTAGCAACACAAAGAACCAGTCTCTTGGCCAGCATCGAAACCGCCGAGAATAATCAGCTATTGCAGGTGGGACAAATGGCGCCCGAGTTCACTCTTCCTGATTTGGACGGAACAGACGTGTCGTTAAGTGGAGTGCTGGAGAAAAACGAAGTGGTGTTTGTCGATTTCTGGGCTTCCTGGTGCGGACCGTGCATCGCTGCTTTTCCTGAATTGAAGGAACTATATGCAGACTATCGTGCCAATGGTTTCGAGATTCTTGCCGTCTCGATCGATAGCACTATGGAAGATTGGCAGCAAGCCACCGACGTCCATGAAATTCCCTGGTTGAACCTTGGTCAAATCGGGGACGATTCCGATGCAGACGGAACTGTCAGCAAGACATACGGCGCACAAACTATCCCCAAGGGGTATGTATTGGACAAAAAGGGATGCATCATTGGAAAAGATGTCTTTCCGGATAGGCTCGAGGAATTTCTGGTGGCTCAGTATGGAGTTCACGAAGAGTCATCCTCGGACGAACCCAATACCTTGAAAGCGGTTACCGAATGATCGCAAATCGGTCTCAACGTCCCCATTCGAACAAGTTCTTGGCGATACCTATGGAACCGATCGTTAAGCTGCAGATGCCAATCAAAGCAAGCTGGTGTGCCTTGGCTTGGGTTCTCGCTGTTTCTGTCGGTATTGTCGGACAAGAGGAATCGACACCTGGCAGCGAATTTACTGTGTTGGCCACGACCGAAGATAGAGATGAGTATCGAGCATTACAACGAGAGGTCGCAGTTGAATTGCTCGAGCCATCTTCGCTTTCTCAAGAGCACAAAGAATTGCTCGCAAACGCTCTGAGCAAAGTCTACATGGGAATCCCAGTGGGTTCCTACACGCGTACAGTGCGTGTGGAAGATTCAACTGAGGAAGAATCTGAGGAAAACTCCAACACATGGATGGTAAGTGAGACAGGAGGCGTGCATCGCGATGGCGAACAGGTCGATTACACCCTTGCACGGGCAATTTCCAATAGTCCATTTCAGGGCAGCATGGCCTTTGCAATAGACGCTGAAAAGATAAGACTTGCGAGCGAAACTGACACTGAAGCTACATTTGTTTGGGATATAGACATGTCGGAAGGTGCGAAGGCAATGGAAGAAACTGCCGACAGTCTTGATTCGGAAGTTGCCGAAGATGCACCGATGTCTGAGGCAGACGCTATGCGGGCTGTAGGTGGCCTCTTCGGCAAAGGCAAGTTTGCTGGAGAAATCACGGTGGACAAGAGTGATGAATCCGTAAAGCACTACGTAATGTTGAGACTCGAGAACACCGTTAGACGGCGTCTATTGTTCAAGATCACATCCATGGTTATGGATCATCATTTTTCCTTCATAGAAAACTGCGATGGCTACGTAGTACGCAGAAGCAACTTCGACATGGCGGGTTCTGCGCTTGTTGTTGGCAAGTTCACCTCAACCGAAACAACCACATTCACGGATATCACTTGCGAACAGCCTTTGCGCTATCTCGAAATACCGGAATAGACCCGGCACTGGTCCCGTGAGCGATGCACTCCTTTGTCTTTAGAACAAACGCTTTTTTTGGTTTCCGTATTCACGCCCGTCGCATGGTGGCCAAGATGAGAGTGCGACGGTACTACGGAGAGCCCTTATTCAATGGACAACTTGGTAACTTGGAGATGTTTGACAATTCACGCAGATGAGTTTCAAGGTTCTTCCGAAGCGGATCCACTGACATCGTCCGAATCGCTGGCTTCTTCGCTGGAGTCCGACTCGTTCGTGCCACTTTCGTCTTCCTTCTTGTTGTCGTCCTCCTCGTCGTCTGAGTAGTCCTCCCCATACATTCCAGTAAGTAGCTCTTTCTTCGAAATTCCTCCGCTCTTGTCTGTATCGATCATCGGAAACAGCCTATCGGCGTCGGATAGTTCCCTCTCCTTCACTTGCTTGATTTCTTCTTCCGTTGGTTCCGGAACTCCGCTAAGGCGACCGCGCAAGGCCTCCAACTCGGCCAACGACATCGCCACTGCGAACTCGACTAGCTCTTCTTTACTTAGAGAGCCGTTGTCGTCCTCGTCGCTACTCTCAAAGAGTTTGTCTACCATCGATTTTCTAAATTCCTTCATTTCCTTCGCCAATTCTTCAAATTTCGCCATTTGTTCTGCAGAGGGTGGCGGACTCTGAGGCGGAATTTGGCCGAAGATTGGGATAGCAAGTATTGCTGCTGCAATAAACATTGATGTTGCGGCGAAGAGCCTTTTCATTGTTCAGCCTTATGCGTCGGACAATCCTCCGACAAGGCTGACCACAACACCAAGGAAGGGATCAACGGATTCCGCCCGATTGTAGAGCAAGGGCAGCAGCCCTACAATCGTTGTAATAGTCGTGAGAAGAATGGGACGCGCCCTAATTCTCGCAGCTTGCAAAATAGCGTTTTCAACTCTCAAACTAGGATTGTTTTGCCGAATCTTGTTGTACATGTCGAGAAACACTAGACCATCATTTACAACAATTCCTGTTATGGCGACAGTTCCGAATATCGATGTCAGGCCAAAATCGTATCCAAGCAAGATATGAAGGTAAAAGACACCAGCAACAGTCATGGGAACGCAAACCAGAATGTACAAGGGTTGCAAGATGCTTCGGAGTTGAATCGATATCAAGCCGAACATTAGCAACAGTGCTGCGGGAAACGTGACCGAGAGCATGTTCAGAATTTTCCGCGTATCCCGGGTCGATCCGTCTGGCATGAATCGAAGGCCCGGATAGGTTTGCCGCAACTCGGGTAGCCAATTCCCAAGAACCAGACCCCCGAGCTCCCTTGTACTCGTCGCCGCGACATTGAAATTACTGGTTATCGAAACAGACGGAAGACCATTCACTCGTTGGCGTTGTGCCAACTCCTGCGACTCTTCAATATTGGCAATATCAGTAAATGCGGCCAGTTCACCGTTGGGCAGATTTATCCGTTCATCTTGAAGGTCCTCTGGACTCAAACGGTTCTCGATCGGATAGCGGGCCATCACCTTCAGTTCGTCCTGATTTCTAACGACTCTTTGGGCTTCGAACCCAAAAAAGCGATTTCGAAGCTGCACAGCCAAGAGAGCGGGAGTCAACCCACAAGCGACACCCAAATCGGTGAGTTGAACTTCATAACGCAGTTTGCCCTGGTCGAGAGTGTCCGTAATTTCGTAGATTGGTTCATGTTCAACCAGGCGCCGCTTAAGTTCTCTTGCCGCCGCCAGTAGGTGTTCATCATTTGGATGTTGCAGGATCAGGCTAATACCCGCGGAGGCATATCCCGTAGGCTGCGGGAAGGCAATCTTTTCAGCCCCCTGAATAGAACCAATTGATTCGAGCCAAACATTTCGAAGTTCGGCAACGGACACCTCGCGATCTGGAAACGTGTTCAATCTAAGTTGCACGCTGGCAAGATTAGTACCGGGTTCAGCCTTGGACAAGCCAACTGTTGTTTCCATGGGTCGATGTTGACCAACAATGGTGTTTATCGCGTTGATGGCGGTTCCGCCCGTAATCGAATGGGCAGTTCGTGCTGCTTCAACAATCTGCTCGGCAGCCTGCAATGAGTCTTCGAACGTCGAGCCGGGATTCAGTGTTAAATCCAGCTGCAATTGCTGTTCATCCAGTCGATTTCCAGCACTGTTGAAGCGAAGCACATCAGTTTGAAAAAGACCAACCGCAATCGTTGCAATACCGGCGAAAATCAGAATCATCGGAATGGGTCGACGAATTGAGTACTCGATCGCTGGAGCCATACTCGTTTCTATGAATCCGTCGAATCCTCTTTGGGCTGCGCCTTGTATTTGATGAAGCGGCCAAAGTGCCAATTGCCCAGATCCCGAAACATGTGCTGGCAACAAAAAGAAGGCGTCAATTAGAGAGAAAACCAGCACTGCGAATACAAGAATGCCGATCTTGGAGAACATCTGTCCAATGGCGCCATCTAGCGGAATCAATGCCATGAACATCAATACAGTTGTCAGAACACCTACGACAACCGGGGCCATGACTTCCCGTGCCCCAACAATCGATGACTGCCGAGCGGGCATGCCACTTTCCCGATAACGCGAGATGTTCTCACCAACGACGATGGCGTCGTCCACGACGATGCCGACAACTATCGCAAAGCCGATCACCGACATGATGTGCAGCGTCTGCCCCATGGGAACAAGAAGAATGAACGACCCGATTATTGCCGTGGGTATGCCGATGGCCACCCAGATGCCGATACGTAGATCCAGCAGCAGAATGAGAATAATGAACACCAGTGCAATGCCAGTGATTGCACTGCCGGCCACTGCGGTCAATGGTTTGGTGACTGACACCGTGGTGTCCATCCATATGCCCAACTCGATGTCTGGCGGCATTTCATAGGTCGCGAGCCGACGTTCGACTTCATCCCGTACTTTCTGTGGGTTTATTCCGCTAGGGGCACTAACTTCAAGAAATACGGCGGAGGCGCCATCGACAGTGTTGAGTAATGGGTCTTCACTAAAGCCATCTCGTAATGTGCCAATATCGCCCAACCGAACAATCGAACCATCTGGTTTGGAGAGGATTACGATGTCCTCGAACTCTGCCGCAGTTTGACGCTTCTCTAGGGAACTCAACACCGTAATTCCGGATTCGGTTCTTAGAGGTCCGCCAGACAGGTTGATGGACGAACCGCGAACTCGAGCTGCAACTTCGCCAATATTGAGTTGATGACTGCGCAAGCGAGTTTCATCGAGGTAGATCTGGATTTCTCGGTCTCTGGCTCCCAACAGATCGACAAAAGTTACACGGGGCAGCAAGAGCAAATCTTCACGCAGTTCATCCGCTGCAAGTCTCAATTCGTCCTCAGTCGCGGTTTCTGAGGTAATGACCAATGACATTATTCGGCGCATGACTTCGTGCTTTGCTATTTCGGCTTCATCCGCTCCGATTGGTGGAAAGTCCTCGATGCCATCGATCGCTGTTCTGACCTCTTCGAGCTTGGTTGTCATGTTCTGCCATTGCACGAATTCAATGGCTACTTCGCCCAATCCTTCCCACGAATTACCGGAAATTCGTTCCACTCCATCGATGCCTACGAGGCTCTCTTCAATGCGCCAAATGATGTCTTCCTCGACTTCTCGCGGCGTCGCGCCGTCGTACGGCACCGTTACTATGACAGTGCGAAAATCTATCGTCGGAAATCTCTCAACGGTTATCGTCAAAAGCGCATACAGTCCAACTCCCAATAGCAGAACAGTAGTCAGCCACACGGCAATAGGATTTGTTGCCATGTATTCGAACAAGGATCTCGACGTCGTTGTCGAAATAGTTCCGTTGTTCACTTC
The DNA here is from genome assembly GCA_026707735.1 of Gammaproteobacteria bacterium. Lineage (GTDB taxonomy): Bacteria > Pseudomonadota > Gammaproteobacteria > Pseudomonadales > Azotimanducaceae > Bin55. The sequence goes on along the minus strand of JAPOWH010000019.1, from coordinate 290,835 downwards.
GCTTCTGATTGCAGGATTAACCTGCTGGAGTTCACGGCTGGATTCGGAGAGATGACAATCTGACTTTTACTAGTTCAGTCATCATCAATACCGAGGGGAGAAAGAAGAGCAGTCCAATGCCCGCAAAAATCAACCCGAACGTCAAACTGACAACGAGCGGAATCAGAAACTGAATGGATTCCGCATCGCTGAACAAGATGGGAAGCAGTCCGAACACGGTAGTCAAGCTTGTTATCAGAATCGCGCGGGCTCTTTGTTGTGCTGCAGCTGAAATAGCCGCAATTTCGGGAATCTCTCCCTGCCTACGGATCAGGTTGTATCGGTGCATGAGCAATATTGTGTCGTTAACGATAACGCCCGATACGGCAATCAGTCCAAAAATCGAGATGATGGTTAGCTCATAGCCTAGAATCCAGTGTCCGGCAACGGCTCCGACGAAGGCCATTGGCACACCGGCCAACGCAAGCAAGGGCTGAATAAAGCTTCGAAGAAACGACGCGATCAAACCATAGATCAAAAGTATCGCGAGCGGCACCGAGATCAGCAAAGTGTCGCTCATCCGTTTCAGTTCTTTCGATATGCCATGTCGACGGACTTGCAGATTCGGGAAGCGGCCTTGGAGTGCGGGAAGAATCTGCGCATCCGACCGCTCTGCGATGCCGCCGATCTGGGCAGTTCTATAGTCGAGATGGGCGGTCACTATTGCTGCATTTTGGCCGTCGATACGAAATCTCTTAGATGGAGTTTCATTCTCCACCGTTTCGGCGACGGTATATAAGGGAGTTTGCCTGCGGCTGTTTGGTAGATTGATGCGCTCATTTTGCAATTCCGCGTAACTGGCACGGCGCTTTTCCGGATAGCGCACCATAACCAAGATTTCTTCCCGTCCGCGTTGAATGCGCTGTGCTTCTGCACCATAAAATGAATTTCTCAGCTGGGTTGCTACTGCAGCAGGAGAAAGCCCCGCCGCATGGCCTGCGTCGTTCAATTGCACGTTCAATGTTCGGCTGTCGGCATCCATGGAATTCTCCACTTCAATGACACCCGGGAAATCTGCCCATGCGCTTTCCACCTCGGAAACCGCACTTTTCAAGACTTCATGGTCAGCATGTATCAGGGCATATGAGACGCGCTCAGTTGGCCGATTGCTGCGGGTAGGAAAAGATACCGAGTCAGCCCCTGTGCCACCCTTTAGTTTTTGCTGCCATCTATATCTAAATTCGTCCACTGACACATCCCGTAAGGAAACATCCCGAAGTTTCAATTGGATTGACGCAACGTTGCCTCGATATTTCCTGTAGTCTGCGCCTTCGTAGGCTTCCACTGGAATTTGAACTCCAGTAGTCACCACAATGCCCATGATGGCATTTCCACCTAACTCGCCACTGACGTCCTGAGCCGCCGCAACTACAAGATCAGTGGCGTCGATTAGATCTTGCTCTAGCGAGTTTGGGGGAAGCACAAGATCGGCTTGAATGCTGTTGTCTTCCAAGATGTTGAGCGTCGGACTGAAGCGAACAACTTGGAACGATATGAGGCAGCAACTCAAGAGGAACAGTATCACGACGATGGCAAGCGGCCAAATTGGCCGCCGTGCCGAAAATGTAATCATCGGTACGATCCTCGACTCAATGGGGCCTTGCAGTGAATTCTGTACTCGTTGCTGAAGCAGGGATAGTGGCCAAGTCCTAGTCTGCCGCGACTTCGCCAGATGGCCTGGTAAAACAAAAACCGACTCCAAAAGTGCTAACGCCAACACCACAATGACAACAAAGGGAATCGTAGAGAACATTTGACCGATTGCTCCCTGCAGCGGAAACAGAGTGGCAAAGGCCGCCATCGTCGTCAGGGCGGCTAGAGTGATCGGCGATAGAACCCTTCTAATGCCCGAAATCGCCGCTTGTTCACCTGCGAGTCCTTCGGACCTTGCTGCATCGATACTCTCCGCAACGATTATCGAGTCATCCACAACCAGGGCGATCAATATGAAGAACGCAAAAAGCGTTACGACGTTTATTGAAAGTCCAAGAAACGGAAAAGTTACCAGCGATCCCACAAAGACAACTGGAACGCCAAGCGCAACCCAGGTTGCGATTCGCAAATCAAAGACAAGCAGCAAGACCAGGAACACGAGCGTCAGGCCAATAACGCCGTTCTGCAGAACTAAGCTGATACTGTCCGCTACCGCTAGCGATTCGTCTTCCCAAATTGATAGGCCAACATGATCGGGGGCGGGATAGTTGCTGATGAACTCTCGCACCCTTGAACTAGCTGCTTCAGCAGAAAGTCCTGAAGCGACCTTCACTTGCAAGAAGATCGTAGGCGAACCGTTTAATGTTGCTGAAATCCTCTGTTCAATGAGTCCATCGGTCAATTCTGCTAATTCACCCAATCGAACAATGGAGCCATCCGGCTTCGAAATTATCGGGATGTCGGCGAACTCTTCCGCGTAGTCTCGCTTGGCGAGCGTACTCATTACTATGTCACCCGAGTCCGTTCGAAGGTCTCCGCCGGTGACATTCACGGAGGAAAATCTAATTGCGTCTACGATGTCCTGCAATGTAAGACCGTGTCGGCGCAAAACCTCCTCGCTAATCTCAACATGGATTTCTTGTTCCGGTACGCCAAAAAGGTCAACTATCGAAATTCCCGGAATCAATAGCAGACGGTTCCTCAAGATCTCCGCGACGTCTCGGAGTTCAACGGGACTCAACGCGACCGAGCTCACCGCAATACTCAGCACATTGCGCTGCACTTCAAGCTTTGTTATTTCAGGTTGATCAGCGTTTACAGGAGGGAAATCCTCGATTCGCTCCACCGCCGTGCGCACGTTGTTGAGCGTGCTAATGGAATCGGCTGAACCATCGAGTTCTACGTCAATGGTGGCAAAGCCTTGCTCCGAGATTGCAATGCTATGGGCAACGCCCACCGTACCTACAAGACTCTCCTCGATGTGCCAAACGATGTCTTCCTCGACTTCAACGGGAGTGGCGCCTGGATAGGGAACGGTGACGCGGATAATCCCCGGGTCGTATTTGGGAAAAGTCTCGACGGGAATCTGACTGGATGCGAGGATGCCGCAGGCAAAAACTATGAATAGCAGCACGTAGGCTGCAACTGGATTACGGCAAAACCAATCGATGACTCCAGGATTGTTCGCCGATGCCGATGATTGTGAATCCGCGGGTTCGGCCATAATTTATTCCTAGGTGCTAATGCGCCGCCGTTCGGAAGGCGATTCGACTAGTGTGGTTGTGGTTGTTGCACAAGGGTCGTATTCACGGCTAGACCTTCACGCGCTCCCGATATGCTTCCCACCACAACTCCGTCCATCGGATCAAACGCTGACACCAACCACCCATCGTTCGTGTAACCCAACGACTTCGGAGTAAATGAAACCAACTCTCCGTCATTCACCAGCCAAACCGAGCCATTGATTTGAAGGCTTGCTTCGGGCAGAACAAAAACGTTCTCGCGTTGCGGCCCTTCAATAATCACGTCCGCGAAAGATCCCGGGCGCGGTAGATACTCAGTATTCTCCTGGTCCAGCACGAACAGATACAAAGACCCTAGTCGAGTCTCGACATCTACACGTCTTGAGACACGTTCCACTTCCGTTTGGTACGCCCGGCCATCAACGATAACTTTGGCAGCGCGGCCTATTACTGGTTGCAATGAGTCGAGGTCGAACGACGATATCGGAACGCGAACCCGCAGTTCGTTCTTCGCATATACCTGACCAATTCGAGAAGAATGACTGGTGACAACTTGCCCGACGGAAATCTGAGTTGCCATGACGTACCCGTCAAACGGCATTCTGATTCTGGTTTCATCTAGTGCGATTTCCCTTAGCCTGATGCGGTTCTTGGCCATCTCGACTCGAGCCTTGGCTTGATCTATCTCGCCGTCAAGGTTCATCCAAAGATTAATCTCCCCGTCGTCGTTACGAGCAAGAGAGAGGTCTCCCCGCGAATGCTTGTCGAGTACTTCGCGCAGATGTGCTTCTGCATCTTCCAGTGCCAGGTTCGCATTATCCAGGGCAATTTGGTACGTTGTCTTATCTATCTGAACGAGAGTTTCATCCTTAGTGAACTCTCCGCCATTGCGAAAATTCTCTGCCACATAGACAATGTCTCCAGATGATTCGGGAACAACTACAACTTCTCCGAGTGTGCCGACAGTTCCGGTCAGGGCGATGGTGTGAGCCGCACTGGTCGGTTCGGGCTGCAGGATTTCAGCTGTAGGATCGAGTCTTGTTAATCCACCACCCATGTCCAATTCAAAAAATTCTCGGCTTGGTGCACGGGCAAACCAAATCGCTGTAGCAACAACCAAGACAATGATCGTGAGCTGCAGAATACCTTTCCATCTCGGCGACTCTTGCACGTTCTTCGTTTCTGTTGCGGAATCCGACATTGCCTCAATCTCCGAACTGACATCCAAATGTGCGTTCCCAGCCGTGGTAGGCAAGCATAGACTGATTGGTAGGCACTAGATCACCCGTATTGTATGAGAATAGTTCGAGCCTAAACGGCCACTGTGTTGGTCCACCAAGAGTCATTTGAGAAGAGGTCTACAGTGTCTGTGGAGCACTATATCTGAAGATCACATTTGACAATTACGCCCCTGCAGAAAAATCAGCGCTTTCTGTCAACATCTGAACAAAAATATAGTACAAATTATCGTAAGGCAGAAGACAGAGACCAGCTTGCGAAACTGGACGCGACCTCTTCGAATCGAATTTGAGTGTCTTGGAACCTTTGCTCGCCTGCGATGAGGCGAAGGCCTTCGCTGCTAACGCAGCGGTCAATCGACAATTACCAACGGAAAAGAGATGGGAATTTGCCGGTCGTCCAAGCGGAGAATTTGTTGTCGTGTGTTAGGGGGTCATCGACACACCTTCTGGATTCTTCGCCGTGAAATCCGTGGATCATATGGACGGTCCCACTGGCGCAGGTTCCGAAATTGCCTCGGGAACGAGTTCCATATCCGCATCAACGGATGGAAGGCGTGCGGGTTCCGATCCTTCGAAATGGACATCGAGATCGAGTCCCAGGCCACTCGCCCCTCGAAGGTCGGCTCTACAAAGCCACTTCAGCTGACAGTGTGCTATTAAGAATCCATACCTCGAATCGGATGTAATCCAACAGATTGAGCGTGAACCTCAAATGTTCAGTTCAAGCAGAGACAAGTCACTGCACGTCTTCAGGCTTCGGCAGATACGAGTTCAATCTCCAATCGCTTGCCTGTAGCCCGTGCGTAGCGACGAATAGTGGCTATGGACGGCGATACGCCGCCTCCTTCCATCCGCGCAACCGCGGACTGGGTCGTTCCAAGGCGCTCAGCCAGTTGCTCCTGGGTCAAATTCGCTTCGGCGCGCGCGCGAACCAATGACTCGATGAGTGAGTACTCTTCGTCGATGCGTTCGTATTCCTCTTGAAACTCTGGGTCTTGCATCAATCGTTCTTTCAAGTCTCTTAGTTTGGTCATGACACTACCTGTTTCATGCGCATCTTGGCGTTTGCAATCGCTTGTCGTGGCGTTTTTTGCTATTTCTGCTGAAAAACATGCAATACCACCACACGTCTGCCCTCACCTGTCTCGTAGATTCCTCGAGCTATTCCTCCTTCGGTTCGAACCCGTAGCTCGCACAGCTTGCCCTCGAGATGCGTGGAATGAGGTACGCGAAGAGCTTCTAGCCCCACCTTCTCCAACACCCCTAGAAGTCTAACTAATCGGGCACCTAATGCTACTGGCAACTCCTCAACTTCGGGATTAACAGGGGGAGACCATTTCGACTGTTCAGCTCATTGCATGAATTTAGCGTATCCGCTATGAAATTTCACGCTATGCGCACGATTTCCGGATAGCAATCGACAATTTGCTTCGTACGGTACTAAAGCGGTTCAATCCGAACGATGTGGATAAGTATTGACACAACTACAATCGGCTCAATGATCGCTACACAGCTGGCTGATGTCAAATGATCTACTCGCTCGACGACGGTCAACGCAATTACCTACTACGGCAACCCGAGTCGGGAATGGGCTACCAAATAGCCCAGGATCAGTCTGTCGTCTTCCTGAATGCAGAACTAGCTGTGCTCATTCCTGATGAGGGCTTGTCTATTGGCCTGAGTGCCGTATTCCAAAAGAAGGCGGAGTGGTTCCAAGTATTTTTTGAAGAGACTGAGCCCAATGATCAAGACGAACTTCTTGCTAGCCTAGATCCATACCCCCACCAAGAAATGCCCGCAATCCTGACTCATGGCAGCTATTTCTCAAGTGTTAGTCCTCATGAGCGCTATCTCAGGTACACCGCATTCATGAAAGATCGCCGCATCGACATGGCAAATAGATCGATCCTTGCCAACACCTATATCACAACGGCACGTGAAGCCGGAATAGCGCACTCTGGCCAAGCAGCGGTCAGTCGTTTCGGACTCCCCAATCCCTATCCGGCGTGGATCTGCTACGAAATTCGACCGGCACAAAGTATCCAAATTCAATGCGGGAACTCCGCTCCAAACTTTGGCCAAGCCGGCGGAGGCGTCGAAATCCTACTGTTGTCCGCGACTAGCAAAGGCACTGTCAGAGTGCCACCAAGAAAGATTCCCAAGCTCTGAATGTACGATTGCAATTGGAAAACAAATACCCCAACAAGCTTCGCAAGATGCTTGAAACTGGAACGGGCTAGCAGCGTGTGGAGACGCGAAATCCTGACACCGAAAAATTTCCTAACTACCTACTTTCTTGTAGGACTAGTGAATTTGGGTTCGGAAGTGCGATGGAGGATTCCGCACTAATCGATGTCGTGCAGCAGTAGCCAACTGAACTCGTCCGAAATTGCCTTGGCGACATGACCTCGTTAGCAATCGGACGGCATGTGCCCAGTGCATTTCCATTGTGTGGGCTAGCTCAGTGGGAACAATGTTCGCTGGATTCTGTCTTAGGCATGCGGAATTGTTCGTTGGAGCATTGCTACAAGCTACGATCTGCTATCGATTAAAGTTAACAAGAGTTGCCTTGGGCCGGTTCGCTGCTCCATGTTGCAATCCGAACCGTGGAATCTAGAGATGATCCCAACACGCACAAGTTGCTTTTTGAACTTCGTGCTCGCGGACACCAAGGTTCTGTTGTCAAGTCGAAAACGGACTCTTGGTTTTCTGACGCCCACAGCAAAATTGTTCAATGGTTCCTCGGCATGACGAGCACGGAAATCCAGCGCAATCACTGGAAGCTGACGGATGTAATCACTTAGCGGACGTGCCTGCAATGAGTAGCGCTATAGTAGATGACCTTGATCGAGAGTACGATCCGTCGCTCCCACCTACAATCGCAACAGCTGTTGAGCCAAACGAACGTCTGGCGACCCAGCGAATTAGAATCTTCCCTGGGTTTGAAATCGATCCAATTGACGTGGGTAGTTCGATTTACTCTCTCCAAGGGGCTCTTGGTATAGCCAGTGGCGTGCGTGATGGGAACGCCATCACAGCATATGATCGTAAACCCCCATTTGAGGAAAAGTTAAACGCCTATCAGGCAAGGCTATCGGCTCTTCAAAATTTCGCCGTAAACGACGGCTACAGTCTTAACCAAGGATCAGTTGACGATTTTTGGCTCTTCGTACGAACAGAGCACGACATTCGAAAGGGCAGCGTTGTGCTAATTGACAACGGAAATCTCCGAATGATGTGGATGGACAGGCAGGTTTCGCAGTTGGGACTACAGTTCCTAGGTGATAACGAAATTCAATATGTCATTTTCAAGCAACGGCATAACGCTAGGCACGTATCTAGAGTTGCTGGGCGAGATACATTAGAAGGTGTGAAACGTCAAATTGACGCGTTCGACTTAACTTCGATGCTCTACGAATGAAAGGTGATGACCTCCCAGCAAATGACCATATTGTCCGTTATGTTAAACCGAGCATGGTATTGGAGGATGGGAGCCCCAATGGATCCGAGTTTCGCTTGCGACATACCGATCCTGATGTCGCTGGCTTGTCCGTAAATTGGCTCGAAATTCTCGGCCAATGCAAGACTCAACAGTTAGCGGAAGTTCGTAGGTTGTGTCGTTTGACTCGAAGAACGACAGGACGGTTTGCGGAACTGAAGAATGATCCTAGTGACAATCGAGCCTCGCCTCCACGCTGATTGGGTTTCGCTCCGGAATCAAGCTCGGTGTTCCTAGTATCCAATGTCACCTGACACTCTTAGTGAATCCAAGCGGAATCCCGAAGGTGGGATACGAATGAAAGCGCCCGTCCATCCAGGCGAGTTTGTCAAGTGGGAGATCATTGATCCACTCGACCTCACGGTTACCCAATCCGCGAAAGTTCTTGGCGTCACCCGTGCGGCATTGTCGGCTGTGCTAAACGGGCGAACTCGTCTATCACCAACTATGGCATTGCGAATCGAAAAGGCGTTCGATGTGTCGATGGATACTCTCATGCGAATGCAAAATAGCTATGACATTGCGAAGATGCGTGCCCGTGCAGATGAAATTACCGTGTCGCGCTTCGTTAGTCTCAGAAAGGCAGCAGGTTAGGGAATCGAAACCCACCCAGAATAGAGCAAACACGGAGACGACGAGTCAAAACCGAGGCACACGGGCAGATTCGCTCACCCACCATAGCCCGTCGCCATCCGCGATCGACTGTGTTTGGACAACTGCATCCGCAAAGCAATTCCAACCTCCCGACGTGTATTTTTGAAGTATTATCGTAAAATTATCATGATTTTTTTATGATAATACTTCAAATGCTTATCGAGAGGTATGTAGAAAGGGAGTTCCTATCACTCCTAGATGAGTACCGACAAATGATCTTCTTGTCGGGACCTAGGCAGGTGGGAAAGACTACGACAGTGCGGAACATTTCCGATCGTCTCCCTCGCTCTCACTACCTCAATTGGGACAACGTCGCCCATCGACAACAATTTCTTCAAGACACAGCTGGCCTCGCGTCTGAGATCGGTCTTGACCAAGTTACCGAGGAATCGTTGGTTTGCCTATTCGACGAACTGCACAAATACAGTCGGTGGCGAGACTTTCTGAAGGGTCTGCACGACTCGTACTCCACATTTCGGGCAATCGTAACTGGAAGCGCTCAGTTGAACGTCTTCAGTCGAGGAGGAGATAGTCTTCGCGGACGATACTTCCCCTATACATTGCATCCTCTTTCAGTCGGAGAGCTAGTTCGTAGTCCAGATCGAGAATCAGAGATTGCAACAGCCCCACAAGAGATAGATGACGACCAATGGGAAGCACTCTTGCGTTTTGGAGGATTCCCAGAACCGTTTAATCGAGCAAACCAGCGGTTTCACAATCGATGGACACTTGGTTTGAACGAGCAGGTGCTTCGTGAGGAAGTCCGTGACCTGACCCGAGTGCGGGAATTAAGTCAGATCGAGTCGCTTGCTCTGCAGATTCGAAGCAGAGTCGGCCAACTGTCGAATTACCTGGGACTTTCCCGCGCGACGCAAGCTTCAGTGGACAGCATTCGTCGGTGGGTCGCGATTCTGGAATCTCTGTATTACTGCTTCCGGGTGACTCCTTGGTACAAGAACGTAGCTAGATCTCTGCGCAAAGAACCAAAGTTCTACTTGTGGGATTGGTCTCAGGTGCAGGACGTCGGTGCAAGGGCGGAGAACATTGTTGCGAGTGCATTACTCAAGTCTGTGAATTGGTGGACCGAAAGTGGATTGGGAGTCTACTCACTTCATTTTCTGCGCGACACTCAAAAGCGTGAAGTCGACTTCGTAGTCGTAAAAAATAGCGAACCATGGTTCTTGGTGGAAGTTAAGGCTGGTGCCTCCTCATCCTTGTCACCGCAATTGCGGTACTTTCAGGACCAGACCGGCGCGCAACACGTGTTCCAAATTTCATTCGACACTGCATTTGAAGCTCGAAATTGCTTCGACTTTCATTCTCCAATCCGCGTTCCCGCGAAGACCTTTCTTTCGCAGCTGGTCTAGGAGCCATTTAGGATCCACTGTTGGTGGGCATTGTTTGAATTAAGTTCGGACTGCCCAGGAAATCTGCACCAACGGTGTGTTTCGGGCTGCCATAATCGAAGTGGAAAGGGGGGACCGCCAGCCGTAGCCTCAACCTCGATCACTTGAACTTTCACTGACGATTCCCGCCCGTCTCCATTGGCCGCCAATTCCTAAATCGCATCAACTGTGCACACTTTGACAAAGCAGCTGTCTGCCCTGCTCGTCTTACCAATTTCCAACTTCGATGAGCATTGCATAGGATAAATTGACAGCGTTGTCATAAATGGTTATAAACCCCTTTTCAAACACTTTGTCTGACAGGGAAATGGCAAGAGAAACACTAATCGCAACTTCTTCGTGGTGCAGAGCATTCCTACTCTCAACCGGAGTGTTTTTGCTTTGTGCACAGACTGTTTATGGACAGCAAGACGCAGATGAAGGCGAATCGGCGCAATCATCCGAAATGGAAGAAATCATTGTGACCGCCACGAAGCGCGCCACAGATCTCATGACAACGCCGGTTTCCGTGTCTGCAGTGTCACAGCAAAGACTTACGGAACAGAATGTGTCCGATGTAACCGATTTGGGCGACTTGGTTCCCAATATGCAAGTCGGCACATCCCCTTCCGATTCAGGGGTTCAGGTCACCGTGCGAGGCATCACTTCGAACAATTTCACAGAACTGGGCGACCCGACCGTGTCCATGCACGTGGACGGCATGTACTCCCCTCGACCTCAAGCTGGATTGGCATTGCTTCATGACGTCGACCGGGTCGAAATCATGCGAGGTCCTCAGGGAACGCTTTTCGGACGCAATTCAACGTCGGGCAGCATCAACATCGTGACCTCGAACCCCTCTTCCGATGCAACGGATGGATCATTCGAATTCGATGTTGGGAATTTCAACAAGATGGCCGGGAGAGGCTGGTTCAATCTGCCACTTGGGGAGACTGCAGCATTACGCGTTTCCTCGATGTTCGAACGGGCAGACAGCTTCATTGACCAAGTGAGTGACGAATTCGATCTGGAAATGGACGTCAATGGCGATGGTGTGCCCGAAATACCGGCCGATGGCATTCCAAACACAGACCAGCGCCGCAATAGACCCGTTGACGACAGCGACGCATATTTCGCAGTCAATCGTTGGGCGTTCCGCGCCGCATTGCGTTTCGACATGATGGAGTATGGCGACCTAAAGCTGACGTACGACATCTACAACGACGCGAGTCCAGGCGGAATTTCACTAAAGGACTGCGAAAAGGCAGAGAGCACTTTCTTTGAGTGCGATCACGACCTTTGGCATGCCCGAATCAATGTTCCAGGCGAACTGGATTTCACAATCAACACATTCCGATTGGAATTTGTCTCAGACTACTTTGACGAAGTCTCCATCGAGTATCGAATGGCCGCGTCGACGCAGGACCGATTTCAGCAATACGATGGCGATGGTGGTGCTTTTGTAGATCCCGAACACCCGGGCTACGGCATCGTGCGCTTTTGCTGCGGCGCTCCGCCGCTCGTACGCGACGCCGCTGCCTTTGAAAGATTGGGCTTTCCCCTTCAGGTCAAGTTTCCGTTTGAGGACTTGCAGCTGACCACTAGGGATTCGACATACGAGTCGATGGTCCACGAGCTGCAGTTCAAGTCGACTGGGTCGGGACCCCTGAACTGGATTGCGGGCGCGTTCCTCATGTCTGAAGAGAACCAGATTCGCTTCGATGTAGAACTTCCATTCTGCTGCGGAGGCGGAATTCCACTTGCGCAGTCGTTCGTTCAGCCAGATCGAGGTGTTAACACCCAAGCCATATTCGCGCAAGTCGACTACTCAATCGATCCAGACATCAACGTAACAGTCGGCTACCGTCAGACATGGGACGAAAAGTTCGATAAGAATGGTTCCAACCACTCCACCATCGGCTATTGGGTGAACCCGGGTCTCTACGACCCATCCCCCGCGCCTTTCTGGTTCGAGTCGTGGGGTCTGATTGGAGTTGTGCCAGGCTGGCATGCAGATCCTGCTTGGTATCAGGCCGACAAACTGACTCCAGAAATGGGCTCCTTGGCCGAGAACTTTCCCGATCGAATTCCTGGTACCGACAATACCTATACGGCTGATTGGAGCCAAGGAACTTGGAGAATCGGTGCTGACTACCTCGTAACCAACGAAGTGTTTGTTTACGGCAGCATCGCGACGGGCTTCAAGGCTGGAGGGTTTGGAGACAAGGTTGATGTCTGTGAGTGTGGAGAAGTAACGGCATTCCCCTACGATCCAGAAAACGTAACGACCTACGAATTCGGAATGAAGGCCGAGGTGCTCGACAGAAAAATGCGCCTGCTTGGCAATGTGTTTCTGAGCGACTACTCCAACATGCAGCGAACATCATGGGTGATCGTTGGTAGATCCCAGCACACCGATCGAGAAATCGGCACTTTGCTGACCACCAATCTGGCTGAGGCAGATATTTTCGGAATCGAATTGGAGTTCGATTGGCTCGAGCCATGGCGTGGCGGACACTTGTTCGGATGGGCTTCCTACCTCAATGCCGAGATCGGCAAGCTCGACGGCGCAGATGATGGGCTGTTCTGCTTCGAACGTGCCTATCTGAATCTCAAAGCTTGTCCGGCTGAAGATCTCTCTCAACCGCTGGAAGCCGGCGGATTTCGTCGTCCGACGGACTTGTCTGGAAACAAACTGCCGTGGTCGCCCGAGTGGTCCTTCTCTGTTACCGCCGAGCACTCCTGGTGGACGGGCAACGGCTACCAGTATGGTCCTTCAGTGACGCTGAACTGGCAGTCCGAGATGTTCTTCAACGACACCAACTATGACGACGGTCCTTTTCACGCCGGGCAAGAAGGCTTCATGACGGTCAACATGCACTTCAAGATCATCAACGAACGTCAGGCTTGGGCCGTAGTTGCGTTTGGCTACAACATGACGGACGAAGTGATCCGATCATGGGCGGACCCCGGCCCAGGCTACTGGCGAGCGAACTTCTTCCCTCCGAGGTCCATGGGACTGCGTTTCAGCAAAGCGTTCAACTAGAAAGTCTTTTCGGTTGAAACCATTTTGAGGAAGGAAAATAGCAGTTGAGGAAGTGCTGCAAGCACTCTTTTGAATGCAGTCAGGCGGAGAATTGAAGCGTTCAACCATTACGGACGTTGCGAACACGGCGGGAGTCTCCATCAAGACAGTCTCCCGCGTGTTCAATCAAGAAAAGTACGTTCGCGAAGCAATGCGGATGCGTGTGCTCGACGCGGCAGCGTCGCTGGACTATGTCCCGCATCCCTCTGCACGCAGCCTGGCCTCCCGACGGTCCTACAACATCGGGCTGATCCTCGAGAATCCCCATGAATTCTCCTACCTCAAACGAGTCGTGGAAGGCGCTTACGCCGCATGTGAGTCGTCGAACTATACCTTGCTGGTTCGCCCAGCTGAAGTGAGTGTCTCGCGCGACGAAATCACCAAGTTTGTACGTCAAAGCCGCGTTGACGGCATCGTTCTCCCAGCTCCAATGGGAGATAGAACTGAGATTACAGATACGCTTCTTGACCTTGGCACACCCTTCGCGCAACTATCGCCCCGACACGTGCGTAGCGACTGGATTTCCGTCCGACCCAATGATGAAGAGGCTACCTACCAGCTTGCGAGGTATGTCAGTTCTTTTGGCCACGAGCGCATAGGATTTATCGAGGGAGACCCGGTACACGGCGCAACCGAGCGACGGAGAAGTGGTTTCTTGCGCTGCGTGCGGGACTTGGCTCTCGACTCCGATCCAAACCTGGTCGTCTCGGGGATGTTCGATTTCGAATCGGGCAACGCGTCCGCTCGCAAGCTGCTGGAGCTGCAAGAAAAGCCAACGGCGATCATCGCGAGCAACGACGACATGGCTGCCGGAGCAATTGTTGCGCTGAATCAAGCCGGTCTGAAACCCGTTGAAGACGTGTCCATTGTCGGGTTTGACGATTCGCCAACCGCGACTCGAACATGGCCATTCCTGACAACGGTTCGTCAACCCATATTCGAGATGGCAAGAGTGGCCGCTTCCCTGTTGATTGATTCATTGGCTGGAAATCCACCTCAAGAAATGAACTTGGAGTTTGGGTGTGAGATCGTCGCACGTGATTCCTTGGGACGGCGCATTGGAGTCGGTAATTGACTCTAGCTAGACGGAAGGAAGACGTCCGTTGGCCCATGTGTCGAGACCCTTTTGGGAGAAATCCTCAACGGTCTCGTGAGATCGAAGCGAAGGTAGCGAGGGTTCTCTCGAACCTTAGCCTCGAAGAGAAAGCCGCCCAAATGATCCAAGCAGAATTCGCCTCGATCACTCCACAGGAAGCGGGCAAGAACGGCATTGGATCGATTCTCAACGGCGGCGGCATCTTCCCAAATGCCAACAAGCACGCCGATGCGGGCGAGTGGGCCGAACAGGCTCAGGCGTTTCGAGACGCGACATCCGAATTTAGTAGACACAACGTCCCAATTTTGTGGGGGACAGACGCGGTTCACGGTCATTCCAACGTCTTTGGCGCCACGATCTTTCCACACAACATCGGCCTCGGTGCCGCTCGTGACCCCGACCTCGTCGAGCGCGTACTGGAAGCTACTGCAAGGGAAGTCTACGCCACGGGAATTGATTGGACATTCGCTCCGACTCTTGCGGTGGTAAGGGATGATCGGTGGGGACGTTCATACGAAGGCTACTCGGAGGACCCCGACATTGTTGAGAGCTATGCAAGCCGAGCGATTTGGGGATTGCAGGGAAATCCTGGAAGTTCGAGCTTCATGTCGGATGGAAGGATTCTTGCAACTTGCAAACACTTCATAGGCGAGGGTGGAACGGAAGGTGGCAGAGATCAGGGCGACACCCTGTGCACTGAATATGAACTATTGCATGTCCACGCTCCCGGACACTTGAGAGGCATCGAAGCAGGCGCGCTGGTGGTCATGGCTGCGTTCAACAGTTGGTGTGGCAGCAAAGTGCACGGCAGTTCCTACCTTCTGAATGGTGTCTTGAAGCAGCAATTGGGTTTTCGTGGATTTGTAGTAAGTGATTGGGATGGGTTCCTTCAGCTCGACGAAGATCCGGCAAAATCGTGCGAATTGGCAGTAAACGCTGGCATCGACATGCTAATGGTCAGCAGCGATTGGCGTGGCGTGCTCGACTACCTTATCGAAGCCGCACGCGGGGAGAGGATTTCCGAGGATCGGATTGACGAAGCTGTCACACGCATTCTTCGGGTTAAGGAACATGCGGGTTTGTTGGATCGGACCGAACCAGGTAAACGCTTGTCGTCTCTCGATTGCGAACGTTTGGGAAGCAGAAGACATAGGGATTTGGCAAGAGAAGCCGTTCGTAAGTCGCTCGTATTGCTCAAGAATGCGAACAACCTGCTTCCGTTGCAGCGCAATGCTCGGATTGCCATTACGGGCGATGGAGCGGCAAACATTCCCAAGCAGTGCGGAGGCTGGTCCCTTACTTGGCAAGGCCATGAGAACACGAACGAGGATTTTCCGCAGGGGGAGACGATCTACTCCTCGATTGAAAATGCCGTCCGCGAAGTGGGAGGGTCTATAGCCCTGGTGGATTCCTTGCGGGATTCCGATGAGTTCGATGTGGGGATCGTCGTGTTCGGCGAAGACCCCTATGCCGAGGGGGATGGAGACCTGAACCATCTGAGTTTCTCCAAAGAGTCATCCGAACCCCTCCATTTGATGCGGGAGTTCAAATCTCGAGGCATTCCCGTAATTGCCATATTCCTCACTGGTCGGCCAAGATGGACCAACCCCGAACTGAACGCGTGCGATGCCTTTGTCGTCGCGTGGTTGCCCGGGACGGAAGGTGGAGGCATCGCAGATGTGCTGTTGCGAGGGCCAGACGGAACGATTCAGCACGATTTTCAAGGTCGCTTGTCTTTTTCTTGGCCACGCACACCACATCAAACGCGGGTCAATCGCGGAGACCCGAATTACGATCCCTTGTTTCCCTACGGATTTGGGCTGACGTACAGGGATGTAAATCCGACTATGCCTGGGCTGGACGAAACGGATTCGACGAGCCACCCAGTTCGCGTCAGACAAGAAAGGTCCACCATCTACTCGCATCTATGAGAAAGTCTGTCTGTTTGCTACAACCTCTTCCTGCCATCGCTGTTGTCGCAGCGCTCGCATTCTGTCCCTTTTCTGTAGCGGATGAGGAAATCGAAGGTCCTATCAAGGTCGAAGTAGTCAAGACCGAGAATGGCTACCAGATGCTGCGCGAGGGCAAGCCCTACTTTGTCAAGGGTGCTGGAGCGACCGGATCGGACTATGGAAAGGTTGCTGCGAATGGAGGCAATTCAATTCGCACTTGGGGAGTCGACATGGCTCTCGACAAGCTCGACGCAGCCCATCGGCACGGCCTGACAGTAGCGCTATGCCTTCCCGTGGTGTCGGAAAGATTTGGCTTCGACTACAACAATCCTGTGCGAGTTCAGGAGCAGTTTGATCTCGTCGAATCCATAGTTCATCGCTACAAGGACCACCCAGCTTTGCTTGCATGGATCGTCGGCAACGAACTGAACTACAACATGCGCAATCCGCGAGTCTACGACGCGGTCAACGACATATCCAAACGCATCCACGAAATCGATCCCTACCACCCCACTACGACAACCGTCGCCGGCGCGGATACGAGCATCGTGCGGATATTGCAGCGTCGCGCGCCGGATCTGGACTTCATCAGCATTCAACTCTATGGAGCCATCGCCGATCTGCCCAAGTACGCCAAATCCTCGCTAAGGGAAGTGCCCTTCATGATCACCGAGTGGGGACCTCTCGGACATTGGGAAATCGCAATGACTCCGTGGAATGCTCCAATCGAGCATACAAGCAGCGAAAAAGCCCAGAGGTTGGTGGATACCTACAACGATTTGATCCTCCCCAACGACAGCAACCTCCTCGGAACCTACATCTTCTTTTGGGGGCAGAAGCAGGAAAGAACGCCGACCTGGTACAGCATGTTTCTCGAGAGTGGCGAGCCAACGGAAGCGGTGGATGTGATGTATCACATATGGAACGGCGAATGGCCGGAAAATCGTGCTCCGGCAATTGGTCGCGTCACTGTGGGAGGCAAGACCGCCTATGACGGAATACGTCTGATCGTTGGAGAAACGTACGAGGTGACAGTTGAGGTCCGCGACCCTGATGAGGATCCAGTTACCCTCTTGTGGACACTGAAGAAGGAAAGTGATTCGACAGGTGAAGGTGGGGATTTTGAGGAGTCCATTGACGACATTCCTTTTCTTATTGCAGATCGCTTTCAGTCAACCGCAAAACTTACCGCGCCACCCAACTCTGGCAATTACCGGATCTTCGTTTACGCATATGACGACCAGGGCAATGCCGCTCATGCAAATGCACCGATGCTAGTCGAGAATGGATCGCAATGACGGAACGCCACCATGTAACTAACCCCGCAGACCGAATTCCGTTCGAGAAGAAGATCGCATACGGATGCGGTGCGTTTGCGAACAACATGCTTGCTGCTGCCAGCGGGAGCATGATGGTGGTTCTCAACCTCGCATTTGGAATGAACCCGGCGCTCGTCGGTTGGTTGAGTGGGATTCCGCGTCTGATGGACGCCTGGACCGACCCTATCATGGGCTACATCTCGGACAACACAAGATCTCGCTGGGGGCGTCGAAGGCCCTACATGTTTGGCGGTGTATTCGCTGCAGGTTTGATCTTCATCGTGCTATGGCAATTGCCGGAGGGTCGATCAGAGGGCTACTACTTTTGGTATTTCCTTCTCGTATCGCTGTTCTTCTACTTGGCATACACCGTGTTCGCAACTCCGTGGGTGGCGCTGGGCTATGAACTGACTCCGGACTATCACGAACGAACCCGACTCATGGGCGTGCAGAACATCATCGGCCAGTTGGCTTACGTAATCTCCCCCGCCTTCTTGAAATTCATGGAACTAGACCAATTCGGAGGGTTGGGCAACGGAGCGTCAATCTTGGCGATAGTCGTCGCGGTCGGTTGCATTGCGTTCGGAATTGTTCCAGCGTTGGCGCTGCGAGAACGGTTTGGAAAGGGCAGCTCCAGTGAAAACTCTGTATCGATCAGCACACAAATCTTCGGTTTCCTAAGAGGCTTTGGCACAACGATCGCCAATAGGGATTTCCTGATGCTCGCTGGAGCGACGTTCCTCGTCTTCAACGGGTTTCAACTCATTGCGGCATTTCAGTTTTACGTCACTGTCTTCTACCTTTATGCGGGAGATACCGATGCTGCAGCCAATCTCATACTGATTTTCGGCGTCATTTCTTCAATCGCGACGTTTCTCGTTATTGCGTTGACAACCTATCTGGGATCCCGCATAGGGAAGCGAAAGACTTTCGCTATTTGCATAACCATTTCTGCAATCGGCTATGGACTCAAATGGATTTGCTACAACCCAGAGTACCCGTATCTCCTGTTGATCTGCGCACCTCTAATAGCATTCGGGCTAGGTTCACTCTTCACTTTGATGGCTTCGATGATTGCGGATGTGTGCGACGTCGATGAACTAAACACTGGACAGCGTCGCGAGGGCATGTATGGTTCAATTTTTTGGTTCATGGTCAAGCTTGGAATGGCGGCGGCATTGCTTGGAAGTGGCTATCTTCTCAATGCAACGGGGTTCGATGTCGCACTCGAAGGCAATCAATCTGAGCAGACGTTATTTTTGATGCGTGTCTACGACGTCGTGGTTCCGGTTGTCTTGTCGCTCTTGGCGATCCTTTTGATTGCTCGCTACAGCATCACAGAATCGAAGGCGTACGAAGTCCGGGCACAGCTTGAGGAGCGCAGAGGGTTGGTGTAGGCCGTGTGTCGAGTCCAGCATTTTGTTGGCAACTCTTGGTTGGCTTGAGGAGAGATCGGAGTTCGTGGCAGTTCGTTCCGCACGATCCCATTTAGAAGAGTCCGGTTACCCCGATTGGTATATCAAGTGCGCTGCTTGATTACAAAGAAGCCAGACAATTCCTAGGTGTATTGTGGACTACGCGTAACTAGAATTCTCGCTTACCAATGCCGCTTGAAAAGTCCACGGTTTATGAGTAGCAGGGCAATTGTCTTCTCCTCGCCCAGAGCGACCTGATAAGACGCTTGCTTGGTTATCGGATGTCGGGCGCCTCTTCGGACCCAATCGATAATTTCCTCAAGTGATACCAGACCATCGCGCCATTGAATTGAGGCTGCAGTTCGAGCTGTTTCGAGCTCCGGCCGCAATTGTGTTCTTGGGTTATGCACGACCGCATAGTCTCCATCATACAGACCGCACTCGTACGCTGCATCAACCGCTTCGCTTGGCGCAATTCGGTCAGTGAACTCCCTGATTCGTTCGCCTGGTATGTATTTGCTCTTCGTCAAGATTCCTATCGTTCTAAGAGATTAGACCAGCACGTTAGAGTATGCCACGCAAGTAGCCATGGTTCTTGTTGATTCCTACTAGTTGGGTCTCAATTTCTGCCTGACTTTCCTTAAGAGAATTCTAAAGTCCTTCGTGCATACTGCGCCGTGTAATCGCACTCTCCCGATCGAACTGCCCGCTGCGGCAATGTAGACTAGCGACTTCAAACCGAACCAATCGCGAGCCAGTTAACAGGAACCAAATTGAGCGGAAACAAGTTAAAAGAGGCCGTGCAGAACTTCCGAGACTTCCGGCAAGTTACAGAGCTTTCGAGCGACGACACCATTCGGATTCGTGAGCAGCCGCGGCTTGTCAGCAGCTACTACGACGCTGTCACTTCGTTCTACGAGTTTGGATGGGGTCCAACATTTCACTTCGCCCCTCGGCGTCCAGGAGAGAGCCTGCCAAAGTCTCTCCGCCGTCACAACGAAGGAATCGGCAAACTCCTGCGTCTTGGTCCAAAAATGGAAGTGGCAGACATCGGGTGCGGAGTTGGCGGGCCGCTAATCAATATCGCCAAGGCTACAGGTGCCCGCATCGTGGGAATCAACATCAATATGCAGCAGCTTCGGCGAGGGAGAGACTTGGTGCGGAAAGCAGGACTGCTTGAGTCGTGTTCCTTCTTGTACGCAGACTTTATGGACGTACCGTACAACGAAGCCACATTTGATGCCATGTATTCAATCGAAGCAATCTGCCACGCACCCGATAGGGACATGGCGTTTCGCGAGCTCTTTCGATTGCTGAAACCTGGCGCCGAAGCCGCCATTATCGACTGGACTCTCACAGACGATTTCGACCGCTCCAACAGCAAGCACAACGAAATCAAAGCTCAAATCGAGCACAACAACGCGACACCCAATCTTTCGACTACAGGAAAGTACATCGAAACAGTGCAAGCCGCGGGATTCGAGGTCATTGAGGCAAAAGACCAGCAAGCAGTAGAAGGTGACCCTTCGACTCCGTGGTACATGGCACTACAAGGGAGAGACATTTCCCTGTCCTCGTTTGCACGCACGCCAATGGGACGGGCGGTCATTGCGAAGACTACTGGCATGTTGGAAAGGATAAAAGTAGTCCCCGCAGGCGTCTCCGAGGCATCCCGACTCTTGAATGCCGCAGCAGACGCCCTGGTCGAAGCGGGCAAGCTGGGCATCTTTACGCCAAGTTTCCTGGTCCACGCTCGCAAGCCACAATAGGAAATCTCGTTAGATCGAACCCGGTCTATTCGCCGAGTTCAGCTGATCCTATTCGCTAGTGCAATTCGCTTGGCGGCTCCCGATGGAAATGGAGCTTCTCTAGGCCCACCCACCAATTGCACCGACAATTTGCTTTCGTGGCAGTTCTACTGACCCCAATAGTGAAAGGAGGTCAGACCGCGGTCGTCGAATTTTGTACGGTAGTTGTAGTACCATTTTCAACTTCAAATGGGCTTGTTAGGTTGGGGGTCGTTTCCTTTGCATGCTTTGGAACGAATGAAAGTCGTGTAGCGTGACCGACAAAGCTACATCGCGCGATCGAATCCCACGGTCCGAACAGTCCGCGAAGGACTCAGTGCTTGAGTTTCAGACTTACGCACTCAGCCGAGTATCGCGGACATTTGCATTGACAATCCCACAATTGCCTGAAGAAATACGCTTCGTTATTGGTAACGTCTACCTGCTATGTCGAATTGCGGACACGATTGAAGATTCGCCGGATCTCGACATACAGACCAAACGGCGTTTCCTAAGCAGATTTGCCCGTGTGGTAGCTCACAACGAGTCGGCAGATTCCTTTGCAGAGGACCTTGTTCCAAAGTTGTCTGATGGGACGAACAGCGATGAGAGAGATCTCGTGGTGAACACGCGTCTCGTTGTAGATTTTCATCGGCAATTGCCAAGTGCCAAAAGCGCTCCGATCGATAGATGCATCAAAATCATGTGCCAGGGAATGTCAGAGTTCGTCAGTACAGGTTCCGATGGACTGCAAGACGTGGCTCAGGTTGAGCGTTACTGCTATTTTGTGGCGGGCGTAGTGGGCGAAATGATCACCGAAGTACTCTGCACCTATTCCGTTGAAATCGCCGCTCGCCGCGACGAACTTCTAACTTTGGCGACCGAGTTCGGTCTTGGACTACAACTCATAAATATCCTGAAAGACCACAGGGAGGACATACTCCATGGCAAATGCTGGCTACCTCGAACAATTTCCTATGGACCGGCCGAAGCTCTTCCATCCTCAATGCAGGAAGCCGAATCTACGGAATTGAAGGTTGTTCATCTTCTAGGTGTCGTACGAGGTTGCCTAGAAAAGAGTCTCCGTTACATCCACGTCATTCCATCCCACGAGACAGGCATTCGCCGGTTCCTAGCATGGACCCTTGCATTCGCGTGCTTGACTTACCGCCGAATTCACTCAAATCCCAATTTTCGCAATGGGAGTGAAGTGAAGATTTCACGTGGACAGGTTTACAGCTTGGTCGCGGCAGTTAGTGTTGCTATTCGCTCAAATTGGGCGTTGCGTTGGATGTTCAACCGTGCGATGCCTAGTAAATCGGCAGTCGAGACAAGAATCCACCAATCACATAAGTGAACCGACAATCAAGGCACGCTAATCTCGAATTGGAAGGAAACCAGGAAACCGACTCCAGCAGCAAACTGAAAATTCGGGTGTTGTCCTTCGCTGCGCTAGTCGTCTGCGTTTTGATTGGCGCCGGTCTGGGAACTCGCTATTACCTTCAAGGGGACCTCGGTCTCGTCCATGGGGCTCTCTCCGTCTTCTTTTCTATCAATGTGCTGATTTGCTATTGGGAAACGTGTTTGTACCTCCGAAGATCACGCGTCGAGAGACGGACCGAGTATTGGCGCAATTGGCGAACCCAGACGGGTCGGCTTCCCCATGTCGAGTTCTTTTCGTCCAAAGTTCCGTTAACACGGGTCTTCTCACCATCGCTCTGGGCGGATGTGTGGGCTACTTACTCCCAATACGACCCGTCTTTCGCAGATCGTCGCACATTTGGATTCAATGTGGACATCTCCAATGGTTTCTTCACGTTGCTCCCAACTCTGTTTCTATATGCCGCGATCACAATCCATATTCTCCCCGCCTACGTAACGGGAATGATTGGACTGATTCTTTGTTGGCAGTGGGTCTACATGACCAGCGTCTACTGGGTCAGTTTCTTCGTGGCGAATCGCCAAGCGGCCATATCGCGAATGGACTTGTACTTATATATATGGGGAACCAATGCTCCTTGGGTTCTCTTCCCTCTGTTGGGGCTCTATACCTCCATTCGATTAATCGCGGATGGCAACTACAGCGTGCTGGCGTAGTTCCATCGCAACCAAACCTCTCGCATAGAAGTTAGTTGATGCACACTCCATCTATTGAGGAGTAAAGAAATTTCATTCGCGAGTAGATGGTTCCTCGCTGACCAGCTAGAGGTTTTCTATGTGCCTGCTGAAGTTGCGTATGCATCTTTGCGCGAGGCTCGTCGCTGTTCGAACAAGCCAAGAGCATGCAGCGGAAAGTACTGTCGATAGAGTTCGTAGTCCAATAGCGCTGTGCGGAAAAATACGCCCGCCATGTCCTGCCGTGGCCACGTCCCGTCTTCCAATTGGCTGTCAGCCAGGAATTTTGCGCCCCGAGAAATTGCTTGCCAGTTGGATTCGCCCGCTTCGAGAAGTGCTATCAATGCCCAAGCAGTCTGAATGACTTGACTCTCGTTGTGCGGAACATACTCACCACTCAGACAGCCGCTGTGGTGTTCGCCCCAACCTCCGTCTTCTCGCTGGCGTTCCAGCAACCACCTGCAACCTAGTCGCAGAGCTGCGTCGCTTGCGCTGCACCCTGCGGCTCGAAGCCCTCTGATGCCGAAGAGAGTCCCGTATATGAACTGCACTCCCCAAACTCCTCGCCAAGACCCATCGCTTCGCTGAGTCCGCCGAAGCCAAGACTCGCCTCGAGCTATTGAGTTTTCCACCCGCTCGTCAACTAGGTTGGCAAGGTGTTTCTTGCTGCTTGCAAGTGCTGCGAGGCACGAAGCCGTACATTCCACGTAGGACTTCTCGGTCATCGATTCGCCGAACATTTCGGCTGGGTTCAGCCACTCAAGAGTGAACATCGAGCGTCGTGCTTCGTAGCTTCCAAATCCTCCATCCTTGTTCTGGCTTCGGAGCATAAAGCCGACTGCTTCCGCGATCGCTTCCGAATCGATTGACTCCGGCCGTGTTACAAGCAGACCATGAAGAGCTTCGGCTGTGCAATCGGAAACCGGCCAGCCGTGCCAGATTCCAGCAAAGCACCAACCGCCTTTTGGATCGCTCCGAAAGGCGGATTCGTAACCCTCGAAACTCTCGCGTATTTGCTGGCTGACCAGGAAATCCGTTCCGAGTTCGATGGCTTTCTTGGTCTCAACAGACTCCGGTGCCTCCGCCAAAGCCTGCAAGGCAAAGCCTGTGTCCCAAGAGACGCTTCTCGCTCCTGTAATCCGAGTTCCGCCTTTTTCATCCTCCCAGATCCACCCGTCAATCTGAGCTAATGCTCTACGACAGTCGTCATCCTGCGAATCATGCAGCCACAGGGCAAGAATGTTGAGAAACCCGCTGACGGGAGAGATGCTCGTGTGATCGGAGCTGTGCAATTCCCAACGAATTCGCTCGACCAGAGACTGAACGCACTTGCGTCGGAGTCGCTTTCCATGGAATCGGTCGATAATTCGGCCAATTGCATAGCCACATCGCAACCGAGCCGTCGGCAGCGTGAAGACATCCTCTTTGCGCAGCTGCATGCGTGCAGAAGCAAAGTCAACTCCGTCGAAGTCATCTCCAAAAAGTTCGTTCCGCAGGGACGCAATCAGCGGAGTCACTGGTGCCTGAAATCGACTCGAGTAGACAACGGCCAGCGACATGTATATGAGGCGCGTATGACAGTACCATTTCGACGGATGCAGCGGGTGCCAAGTTGGAAAGACCCACAATTCCGGCAATACGGGATGTAGTCCCTTGCAGTCGAACAGATTCAGGAGAGCCAGCCAGAACTTCCCCCAACTCGGTATGCCGAGCACGCTCTCCGATCTAACGAATCTGCCAGCCCTCGCGATGAGTGGATCATCTTTGTCGACTCCGAGGAGGCGGGCTGCTACGTATACAAGAGTTGTAACAAACAGATATGGGTGCGAGTGCTCGTGGAGTCCCCACAAGCCCTCCGCGAGTTGAGTGCGCTCGAAATTTCGCAACACGAGACGTACGCGCTGTGGTTCGAGTTCCTCATCCAAAATGTAGCTGAGCAGTACGTATTGCGCAGTGAGCATCGGACACCAAACCATCTCACCTTCCCAGCTTCCGTCTTTTGCCTGCAGAACTAAAAGCCGCTCTGTTGCGCGGCGCAGGGCCTCCTCCGTCCCTTCTGGGGCGAGAGAAAATTCTGGTTTGGCTGTTTGGGATTCGTGCGCATGCGGTAGCACGGAAGTCAACAACGAGCGTGACCATCTATCCCAGAGCCGCTTGCTTTGTTCGCGGGCTGTGCTGACGGCTTCGGTCTTCAGCGATTGGAAACTCCGCAAGAAGTGCCCGACGCGGCTCACTAGCGCTTGGGAAACCTCCCGAGCCCGACGCCATGCTTCCGAACCAAACGACCTTGGAAAAGTGCTCTTTATGGCCTGTGCCATGATTGTGAAAAACGTCAATCCCAGTCGAGTGAGTGACACGTCTTCACAGGCAAGAAGATCCATTGTCTGCTTGCGTACCTTGGGGCTAGACCGCCATCGACGGTAGGTTGCCTGCCTCACGGCAATCGCCTCGGCTCGGTAGTCGGCAAAGACTTCGTAGAGACCGAGCGCAAGACGCTCGGGAGTTCGAATGGCTTCCAATCGCTTGGTGGCAAACGCACCAAAATCCGGTGTGGCGGCTAGAGTCAATGCATCGCCGAAACCGAGAGTTATCCCAACAGCCGTCAGGGGATGGTAGTGACCTGCCGCATCGCCTATTAACACTCGCCGCGAGGTTCCGTAAGTTGTACGGGGCAGTAGCTCATTTCCTGCAGCTTGGAACCTTCCAGCTCGAAGCTCCGAGACAAATGGTTGGCGGACAGCTTCTGGCAAGAGATAGGCGTAAGACTCCGTAAGCATCGCCATCCGATCTCGAGGAGTCCAGTGATCCAGTGGGACGTCAACGACAATGCGAACCCTATTCTCTCCCAGCTGAAATATGAGAACGGGTCCCGGTCCACCGAGGACCACATGCCCGTAACCCTCGTAGGGAAGACTGACACCCTCTGCGACGACCCCAATCATCCGCGAGCACGTAACCCGTTCAACAGGAAGCCCTAGTGATTTGCGAACCATTGACGCACGGCCATCCGCGCCAATCAACCTATCTGTCGCAAGCGAATTCTGTGTGCCATCGAGAGAAAAGGTAATAGTTCCGTTCTCGACGTCACGCACCCGCGCGCCTTCGTAGAAATCCACTTCCGGCTCGTCTTCCAAGGCTTTGTGAAGCGTGGATACAAGCGCGGAGTGCTCGCACGTCTTGCCGATGGCTCCATTCTGGTAGGGAAGCAGAATCGGCTCCGAGCGATCTTCAGGAAATACCACGAAACCGTTGCCTGGACTGCTATGAAAACAAGCTTTCAGGGAGATTCCGTTCTCCTCCAACATGCGAACTGCTGGTGGATGCAGCCACTCGCCTGCGAGACGAGTTGAAGCTTTCGGGTTGGCTTCAAGCAGGGCAACGCGAGCCCCCTTTCGGGCATGTGCAAGTGCGCACAAGCTGCCGACGGGCCCCGCGCCAACGATGGCGACATCGTAGCTGGTAGATGTGGAGTCGATCAATGAAAGACGCTTTGCGGCGAACGACTGCGGTATTGCAATAGGCAGGGCAATCTCGGTCCGGTCACCCAACTGCCGTAGTTCGGAGAGGGAAATGGAGCGTCGAGCGAGAATTCGAACCGGTCCAGCAGAGCGGTCCAGAGCGCTTTGATCTGCAGAATGGCGAAGTTCTTGCCCATGCAGCGGTGCTTGCCACCACCGAAGCCGATCAATCCCTGCATGTCTTCGTTTAGGGGAGACATGAACCGATCGGGATTGAACCGATCCGGGTCCGAAAACAAGTGCTCGAGTCGATGCGATACCGCGGGAGAAACAACCGCCATCGTATTTTCGGGAACGACAAGGTTGCGATACTTCAGTGGCCTCATCACTTTGCGGATGAGAAGTATCAACGGGGGATGCAGCCGTTCGCATTCTCGCACGGCGTTTTCCAGTGCTTGCTGATGTCTGAGACCGGCGAGACTCATCTCGCCTTCTTCCTTGTAGACTTCCTGCATCTCCTCCCTCACCCGATTGAGGTAGGTTTCATCCCTTGCCAGCTCTAGACCCGTCCACGTGGCGAGCACTGCGCTAGTGTGCTGACCAGCAAACAGTGCTGTAACCAAGATGCCAGTAATCTCGTCAACGGTAAGTTTCCGGCCATCTTTGTAGTGCGCTTTCATGAGCGTTTGCATGAAGCTCTCGGACTCGGTCTCGATGTCACGATGCTCAGCCATCACACGTGTGAAGATCTCCGTGATCTGTCTTCGCGCCTTATCCCGTCGCCTATGTGCGGGAATCGGGATTCTGGGGAAGAAGAAGCCGATCGTGTTTATGCCATTTTGGAGTTCGTGATACGCCTCGGCAAACTCGGCGTCCACCTCCTGCCGAATTTCCTCTCCCAAGAAGCAGCGACTCGCGATATTCACGGTTAGCTCATTCATCGCCACAGGAAGATCGAGTTTGCCTTCTGTGCCCATCCGATCTGCAAATCTACTCGCTTCGTCGTACATGATCGCGACATAGCGCCGCATCGCGGATTCCCGCAGGGCTGGAAAGAGAAACCCTAGCTGCTCGGTCATGATTTCCGGTGCGACGTCGTATGCCACTCCCTTCCCAAATATTGGAACCGTAAACTGGTATACGGACTTGGGATCAAGTTGATCGTCTGGAGCCTTGAAGTAGGCCTCGTGAGCTTCCAACCCGCTGAACAAAACAAAGTCGCACGGTCCGATTCGAAAGCGATACAAGTCGCCGTGATCCCTGCAACCGCGCAGCAGCAGAGCGACCGGATCCTTCTGGAATTCGGTTAGGTGACCAAGTAGCGGCAATCCACCGGCCAATTCAGGAACCCTATCTCCGTCAATTGGACGCGTGGTGTCTATGTCGTGAATCTGATCCGCCATCGTTCTTCTCAATGGACGAAGGGAATCATCGAAAATCGCGCACGTTCCATGTACCGATCCCAGAGCTCGCCATACTTGGCGCGGCATCTTCGCTCATCTCGCCATGACCTGTGCACTAGCAACCCGATTAGCCAGACTAGCAAGAGGTAGGGGATCCAGGACTCGAAACCAACCGTAAGAACAAACGCCACATACACGCAAATCTCGCCTGTGTAGTTGAGGTGCCGGCCAATACCCCAAAATCCCGATACCAGCAAACGCCCGTCCAGCGTTTCCGCTGGCCGTCCCCAAATCTTCACGTGTTCATCCTGCTTGAAGCGATGCTTTTGCTCGTTGGCACCTCGAAACAACCAGAAACCGAACAAGTACAGCAACACTAAAGCTATTGCGAAAGGTAGCGAAAGATCTCCTTCCGCGTGTACCAATGTCCATCCGGCAATGCAGTAGAAGAAGGGCACCAGCACGAAGTTTCCCCACACAAGCATCCATCCAAAACGTTCGCTCACGATGTCCCATGTGTGCACCATCCCATATTCGAACTGAAAATAGTTGAATACGTAGACAAAGGTGAAAACCTGATAAAGCAGCATGGCAGGGGATAGCTCCCCTTGGGTTTCAAATTGCACGACGGCGAACGATATGTTGAACAGCGCAAGCGCGATCAACGACGGTCGGTAGCTGAAGAACTTCAGATCAACTCCAAACAACATAGGATTGAGGTCCCTTCCGAAGAAAAAATCGTACAAAAATCCCCTAGATTCGCCAGAACCGCGTGAGCCTCGCCAATATAGCCAACCCGAAAGAGCAAAGGCAAGTACATTGGCCCAAACGAAAAGAGCGACAAAGTGGTTATAGAGGAACGAGAGCGAAAACCACCCCATGACCTGACAAATGCCTACTACGAGGACTGTGGCAAGAAACAGAACAAGTCCGTTCAACTTGAAGACTCGGAGAGATCCTGTGTCGTCCTTCAGCTCAACTCGGCGTCCAGGAAGTAGTTTGGATCCAATGAACAGCGCGACGACGAAACCAAGCAGTGCCGCTAGCGATTGCAGGACTGAGCTGCTAGATAGCATTGCTCACCGGCCTCAGGATCTTGCGATCGGTACAGCCTTCTCTTCACGCTCCAGGCATTCGCGCCACTTTCGCACAGTTAGCGTCTGGAAGGCATTCACTGCGGGATTCAGTTCTACAGGAGGCGCATCCCAATGCTGCTCGTAGGCCGTCTGCTCCGCTTCGACTGCAAACCGGTCCTGATCAAGCAGCGGGGCGATCAGAAAGTGATTGGAAACCGTCATGACCATTTTCATCGCGAAACGTGGAATTCGTACCGGCAACAGCGGAATCTTCAGCGACTTGAAATAGAACAGGAAGAAACAGCGGGTTGTCCTTTCGTCGATTGGAAGCACAAATAGCCAGTGCTTGATCCAGTCGTCTGTGTTGGACCACTGGTATGGATACTCGTAGCAAAGCTCTATGTGGCTGGTATCTATCTTGTCATGTTCGACAAACCGGCCAGATATGCGGCCTCGACCAACCTGTGAGTCGTACGCGACATGGACACTGTCATTAATCGTTTCGCACCGTGTTAGATCGGCGCCTTCGAATGGTTTGTAGCGTCTGTGCAAGTGAGCATGCGTGAAGTCGCTGACATTGTCAATCACCATCGAATGGTGTGCCGCCCAAGTGAAAACCAGTGGCACGCAAGCCCAAGGTTTCGCACTCTCGAGTTCCGGAATGTCTGGAATCTGTCGCCGTTCCGCCTCTTCGAGGTCGCCTGGAAATAGCCAGACTAGCCCGTATCGCACCTTGACCGGGTACTTACGCAGAGTGAGCTTGGGAAAGCCCCGTCCGAATCTATCGTGCGGAATCTCAACGCACTTACCGTCCCCCTCGTATTGCCATCCGTGATACGCGCACACAAGTCGACAATCGTCTACGCTACCCAGCGAGAGCTTTATCTGCCGGTGGGCACAGCGGTTCTCAACAGCATGGAACGATCCGGATTTGGTGCGAAAGAGCGCAATGGAGTGCTTCCAGAAGACTATCTCCACGACCGATTCCGGTTTGATGTTGCGCACTTCTTCGACGGCATACCAGTGATTCGGGTCCAGACCGGTAGCACGTGCCTGCTGACGCAAACGCTTCGCGTCTTCAAATGAGGGTGGGGAGTTCAAATTCAAGCTCATGATGGAGTGGGGATTGCATCCATGGTGGGTTCATCCTGAACAGAGGAGAATGGCGGCGCTGGCGGCTTCGCGCGCGGATTGGTGATAGAGCCTCGAGCATAGTGAAACGCATAGGCCTCCTTGACCGCCTCGCGAATGCTTGTTGGTTGATAACCGAGTTCGCGTTTCGCCTTATCGATGTTGGCGTGCCGGCACTTCTTGAGTAACCGAATGGCACCCGGAGTGAAGCGTTGCGGAAAATCGGGATGAAATCGGCTCAAGTAGTAGCTCGCCAATTCTGAAAGTACGTACATGATAGGTGTAGGAATGCGGCGTCTCGGACGTGGTATGCCGGACACCTCCTCGTAAAGGTCCAAAATGTCAGATATTGTCTTGTACTCGCTTGCGAAAATGTACTTCTGGCCTGCCTTGCCGCGACTCATGCACAGCAGGTGACCCTCGACTATATCCCGCGCCGCGACGAACGCAAATCCGCCATCCACGTATGCACGAACTTTTCCGCTGGTGTACAGGCAAAGCGTACGGCCCAATCTCGAGGGCAGGTAGTCAGCTCCTCCGACTACCGCGCAGCATGTCGCAATGACGACATCTTGACCAAGTGCAACTGCCCTGAGACACTCGTGTTCTACTAGAACCTTGCTGCGCTCGTAGGGCATGGTTCGCTCCATGGGGTAGAACTGCATGGTTTCGTCGCTTGGGGCTGAGGGATCGTCGAGATCGTATCCCACAGCACTGAAGGATCCCGTAACCACGACCCTGCCCGCATCGGTCTCGCGCGCTGCCTGGAGTACGTTGCGCGTCCCTAGAACGTTGCACTCGTACACCTCGCGCTTGTGGACTTGATTTCCGTCAATCGTCGATATCTTTGCCGCGCAATGGTAGACATTCCGACATCCGTCAAGCGCTTGTCGCGTCGAGTCAAGGTCTCGAATGTCACCGTAGACCCGTTCGACCTCAAGTCCTTCCAATGCCTCGTTGTTGCAGTCCCTCTGCAACAGCACCCTCACGCGAACTCCATCATGAACTAGTCGACTTACGAGGTTTGCGCCAACATGACCTGACGACCCTGTTACAAGAACAGGCGCCGCAGAGGATTCTGCAGCGCGCAAACCTGAATCTCTTCCTTTATCGACTTCGTTTGCCACGGGCGCCGCTAATTGCGGATGCTCAGTCCTGGGTAAATTGTGGCGTCGCCGTGCCTAGGCCGCATCGACAGAGCCAACTTCAAAGGCGAATGCCTCGTAGCCCATCGCCTCGATGCCCGAAACCACCGAATCTGATCCATCAGGGCAGAGCGCTACTATCGAGCCGCCTCCCCCGCCTCCCGTTAGCTTCGCGCCAACTGCGCCGCGGCGACGTGCAACTTCCACGATCTCTTCAATCTCCCTCGTTGAGACCTGCAATGCGTTGAGAAACCCATGGCAAAGATTCATCAGTTCGCCAAGTTCATCGAACGCTCCGTCTCGAGAAGCCTCCACAGCGGCCAGTGTCAACAAGTCAATCTGATCGAAGACACTCTCGTAGCGTGCTTTGTTGCTACGCCAAGACCGGGCAACTTGCGCCACGGTTCGGGCAGTAAGACTTTCTTTGCCGGTTTTGGCAACCACCAGCGGTAGAGGCCGTGACAAGTGGACATCCTCGAACGACGACTGCCCATTCTCGCCTGGACCGCGGAACAGAATCGGCTTCCCGTAGGTGGCCACCGTGTTGTCCACACCAGAAGGCGTGCCGTGGGCAGAACGCTCGCAATCGAACGCGAATTCGTTGACGCGGCGGTCATCGAGCCCCAAAGAGAAATGGGAGTCAAAGGCTCGAATTACGCTCACGGCGAGGGCGGCAGACCCGCCCAATCCGACGGCTCGAGGCACGTTCGGAAAAACTTCGATCTTCATCGACCGATTGGTGAGTTCCAATCGTTGCAGCAAGAGTGCAAGGATGCCTGCAACCCCTGCCGGATGTTCGCTCAGGGGAGGTATTCGCTGTTCAACTCCCCAGCGCGGAATTAGGAGCTCAACACCATTTTTGGCATCAACAACGCGAGCTTCCACAGCCAAAGGAACCGGAGCTGCCAACGCGGAACGTCCGTAGACGACGGCGTGCTCACCCAAGAGAATCACCTTTCCACATGCAGAACTCCTAGGCTCGGTCCCGTCTATTTGAACGCTTCGCTTCATCGTCATTCGGCGAACGATTCTCTCCGCATTCCAAACTTTAATCTGGCCACTTTCGATCAGTGCATCAACCACCTCGTCAAAAATTGCCCTTGGAACGTTTGCAGTCGATGCAACACTGCGTGCATGCAGCGTCATGTGATTTTGCTGGATTCCCGCGGTAGTCAATGACCGCAACGCAGCGTAGTTCTGCGCCAATCCTACAGCTCCAATAATTCCGGCCAGCTCGGATGCATTTGGATTTCCCAGAAGACGATGGTTGAGACCTACCGATGGATTAGTCTCGAGCGAGCCGCCGACCGTGCCCACTTTCATAGGCATTTCGATTTCCCCACTCAAGTCACCGGTGTCGGCTACGTACCAGCGAGTCAGTGCGCGATAGTGCCCGGTTCTAGCCGCATAGGCGTGTGCCGCCGCCTCGATTGCTCGAAAGTCATTGCCGGTCGCGATTGCAATGGCGTCTACGCCATTCATGATGCCTTTGTTGTGCGTGGTAGCCCTGTATGGATCGACTAGGGCCAAGTCGTTGGCGAGCACTATCCCGTCGCGTACTTCCTCGCCGGAATAGCCTTTCATGGTCAGATTTTCGACTGGGATGTTGACACGCGCCCGAACAAGAGCACGATCAGTCAAATTTGAAAGAATTCGCAAGAAGACGCTACCCCCTGCGATGCCCTCAATGAAGCTCGCCACTCCTTCGCACATGCTGTTGACTATATTTGCGCCCATCGCATCTCTGGTGTCGACGAGCAAATGCAACACCAGCATGTCGCGTTGGGGCGCACCGTCAACGCCGCCTTCGGGGGCTCGATGGTGAAACACTTCAATGCTCTGTGCCCCGCCGCCTCTAGCCACCATCTTAGGATGCAAGCTATTCGCTAGATTGACAATTTCGTCCTCATGATCGAGCAACGCCTTTTTCGCAGCTTCAACGTCGTCTAGGTCCACAATCTGCACTTGGCCAATTAGAACAGGGTCCGACACTTCGGTGCGGTAGCCACCTGAGAGACGGGCCGTCCGAGCAGCGCCAGACAAACCGGCAACGATGGACGGTTCCTCAACCGAGAGCGGAACAATCACTTCGCGTCCGTCGACGAGAAAATTGAGCCCCAGACCAAGCGGCAAGCCAAACACGCCGACCACGTTCTCGATCATCTTGTCAGCAACGTGGCACTTCAGTGTGTGAGAGCCGTGTTCGAGAGATAAGAGGTCTTCCTCCGTCAAGTTGGTGTGTGCACGAAGCGCCTCAATTCGAGCACTGACTCCAAGCTTGAAGAAGTTGGGGATTCGCGAGCTTTGATTAAATGCAGGATCTGCTGCCATGCTGATATTCGTCCTTGGGTGCAATCCGTCAACACGCCGTTTCGATGCACATTCTACTTGGTTAATCGAAGTATCTACTGATCTGCAGCCGCGTTGCATCGGGCCGCATAAGCTATTGATTTGTGTTGCTATTCCGCTCCCAAAGACTGGATTTCATTGAGAAATTCGGTCCGCATCCGCTTCCATTCGATTTGCAACCATGGAGTAAAGGTAATGGAGTCATTCTCGATTTCTCTGTCTAGGTCGTGGGGAGCTACCCACCGCCATTCTGCGATTTCAGTCGCATTGACGTTCGGCTCATCCGCAGTGTGACTCACAAATACAGAACAGAGTTCAAACTCCGACCCCATAGCTAAGTAAGTTGCCCTGTAGCGAAATTTGAATAGAAAGTCTGGATTCACGGAAAGTCCCAATTCCTGCTCAGCGCGACGTACAACGGCATCTTCGATAATTTCGCCATTTCGCGGATGGGAGCAGCAACCATTCGACCAATATCCTGGCCAAAGTCGTTTGTCCGAGTGCCGGCGTTGAATTAGGGTTTCGCCGTGCCGATTGAAGACGAAAAGCGAGAACGCACGATGCAACCTACCTTGTCCATCATGGCAGGCGGCTTTGTCTAGAGTTCCAATCTGTCGGTCCTCAGTGTCGACGAGGATCAAAGGCTCGTCGTCGCTTGAGACAACTTCAGATCGTGTCGCGTCGTTCACCAAAAAAGTATAGACAAATGGAGAACTGGCAGAGGAAGACGAGTGGCCTCTCACAGAGCATGCAAAAGCAGGCTACGGCTCCAAATCCACTCTCCTTCTTAAGCTCTCAAGGATCTTGTACGTCGCCAATGTGTCTCGCTTGCAGTACTCTCTGAGATTGTGAAAAGTCCTCTCCCGTTCATCTACACTCTCGGTTTCCATCGCGTATAGGTAGGCGATTGAGGCCAATGTACCGTCGTCGATCTCTAGATCCGAGTAATCCGACTTGCCCATGACTGGAACGACGCTCTTCAAGGAAAAGGATCCACGAAATTCCGGGTGGTAGTAGTGGTGGCGAACAAATGGAGCGACGTCTACGAGTCGATCTCGAATCCTTAGGAGTGGCGACTCAAGATCTGGAATCTCGCTCGCTAGATTTTCGATTTGCGTCTTTTCATATTGCGTATACATCGTTACCGATCCGTTCGTGCCCAATTGCTCAATTAGCTGTTCAGCAACAGCGCGTCGAGGGTCCGTGAACTCTTCATGCAGGTAGTCGCTATGTATAAGTGAACCATTCTTGGATTCCCTATGCACGGAGAACATGAACGGAATCGCTTGGTAGGGACGTGTACCCTCGAATAAGGGGACAACCGGGGCGATCGTTTCAAAATCCAAGTGACGAATGGGTGTGCTGAGACTACTGATCCTCTCCACCAATTCACTTCGGTTCCTCCATCGATTCCTGTTGTCAAGAACGCACTTACGGATTTGCCTATTGACTTCAGAGAGGGGATAGTCCTCTGGCACGTCCCGAATCTCCTCGATTCCACAATCCAACAATTGCTGCTTTAGCGAGAAATTCCAGAACTCACTTATGGGATGGTCGAGCGCGGGCAACTTGCCCGAGCAGTGATCGATGAATGGGCACGCATATGGGTCGTTGCAATGGTCTCCCATAGCTACATCGGGAGGCTCTGGGTAAGTGAGGATGCGTTTCATGAAGTCGACATAGGTACCAACAGGTTCAACAAACTCCTGAACCTCCTGCCATAGAGGGTGCTCCTTGAAGAGTTTGCGTACATCGAGCGACTCGCCACGAACGTAGTCTCTGTCGAGCGTTAACACGCAAGCATCGCGTACGTCAATCTTGCATCCTCGCAACACCCAGATCTGAAGGGCTAGATCTTCTACGTGCTCCCGTTTCGGTTTTGTGGACGACTTGACCTCAACAATGCGCCAGCCGCCATCGCCAAGCCGTTGCAACACGTCGACCCGACACCGAACACGCTTGAACTGAAATGCAGGTTCGAACAGCGTAGGTATCGACGAGTCCTCAAGGAGCTCCTGCGTCTCCTCGATAGCCTCTCGAAAATGCTCCGGATCGTGCCCGATGAGTCTTCCTTTTGGATATCGATTTCGAGCCACCTCCCCAACTTCCGTTCCCATATCGAATCTGTACTGAATTGCTGCATCAGGCTCACGCATGAGATCTCGATCGAACACCTCGTTCCAAAGGCGCAATTCGCACTGCATGCCCGACATGAACCGAGACTTTGACAGATAGGGTTTGTGGCTGGTTGCTTTCAAATTACTGCTCAGTCGCATCCCTCGATTGGCTTTACGTTGCCCTAACGGCGCTCTGATACGATCAGTCTAGTGTCACGATAGCAAGATCAACGACAGAATATGTCGAAATTCTTTCACTCTTGTCTCAATAAGCTGGCGCGCGTTGTCACGAATCCCTACTTAACACCTAATATTTTAGGTATAAAGTCTAATAACGAATTATTTATAAGGTAATATACACAGAGTCTCGTCTCTAGCATCGCACCATATGGCAATCTACGCCGTCAAACGTACAACCAAGAAACTCGGAGAAGACCTGCGAATCGCACGGCTCAGAAGGCGGTGGTCTCAAAAAGACCTCGCGCTGAAAGCTGGAGTATCGATTGGGACCGTTCAAAGGACTGAATCTGGAGATCCTGGAATAGCCATAGGGACCATAATCATGTTCTTCCACCTGTTCGGATGCCGGAACCAAATTGAGAATGTTCTGGATCCCTCAAGCGATGAACTGGGGTTTGTGGCAGACTCAATTCACCTCCCCAAACGAGTCCGTTCTGCACGTCGTGCAAGACCAAAAGGTGACAACCCAGGAAAAGGAGACGAAACGCAGGATGTCATCGCTTTCTAATGTCTAAGAGGAGACGAACTAAAGACGTCCTAGCGGTTGTACAACACCTCATTGACGAGCTTGTGCCACCATGATGGAAATTTTTTCGAGGTTGAGAGATAGTGCATGCTAAGGATGTCTATTCTCTGAATTATTTGGGCTTTGCTTCCCAGCGCTATTGAGACTCGGAGCTTTCCTCTGGTAGGTACTTCTTAAGCTCCTCAATCTGCTCTGCGGTGAAAGCTTTCTGGTGCTCATCTGCATCGATGAGCCAATCGGCAGCAATCTCTCTGAGATTGTCTGAGGGCAATTCATCCATTTTCTCGTACAGTTGTTCGGGGTTTCCCCATACCCAGCTCGTAACCACCCTTTCCATGTACTCATCCCGCTGCTCTTCTTTTAGTTTGTCAGCCCAATCCATAGCCTTTTCGAATTGGGCTTGGTTGATGAGAACCTGGCCAAGAGACCTCATCATGGAGTCTCGTGTTTGCTCGTCTCGAGCACGGTCTGTCATGCCGAGCGCCGCCTCCATGTCAGATTGAGCAACTTTCGAAACTACTGCGGATTCCCAACCAATTCCATCGTATTCTCGAGGCGGTTGCCCCAATGCGAAACGCATCGCCTCCTCTGGATCGCGGTTTGTAAGATTTTCCAGTACGTCTGAAAAAATATGGTGATACCATTGCTCAACTTCGGGTTCCGATTGCAGCCAGTCGAATACAGCCATAGGATCCTTTCGTGCCCAGTTCAATGAGAGATTGATGGCGACGATCTCTTTTGCCCTGTCGTTCTTGATAGTGGGTATATATGGAGGGACTTCCTCGGGAAGAGTCCTAACCATACTCATAAGCGCGGATTGTTCAATCCATTCACGAAATTCCGCAGCCATGCTGTTCCGAGCATCAAGCACAGCTTTTGGATCGGCGTCCATCCACGCGCCAATTACAGCACGCTGCAACGCCACTACCGTGCTGCCTGATTCCATAATCGCAGCGATCTCCAAAGCGACTGCGGGATTTGTGGCAGCCAAACTCTCTAGGGCGTTCACTACTGTTGCACGGAGCTCTGGATCCATTCCCACCGCGGCGTCCAACACAATGCGGGGATCCTGTGCAACAACTTCGTCCATTAGAAGTCCAATGACGGCCACGCTAGCGTCGTAGTCGTCAAGCGACGCACTAATCGCCTGCAACATGCTGCCAAACCCGTCTCGATTGGTCCACGCGAGAGCAATACGTCCAAGCAGATTCCGCTGATCGGTACTTAGTCTTTCGACATCAGTTCCGTGAAGCACCGCGAACTCACGCCACGCCACTGCAGGATCATCGATGGCGTCGTGACCGCTTAGATTCGCCAATTGATCCAAAACGAACTGTTCGTTTCCTAGCTGAATGGCAATTTCAAGGCGAGCGCCGTCCGTAAGATCGATTCGTGAACGGAGGATGCCTGCAAGTGCCGCTGTTTTGCTGTCCTGCGACATGTTTTTCGCAAACTCGAGCGATCCTTCCAAATCTATGGCAGACCACTCTTCAAAAACGCTCCCATGTAAGCGACTCCGGCGGATCTTGGCGAAAGTGTCGACTTTTCGCAGAGTGTTCTCAGGGTCGATTCTGCCAAGTCTCTGAACCACTACGGTTTGTATCTCGTCGCGCAAACCGCTTAAGCTTAGGTCTTCAGCAAGCAAAAACCACCGATTGAGCTCTTGTCTCCCGGCACCAGCCGTAATCCGTTGCAGCGATATGGCTCTTCCATAGGAGCTCTTTTGGGTGAGTAGTGCTTCAAGATCTGACACATCGGTAATCTGACTAGGAGATTCGGTCGCGTTCGCCCGCATCTCCGACTGATCGACACCCACAGATGTTTGCGCGGACGACATCGAGTCATCGCGTGGTCTATCCACGAAGAAAAACGCGCCAATTCCAGCAGCTACAAATCCAATTAGCAGACCCACCAAGAATGCTGGTGCATTCCTGGACTTTGGAGGACTGGCGGACGATTCTGAATTCACCTAGATACCTCTTGAAGACATACGCAAGAAAACCAGAGACTTGCTAATGTCAATGCACAAAAAAGCTAAATCTCGAGCTTCACAGCAACTTTGAACGCACGTGGTTGTGTAATGAACCATCAGACTCTTCATCTACTCGATGAGGTGCTGTAGCCTTTCAGGGAGATACTCCTTGAGCTGACGCATTTGTTTGTCCGAGAACATGTGCGACATCGAGTTGTAGAACGCCAACGTACGTGCCAAATCAGCCTTCACGCTGTCCGATGCCAGACTGTCAATTCGGGCGAACGCCACATCGGGCTCTGCATACACCCAATTGAACATTAACTGCTCTCGATAGATGTTTTGATAGCGTTCGGGAATTTCGTCGAGCAGATTCAGCGCTTCGTCGATTCTGCCTCGTTGCGCCAAGACGCCTCCAATCCTCACATACGCCCATTGCCTGTTCTCAACGTCGCGTGCTTGCGCCGCCAACGCCAGCGCCGATTCTATGTTTCCGCCATAGGCTACGGTTGCGATCACATCCACTTCTAGACCACGACCCCTCTGTTGCGGGTTCACGGGTTCCTCCAAAGCCCATTTCATAGCTAGTTCCGATTCTGTCTTGGCGAGTGCCCGAACCAGCCTGTACATCAGCCCCCAACGCATTTCCTGGACTTCAGGAGCAGAGTGAATCCAATCGCGGGCAGCTTGAGGATCTGTAATCGCCCAATAAGTAACGATAGTGCCAGCAACGGATCCCTTGCTATCGTCGGAGAGAATGCCCAATCGCTTTGCCGCCTCTGCAGGGGATGTTTCAGACAGAGCCGCCAACGCCTGTTGCTTGCTCCAATCTTGAAGATCCCTGGGGATTAAGTCAATGGAGTCTAGGACTGTGATAGGGTCCCGCTCGACCCAAGCAGACACGATAGCTTGCTGCATTTGGTTTCGTATATCTGGGTCACCAATCGTGGCAGTAGCATTGAATGCCATCGACGGGTCGGTTTTTGCCCAGGATTCGAGTAGTAATTGAACGGCTGGACTATTGCTACTAGAGTGCAATGCCACGTCGACCGCCTTCGCTAGCCCTGCAATCTCGTCTCGCTGCATCCAAGAATCCATAATGTGTTGTAGCAATGCAGACTGTGTATCGGTCAAACTTGCCACATCGCCACCGTAATCCTCTAGAAACTTAATCCAAGCCTTCTCCGGGTCCTCTATTGGCTCGCCTGCTAACGAAAAGGCTCGACGGTCTGCGAAAACCGTCTCTAGCCCAAGCTTGCGTGCCAGCTCAATCTGCTGGCTTTCCGATAGGTCGAGTCGCGAAGTGAGTACGCCTTCCAATGCGTAGCCTTGAGATTCTTTGTCTAGGTTGCGTGCCTCGTCCATTGCTGCTTCTAAGTCTGCCACCGACCACTCGTCAAAGACCGCTGAAGTCAAGGAATGGCGACGAGGTCCCGCCATGCGATTAATTTCTCTTAGTGCCTGCTCAGGATCAAGCTGAGCGAGCCGTCGGACGGCCGATTCCTGAACTTCGTGACGCAAACTTAACGGTTCTACGGTCTGGGATTGACCGAAGAGCCGAACAGCACGGTCAGCATTGGCATTCAATAGATGGTTGTATAGCGCCACGTCGCGACTGGATTTGCTGTGTTTCAGGAGGTCCGAAAGATTCAGTTCCCCTGCGTCTGTAGACTGCTCAGAAGGCTCGCCAACGGGACTCTCTGTAGTGGTATTGGACTGAAGTTCTGAAGTACCAATCGTCGTGGTTGAAGAAGTGTCTCTTGAAGGGGCGACGTAGCTCGTGTAAACAAACACGCCCGCACCCACCACGGCAGCGCCGACCAATAGTCCCGCTAACGCACTAATCGTTTTTTGCAAGCTACCAGACATAATGCCAATTACACTCCATTTTGATTTCTCGTAGAAGCGGTTGTGATAAAAGGAATGTCTGCGATATCACAAGATTTTCACGCATTTACAGCTGTAGATGCAAATCTCACACCAGATCGTTACTATTGCCCTCGCAACACACCCATAAGAATTTAGACTGTCTCTTCGCGATCTTGCAAATAGGCCTCAATGTGGCAAAACATCTGTGGCATACGGCGTACTTAGTCGATGACCGCAATGCCCCACCATCTCTGACGAGAATTGAGGGCGCAAAGAAGAGCGCTTCAAAGGCCGCAGTTTTTTCCAAGTCGTTAGTTGTGGACAGTCCAAGCCAATTCTCAGTGACCAAACGCGAGAGAGTGGTGTTGCCAACCTGGCGAGCAGCAGGCTTCGCAACCGCGGGCAACACTGAGGCCTCGATCGATCACACGGATTGGGGTTCGAGCATTAACAAGCTGAACCAAAGTTTGTAGCAAATTCCACACTGCATGTAAGAAATACTACAACTTTCAGTGTGCTTCCAAATTTTGCGCGTGCACTGCTGCAATCATGGAACCCGTTGAAAGGCGGCACGCCGCGCTATTTGCATTCGACGAGACAACTTTCAACCTCGACATGGCATACGAGCTGGAGATTCTCAAGGTAATAACAAGTAAGCGCGAGGGGAGTGGGGGTCACTGTTCGCGCGTCACGATCTCAACCTTGCAGCCAGATTTCCAGCGTTGTCTAACTCCGCATCGTCGGTGAGGTGTTCTGCAAAGGGGAATTA
Organism: Gammaproteobacteria bacterium; assembly: GCA_026707735.1. Taxonomy (GTDB): domain Bacteria; phylum Pseudomonadota; class Gammaproteobacteria; order Pseudomonadales; family Azotimanducaceae; genus Bin55. The sequence goes on along the minus strand of JAPOWH010000019.1, from coordinate 250,017 downwards.
GTTGAACTGTTTACCAGCGATGTACTATCCAAGATATCGCAGTTGCCTATAAAGGTCGAGTGGCACAAGAACCTAGATCGGCTACTGGTGATTGCCATCTAAACCAAGGAGAAAGCTCCATGTTTCTAGCTATGAATCGGTTCAAAATCAACAAAGGTTTCGAGGAAGGATTTGAAACCGTTTGGCGGACACGAGAGTCGCACTTGGCTGATGTGCCCGGATTCAAGCAGTTTGCTCTATTGCGTGGACCCACCAACGACGAGTTCACGCTGTATGCCTCGCATTCAGTCTGGGAGTCGCGCGGTGCATTTGAAGCTTGGACTGAGTCGGATGCATTTCGTAAAGCCCACGGGCAACGGAGTGCTCCCAAAGGCACATACGTGGGCCATCCACAACTAGAAGTCTTTGAACAGGTCCTTTGAAAGTCGCAACTTCTGAATCTACCGCGACGACGTTCTATTCAGTCCGCTGAATGTTGTTTATAAACAGAGATAGACACAGGACGGGGCGATTATCGCGCTCAAGTGACGAACTGCAAAGTGCGCAGTGCAAGATTATTTGTTGGCCGAAGCGGGTGTGCACGAATTGACTGTGTGTACGAGTTCTATCCACCTCAACTGCTCTGCTACTCGGAACTCGACCTAACTGCTTCTTTCAGCAGGGATTCAGCAAGCGACTGCTCTAATGTCATGCGAACCACATCGAGGTTCGCAGCGCGTTGAGCCGATTCGTCAACGGAGATTACAAAGCTCCCGTGCCCTGGGATTGAAGTGCCATCGCCGAAGAGGCTCGTAATATGGGCAAGTTGATCTGCTTCTAGCATTTTTGCGCGAGAATTGTGGACCACAAGTTGGAGTGCGGCCAGCGCTTTTGTGCCAGCATCAGAAATCCGATCGAGCGCTTCAAACAGCGAGTGGGGATCCTGTTGTGCCCAATGTCCGAATATTGAGCTCAAATAGCTCGAGCGAGCGTTTTCCGGCAACTGCCCACTCAGCCTCCGTGCTCGATCGAATTCTCCATTCTCCACAAGGACCTTACCCACGCTGCTGTATGCACTTGTCTTGGTTCTTCCTTCACGAACTTTCGGAAGAAACGCTACGGCCTTTTCCAAATCCACTTGAGCCAAGTCAACAATGACCACGGATTCCAGCCCAAATCGAGACTTGTAAAACGGCAGGTTCAATGCCGTTTCCATGGCGAGATCAGGATCGATCTGCACAACCGCGCGCAATACACGCGACATTACGTTGCGATGCACAGCGTCGTCGGTGAGTTCGACCGACAACGCCCAGTCAAGGGCTCCATAGGCGTCGAGATGCGCCCAGCTCGACGCAATTGCGTTCGCTAGTTCTGATTTCCTCTTCGAGTCCGTCAAAACTGACAGGTACATGACGGCTTCAGCCAGCGAGGATCGCGCCACTCCGAGCATGGCCTCTTGCTCGCCTGAGGATTGCAGATTCTCGGGTAGGTGCTCAACGTTATCAAAGAGATTTTGGGGATCTCGGTTGGCCCATGCTCGCAAGACTCGTTCCTGCAATGTACGTTGCATGCTGTTCGTCTTGAGCGATCCGATGCGATCAAGCGCTCCCATCGGATCTGATTGGGCCCAAGCTTCAACAATGGTGCGCAGGGATGTCTCGCGCAAGTCTCGAGGCAACGACATTGCCTGATGAAAAGTCTTCTGCGGGTTCGATCGTGCGATTCGGTGCAATGCAGATCTGACAACGGCCGAGCGTACACTTCTATCAGTCAGTGATTCGTTGATTAGGCCAATCGCTTGGATCCCTTGCTTTTCCACCAAGGAATCGGCGAGCTCGATCAATATGGTTAGTTGAGACACGTCGTCTTGGTCATCATTGACGAGCTCATGCCATGACTGATCCGGACTTTGGCTAGGTTCAGATACTCTTGAATTGTGTTTCAGGTCCAAAGCGTACTGCTCGTTGCCCAGCTGCTTGGCGATCTGCCGTTGAAGGTCACTCGACAGATCGTCTCTTGTTCTAAGAATCCCCTGTAACGCGGCGAACCGATATTGGTTCTCTAGAGACTTGGCATGCCTCACTGCGCTATCCAAGTCGGCTACCGACCACTCCCCAAACACCGTCGCCACCATAGCATCGTGCCGGTAATCGGGCAACATAGAGATTTGCGAAAGCGCTCGCTTGGGGTTCAATGCGCCCCATCGCTGGAAGATAGACTGTTCGGCAACGTGACGTCGGTGCGGCGAGTCGATCTTCCGGGATTGCTCTAAAAATGTCTGAAGACTTTCTTCTCCGGTATTGAGAAGCAGATTGTGTAGAGCCACCGTTCCGGCGAAGTCAGCTGCTAGTTGCGATAACTCATTCAGGTCAGCGTTATAGTTTTCTCCTAACAATTCCGATGAATCAGAGTAACCTTGACTTGTCGCGCTTTTTGTTGCACGATTTGTTAGGCCATCGCTTGCAATTGAGTTTGCTTTGTCTAGTGCCCCCTCCTGATTGGTAAGCAACGAGAACCCAATCACGGCACCTGCGCCCGCAACCATTCCAATTACGATTAGTCCAGCAGTACGAACTGGGGTTCTTCGTTTAGGTGAATTCATTGAATGTCCGCTCGAACTGATGCCACTGTTCTGAAATTAGATACTACCAGCGATTGCAAAGTTTCAGGCAGACCAGTTAGAGTTACTAGCGGCGGTCATATGATGGGATCGTGCAACGCATTTTTCACAGGAATAAGCTGTGCCCTCTTTTGGCGTAGAGCCAGCAACACTCATAGGGCGGAATATGCGCCACTTCCGCGGTTGATGGGTATTGAACAGGTGATCTAGAAATGTGACTCTTTAGACCAAGCGTGCGTCTTCAACCTAAGTCTCTAATTGAACCGTGTTGCTAGCCGACCAATGAATCAGTAAAGAGTAGATTGATTTAATCGACCGACTTGTGTAATCAGAATAGTTGTGTCCAAGTGATCAATACCGATCGTTCCCGCTAGCTATCGCAAGTCGTTCCGTCAATAAATGCCTTAAACCGATCAATCGCTTGAGCCCTATACTGGCCAAACCGCATTGAACAACTTGACGAATCGCCATTGATGGTCGTCGAGCGATTTCTGTCGTGCTTGCACAATCATCTGCAATGCTGCAAGCTTATCTACGCACAGAGATACTTGATCTGCTCCACAACATTGCCTAGGTTGATATCTACCCAAACAGCAAAAACGAATTCGAGATTAGAGGCCGTTCTGATGAGCGGTACAACAAATGCTAACTTGTGCTTATTGGGGGAGGGCTAAAGCGATTTGCTCATAACTGGCCTACTGCGACAAATAAGCACTATGCACTCGTGTTGTGAACAATGCTCCAATCTATACTTGGGAAAGACTATTGCGATCGCGGCAACGTTCAGAAAGGCGGACTCTTGTCGATTTGGCTTTTAGTGCGTATCGTCAATAGCGGCCTGGATTTCTCCTGATTGACGAGTACAAGGAAACGCAAATTCGATGAGCAAATCCGTATACCTTGCCAACGGTTATGGTTTCTCGCCACTACAGAGCGAAACGCTAAGTAAGCTGGTTGCAAGACTTCAGTCCTTGGGTTTGGTTGTGTACGAACCATTCGAGCGCAACAACCAAATCGACAGAACCACAAAGGGATGGGCTTATCACATCGGACAGGCAGATGTTTCCGACGTTTGGAACGCCGACGGGATTTTTGCCGTGGTGAACGGAGTTCCACCGGACGAAGGGGTAGTTTTCGAGCTTGGACTAGCCACTGCTTGGAAGAAGGCTATATTTCTATTTCGGGATGACTCACGCACCTGCACTCCTTGCGAGAACTATCCCCTAAATCTGATGCTGTACACCGGACTTCCAAGAGTGGGATGGGAGCGATATTGCTTCACATCCCTTGATGAGCTATCGGACCCAAGCAAGGCTCTCGTGGAGTGGATTGACCAGCGCTGAGCAGGAACCTTACATAGTCGTTTGCTCGGAAAAACAGCGAGGACGCAGTGAACAAGCAACAGGCCGCCGCGATCGGGCCACATGCGACAAGCTGAATTTTTGCGATTGGCCAACGATTGACAACAGCGCAAGGCTTCCGTCTACTTAATCCACTTGTCATGAATGGCCTGATAACGACCGTCCTCTCGAAGCTGCAGCAACGTTCGATTAATGCTCTCGACCAGTTGCGAACCTTGAGCCAAAGCAAATCCTAAGTGGTGCGGATAGAACATCGCGTTGGTCTCAACCAGGTCACCGTTTTTCCTTGCGGCGTAGCTAACTGCGACATAGTCGTGAATCACCAAGTCTATTTCCCGATTGCGGAGATCCTCAATTGCCGCTTCCATAGTCTCGTAGTCGACGACCTCCAAGTCAGAGTTCGTTAGGTAGTCGTACGCATACGTTCCAACCTTCGCTCCGATCCGATACTTGTGGAGATCTGAGTACGAGGACACTGGATTCGCCGCGGGCGGACTAATGGCGTCGGCGGCGAACTGACCAAAGATAATCCCGAACGTCGTCACTCCAAGCAAGATAATCAGCATGGCGCTGATCCGGCCCAGCCACCGTCGTGGCGCGACGTCGCCGTAGCCGACCGTCGACATGGTTACGATGCTGAACCAGCACGCTTCGAATATGCCAGGAAAGTAGCGATCATCGATAGTTTCCCGCCCGCGTTCTGAAAACCACATCAAGTGCGCAAACACGAGAACAACACTGAGAAGCAACACCAACATGATCTGACTCTCGCGACTCAGTTGTGGAAGCACTCCCATGCTCTTGCGACTGAGCGCTTTGACGCCACCGTCCAAAATCGGGTGTGTGAAATCCAAGCTCTGCTCTCTCTCATAGTTGACGCTGATGCATCCAATCCCAACATCTACAGCCTTTGATTCCACTTGGGAAAGCATCGTTGGAATGTCCTGAGCCGCAATGTCATAGTTCCAGTCGAGCTCTTCGGCGATGGTGTCCCACAACTCGACGGAAAACCCCATCCATTCTCCGTCGCGTTGCATGGCGCACGGCGCCAGTTCGCTGACCACTACCGAAAGCTCGGTTTCCGCGAGGGACGGAACTGCGGCCAGCAATAGGCATGCAACGATGAACCTTTTCATGTTTGTGGTCTACAGCTTGTCTGGTAGGTCGGGCGCCGGCGGTTGACTTGCGGTCTCAACGCTCTCCAGAACGGCGGCCACGTCGCCATCGCCGAAGACCTCATCCTTCTTGTCCTTGGCATCACCGAGAAGTTCTGCTCTACGATTGGCGGCATTGGCGCTCATGCGTGCTGCTTCCGCTTTCTTCTGCATTGCTTGAGACGCTATGCCCATTGCGCCGGAATTCTCTCGAATTCCTGCCAATCGTTCTTGGTGCTCCGCGCGCTTTTGCGCTCTGGATTCCGCGCGCTTAGCTCTTTCCATTTCCGCCTGCGCCTTCTTCAGATTGCTTTCGAGAAGCTTTACAGTCTCCGCCATCTCCTGTTGGATGGCTTCCACTTCATCCAAATCCTGCTTGGCTATCTCCGCTTCCTCGATTTCGGTCTTGGCAATGGACAGCAATTCCGCGGCCTCGTTGCGAAGCTTTTCGGCCGCGTCTTGAAACTTGACCTGCTTGTCGGCGGAGTCTGCTGATCCAGCCGCATTCTCGAGAGCTCGGATCTGGTCCATTTTCTTGTTGTAGGATGTGCGAGCAGCTTCTGCTTCCTGCGCTTCCTTGCGATACGTCTGGCGATAATCCTCCACTTCCAAACTAAACTTCTCGAATTTCTCCCGTTCGGTCGCGATCTCGGCGCGGGAAACTCCCTCGGGGTCGATTTCAACCATTCCTGCAAGAATGGCGTCTCCTGCTTTGGCGAGTTTCCCCTCGCCGTAGTTCTTCCAAAAGGTTAGATGTTTCAACATGGTGCTTTTCCTCGTTGTGACAATTTTCTAGTTTGTGATTTTCTTGTGATTTCTCTCTAGAGAGTGAGTGATTGCGTTGGACGGGTTATTTATGAGCTACACCGCATCGGGAAATCCCAAATCGGCTTCCGACAAAGGCAGTCCCAACCAAATGCGCACGCGAAATCCGCTTTCATCGTGTTCGACGGTTGGCAGCATGTATTCATCCTGCTCACCACCAATCCCTTCGAAGGTGCGTGCATAAAGCATCGTGCTCATGTGTTCGACTTGCAACGATTGCGCGCCGTAAGGATCAAGCTTGATGTCTTCGGTGAACTTGGCGCCAGCGATTCGTTCATCTTTGTCGGGCTCCCAAAGCCTTTCGTAGGTGACTTCATCGGGACTGTGAAAGTAGGGCATCCCAATGATGCCCTCGTCCTTCCCAATCCAAAAGTCAACCGCATTCTCCACCGCATCTTCGTTGGGAGCTTCATCCGTCCGCGTGTAATACATGGGAATCTCTTCCTTTTCTCGAAAGAGATAGATTTCGTCTTGGGTGTTTCCGCCGTCTGGCGAGCTGGCGACCAGCAGCATCGATTCCGAATCGGGATTCTCCCGATCCTTCATGTAGAAGCGAACTGTCGGCAATCCTGCCATGTCTACACGACTGAAAGCTCCTATGAGCGATTCCGGTCCGGGGTATGGCACGAATCCATACCCCTCGCGCAAGAGAAACGGCGCCTCTGAGATCTCGACTCGGGAACCCCACCTGACATTCAAGGGAAGGTCCTTGTCGACTCTGGCTCTCTGGTCCTTGCGGTTTCTGAAACGCGTCTTGATGTCGTCGAATTTCATCGACAGGTACACCTTCATGGACACGACGAAATCCTCCCTATCTAACGGTGCTCGATGGGTCAGCGTTTGTCAGTTAGGGAATCGATGCTAGGTTGAATTCCACCGACGGCGGCAAGCAAGTCGTTGTAGACCTCAGGATGCTGACCCTTCCATTCCAGGCTTGCGACCATGTCCACGGGAACGCTCAAGGTCTTCACTTGTGTGAAGATGAATCCGTCCTGGATGTTTGCATACTGCTCGCTTGGCAAATCGGTGAATTCGTAGACCTGTTCGCCGGATTGATCTATGTGTCCGTCGAACTTCACACCTTCGCCATAGGTCTTGTCGTCAAGGTTTCGGTCGTTCACAGGAACCAGAATCAGTTCCTTTCCGCGATTGTTGGCTTGCTTCATCAGTTGCGTATTGAGTGATGCCACATAGAGCATGCAGTCGCTTCTTCCCGCAATGACGTCTTGAAGTGCCGACATGCCGCCAACATTTCGCGTGCTGACTTCCTTATAAGTGTCGTCGACGGCCACGATTTCGGTCCAAGTGACTTCCGTTCCCGATCCTTCCTCGCCGACTAGCAACGACTTTCCAATTAGATCGCCAACTGCTTTCACTTTGCTATTGCGATTGCAGACTAGATGGGCGTATTCCAGTGCCGGGGTGGACACTCTTTCAAAGTTGTAAGCGCCATCGGGATTGCGGTCGGCATATGTCGTAAAGGCATTGCGCTGCACGAATGCGCCGTCGCAACGTCCGTTCTGCATGCCTTCGAGATTCTCCATTGAGCCCGCCGTTGTAACGACTTCCACATTGACCTGACCACCTGCCTGGTCTTCGAGAAGCTTTCCGAATGCGTAGTAGTTGCCATTCTTGTCTGCCGTGCATAGCTTGAACGTCGGCTTGAGTTCGGCGACCATGTCAGGTGGCATTACCAAGTCCGCATTCACTCCCGCAGGCAAGTACGTGGGATCGATTGCCGTTCCACTTAGTTCGGCGACTTGTGCATCGAGAGCGTCGAGTTGAGCTTTGAGTTCTTCATTGCTTGCAGCCAGCGTATCCATTTCAGTTCGCCATTCCCGCATTCCTGGATCATGTTGGTGGTGATAGGCAAGACGGGCATAGGAAGGAGTCATAGCATGTGAAAGCATGTAGCCCAGGAAGAACCCGTCCCACATACCGTAGCTCGGCGCCCCGAAATAGACATAGTTGGGCGCGTTCCAGCCACCGTAGAAGTTGTCCCGTCTATCCCAATAGTTGCCAGACGACGTGCGAGCGTTTCTCGCTGCCTTTTGGTAAAGGGGTCGCGAAGCGGCTTTCGACTTCGAAGTTATGGAACGACCTTGGAACTTGGATTGCTGTTGCGACTGGTAATTCTGATAGGCAGCTTTCTGTTTGGTGCTTGAAAAGTGATTCGTAGGTGTGCGTGCCAAATTGCTGCCACGCGCTTGAGCGCTCGACACGTTCCGGGTGGTTGCTGCCCCACGTGTGTTTTGCGCGGTGCGGCTTGGCGCCGCCTTAGGTTTTCGAGACCCGCTCCACTTGGGTTTGGCGTAGCTCGAGGACGACTTGAACTTGAATGATCCTCCGAATCGGCGCGCTTCTAGATCGTATGCAGTTGCGAAAACGAGCAGGAAGACAGCGCAAAATGCGATAATGCGGCCTAGCATTGGAAACTCCTTTGGACGATGCTGTGAACGACAATTGTCTAAGACAATGAACTTACATAATACATCATTGCCAATGTTGTCTGCATAATTGTATTAAGTGATGATTTTTCATGTCAGTATTAATGGAAGTGTACTTGAGACTTCTTCAGCATGGTTAATGGTCGTCATGCACCAAAATTTTGTGTCGTGCAGAATATCCAACTAAAGAACTGCAGTGCTACAGCCAGCCTTGGTCCGCACACACTAGATCACAAGCCCACATATGCAGTTACTCTTGTAAGAACTAGCTATGCAAACTAGGACCATTCTTGCAACTCAGATTGACGAATACCGACATGCGATGGGCAAACCGCTGGTTTATCGTGTTCATCGGCTGATATTGGGGGGGAGTCTAGGAGACAATAAGACTAAACCGCTTGCATGGGCCGTTGCCATTCCCATTGACGGTGTCATGCATTCGCTAGTTAGCGTTCGCAACAATCGACGCGAATGGCAGGACCTCAATCGTTTGGCTCAAGAGTTACGCAAGCTCGGATTCGTAGAGTACGAAGTGCGCAACAATCTATCCGAGGACGCCTAAAGGCCTAAGAGTCCGTCGCCCTCACCTGCTAACATGTCGGCCGAATCGTTAGCTCTTGGCTAGAACGAAAAAGCAAAAGTAAGGCAGGAAAGGCATGCAGGCGGCGCATCCATATTTTCACCTTCGGGCAGCTCGAGTTATTGCCACGATCTGTGTGCTGTGCGTTTCTCTTCCGGCGCTTGCTGGAGACTACTACCTTCGATTCGGAGTTGCTCTTGACCAAGCCAGCGATACAGTGTTCACAGACCGCAACTGCCTAAACCTATACCCATATGCACTATACGGATGTGGAACCGGCGGAGACGGGCATCCCTACCGCTCCGATGGTGGATTCAAATCGGCACCAGCATTCGAACTTGGTCTGGGATACTCTGCAACCTCAAGATTTCGAGCAGAACTCGTCGCCGAGAAACGCCGTCAGAGCGAGTTTGTCGGATTGGCAAATTTCCTTCAGCCTGGAGAACAACAGGACGTCGTTGCGTCAATCGAATCGACTCTAGGCCTCCTAGTCGCACATGTGGATTTGACAAATCGAAAGAGCTCTCGCTTCGGCGGGATCACACCCTTCGTGGGTTTTGGATTCGGATTCGTTCGCAATGAATGCAGCGATATGCGCATGGACTTTCCTAGAACGATCACGACCGTTCCCGGTGACGCTCGGACAAATTTTGCGGGTGTTCTAGCGCTGGGATTGTCATTTGCTCTGAACCAGCAACGGACGATGTTGGACTTGACGTGGCGATATATGGATCTCGGGGAGATTCGAACGGCACGCAACGTAGGGCAAGTTGCTTGGCGAAGCGGCAGTCGAGAACCCTTGCTCCTCGACTTGGACTTGACTCGTGGACGTTTGAAGGGCCAAGGGTTCAAGCTCTCCCTGCGCCATACGCTATAGCGAACGGTCTCACTTCAAGCGTGACCGCCGCACTTGCGCTATAGGCTCCTAACGTGCTGTGGGTGTTGACAGCGATTTAGAGTGCCTTAGAAACTCCAGCCCAATCCCACAGAGATTCCTGTCGCATCTCCTTCCCCTTCAATCGACTTGGAAAAGAATCCTGCCAAAGCCAATCCACTGTTCAGCACCGTGTACCCTCCAATTGATACCGCGCGGTACTCGTCGTCGACTCCCAGGGCTGCTATTTGGATCCGAAGGTCTTTGCGGCCTATCCAAAGCCCTGCATCAATGGACGACTCGCTATCGGATGCATCTGCCAATCCTAGTCCGGTGACGCCCCAGTCAATGTCAGTGGTTGATCTCGCTACAGTTACAAAGGGAGTGAGCCAATTGTTGAAGTTGAACCCTAGCGAGAAATCAAGTGTTCTAGATTGTGTCTCGAAGTCGATGCAGAAGTCCAGTTGGCACAGTTCGTCTTCACCTCTAGCCCCGCCAGCGCCGATGGCCCAAAACAGGTCACCCTCAAAATTGGCATACATGAAATTTAGTCCGCCGACTTCGAAATCGATGCCGGCTTCCTTATCGTCAACGGTCGCATGGGAGTAAGCGCCGAGAACCAGTTGGTCTGCGGAAAGCGGTAACGCGAATGTCATTAAGGCCACTATTGGGACTGCTAACAATTTCATAGTTGACTCTCTTAGTTTCATTGGTGGAAATGTGTAACGTGTGCGAATTTCCGTCATGGTACAGGTCTCCTGTGTTGTATGTTCTGATCGCTGCTCAGTTTTCGCTGCCACTGCCGCTGAATGCCCAAAAGACACTTGGCACCAACGTGACATGCTCGGTGTACCCGAATCTGAAGTATGTGTGTATGTTTAGCTGTGTTCGCCGCGCTCGGACTCGTCGCCATGCTCTCCCGACGATTCCTTGCCGCTATGTTCGCCGTCTCCTTCCGAACCTCCGTGTTCACCTGAGCCCTGTTTCCCTACTTCGGGGTGAGCTCCCCACGTTTTGAATTTCTGGTCAGTTGCAGATAGCGTCACCGATATTTTCTGGTTTGGCTCGAGATCCTGTGGCTTCGTTGGTCCCAATTCAGTTCCGTTGGAGAGATGGACCTCGACCCGAACGTTGGTCAATTTGGCTTTGGTGGTGTTCTCTACGTGACCCGTGAAGTTTTGGACTTTCGAGTCGTACTTCAAGACGAGTCGGGCGCCGTTTCTAGTTTCATCGAAAGTCTCGTCAATTTGGTATTGGGTGCCTGACTCCTCGCCCTCGGAATCAATGCTCTCTCCCGTGGACTCACCATTCGCATTCACCCAATAGGTGGCAATCCCCATTGCTAAGGCAATTGTGACAATCTGAATAGCTGCGAGTAAATTGAGACGTGTCGTCGTTGCGCGTAGGATCAAGTATTTCTCCTTGCAATTGACTTCAAAACCATCAAGAGTTGGCAAGGAATTCGGTCAGCGGGTCCGATTTGCTTTGGCGTCCCTACAAAGCGGCTTCGCGTCGAAAGCGGACCTAAACCACCGACCTTCTGCCCACCAAAACCTTGCTTTGAGTAGAACGGCTAATGGTCGGTTTTTGGACATAGTAGTGTGTAGTCAGTTCCCAGAGCAATCACCGATTGCTTGAATTTGACGTTGGTGCAACCCGTTTTGCGTTGTGAGGCAAGGGTATCAGGGACCGCATTTCTACTGGAAAACGCAATTGTGCAATAGGCATGAAATGAAGAACTATTGCACTAGCTGGGTAGTGCAAAATACTTCAGCCTATAGGCAGTGACGCTCGGCAGTAGCACCAACGAGTCCATTAAGGGATAAGCACATGCGGTTTTCAAATCTATCGTTGCTCGTGCTAGCCGAAATGCGTTACTTTGTACGTCTTGCACGAACCTGGGTGTTTTACTTCCTCACAGGTCTCACATGCATTGGCTATTGGATCGTTCTAGGCGTGATCCATGGCGCTGCGTCTCCCTATTTCCCTTCCGCAGGGGCGCTCGCTCCAAATTACCTAATACACCACATGGGTGGGTTGGTATTGGCACTATTCGCCTGTGGAACGGCTTTGCTGGTGTTCGCCGAACGAAAAAGCCGATCATCGCATAGTGAAATCGAATCTAACGAGACTTCACAGACACCGCGCCTCGAAACATTGACCGGAAAGCTGTTGGGGGCAGTTGGCCTTATGTTTTTCTTGGCTATCGGCCTAATCGTTTTTATTTGTGGGTTGGGTTGGCTCTTGGATTCCACGAATGCCTCGATTGGCTCTTCCATCGAATCAATCAGTGTTTTGGCCTTCTTTGTCTGGGATTTAATCCCCAATTTCCTCCTATGGGGGTCATTGGCAATTGTGCTCAACAGTTTCCTGAAGTCTGGTTGGCTAATTGCGACGATTGTTCTAGCTATCTCACTGCTCTATTACCTGGTTTACGCAAAGTTTCCATCTCCGATTCTCGAACCCTTGACCTTCTTCATGGGACCGAACTCGCTTCCAACGGAGCTGGCACCCACATTCTTCTCATCGGACATTCTTCTCAACCGAACCGCAATCCTTCTAGTCTCATTTGGTTTCTTTTTGCTGGGCGTAGGTATGCAGTCGAAGAAGACGGATTCGGAGAAGCGAATTGGATGGCTCTTCGCTGGATTGGCACCTTGTCTCGCGGGTTTGATCATGCTTCTCGGGCTGGTGTGTGCCAAATACCTGGATCAGCAGCAAGTAAGGAAGTGGGCTTTGGCTCATGCCGAGCTACAAACCCACTCACTTACTGACATCAGGAAGATCTCCGGCTCTGTGGTAGTTAGACCGGGAACAATCGTGCATTTGGATGTAACTCTGACGCTCGAGCCAAATGCTGAGTCTTCGGACGACGAATGGCTGCTGTCGCTAAACCCGGGTTACCGCCTCCAACTGTTGTACCTAGACGGTTCAGAAACCGAGAACTACACGTTCAGCCAGGGGTTGCTCACCATTCCTAAACGCGATAGCCGAGAATCAGAAGCAGACGTGAGGATCGTCGCGCAAGGCAAGCCAGATTCCCGATTTGCGTACCTAGATGCAAGTTTGGACACAACCAAACTAAATCGCGACGAACGACGAACACTCTTCCCCTATGGGAGCGACAGTTTCATTTTCCATCGCGGTTTCTTTGTTCTCATGCCTGGGGTCAATTGGCTTCCCACTTCAGGCTCGGCATACGGCAAAACGGCCTGGCAAACGCGTCGTCAAGACTTCTTTCAGGTTGATATAGAGGTGTCCGTACCTAAACAGTGGATCGTCGCGGGTCCTGGCACGCGAATGCCTTTAGAGGAAACCGGCAAGTCCCGCTATAGGTTTAGCCCAGAAAAGCCAGTGCCGGAAGTAACGCTCATTGGCTCCAACTTCGAACGACGTGCAGTTTCTGTCGATGGTGTTGATTTTGAAGTTCTGCTCCACAGGAGGCACACTAAGAACTTCGACGTGCTCAAGACACTCGCGGATCCTCTGCGTGAGTGGATAGACGAGGCAACGACACGACTTCGAAGGGGCGGTCTCGGCTATCCCTATGGCACTCTCTCTGTTGTGGAAGTACCAAATTGCTTGCGCAGCTACGGTGGAGGTTGGCAAATGGCAAGCACCTACTCGTCGCCAGGCCTACTCATGCTCAGGGAATCCGGCTTGCCAATAGCTCGCGTCAAAAAACTCGTCGAGGGACGACGCTTTGACCGTATGTTCGACGAGGCCATCGCAGAAGCAATGGAAAGTTCGCTGCAGGGAACTCGTTCGTCCCGAGCGTTTTCACGCCTTGTCAACTACTTGAAGCGAGATTCCCTAGGAAGCAATCCAATAGAAAACTTACCTAAACAATTGGTGAGCTATCAGACATCGCTGGAAGGAACGGGAGCCACTGCCCTAAAGCATGTTGTTGAAGATTTAGCGGCTGGCCTCATTGACGAACACCGCGGGTATTTTTCAGTACACACGGCGCTAAAACAGGACGACAAGAACTGGATGGCAAGGGTCGATGCCTGGATGGATTTGTTGAGTCCTTTCGTCTCACCGCCAGACCACCGCGAAAGACACGTGAATACACCATCGGCTTGGACTGAATTCTCCGGAATTTCGCCCAGCAGTATCGATTTCGAGTCAGATCCTGAATTTGCCTATAGGGCTTTGCTGTTTCGGACGGCTCCTGTAGCTGAGTCGATTGCGACGATCTTCAAAAGCAACCAAGTGCCTGCACTTCTTCGCGAATTGCTTGACAACTACAGAGGACGAACTTTCACTCAAAGTGACTTCCACCGAACAGCCATGGATGTCGGCATAGACATTGAGGCATTAGTAGGGGACTGGCTTAACGACCCAAGATTGCCTGGGTTCGTGGTAGCGGAACCGGAATTGGAGCAATTGACGCGGCAAGACGGCAGTATGCACTATCAAGCAAGCTTCACGCTTCGCAACACTGAACCCATACCTGGTGTAGTAGAACTCATTTACCAACACGATGATCCAAAGAGCAATACACGCTATCACTTGGAACCAATCCAAGTCGATGCAAACACATCGCTTCGAGTCGCATTCACAAGCTGGCTATATCCTGCACGCCCTCCCGCATACGTATGGGTAACACCAATTTTCTCGCTCAATCGAGGTTCTATTCGCATCGAATTTCCTCCAATGGACGACTCTATTTCAACAAGCGAAACTAAACTGCCCTACACATCGGTAGTTCATTGGAACCAACCGAACTCTACCGCCATCGTTGTCGATGACTTGGATGCAGGGTTCAGCGTCAACTACGATCCAACCGCTCCAGTGTCCTTGAACGTGGACAACATTTGGCTTTTCTCCGCTCAACCGAGAGAGCTCGATCGTGACCATGGATTACCTCGGTTGGACGATGCTTTGCCAAGTATGAGGTTGGGAGGGGAGCACATAGTTCAGCCCATCGATAGAGGGCAGCCTTGGTTCCGAGACTATCATCCCACCAGTTACGGCAAATACCGGCACACCTACGCCGTTACAACACTGGGAGTAGGACAAACTAGACCAAAATTCTCGGCCACACTGCCTACTCTTGGGAATTGGAAGCTGGAGTTCCACATTCCTTCCATCAAGTTGGTGGACTTGAACTTCCGATTTCACAAGCGTTCGCCGGACGAGGATACCCGCTTCGTCTGGCCTGCCAAATTAGGGATGCATCAAGTCTTGGTTGACACGGGAAGCAGTAGCACTAGCGTCCAAATCGAAGCAGATGTAGTAGACGCGGGATGGTATGAAATGGGTACGTTTGAGGTTGACTCTCACGATGTGGAAGTGCGGATCGAAGAAATTTCGGAGGGCTGGGGAGTCGCTGATGCAATCAGATGGACACCAATAGATGAATAAGAGCGGAGCCATCTACATGGCTTGACAACACTTGAAATCTCATCCCGTTCTGTCGCGCTATTGGTTTTTTGGAGTTTTGAACTGATTCTCTAGACTATGCATTGACCATCTTAGAGTGTCGATCCCTAGGCTGTTTGTTAGCGAAAAGCCAAGGAAACGCCAAGCGCATTGCCTGCGGTAAATCAATTTTCCCTGTTCTACAGCGTGATGTCTCGCTGCCAGTATTCGTCACCGTCGCGACTGATTTCTGCACGGGTACTTTCGTTCCACTTTGAATCGCCAATGAAACTCCCCTGATACCTGAAGGGAATCTCATCTGGACGATGCTGACGTCGCGCGTCAATGGCCAATGGAATCATTCGAGTGCGCCTGAGTACGTAGTCCTCTGTATACGTGATCTTCTTCGTCTCGGCTCCCGGTATTTTGAAAGCATGTACGTTGGTGGTAGACGCTCCGATGGCAGAATCGCGGTGGTGAAACCCCAGCAAAACGGTTACGCGGCGTTCGGCCGACCGGTTCGGATATGAACCATGCAAAGAGCTGCGACTGACGATGCCGCAGTCTCCAGGCGCGAGCAATACAGGCACGGCGTCGGGCAAACGCTCAGTGATTGGCGGAAATCGACCACCATCGGCCTTCAACCAATTGCGATGGCTGCCTGGCACAACCCACAGGCAGTTGTCGGCTGTGCAGTGCGACAACGCCACGCTCATGTTGTAGCCATGGCACATGCCGGAACCGTCTGGTTGTTCAAGACTTACACCCTCGTCGGTCCAATGAGTGCGACCGTCCTGATGCCAACGTGTGGGTAGACCATCGTGTGGCGCTTTGTAGAAGATTGCCTCATGAAACGGCACGAAGTCCGGTCCATACAAACTCTCTGCAATGGCAAGAATCTTAGGATGTGCATACAGACGTAGCGTCGATTCCATGTAAATGAAAGGATGGGACAATAGGTAGACACGCGCCGGTGCGTCAGGATCGTCTTCATCCTCCATCATGGTGAAGTAGCCACCAAATAGCGAAGGCCGACCGTGCTGGTCAGTATCTCCACCCGACGCCGTTGGAGCGTTGTCGAGAAGAGCGTCGAACTCGCCTGTCAACTCGCGGAGTTCCTCGTCGTCTAGAACCCCTGTGAAGACGTAGAATCCTATTCGACGATAGGCGTCGAGGATCTCAGGCAGGAGATGACCATCATTGTCGAGACGGACCGGTCCCCGATTGCCTAGAGAATTCGCGCTTGCGACTCCTGCCGCAGCATACTCCTCCCAAGTCGCTTCCGTCATCTGCGCGCTTCTGAACCCTTATTGCGAGAAGATTGATTGTATTAGCCCGCACAATCGAGACCAAACTAGGACTACCGATCAGTGGCGAGGCGTGAGTTCTTGGCGATCGGCGACGTTTAGTGCCGGATCCTCGCCAAATATCTCCTGCACGTGGCTTTCCGGCAATCGTTTAGTCAACTTTGAAACAAGAACCGTTAAGACTACCGAGACAATTTCTCCCATTGCAGCACAGGAGAATGGATTGGGGGCCTCTCCATGTAGCCAGGACACTACCTTAAACAGAACCCCACTGCCAAACCAAGCAGGGTCAAGTAGCTGAGCATGGAGGACAACAAACACGACGAATCCTGAAATTATTCCAGCATACGCCCCGGAACGGGTGACGCCTCGCCAGAGCGCTCCGACTACTAGTGGTCCCGCAAATGCTGCCATCATTCCACCAATCCCTATAAACACAATCAATGCGATGTTGGTCTTCTGTAGTGCCCACGCCATTGTCGCGCACAAAACCAGTACGAGCACGGTGCTGACGCGGCTAATCAACAAGACTCGCCGATCCAACTGTTCCTCGGTCAAGTGTTTCTGAAACCGTGGCGCCACGGTTCTACGGTAGAGGTCGTTGGCAATTACTTGAGACGAAGAAACTACAAGCCCATCGGCTGTGGACATAATCGCTGCGAGAATGCCTACGCCTATCAGGGCGGCAAGCCAAGTTGGAAATAGCTCGATGAAAAGCAAAGGCAACGATGCGTTGTGGCTCAGGCTTGTGAGCAAGTCGTCTCCGATCACTGTTCGCGCTAGCAATCCTCCAAGTCCCATCATTCCAAGCGTTAGTCCACAAAGAAACGCCAGTCGCACAAAGGAATGCTGTTGCTTTACCGACTTCAGTGCCCACAGCTTGTTTCCGAGATGTGGCAGCAGACCAAGAGGAATGTGCGCCAAGAGTATTGCAATCACTGACCATGGAGAATGCGTCAGCGGATTCGTGGGATTCAACGGTTTTGTTAGATTTGGGTCTTGTTCGTGCAGCGAAGAAGCGATACCCCCAATGCCGCCGTCGACTCCAACTCCAACTAAGAAAATGACTATGACGATGACTGCCAGAATTATCATCATGATGCCTTGCACGCCGTCAGTGAGTATGTCTGCGTGAGCACCACCCATTACGACATAGATTCCCAAGACCACGGTAGTAATGACTAGGGCCCAGAATGGGTCTAAGCCAAGCATCGTCTCAAACATTACCAACCCTGATACAAGCTGTCCTGCTATATAGAAGAACAGCACGAGTGACAGAATCGATACGACGATTCTTATGCCTTCCGACTGATACCTGTCGCCTAGGTATTCCGGTATGCTCCTGTTGCCAAACCGATTGCCGGCTGTAGCTACGAGGCGCATGCAAATGAGAACCCCAATGTAGACTCCCATGGGGTAGAGGAAATTGCCCCAAATCGAAGAGAAACCCAGCACATAGGCGAGACCGGGACCTCCCAAGAATGTCGCACCACTTGCGGTGGTTGCGGCAAAGGCAAACGCTAGGAAAGTGGGTCCGTAGGCTCCTCTAGCCGTTGCGTAGTCATCTGCGTGTTTGACGCGCCGTTGCCCCCAAACTCCGAATGCGAGCATCCCGATGGTGTAAACGACTAAGAAAACCCAAGACCAGGCAATTAGGCTCAAACTCAACCCCTCCTCAATTGCGAACTATTCGCAATGACCTCAAAATCGTGGCAACGTGTCAGAGGTCTCTACGAATTTTGCACAGTTGAACATTTTCAATAAGAAGTGCAACGCATCTATTGGTAGCAAAGACAGGAACATAGACCGTATTCGAATTCGCAACGTTTGGTGTCTAGCGCTGTTTCCGTATAGATGCGTGTTTGGTTCTCGTTTTAGAATCGAGACGCGGAACCGTGTAAATTTGTGAGAAAAACTGCGGAGCCGGCTGGAAACATGAACCGCAATTACCTGCCTCCTTGGCAAGAGCCGCTGAAGCATCGTGCGAACTTTTGGGTCAATACGGCAATTGGTGGGGGCATAGGGGCTATCCTAATGCTTGCACTATTTGCTTACCTCAACGGGTTTAGTGGAGTACTTCTACTGACTGTCATAGTCGCCTACGTTGCAGGATCATTGATCTCCTTTGTATTGATTGAAGGGATCATCAAGCTTGTCTCACTTATGCGAAAACCTAGAGTAGATCCCGAAAAGTCATTTGGACAAGCCTAAACCCTTGAAGTGGTAGCTCTTCCATCATCGGCTCCAGCGAACTCCAATCTGATACCACCCTACGCAGCAACTGGGTCATTTAATTCGACCAAGGTCCATCTTGCGGCTACCTAAAGACCAAAGCAGCTAACGAATACTCCATCAGGGTTTCAATACATTTCATTCAAGTCGCGGACGTCCAGTCCGAATGCCAATCCTATAATTCGGACATGCTCCGCGTTGCTTTCGTCATCGATCCCCTCGACGCGCTCAACGTCACAAAAGACTCGACCATCGCCATGATGGGAGCGGCACAGGCCCGTGACTGGGATGTGCACGTTGTCTACCCCAAGAACCTCTGCTGGATTCAAGGAGATGCATACGCATACTCCCAGCGTGTTTGTCTAACGGCTGCATTCGCCTCCACATTGGAAGCCGAACTGATTGGCGAAGGCGAGCTTTGGTACCGGGCCGAAAGTGAGGAGTTCACTGCTCTGTCAGCGTTCAATGTGATCTTCATGCGCAAGGATCCTCCTTTCGACAT
The DNA here is from genome assembly GCA_026707735.1 of Gammaproteobacteria bacterium. Classification (GTDB taxonomy): domain Bacteria; phylum Pseudomonadota; class Gammaproteobacteria; order Pseudomonadales; family Azotimanducaceae; genus Bin55. Next base: position 230,769 of record JAPOWH010000019.1, on the reverse strand, counting down.
GAACTACATCTATGCAACTTACATGCTGGACCAAGCCGAACGCGATGGAACTCTAGTGGTGAACAATGCACAGAGCCTGCGCGACTGCAACGAGAAGTTCTACACGACCGAATTTGCCGAATTGGCGCCACCTATGGTGGTTTCGCAACGCGCGGACAAATTGCGAGAGTTTCATATTGAACATCGCGATGTCGTTTACAAGAAGCTCGACGGTATGGGAGGCACAAGCATTTTCCGAATGCGCGAGGATGATCCCAATCTGAATGTGGTGATCGAAACGCTCACGGACAACGAATCGATCCCCATCATGGCACAAAAATTCGTTCCAGAAATCGAAGACGGCGACAAGCGAGTGCTCATTGTGGACGGCGAGCCCGTTCCCTATTTGCTGGCGCGGATCCCAAAAAAAGGTGAAACGCGTGGCAATCTCGCCGCAGGCGCCGCGGGTGAAGTGCGCCCGTTATCCACTCGAGATAGAGAGATCGCCGAGGAATTGGGGCCAAAGCTGGTCAGGCGAGGGCTGCTGTTTGTGGGCATAGACGTTATCGGTGACTATCTTACTGAGATCAATGTGACCTGTCCTACCTGCATTCGCGAAATCGACAAGGCACGTGAACTTGACATTGCCGGTCAATTGATGGATTCCGTCCATAAACGCTTGCGCACCATAGAAGCCGTTGAGTAGCTTGACTTATTGAATAGGTTTCAACTCTCCTTGACAATATGCATGTGACACACGCGTTTGACCCGTAATTCAATAGTCACGAATTTCTCAAACTCTTCAATCCAATATCGATGACTTGGTTCCTGAAGGAGGTCCGCCCATGAAGAAACGCAAACTCGCCATTTGCGCGCTATTTCTCCTATGTCTAGCCTCGATATCGCTGATAGTGTTCTCTACCATTCCGGGCAAAGCTCGTAATGAATCCGTTCAATCCGTTGTAAAGAAACTGTTGGAAAATTCGCTAGCCGAGAATGAAGCGACGAGTAGGGGACAGCGATCTGCGGCTGCTCGTCAATCCAGAAGCGGTAAGGGGCAACCGGCTAAGCCCACCTATTCGCCCTCAACTGCAGATCTAGCTCCAGTCTCCGTGGCGACCGTCGAGGAAGCTGAAGTTTCAGAATCGGATTCGCCAACACCAGTGCTTCTCCGCAACGCTGATGGTCCATCATTCGAATGGCTGGACCCTGAGACGTCTATAAAGAGCATCCTTGAGTTTGCCAAATCGACCAATCAGAAGTTTGTGTTCGGTTGGTTGCAGATGCAAACCGAATTTGATCGCCAGCGGCTCGCGGATCGTCTTGAACAGAATCAGACTACGATCCTTGGAATGACTGGCCTCTACGCCAGAGTTCGGCTTCCAGCATCCAGTACTTCACTAGAGAATCTAGCGCAAGACTCCGACATTGTAGGACTTGGAATCAAGCCAACCGATCAGAAGACTAGCGAAGAATTTGATCGCCTCCTTGCAACATATGGGTCTGCTCCCGAGTTGCCTGTGTTCATTTCGGTCATGCAGAACGAGGACTCAAGTGACACAAGAACGTCGCTAGCCGACTTAGGTGTCACAGTGGGCCAGTGGTTTGGCGACATTCGATCCTACTCCGCTAACGTCCCGACTCTCGCTCTGGCGGACGTGTTGGAGCTCGACTTCGTGGAAGAGGTGTCTCCCAACGGAATAGTCACCATGCTTCTGGATTCTGCAAATCCCACTATAGGAATCGATGGTCTTCGAGAGTACCAGCAGTCCACAGGAAACTTCGAAGGGGCGACGGGAACTGGCGTCGCTATAGGTGTTCTCGACACTGGACTGAACGTGGATCACTTGGATTTCAGCTCCAAAGACGTGTGCGGCGCAAACTTCCTCTCGAATACCACATTCGATGAGCGGGATCTTTTCAACGACGCCGCGGGGCACGGCAGCCACGTGACAGGAATCCTCTCAGGCGAAGGCAGAAGCAATAGGAACTACGTGGGAGTTGCGCCTGGAATCTCGCAAATCAGAATTGCGAAAGTGCTCAATGAATCGGGATCGGGAACGTTTCTTGATGTGTTCAATGCCGTGAGCTTCATGTTTGAGGACAATCCCTGCGACGACGGTACTTCCTCGACGGTTCCATCCATCGTGAACGTCAGTCTTGGAGGATCGTCTAGCCACTCTGACGGCAAGGCTTTGTTTAATCGTAAGCTCGATGCCACGATCTACGAACACGATCAGGCGTACGTAATCGCCGCGGGTAACTCTGGATCGGGCGGAATATCAAACATTGGTTCGACGAAGAATGCGATTGTCGCCGCCGCAATCTACGACAACGGCATAGTCACCGACTTCAGCAGCCACGGGCCGACAGCCGATGGTCGGCTTTCGCCTCATGTCGCCGCGCCGGGAAGCCTGGTAACTGCAGTAGAGGGAGACGGCAGCAGGTACGGATACGTCCAATACAGCGGAACTAGCATGGCAGCACCGATGATCGCGGGGCTTGCGGCCGTTCGATTGGAATCGAACGATTGGAAACCCGCACTGCTACGAGCAGTCTTGATGGCAGAAGCCATCAAGCCCGATCCGATCATTGGCCACTCGTACGGCATCCCGATCGACAACACCGAGGGTCCAGGTGCGTATCAAGCCGAATACGGCATGGGAATCGTAACGGCAACGAGCGATTGGGCGGCAGGAGACGAGTACGCGAGCGAGTTGTCGTCCTCAGACGAATTCACCCAAACGATCAACGTTCCTGCAGGCACATCTCGCTTGGATGTGGTTCTGACCTGGATCGAACCTCCCGCCACCAATTTCTCCGAAACGGTCTTGGCAAATCTTGACCTGTACCTCGACGAGAACTCGGATTGCGGAAGTGGGGCTTGCGGCGAACATTCTTCACGCTCGCCCATAGACAACAACGAATGGCTATTGATCAAGAATCCTGAACCAGGTCCCTACACAATCAAGGTTGTGGCGGCAAACGACTTCACTTCACCGGCGAAGATTGGAGTTGCCTGGCGAGCGATTGGCGAATCCATGCCCCAGCTCTCAGTGGTGGCGTCCAGTACCCGCATAGCAATAGATCGCAATGACTCTTTGGAAGTAGAACTGACGGTTTCGGTTGACGAGTTCCTGTCTGCCGGCACGACGATACACATGGCTTGCCAAGGCGATTTTTCGTGCTGGGAATATGAGGACGAGTCCACCTGGCACCGAGTCAGCCACGCGGAACACGAGGATGGCACAGTGCAAGAGCTGGTGCAACAGTCCATGTCTGTGCCGCTATCGGTAGGAGAAGTTTCCGAGGGGCAGAGTCGCCGAATTCAACTCAAGATTCCCAAAGGTGTCGTAGACGACACTCACACTCTGTATTTCGTTGCCAGTTCATTCAACGCCACTTCTGCATTTGTCGCAGTAGAAATAGTGGTCGCCGACGATCAAGATCTCCCCGCAGAAGTCGCTCCGCCGGACAACGACCAAATGGAGAATTCCTTCGCATTGAGTGGGGATTCCGGCGAATTCGACGTGAACCTTCTCCTCGCATCCCGCGAACCGGGCGAGCGAATGGTCCGGGGAGACCAGGGCGGAGGGACGATCAAGAAGTTCTTCAACGACTCCGTTGACTCGTACTCTTTGGAAGCCTTTTCCGGATATTCACGTTATAGCAGCGTTTGGTATGAAATCACATCTCAGGAAGACTCCGTGCTTCTATCTCTTTTCGACGTGCCTACCGACACTAACATTGCCGTCTTTGAAGCAACAGAGGAAGAGTCAGTTCTGATCTTTGCCTACCTCGGAAGTCCGTATGAATCCTCGGATTTCTCGTTGCGGGTAAAGCCATCGCAACGGTATCAAATACAAATCTACAATCCAGCCTTTTCGCCTGAGGCGGGTGCGATTCGTTGGTCCTTGGGCCAAGACGTGCCGCCGTCCAACGACGACTTTCAGAATGCTGAGCAAATCACTGGCGACAGCGGCTCGGTTGCTGGCTCCAACTTTAACTCGTCGCTTGAAGCTTTCGAGTTCTACGGAAGCCGCGACTCGGAATCGACGTGGTTCAAATGGACCGCTCCCGAAGCCGGCACCTATCGCTTCCGCGCGTCGCCGGCAAAGGTGCTAGTGTTCAGCGGAACGGACACTTCGAATCTGCTTCGCATATCCAGCCTCCCCGTCTCCACTTCCTCAAACTACGTGAGAACCGAAGCTAACGAGCAGTACTACATAGGCATTGTCAGTTCCGCCGACGACGGGACCATCAATGACTATGAATTGACTTGGAACAGCTCGTCGGACGCGAGTCTCGTCGACAACGACCAATTCGAAGCGGCTAAAGAGATTAGCGGAAACTCTGGCGAGGTCAACGACTACATTTCCAGCACCCCTCGCACGCTCGAACCCGGCGAACCCAATGAAACAGGGATTGGAACTCTCTGGTGGAAGTGGACGCCGAGCGAATCGGGCTACTACACGTTTTCACTACAAGACGTCTATGTGGAGCACCTGTCGATTTTCTCCGGGGAGACCGTGTCGGATCTTTCGCTTCTTGCTAGTGGCTCAGAGGTTTCGGTATCCGCAGCAGCCGATGAGTCGTACTACATCGCCTATGGCGTGAGTGAAAGATTCAGCTTCAACGACCTAGAAGGCCAGTACTCACGCGAAGCTGCCTTTAGGTGGGGTGCGAGTCCGGAAAACGACCTGAGATCAGAAGCGATAGCGCTTTCCGAGTCACGCGGCTCTGTCACCTTCAGTCATGAATACGCGACATTGTCGGTTGACGACCCACGCAGAATGGTAGGCACCCATTCGCTGTGGTGGTCGTGGACCGCGCCCAGCTCCGGTTGGTTCAAGTTTGTGCTCGATGCAGAGGAGGCCGTTCCCATACTAGAAAGGCAAGTCGACAATATTCTTGCCGTGCTGCGTTCCGGAAGCAATACAGACGTACTGGCGACGTCCGACAGATCCTATGTCCTAAACGGCAAACCCGAAGCCACCTTTTTCGCTAGCTCTGGCAATGAGTATGAAGTCCAAGTGCTGCTGAGAGCCGATTCTTCCGTCGATCCGTTCGCTGAGTCGAGTTTCAGCTGGGACACTACAGACGCTCCGCCTTGGTTGAGATTTCAGGAACAATTGGTCAATGCCGCAAGACCCGGCATGACCAACGAAGTCGAATCGCTGCTGTCCCCGCATAGCATTGCCATCGACGGTGCCAACAACACTATTTACATCACCGCAGAATCAGGAATCGTCGTTCTGTCCATTGATTCCGACACCGGAGAGGCGGAATTCACCAAAGCCATCCAGCACGTTGATGAAAGTGGAAGCACAATTAGGTTACTGGACGAAGCAGTTCTTGGATGGGATAGCACTAACTCGAATCTCTACGCTGTCAACGGTGACGCAATGTATGTCCTGCGCGAACTGAGTTCCGACTCTCCATATGTCGAACGATGCATTGCCTTCGACGATACATTCTTTCGTGGTGCCGAACAATTGTTGATCGACTCGCAATCTCAATTTTTCTATGTAGTTGGAGACGACATTGGGATGGAGATTGACATCTACAAGAGAGACGACGACTGCAACTTCTCCGCGGTGTCGAGAGTTAGCCGAGAAGACGTGAGTGAGTTCCGAGACGGTAGAGCCGCCACGATGGGACCGAATCAGAATCATCTCTACGTGACAACCGACGATGGTCTCGTGACGCTCACTCGAGATAGTTCAACGGGCGAACTCAACTATGAATCGACTATTTCTGCTTCCGAACGAGAGGACGGGCATGCGTACGATTGGGACTACAGCTCCATCGCGATAGCGGGTTCTGGGAATCGGGTGTTCGTAGTCGGTCACGGTGCTCCCTATGTAGCGATCTACGACATTGAGACTGACCCAAAGAATCCTGCGCTGCTGGCGAGCATGACCAAGTTTCATGCTGACCCGTACAACTACGATCTCTATTACTTCCAGACGCGAGAAAACTTGCCGATCAGCTCGTACGACTGCCGTCTCTTCTCTGCATCCCAGCAAGCCGAAGCCATCGACCTAATGTGCAATGGGGTGCTCTACACCATAACCTACATAGACGAGAAGCTGGCAGTCGAAGACATGCTTCTCAATGGTGAAAGTGATCGATTCATTGGCGACCTAAGGGAGGTTACGTACATCGGTCGCGGATTGACCCAAGGAGCTGTCAACTCGGATGACAGTCGAGTCTACATTGTTGTTGACGACCTGATCGATTCGCTCCTTATATTTGAACGAGCATCGAACATAGAGGATGATCCCTATTGAGGACTCCTCGACGCCAACACCAGTCCGAGCAAAGGTGTGGCAAAGGAGACAAGCAATAAAAGGCCTATAGGCAGCAAACCATACCTCACGAACGGAGTGCTCCCCGTCAGGACATCGACCCTGTCGTCGAGCACTCCTTCCTCGTGTGCAGGCAGCGAGCGCAGAATCGATCCGTCGCTACTAATGATTGCCGTTGGACCGACGTTCGATACGCGCAACAGGGACCTGCCGGACTCTTGGGCACGCATGCGAGCAACTTGAAGCTGTTGCCAAGGACCTATGGTTTCACCAAACCAGGCGTCCGCGTTTAGCGACACAATGAGGTCGGACGACTCTGAATTCCTGCCAACAAGATGCGGATAGGCAACTTCGTAGCAAATCGCTACTTTCAAATTGAGCCCTCCGGCTTTCAGCAAGGCATCGCTCCGAGACCCAGCCGACATGTGGGCGATAGGGAAATCTACTTGGGATATTAGTGTACTAACAAGCCACCAATCTGGAGTGTATTCTCCGAATGGGACAAGCTGCTGCTTTCGGTAGATTTTGCTGGCATCTCCTGCCACCATGGCGACATTGAACGTCTCTCTGCGCAATCCAATCGATCGGTGCTCGAAGGTGCCTAGTATTAGCGATGCACGAAGCTTATCTGCCAGTTCGCTGAGTTGGGGCTGAACACTGTGCCAATTGGCAGGCAGAGCAGACTCGGGCCAAAAAACCAGATCTGCCCATCTGACTTGTCTCGTCAGTCTTTCGTATATGCGCCAATGCCCAGTTTGCTCCGCAAGCCCAGCAACTGGATCTGATTTGAGATTTGCTTGGACCAGCGCAACAGAAACCTCACCCGACCGTTCGGTCCATGAGACACTCGAGAGAGGAACGCCAATAATCCAAATTGCAATCGCTATGGCTCCGGGCAGAAAAGATTTTCTAAATGCAAAGTACAACGCGACTGAGGAGAAAATCGCACTATACCCAACTAGCCAAACGCCACCGATTGGCGCATACGCCGCCAAAGGAGAAGACACGAACGCGTAGCCTGTATGAAGCAATGGAAAGCTAAAGGCGATCGGAAAACTCATTAGTATCTCGTAGAGGCAAACTGCTGCGCCAAACAACGCACAGGAAACCAACTTTGACTGAAGTTTCAATGCGGCTGTGCAAACAAAACAAAAGAGCAGCGAAAGCAAGAAGACAAGTAGCGAGAACAGCACAACAGAGACATAAATGTTGGCGTCAGCGTGACTGATCAGGCTATCGAGTATCCAGTGGCTGCCCACTGAGAATTTTCCTACACCGAAAAGGAATCCGCGTAGCAGCTTTTCTGGAGAGGTGTTCGCGGAAAACACCGAATGGAACAAAGCCACAATGCACACCAATGCCAATGGCCACAGTCCAAATGGAGCGTAGGACACACAGCTCACGGCTCCGCTCGTCAGGACTAAGAGACGATTGAAGGTATTAGACCGGAATAACTCTACCAACGTTGGACCATCCATCCTCAATCGCAAGCCTCCGTGAGATCGTGCGTGGCGCAGCTTGGACAATTGCCATGCAACAGGGCCTATGCGCGCATCCCGATGGACGCTAAATACATTTACTATTAGTTACATACCAGAATACATCGGGTGCATTGTTATGCCATTGCACTGTCGAACGGCCGCGACACTCATTCTGCCGCTTCTCGTCACAGTCGGTTGTGTCTCTTCAGTTCCTCAATCTGCGGAACAAAGAGCCGAAGAAGAGTACCAACGGGTGCAGTTGAAAATGCAGTCGATCCAAGACCACTGGGACCGCAAGGATCGCATTGCGCGGCTGTCCTATCCGCTCTTCGTGGCGAATGCGGACCTGTGTGGTTCGAAAGTCAAAAAGGAAATCGACTTCCAGTGGGTCACTCTCAAAGACTTCGATGAACCTCTAGAGCGCATTGCCGGCATTACTCTCGGAATATCCCGACATCCCTACGTTACAACCGTTACGTCTGGTTCCGCCGCGTACCAAGCCGGACTGCGACAGGGAGATGTACTGATCGCTTTAAACGGTGAGCCCCTACGTGAAGACAAGGATTCACTCTTCGAAGGCCGTATCAACGGCGAGCGTTTCTATCGGTGGCAATTCAACAGGTTAGTGCGACAAGCCTTTGAGAACGATCCTACTATTACGGTTCAATACCGTAGGGGCGACGAGCTGTTCGACGTGGAGTTTCAGCCAGCGACAAGATGCAGCTACTCGGTCTCCATGGTCGATAGCACTGAGATTATGTCTTTTTCCGAAGGCAACTCGATCTTGGTTTCATTGGCGCTGTACGACTTCGCAAAGTCTGATGAGGATTTTCAAACGTTGCTCGCCCATGAACTTGCACACCGTGTTTCCAGACATCGCGCTGGGATATCTGCTGGCGAAACCGCCGCCGTTGCCGCTGACACGGTTGTCAATGTGCTGGCTGGAATTGGGATGCTAGTGGCGGCGGTTGCTGGCGAAGATCCCGACATCGACGAGCCCATCAGATTGTTCTCATCAGAGAATGCGCCAAAAATCTTCAAGCACCGGCACGAGCTAGAAGCTGACTACTTGGGAATGTACATGCTTGCTAGAGCAGGTGTAGACACCACTCAAACTGCCGAATTTTGGAAAAGTATTCCCGAGGACTCTCTTATGCGAATCACCCATCAGCACAAAGATGGGCGAATCGAAAACATAGTCGCGACGCAGCAGGAAATCTCAAAGAAGATCGATGAAGGCAATGCTCTCGACCCCAATCCTGACAGAGAGCCTATCAAAGCTGCAGCACCAGCGGAAACAATAGCCGGTGAGGAGCAATCGGAGCCCTAGTCCGCTGAAACTAGCGCCAGCGGAAGCGACAGGGCGACGTTCGACGTCTATCGCTCGATTCGCAACAAATTCGCTTAGTAGCGGTCTACCCTACAGAGGCATCGCAGCTTGATTCCATCGTTGCAAATCTAAAGAGCAGAAGAAGAGGCGAGGGCATTTGGCCCGTTGTTTAAAGCAATTCGTACACCTCGTGTCGTCTACAATCCAAAGGCTAACGTTTTTCGAATATTGTTGACAAAATGGAAGCTCTAATCGGCAATCGCCCGCTATGGATTGCTCTAGGCGTGTCGCTAGTTCTTCACATAGCCTTCGTATTGTTCGTCAAGCCTGAATTTAGACCCCTTCCAACAGATCCAATCGTGCTCAATATGCGATTGGTCAAGCCTGTCGGTCCGCTTCCAAGCGAAAAAGATGCGCCACTGGAACCAGCGCCCGGCATAGCCGGTCCTGAAGAACCAGTCTTTGAGGACATCGATCCGGACATAGGCAGCACATTGAATTTCGAGAACATGCTGTTCCCCGACGACTTTCTAGCGGATTTGGACATTCAGCTTGAAGAGCCCGATTCAATAGCGGGCGCTGGCACTATTGACAATCCAATTGCACAAATGTCAGTCGAAGACATGGTGCAATCCATCGCGGACATCGCTGTGGCAAACTCTCAAGGCGAAGAGGAAAAACGAATTCGCAGGCTTGCGGGAGATGGAACATCCTCCATTGAAGAGACCTTCTACTTAAGGGCTTGGCTCCGAAAGGTGCGTCGCATTGGCCAGATGAACTATCCCAGCGAAGCTGTCGAAAAGAAACTCTACGGAACACTGAGCCTCTATGTCTCGATTGCACCGGACGGATCGCTGGTCGAGACCCGGGTTTTGGAGTCGTCGGGCCACGAAGTCCTCGACAAAGCTGCCGTGGACATTGTCAAGCTCGCAGCTCCATTTGCACAATTTCCGGCCTCAATTGCGAAAGACACCGAATTGCTGGAGATCGTTCGGGAATGGGAATTTCGCAAGGGTACCTACACCACCGATCCGCCTTCGGAAGAGGAGGACTAAGTCCTCCAAGCTCAATCTATTAGCGATTACCATAATCCAATGACCGAACCGTCCCTCGTCAATCACTTTCTCCTAGCTCTGCCCAACCAAATCGGCACCTACTTTGAGGACACCTTGACATTTCTCGTTCGTCACAGCGACGAAGGAGCGATGGGATTCATCGTGAATCGGCCCATGCCCATCAAGTTGGCAGAGCTGCTCAAGGAAGCCAATCTTGACCCGATTTCCGGCGAGGACTCGCACCTGTGGGAAGGAGGACCGGTCAGCCCGACGCATCCTTCGATCATACATTCGTCTGATTTCAGCACCGACAGCACCGTGGAAGTCGCCGAAGGCATCGGTCTCACAACCGAACCCTCGGGAGCTGGAATTTACGCAACACTTAAGGCAATCGCCGAAGGCAGCGGACCGAAGCAATACATGTTTGTATTGGGCTATGCAGGTTGGGCTCCAGGTCAATTGGAGGGTGAGCTCAAGGAAAACGCCTGGGTAACTTGCCCCGCCGATCGAAAGATATTGTTCGAAGAACCCCATCAATCGAAGGTTCAATGCGTATCGTCCATCATCGGTGTGGACTTCAGCAAATTCTCGCCTCAGGGCGGCATGGCATAGGAGATCTACACAGGTGGGAGCAATGTCCTTCGATTTCGGCATGTCGCACATTGGTGTGGCGTTAATCGAAATTGCCACCCGCTCAATTCAACCAACAGGCACCATAAAGGCCAAGAGCGGAAGACCCAACACAGACCAACTGGATTTTCTTGTGAACACTTGGAAGCCTACGGAACTGATCGTAGGGCTGCCTCTCAATATGGATGACAGCGAATCCTCCATGTCCAAAGCTTCGCGCAAATTCGGCAAGTATCTGGAAAAGCGCTTCTCTCTGCCGGTGCACTTTGTCGACGAACGTCTCACGACGCTGGATGCGCGGCAACGAACCGGCAATGCACGACCGGACCACGCCATCGCCGCATGTGCCATTGGCGAAACTTGGCTGCACGAGCACATCGTCAACAACAGCTTCCGAAGTGGCAGCCCTTGACGCGCCCCGTCGATGTGCAGGAGCGCGCCTCAAGTAGCCTGTGGGACCGCTACAAAGCCATATTGGAGTCGGTCCGACGCACTAGCGATAGCACTGGCAAGAACTCTTCGAGTGCTTCAGTGCTTGCCGTAAGCAAGACACGCTCGATAAACGAGATTGGCGCACTGGCCCAACTGGGCCAAACCGACTTCGGAGAGAACTATGTATCCGAAGCAATCCCAAAAATCATTGAGTTTTCTTCGCACTCAATGAATTGGCATTTCATTGGAACAGTGCAGTCAAACAAGACGAAACCGATCGCCCAGCATTTCGACTGGGTTCAGTCTGTGGACCGAGAGCACATAGCTTGGCGATTGAATGAAGCGCGACGCAATTGCGGCGCCATCGGACCGCTGAATGTGTGCATTCAGGTAAACATTGACGACGAATCGACCAAGTCCGGTGTTTCGATCGGATTTCTCCCTGACTTGGTTCAACGCGTACAGGAAATGCCTTATCTTCGATTGCGGGGATTGATGGCAATTCCGCGTATGCAAAGCAACCCAGAGAACTCCCGGTCGGCATTTAGTAATCTTTACGAACTATTTCAAAGTTTGAAGCCGGCGGCGTCCGATTGTTGGGACACGCTATCCATGGGAATGACAAGCGACTATCAAATTGCCATTGAGGAAGGTTCAACCATGGTGCGCTTAGGCACTGCACTATTCGGTCCCCGAGCATGAAGTTGAGAATCGCAATTGTCGGCGGCGGCCACATGGGTCGCGCTCTTGCAACAGGCATCGCCAATTGCGTCGACCTGGACGCCGAGATCGTTGTCGCAGACCCGCTTGCGAATCAGCTCGCTGGATACCAACAGCACAACGTAAGCACAACAACGAACAACAACGAAGCAATCGCCCAGTCGGATGTCGTTGTCCTTGCGGTCAAACCTCAAGTGATCAAATCCGTTGTTGTCGAACATTCTGGAGCGCTGCAGCAAAAACTGGTGATTTCAATCGCGGCAGGCGTGCCGATGGGACACTTGGAATTGTGGTTGAAGCCATCAACCGCAATCATCCATTGCATGCCCAATCTGCCTGCAGCCGTTTGCGAGGGAGTCACCGCAATCATTGCCAATCCGTTCGTGTCCAGTGACCAGAAAGCTCTAACGGACCGCATATTCAAGGCAGTAGGCGATACCGTGTGGATCAAAGACGACCGCCACATCGACATCGTAACGGCGATATCGGGCAGTGGCCCGGCCTACTTCTTCTATTTGATGGACGCAATGATTCAAGCGGCCACCGAATTGGGGATGGACACATCGGTCGCACGAGAATTGGCTACGAGAACTGCGCTTGGAGCGTCGAGCATGTCAGTGAATTCCTCCAAAGCGCCTGCGACGTTGCGCAATGAAGTTGCCTCCCCAGGCGGCACCACTGAGCGTGCATTGGCGACGTTGGACGCAAATGGAGTCCGAGAGTCCATCATCGAAGCGGTCAAGGCCGCTTTCACACGATCTACCGAACTAACCGCGAGTTTGTAATTACTGTGACCAACCCTCTGCTTCTCATACTAAATTTCGCAGTAAATGTTTTTGCGCTGTTCTGTCTACTCAGATTTCTATTGCAACTTGCAAAAGCAAATTTCTACAGCCCCATTGTGGAATCGATCAAGCGAATAACGGATCCCGTTCTGCAACCAATACGCAAGTTCCTGCCGACCTCTGGCCAGATAGATCTGGCTTCTCTCATTGCGGTGCTAATTCTATTTTCGATTTCCGAGTACCTGCTGACAACGCGAGTGGCCGGCGACGCACTCGGCATTCTGCCAATATGGGCGTTTCCTTGGAACGGCGCCGTTGAAGCAGTGAAGTTTTCGATATGGATTTATCTCGTTGCCATCTTGATCTCAGTGATCATGAGTTGGATTGCACCCAACATCTATTCGCCGGCCGCCGAGCTCGCACGCCAATTGGCCGATCCGTTTCTCGCGCCCATTCGGAAGTTCCTGCCATCCATGGCCGGTTTCGATTTTTCGCCAATGATTGCCATGTTCGTTCTTCTCGCCGTGCAGTCGTACGTACTCCCCTACCTAAGAATCTTGCCTTCGACTTCACTTCCCACGTGATGGATCGTGTCGATGCAAGCGACCTCCCGCGACAATCCAGGCTCCGTGGGCATTGTCTCGCCCCACACGTTGTCGTTCGACCAAGGCATAACGCTGCAATGCGGCGAACACCTGCCTAGCTTCGACCTCGTCTACGAAACCTACGGTGAACTAAATCCAGAGCGCACCAATGCAGTGCTGATCTGTCACGCCCTCTCGGGACACCACCACGCGGCGGGATATCACGAAGAAGACGAGGATCGACCGGGGTGGTGGGACAACTGCATCGGTCCCGGCAAGCCCATTGACACCAACCGATTCCATGTAGTGTCGCTCAACAATTTGGGGGGTTGCCACGGATCCACTGGGCCTCGCTCAAAAAACCCGCAAACGGATATGCCATATGGTGCAGGTTTTCCGACAGTCACGGTAAAGGACTGGGTACGGACCCAAGCGATGCTGGCCGATGCGCTAGGGATTGAGCGCTTCGCCGCCATTGTCGGCGGCAGTCTAGGTGGGATGCAAGCTCTTCAATGGAGCATTGACTATCCTGACCGAGTCGCGCATGCCGTTCTTATTGCCTGTGCATCGAAGCTCTCGGCGCAAAACATAGCATTTAACGAAATTGCTCGTCTAGCCATCAAAATGGATAGTCCGCCTGACGTCGCGCCAGAGGCAATGCCCGGGCTGGGACTGGCACGAATGATTGGGCACGTTACCTACCTGTCGGACGACTCGATGGGCACGAAGTTCGGACGGGAAGTCAAGACCGGCGATATCGGGCAAGGTCGAGACGTGCAGTTTCAAGTTGAGAGCTATCTTCACTATCAAGGTTCGAAGTTCGCACAAGCTTTCGACCCTAACACCTACGTACTAGTTACCCGCGCATTGGACTATTTCGATCCGGCAATCGAACACGATGGAGACTTGGTGGAAACCTTACGGCGAGCTACAGCGAAATTCCTTGTAATTTCGTTCACGAGCGATTGGAGATTCGCTCCCGATCGATCAAACGAAATTATTGATGCTCTTGTGGCCGCGGGCAAAAATACAGCAAGTGCGAACATAATAAGCAGCATGGGACACGACTCCTTCTTGATGGAAATTCCGAGATACTTCAGTGTGTTGGGCGCATATCTCGACAGCGTGGCGAGCGAAGTGGACGTATGAGAGTTGATCTGCAGCACGTCGCCGACTTTGTAGAGGAGAATTCGCGCGTACTTGATCTGGGATGCGGCGATGGCGAACTCCTAGCGCACTTGCAGGAATCTAAGAACATCAAGGGCTATGGCATCGAGAAGGATCAGGAAGCCATTGAGGAGTGCATCCGACGAGGAGTCAATGTCATCGAGCACGACCTCAATTTTGGGTTGGATCGATTTCCCGACGACAGCTTCGACATTGTTGTAATGACAGAGACGCTGCAAGCCCTCGAGTCGCCACGGAAACTGCTCAAAGAGCTTTTGCGGATCGCGAACCGGTGTATTGTTTCGTTTCCCAATTTCGGCCATTGGCAATGCCGTTTCCAATTGCTGTTTCGAGGGCGCATGCCGGTTGCAGAACACTTACCGCATCAGTGGTATGACACGCCAAACATTCATTTGTGTACGTTTAGAGACTTTGATGAGCTGTGCCAATCTGAGGGGCTACAGGTAGTAGAGAGGAGTGTTGTGGATCCTCAATATCGCAAGGTCTCCAAGAAGAGCGGGTTGTCCAATCTGTTCGGCACCACTGGGTTTTATGTGTTAGGTCGTCCCCAATGAGAAGCTTCCTTTCCCTCGTTGTCATTCTCTTGGTCGCAGGCATTACATTCGCAGAACAGTCTGTCGAATTCGACGACTGGACTGTCCACTACAGCGTAATTCCGTCCACTTTCATCTCCAAGGAGATCGCAGAGAAACACAAGATCGTTCGCGGCAAAGACCGCGCAGTGTGCAACATTTCGGTTGTCGACCCGGACGGGAATTCGTATGAAGCGAAGGTCTCCGGTGGCTTCAAGAACCTAATGGGTCAGGACCTCAAGCTGAATTTCAAGACCATCAAGGAATCCGAAGCCGTTTACTTTCTCGCAAGCTTCAAGTTCACGGAGGGCGAAAAGCTCAAGTTTGAGATTGAAGTTGAGTTCGAAGAGCACGAGGAAACTGTCAAGTTTGAGCAAGAGGTGTACTCGCGTCTCGACGATACCAACTAGGACCGACTGCAGGGCAATCGCCGGCTTTAGGCAGGAAGCCCCATCAGAAGCTAAGGCATTCCACTGCCGAATTTGCCTGCTGACTACCTACAACATTTAGCTTATTCCTATTGGTCCCGAGAAATGTCAGAGCCAAAGCAGGTTGTTCTTGCCAGCAACAACCAGCACAAGCTGAAGGAGTTGAAGGCCCTCCTGGGCAAATTGCCTATTGATCTTGTTCCTCAATCGCGATGGCATGTCCCGTCACCTGCCGAAACGGGATCTACGTTCTTCGAAAACGCTCTGATCAAAGCTCGTCATGCCTGTTCCTTGACTCACCTTCCGGCCATAGCGGACGACTCGGGTTTGGTGATACCACGATTGGACGGCGAACCCGGTGTTCGCTCAGCTCGCTATGCCGGCGAAGATGCGTCGGATGCAGAAAACTATAGTCTCGTCCTGAGCAACCTAGTGGACAAGCAAGAGACGTTCGATGACTGCCGAGCCTATTTCTGTGCGACGCTTGTTTACTTAAGCAACTCCAACGATCCAACTCCAGTGATTTCGACAGGAATTTGGCATGGCCGCATAATCGAACAGCCTAGAGGATCCAATGGATTTGGATACGATCCTGTTTTTTTGCCAATCGGCATGGCATGCACAGCTGCTGAACTCGACGCAAGCGAAAAAAATCGATTGAGTCATCGTGCCCGTGCCACATTGGAGTTCGTACAGCTACTAGAGAGACGATTGAATACCTAAATGACTGGACTGTACGTTCATATTCCTTGGTGCATTCGAAAGTGCCCCTACTGCGATTTCAATTCGCATGAGAAGCGGAGTGACTTCGACGAAGCCGCATACGTCGATCGGCTAGTTGAAGACCTGGGAACCGAATTGAGCAGTGGGCAATTCGACATCGGCACCGTATATTTTGGCGGCGGAACTCCAAGTCTTTTCGGACCAGACTCCTTCGCGAAAATCCTAGATAGATTTGAACAGGACTCACTAGAGGAAGTGACCATGGAAGCAAACCCTGGCACAACCGAGTACTCGAATTTGAATCTCTACAGAGAAGCGGGAATCACTCGACTTTCGATTGGCGTTCAATCATTCGATTCCGGCCACCTTGAGACTCTAGGTCGTATTCATGGTCCGAACGAAGCTCAGCATGCAATTGAGAAAGCGATGGCAGCGGGATTCGACTCCGTCAACTTGGATCTGATGTACGGACTCCCTCACCAGTCGATCAACCAGGCTTTGAAAGACTTGGACGTAGCGATCAACTACCAGCCGCAACACATTTCGTGGTATGAACTAACCATTGAACCTAACACGGTATTCGCAAAGACACCTCCGCCCCTGTCGACTATCGATTACCGAGCCGACATGGAAGATGCCGGAGTCGAATTGCTTTCGGAGCACGGATACCGACGATATGAAGTCTCAGCCTACGCTCGTAGCGGCCAGGAATGCCGTCACAATCTCAACTACTGGACGTTTGGCGACTACATTGGAGTTGGAGCAGGAGCACATGGCAAGAAGACCACGCAAGACGGCATATTTCGAACAACAAAAATACGCCAGCCAGGATCGTATCTGAGTGGTACTGCGGGATCGTTCAAACGAGTGCCAGACGAAGACTTGCCAGCGGAGTTTATGATGAACGCATTGAGATTGTTGAATGGTGTGGAGGAACGCGCTTTCTCCATGAATACGGGGTTAGAGATTGATGTCATACGTGAAACAGTCGAGCAACTGCGATCATGGAAGCTAATGCATCCAACCCGACTGCAACTTTCATCTCAAGGCTTGCGACAACTGAATGGTGTTGTCGCGCAGTTTTTGAATTCCTAATCGAGAACTCTCCATGACAATCGCGAGCCACGATAGTCCTACGTCCGCAACGCAACTCGAGGGAGCTTACGAGAAAATCAGGGGAGACCTGTCCGATTCGTTTTCGATACGAATGCGCAGAGCCATCAGCTGGCTAACAAAGGCGCAGCCACTTCACGAGAGCAACGACTTTGACGGAGCATTCATCTTCTTCTGGATCTCCTTCAATGCCATGTACGCTGTCGAGCCTGGAACCGGCAGGATTCCATCCGATACGGCCCAAATGACTGGTTTCTTCGATAAGCTGCTCGGTTTCGATCAGAGCGACTCCATTTACGGAACTCTTTGGGAACGATTTCCCGATTCGATTCGTACATTGGTGAAGAATCAGTATGTGTTTACACCCTATTGGGACTACACGTTGGGCCGGGACCACGACGTGGATTGGGAAACTGAATTGAAGAAATCTGAAATAACTGCGCAGACCGCTCTGACCAACAAGAATCGAACAAGTGGTTTGTTGTCCATCGTGTTCGATCGCCTCTACACGCTACGAAACCAGCTCATACACGGTTCTGCCACATATCAAGGTTCTGTGAACCGCGATCAGGTCAAGGATGGCTCCAGCATACTTCACTATTTGGTGCCCCAGTTCGTTTTCATCATGTTGGAACAACCCAGCCATGATTGGGGAGAGGTCATGTATCCCGCCATTTCCCCACGACGCTAAACCTTTTCGAGAAACAACCTTCGCTGCACGATGTCCAGATGTTGCTCGCAACAGCCAAGCAATTGCACACAGTCGATTGCGCTAGCAATGCGCCTGAGCCAGTTCCAAAACTTACATCGCAGGACAATATCGCCAAAAGTTTCTAATATATTTGATAATATACTATCAATATCTTCACTATACATACGATTTTGGATACATTGTTATCAGAAATATTGACTCCATTCGAGACGCAGATGCAACTGGCGCATGCATTTCGAACGGCCCGCAAAGCGCTCAGGCACAGCCGCAAAGCAGCCAGCACTCGTACAGGTGTACCCGAGCCTACGATTCGACGCTTTGAAGATTCCGGGGAAATCTCTCTGCGACAGTTTCTAATCCTATGTGGAACCTATGGAAATCTTGATCGGGCACACGACGTTCTGTTAACTCGCTCACCAAGCTCAATAAACGAACTCGCCAACGACGCATTTAGCCCGTGAATCAACTCGATGTCGCGTTTCACGGTCTGAGCGATCACGATCCCATCTACATGGGCACACTAGCATGGCACGACAAAAAGTCGTGGTTTCAATTCTCACGCGAATTTCTAGAGCACGAAATCAATCCTTCGCCGTTCGGATTGAAATTTTCATTGGAACTACAGGAAGCGAGCCGCTCAGTCTTCAATGGCCTGCACGGACTCTTCCATGAATCTCTGCCCGATGGCTGGGGCTTGTTTCTCATGCACCGGACATTCGAACAAAACGATATCTCTTTCGAAACAACTACGCCCGTTGAGAGATTGAGCTACATTGCCGATCGTGGGATGGGCGCTTTGTCATACGGGCCTAAGCACGATTTGGTCTCGTCGCCCAGTATTGACCAAGAACTCAAACTAGACTTCCTGTGGGAGGAAGCATTACATCTAGTGAATGGCGCCATCTCCGATATTGGCGATTGCCACGTGGTCAATGGAGCACCGTTGGCCGGCACAACACCGAAGCTGCTGGTCGGTTTTGACGGAAACCATGCCGTGGAGGGAGCAGCGAAGCTGCCCAGTGGATACTCTCATTGGATTGTCAAACTTCCGATACATTCAAATTCACAGGAAAACCAAGCGGGAACCATCGAGTTCTTGTTCGCCAAGATGGCGGTCGAAGCGGGAATTCATATGTCGCCGGTACGGCTTATTCTCGGAGACCACGGCACCCACTACTTCATGACTCGTCGATTCGACAGGAAAGGCCACGGCAGACGTGTCCACGTCCAGAGTGCAGCTAGTTTGCTCAGTCTAGACTGCCGAACTGGCAGCATTGACTATCTCGATCTATTCAAATTGTCCGATGTATTGACGCACAACTACACCTACAAGCTCTTCCTGTTCAGGCAGATGATCTTCAATGCTATTGCCGGGAACCAAAACGACCACACGAGGAATTTCGCGTTCATGCTAACTGATAGCAAGGAATGGTCATGCACCCCAGCCTACGACATCACCTGGTCCCCCAATCGCTCGAGAGGGCATGCTTCTTCAATCAATGGTCGCGCCAAGGACATATCTGAAGTTGATATTTGGGAAGTCGCCAAGCGAGCGTCCGTCCCAAAGCGAGATGTTCAACGAGTATTGCAGCAAGTTTCTGAGGCCTTAACGAAGTGGGTACCGCTTGCACGTGAACATGACATCCCTGAACCGATGCGCACCGAAATCTCAAGTTTCATAGAGAGACAGCTAGTTGCCATGCAGCCATCAACCATACTCGTTTCGAGTGAAACTTAAAGACCGGTGTTTTTTGGCAGCTTCTCCTAGGCTCTGGTCGCTCGACGATATATCAACTTGCTTGGATCGATCCCAATGCCAGCAAGTGGGTTTGCCGTTATTTGTGTCCGCATCAACAATCGACTTTAGGACTGTTGCTATATTTCTGCAACCCACTACACAGAAGTGTCCGTGTACATGATCTCTAAAATAATTTTCTCCCACGGCTGAACGGCACCCAATGAAAAACTACCTGACCATTCTTGTCGACACTACCGACGAAGTAACGACAATCACGTTGAATCGCCCGGAACGACTCAACGCATGGACGCACGAAATGAGCATGGAGCTGCAAGACGCCATACATGCATGCAATGAAAACCCACACGTCGGCGCAATGGTTTTCACGGGAGCTGGCCGAGGATTTTGCTCGGGTGCCGACATACGCGACAACTTTAAGGCCCGCCTCGACGGGAAACGGCAGACCGGCGGCGGCGATTGGATTGAATTGGTTCGTTCATCCAAACCCATGATCGCTGCTGTCAATGGAGCTTGCGTTGGGGTGGGAGCGACAATGATTTTGCCCATGGATGTGATCATCGCGTCCACTGAGGCCAAATTTGGAATGTTGTTTGTGAAAATGGGAGTAACTCCAGAGCTTGCAAGTTCCCACTTTCTGGTGCAACGCGTAGGATTTGGCGCAGCCAATGAAATGTGTTTGACTGGCCGGCTTTATTCCGGAGAGGAAGCATTCGCAAAGAGGCTGGCCGACCGTGTAGTGCAGCCGGATGAGCTACTTCCAACTGCTCGCGCACTCGCGATGGAAATTGCTGCGAACCCCTCACGCCAGTTACGATGGGTCAAGCAGCTGCTAACCGAAAACGGATCAGAAACCGACATCAACAAAGTTCACGAGAGGGAGGGCAAAGTACTTGCGCAAGCGTACCAATCCGATGAGCACCACGAAGCTGTCGCAGCATTCCTCGAAAAACGTCAACCTGTATTCAAGCGATAGATCACATAGTTTGCATTCGCTCTGACGTCTGGGTCTCAATCAATGCCTTCCGCTGAAAAAGAAACGCTTCGCAAACCGGATACAGCAACAGTGTTTGGCGAAGAGATCGTGCTGCCAAGTCTTGACGATGCGCTTTGCAATATATCTGAAGTCGGCTACTTCGTTTTTCCGAATTGGCTGTCGGAAAAACGTGTCTCCAAACTGAGAGATGATCTTGTCAACGAAGTTCGACCCATCGTTGAACTTATGCCTCCCGACAAAACTACCGTTCGCGCGCACAATCTGCTCGGCAAGACACGTTGTGTTGACGACTTGGTTTGCGACCCTCGGCTGCTCGCCGTCGTTCAAGGCATGTTGGGTCCTCATGTACAAGTGTCTGTAGTTGCCATGTTCGATCTGCTGCCGGGTGCGAAAGCGCAAGGACTTCACCAAGACGATGGTTTGTGGCCCATTCCACGACCGCATCCTCCGTTTGTGGCAAATGCGGTAATTGCGGTCGATGACTTCACCGTCGAAAATGGCGCGACCATGCTGGTTCCTGAATCACACAAGTGGCACGACAGGCCAGTACAGCAGCCACCCGACATTAGTCCCATTCAGGTGGAAATGTCTGCTGGATCGATGCTCATCTGGACGGGCGCCCTGTGGCACGGAGGCGGCGCAAACCGATCAGACAGCAGTCGATTGGCCATAGACATCAATTTCAATCTCTCCTACTTGAGACAGCAGGAAAATCAGTTCATAGGGATACCACGGGAACAATTGCCGAAAATGCCTGAAAGATTGCGCAGGCTCGTCGGCTATCAGCACGGACTGAACTTCGTGGGCCCCGGTATGGTCGATCTTCGCGATCCGCTAAAGATGCTCGAGGAAGTGAAATTTGGCTACAACGTTAATGACGAACGATTCCCACAGATTGGTTAGCTAAACGGTATGACCAATGACAAATATCGGTCCTGCAATTGACATTTACTTGGTGGTGCTGACGCGTTCGTATTGAAAGTCCCAGACATTGTGACCTAATTTTTCTCCACGCTCCTCGAACCTAGTCTTCGGGCGCGCCTCGTATCGCGGAATAGGACCCCCCTCCATCAATCGGTTGCGGCTCAGCACATCTTGGATCTGAACTGCATAGTCTTCCCAATCGGTTGCTAGCACCATCGATCCGTTGGGCACGAGTTTGCGGCTGGCAATTTCGGAAAATTCTTCATTCACAAGACGACGACGATGGTGGCGCCGCTTCGGCCAAGGATCAGGAAAGAACACGAGCAATAGATCGACAGTCGAGTCCGGTAACGCCTCGAGTAGAGTCAGCGCATCGGTTTCGGCGATTCGGACGTTAGTCAATTCGTCCTTCTGACACCGTCGAATCAATGAGCCGATGCCCGGACGAAATACTTCTACTCCTATACATAGCCACTCAGGGTGATTCGATGCGAATTGAGCTAGTGCATCACCGTTTCCAAACCCAATTTCCACTAGCAGTTTGCGATTGCCCTGCAGAATTTCAGCAGTGCATTTCGCGTCTTCCAGATCTAAAGTGAATTCGTCGAGTAGCGCGTAAGCTTTAGCTTGAGCGGCTGTCATGCGAGAGCCGCGTCGAACGTACAACTGTCGCATCGCTAGGGGAAATAGCTGAAGAATTGAGTGAAAGTAATGCTAATTCAGCGCATTAGGCCGAACGCATTCGAACTGCTAGACCGCGACCAATTGCTCCTTGATTTGGTCCATTGCTGAATTCTCGATCTGCCGAATCCGTTCCGCAGAAACACCAAACTGAGCAGCAAGTTCATGCAAAGTTGATTTGGACTCTGACAACCATCGAGAACTCAATATCACTCGACTTCGCTCGTCAAGAGTTTGAATGGCTTTATACAACTGTTGTTGCCTATGGTCCGCCCATTCTTTCTCTTCTATTACTTCCAGCACAGTGGGGCTATCGTCGACGAGCGAGTGGGCCGGAACCCAATTGGCGCCATCGTCCTCGTCATCGTCGGATACGTCGAAGGCTAGGTCAGTAGACGACAATCGTCCTTCCATATGAGTTACGTCGACAGGCCGAACGCCAAGGTCGCGGGCGATATCTTGCGTCTCGCTTTGCGTCAGCCAACCCACATCTTTCTTGCGCTCCCGCAACTTGAAGAAAAGCTTGCGTTGCGCTTTCGTAGTGGCAATCTTGACAATTCGCCAGTTGCGAATGATGAATTCGTGAATTTCTGCGCGGATCCAGTGAACAGCAAACGAGACCAGACGAACCCCAACGTTGGGATCGAATCTCTTGACCGCCTTCATCAGGCCGACATTTCCTTCCTGAATGATGTCCGCCTCGGGCAGTCCATAGCCTCGATAGGTGCGAGCCAGGTAGACCACAAACCGCAGATGGCTCATGATCAATTCTCGTGCGGCATCCAAATCGCCTTCGTCATAGAAACGAAATGCCAGCTCCCTTTCCTCATCGGCCGTAAGCACTGGGTGTGCATTGACCGTATTGATATAGGAAGAGAGGTCGCCTCCGGGCGATAGACTCGAAATTGAAACTAAGCTTGTACTCATTCACACACCCCCTGACCCAATCAAGAATCAAGTTTGCACATGCATTTTAGCACTCAGAGAATTAGAGTGCTAGATTCGCAATCGGTTCCTTCAAGAGGTTCGGTCCGAGTTGTTTCAAACCTTGGATTGCCATGCAGACGCCTTTTTGACCGATCAGGAGCGAAATCTCTCTGGAACTTGGGGATTGTTCTCCGGGTTGGAATCGTACTTCGAAAGTCTCTCGACTACAGGACCGCCGACCATCGGCTCCAGGTCGCGCTCCAAGGCTTCTGCGGACTCCTTGGCGTAGACCTCTTCTCCTTTGACGTAGAGAGTGAAAATTTTTATGTATTTGGCTTTCTTTTGCGGATTCTCAATGGTTTCCTTGGTCCATCTGTAGAGAGGAAGGTTGTCTTGTCCGAGTCTTTCGGCCTGTTCGCAATATCCGGCAAACGCATCGTATTGACAGACTAATTCTGCATTGTGCGCTTGCAACACTTCATACAGCTCTTGCAGCTTCGGAGCGTCTTTTTGTTCCCTAGCCGCTGACGCCGGACCGTCCGCCAATTGAAGACGCAATTGGTATTGCCATTCCGTTACGGGCTCCTCTTCCGAACTCTTGAGCTGACCTGACACCACGCGCCCTCCTCTCAATGATTCCCCACTCAATCAATGATGGCCTGAAGTACCGCAATCTTCAAGTCTGTCGATAGCAATCCACTTGCTCCCATAAGCTGAATCATGCCAACAACAACCAGCTCTTCCTCGGGATCAACCCAAAACACTGTGCCGGCCGCTCCGCCCCAGTTGTACTCCCCCTGAGACGATAGGTTTCCAGCCGCAATTGGATTCGTGTTAACACCAAATCCCAAGCCAAAACCAAAACTGCTTATTTGTTCACGGGTCGCCGCCTGGGTTGGCGTGTCCCCCGCGCCAGCACCGGGAGTGGCCGCTGGCAGATGATTCTGTGTCATGTAGTCGATAGTCTTGCGCCCAATAATTCGGGCACCATCCAGCTCTCCACCAGCTCTCAGCGCTTCGGCAAATCTCAAGTAATCAATACCGGTGGAGATCAATCCTCCGCCACCGGAATACAAGCTGACTTCGCGATAGGCGTCAGGTTCTACAGGACGCATAACGAGTTTGTTCTGGCCGCGGTCCCAGTTGTGTACGGGAAGGAGCCGATCATGTTTTTCCTCGGGTATCTGGAAGAAGGTGTCGACCATCCCCAGTGGCTGGAAAATGTGCTCGTCCAAATATTGATCAAAACTCTGACCGCTAAGCCGTTCGACAACCAAACCAGTCACATCCACCGCAATGCTGTAAGCCCACCGATCACCAGGATTGAATTTCAATGGAATCGACGCGATCTTCTCAGTCATTTCTTCGAGATTCGCAGATTGAAATACTCGCTTTTCCTGAAAAATTCTGTCGACAGGATGCCACCGGCCCAAACCGTATCCGAGACCCGTCGTGTGCGTAAGCAGGTGTCGCATGTCCATGGTTCGTTCCGGAGGCTTGTGCTCACCATCCTCGGAATACACCATGATTTCTGCGAATTCAGGAATGTGCTCTGCGACGGGATCGGTAAGCTTGAACTTGCCTTGCTCGTACAACTGCATAGCCGCTACCGCGGTTATGGGCTTAGTCATGGAATAAATGCGGTATAGCGCGTCCTTCTCCAAGGGTCGATCATCGTCTAAACCCCTTGTGCCGAGAGCGTTGTCGTAGACAATAACGCCGCGTCGCGCCACCAAAACGTGAATTCCAGCTAGGACGTCACGATCCAGATAACCCTGCATGACATCTGTAACGCGCTCCAGTCGGTCAGTGGACATTCCCGCGCTCTCAGGTTCGCCATGCTTTAGCTCACTGGCAAAAACCCACGCGGACCAAGCCAGAATCAACAGAAAGGCAATTGCTTGTTTCATTCCCAAATCTCTGTAGTTATGGAACTACTGGTGAGTTCTTTCAGTCTTGTACGCCGACAGATTCCCCAACCCAACCAGCTTTGATTTCGGTTGATTGTAGACCAGCCACAATCGCACGTGTGCGTGTATGATCGAATGTGGTCGCAGGAAACTCTCGCAAATCCGAACACATTGCGGGCTATGGGTGTGTCGAGGGCGTTTCCTCCGGTTTCGGTTCGTCGGCGTTCACCAAGTTCGCGATTCGTCGAACCAATTCGCCGGTGTCCACGCTGCCGTCGCGATTCGTTTGAATAGCAATCGATACGTTCGACGGCGCGTAGTGCAGCATGTCGGTTCGATAGCCCGGCCAAAGTCCGGCATGTCCAAAAGCCTTGCCGTCGTTGTATACGAATAGACCCAGACCGTAGTGTACGTTGGGAGTTGCCGAATCCCGCCAACCCGAGTTGACCATTTGATCCAAACTGTCTTGACTGACGATTTCTCCCTGGGCGAGCAATCCCAGAAAACTGACTAGCATCGTGGGATTGGTGGCTAACCCGCCGCCAGTCCATTCGGAGGAGGGATCCATCTTCATGCTGCCATCCTCTCGAAGATTGGGGGCTCCGCGCATGTAGCCTGTAACAACGTCGGGCAATATGGACCGATCTTGTAGGACTATTTCATTAAGTCCGTGGGCTTCTAATATTTTCTCCCTAACCAGATCGTAGTACTTTTCCCCAGTTGCTTCTTCAATCAATTTCCCAAGCACCAAGTAGCCGATGTCCGTATAGCTGTACCCTTCCCCAACCGGAAACAGGGGCTTTTTCTTCAAAGTAAATCTAATCAGCTCTTCAGGTTCGAAATGTATCGAGCCTCTGCGTAACGCGCGCCAAATCGAAGCCAATGTATAGCCGCGAGTTCCCGGATAGTCCGACAGACCTGAACTATGCGATAGCAGATGTCTGACCTGGATTTCGTTCGCATTGGGAAGATCACCAAACCATTCCTTGTCTTTGAGCCATCTGGATGCTAAATCGTCTAGCGCTAGTACTTCCTCTTCGACTAGCAGCATGGCCACAGCCGCCACGTAGGTCTTGCCGGTACTTCCGCCAGGCATTGGCGCCTGGTTGTCAAGTGGTATTCCCGCTTCCCGGTCTGCTAGACCAACAGATGCGCTAACAATCTCACCATTGCCAAACCGAACAGCGGCTCGCAAACCCGGCAATTCCATTTCGACTCGCGCACTCTCTAGGAGTGCCGATAGGTCTTCTTCCATGGTTCCTAATGTGGGTGCGGCTGCCATTAATAGTCCGAGCACAGGGTAGGACATGAGAATGATCCTGGACTTCTTCAGAGTACTGATCATCAGACGTTACTCAAGGCCTAGCTACGCAAATTCTAGGGTGTAATTTACCGAAATGATTGAAAAAATGTGGACGCTCCTGCTGGGCTCTTGGCTCCTGCTCTAATTCTTCAATTGCGATCTGGGCATTGTATGAAGCGACCAAATTGCTGTTGTCTGATAAAGTCGTGAAAATTGCTTTCTGCAACCCGAGTTTAGTCGGTGCAGCTTTAGCTAAAATCCTTTGGGGGGACGCGCTCGAATAGACTCGTAATTGAAACAACAGTCTAGAGTTTTCCGTCTTAACGTCAGCGTTGCATTAGGGGAACCAGCAATCATGAAGAACCCGACAACACCTTCAAGGCGCAATCGAAACATCTTCCTCGGCGCGGCCTTTCTTAGTCTGATGGCGTTGCCTGCATTGGCATCGGTTAGTGCAGAAACTAGTTTCGTACTCGATTCACTTGGTTTTCTAGTGTGGGGCGCACTGGTGCTTTGGATGTGTGCTGGTTTCACTATGTTGGAATCCGGCACGGTTCGAACCAAGAACGCTTCCGTAATTTGCTTGAAGAACATCGGGCTATTCTCCATTGCCTGCATTACCTACTACGTCGTGGGGTTCGACTTCATGTACAACAACGTACAGTGGGTAATTGGCATTCCCGATTGGGCCACCTTCGGCAAGACCCCGTCTCCTGAAGAAGTAGCCATGCTCAGCATTGCAGACGGCGCAAACGCTACCGCCGCAACGAATGCCGTAGTGGATCAGGGCTTTTCGAAAATGTCCGAGTGGTTCTTCCAAATGGTCTTTGTGGCAACAACCGCCTCCATTGTTTCGGGCGCACTCGCCGAACGAGTTCGACTTTGGTCGTTCCTCGTGTTCATCTTTTGCCTTACTGCGATCATCTATCCGATGGTTGGAGCCATGACGTGGGGAGGCGGATTGTTGACGGAACAGTTTGGTTTCATCGATTTCGCCGGATCGACCATTGTGCACTCAACGGGCGGATGGGCCGCTCTCATGGGAGTGTTGGTCGTCGGTCCAAGAATTGGGAAGTTCCGCAAAGACGGCAGCGTTCATCCCACGCCGCCCTCCAATGTTCCCATCGTCACATTGGGCGTTCTGATTCTTTGGCTGGGTTGGCTGGGGTTCAATGGCGGCTCCGTTCTTGCACTCGGCTCAGCTAGTTCAGCGGTAATCATGAGCAACGTAATTTCCAACACCTGCCTGGCCGCAGCCGCCGGAGTCATTTCTGCGCTCGTGCTATCTGGGTTTGTGTTTCACAGGACAAGCCTCATGGTGGTCCTCAATGGGGCCATTGCCGGATTGGTTTCCATTACGGCTGCGCCTGATTTTCACGAACAAATCTGGCTGGCCCTCCTAATAGGCGCAGTGGGCGGCGCGCTCTGCACATTCTCGATCCGACTATTCGAGGTTTGGAAGATTGACGATGTCGTATCCGCAATCCCTGCACATCTGGTTGCCGGTGTTTGGGGCACGATGGCAGTCTGCTTTACGAATTCCGATGCGACAATCTGGGGACAATTCGTTGGAATCGTGATCGTTGGCGCATTCGTGTGCGTCACATCTTGGATAGTTTGGTTCGCAGTCGATCAACTCCTTGGATTGAGAATCTCCGCAAGGACTGAGGAATTAGGCCAGGATACCGCGGAACTCGGCATTGAGGCATACCCCGAGTTCGTGCTCATGCCAGACCAAGAAATGTATGCAGAAGAAGTGTCCGAGACGGAAGAAACCGGCTAGAAGTTAGACGGTCTTTGGTGGCTGAAGTCCTCCTTCAGCCACCTTCTTTAGGACGCCTACCAGTCCCAAGTTGAAATAGATCAGCGATGGGCTGTTCAGACCTGTCTCGCTAATCGTTGGATGACGTATTGAAAGCCTGAGCCTACCAATACGTCTAGCATGGGATTCGCCAGGAACAATTCGCAGCTAAGCTGCTCCTTACTGCCCGCGACCAATTCCTACAAGTAGCCTTCTATATCTGCTTGCAGTATTCGCTAACTTAGCTAAAATCCTAGCTAAGTTGTTCCCCAAGGCGTGCATAGGAATGTACATCTTCAACGTTCACCAAGCGAAGACTGAGCTGTCGCGGCTACTTGCACTGGTCGAGTCCGGAGAGGAAGTAGTGATAGCACGCCGTGGAAAGCAGGTTGCTCGTCTTGTTCGGTGCAATCCAACCGTCGCGCGAAAACCCGACGTTCTTAAGGGCGCCCTCGAGATTCCAGATGGCTTTTTCGATCCACTAACGGAACAAGAGCTTGACGCATGGGAAGGTCGGTAGATGTGCGTGCACTGCTAGATACACACGCCCTTTTGTGGTGGCTTTCCGATAGCCATCAAATGACCAATGCGAGCCGCGAAATTGTCGGTAACGAGAACAACGAGATCTTTGTGAGCGCGGCATCTGCTTGGGAAATCTCAACAAAGATTCGTATTGGAAGACTAGCTCAAGTCGAGTTTTCACTAGTCGACATCCTGCACCATGTCGCAATGCAAGGATTCTTGGAAATGCCCATTAGCATGGAGGATGCGTGGAGCGCTGGACGATTGCCGGGACCACATCGAGACCCGTTCGACCGCATGCTTGCCGCACAAGCACTATTGAGGAATCTGGCGTTCCTTTCAGTCGACAAGGTATTCGACTCCTTCGGAGTCAATCGCGTTTGGTAACCCGATACCGGATTCCTTGAAATCGAGAGCTTCTCCGACTAGCTACTTGGCGTTCCGAATCCACTCCAAGGTATCGTTGAGTCCTCGAGCGAGCTTGCCAAAGAGCTCATCGACTTGCTCATTGGTAATTACCAAAGGAGGACAAATGGCAATGTTGTCTCCAATCGAGCGCACTATTAGCCCATGGTCTGCGCATCGGTCCATGCAATGAGGACCTACGCCTGTCTCCTTGGGAAAAGCTTCCTTGGTGGCTTTGTCCTTCACGAGTTCCAATGCACCAACGAGCCCAATCCCTCGTACATCCCCCACAAGGGGGTGGCTGCCCAGCAAGTTGAGCCTCTCTTGAAACTCTATGCTTGTGCGTGCAGCTTGTTCAAATATCGACCGCTCTTCCATTAGCTCTAGGTTGCGCAGTGCCACGGCCGCGCATACAGGATGGCCGGAATAAGTGAAGCCGTGACCAAACAGCCGGCTGTCCCTTGTGGCTTCACGTATCGGTTCGTACAGCCATTCTGGAACTACAACCGCGCTTATCGGCAAATAAGCGCTTGACAGCGCTTTGGCAAAGCTCATGGTTGTCGGCTCGATTTCCATTGTTTGGCAGCCAAAGGGATTCCCAGTACGACCGAATCCACAGATAACCTCGTCGTCAATGAACAGGATTTCGTACTTGTCGAGTACCTGCTGAATCTTCTGGTAGTAGTCGACCGTCGGAACAATGACGCCTCCCGCCCCCATCACAGGTTCGGCAATGAAAGCGGCAATGGTTTCGGGTCCTTCGGCAAGAATGAGCTCCTCGAGATTCGATGCAAGTCGCGTTGCAAACTCTTCTTCGGATTCGCCTTCCAGCGCATTTCGGTAGAAGTAGGGCGCGTCGGTGTGAAGTACTCCCGGTATGGGGAGATCAAAGTTCTGGTGAAATGGAGGCAGTCCTGTCAAGCTGCCCGATCCGATTGTCACACCGTGGTAGCCATTCTTGCGGGAGATTATTTTCTTGCGATCTGGTTTGCCAATGAGATTGTGGTAGTGCCACATGAGCTTGATTTGAGTGTCGTTTGCGTCGGACCCTGAAAGACCGAAAAACACCCGACCAGCGTCCATCGGCACCATAGACATCAGTTTCTCCGCCAAGAGAACGCTAGGCTCATTGGTTGCGCTTGCAAAAAGCTGGGAATACGACAACTTGCGCATTTGCTCATAGGCAACATCCGCTAGTTCCTGAACTCCATAACCCAACGCCGTGCACCAAAGTCCCGCCATTCCTTCCAAGTACTGCTTCCCTTGGTTGTCCCAAAGATAGACTCCCTGCGCCTTACTTCGCACAGCTGGTCCACGTTGGTGCAAATCGGCTAAGTTGGTACAGGGATGGAATAGGTTTTGCAGGTCGCGACTCTCAATGGAGTCGGGAGCCATTTCGTTGTGAAGAAGATTGGCCATTGCTCAGGTTGCCATTGGAGGGATTGCGTACTGCCTAAAGACCAAGCGGCCAACTCGATTTGTGCTGGCCTGCGTGCTCTTCAACTAGATTGAAGGTTATGTTAGCCGTGATGCGACGAATTTGCTACCATATCAACACGCTTGCTTCCAGCGCAACCTCATTGATCTTCCTCGGCAAGGTCACCATCGAGGCAAAAGGGGCTTTCGTCCTTGAAGTGTCATTGTCCTTCCTGCTCTAGGCAGGTCGCCGAGGGGCCATGTTTGGAGAGATGGAGGGTATGATGACTTCGCGCAATACACTAAAGCGCCAGATCCGTTCTCGCATGAACAAGACTGGTGAATCCTATTCTGCGGCTCGTCAACACTTCCAAGTTGCAGAGGATTCATCGATGATCACGCAAGAATATGAAAATCCCACAACCGTTGTTGCACAACACCTTCAACCAAACCTATGGCCCGAATGGGTAGTAGAGCATCCTTGGCTACAGTCGTTTCTAGCACAAGCAGAGGCAGAAGTGCGAAATCGAGGTGACCTCACCTGCGATCAGTTTCACCTGGTACTTGCGTATCTGCGCCTGCCCCCTCCCGTGTCGGATTGGTTTACGCAACTGCGAGTCAACACAGAACACTGGAAGGAGGACATCCTTGTCATTCTGGGGATAAACTCCGGTGGAAGCTTGTTTCACAAATTCTTAGCTTATGGCAGTCGCATGAACAAAGCTCGGAAGAGCGAGGATCCGGTTACCGAATTGCCGCTCGAGGCGATCAGCCAAGAGGCAATGGGAATGCTGGATTTGGCGAAGAGTGAAGCAGACTTGGACGGAACTTCAGTTGACGAGCGCCATTTCTTGGTATCAGTAATCAACTGGTGCCAATACAGCACCCCGACACTTGAAGAACTGAGGCGTCTCACTGGTCGGCAGTGACACTCGGTTGAAGCACAGCCCTATCCACTGCTTGGGGATTCGTCGCCGAGCAGTGGAAGCCTGCTGATTTCGACATAATCCAAGAACTTGACTTCAGAAGCCAGAATCTAGCTACGCGGTGTCTCGTTGCGACTGTGCGAGTACTGCATCCATGCAGTCCCCAACACCACCGTTCCCAGTAGCAATGCCACAACGCCAACCCAAGTCAAGAAGCTCATGGCCAGCACGCCAAAGATTCCCGCAACCAACACGACAAGAAGCACGACCACGCCAAGAGCGGATCCCCATAAACTGATCCTATAGAGAACCTTTGGTGGTTGCGGACTAATGGAATTGTCCTCTTTCCTTGCTAAGAACTGAAGGTTGGAAACCAGATTACGAGACGCGCAAAGCGTTTGCATGAAGCGCTCGCCCTCATACCGGTTTAGGGGTCTGCTGCAGGAGCAGAGACGTTCTCATTGGCAAGGATTGAGGTCATTTTTCTTACCAATCTGCGGGTCCGATGAACAAGCAAAAAAACCAAGCAAACGGATAGCAGACATCCTGCCGAAACAATCAACCAGACCGGAACACCAAGGCTTAGCCTCCCCGTAAAGTGCAGGAACAAGGCAAGCGAGAGAATCAACGACATTGTTGCGGTTATTGCAATGGTTATCCAATTTAGTGCTCGGTATGCATTCCTTTCATTAACCGACAAGATCTCCAATGGTTTTTCCGCTTCAACGCTGAAAAAGAAACCAATACCCCTGCGACGTACTTTGATTGACGGATAGATAAGGGACGCGCATGAGGCACAGATAGCTATAAGCACGAACCAATCCCAGAAACTCATGGGACTCCCTCGCACCGCGAACGTCACACAGGTAGTCACTGCGACAAGAATGGCCGCGACAGTAAGAATTGGCGAAAATCTCAGGAATAACTTGAGGAAATTGTCATCTATGGAGTTTATAGCTGCCCATGCACGACCTTCCTCTTCCGACCTTGGCATTGTGAAGTAAGAATCCCAGTTCCTTTCTTGATTGAGGCACGAAGCCTTCAGCAAGCATAGCACGCCTGAATCAGAACCAAATTCAGTGCTTGCACTTGCACACTTGCAATTCCCCCTGTTTCTTGTGGTGAACGACTTAGTGCCTGTAGATAATGAAGAAAGCTGACAAGGGGCGAAATCCTTGAAGGTTTCTTGATGGATTTCTTTGGTTTCTAGCAATCGATGCTAAATGTTCTCGCAATCTCAGGCTCTGACAGTTCCGGCGGCGCTGGTATGCAGTGCGACATCAAGACCATCACTAAGCATGGACACAATGCGTTGTCAGTCGCGACTTCGATTACGGCGCAGAACAGCACTGGCTTGCTCCACATGGAGCATGCAAGCCCATCCAGCGTGGCAATTCAGCTACAGAGCATTTTCTCGGAACTAAAAGTGCACGCCGTCAAAACCGGCATGATCCCTACACGAAAATCTATAACAAACGTTTGCAACGCATTAACGTCGTACGAAGTCGACGCTCCTTATGTGCTCGATCCTGTTTTGGCCACAACATCGGGATCGGGACTAGTGGAGCCGGGATCTCTCAAGTCAATGATCGACAGACTCTTTCCGTTGGCAACCCTGGTGACACCGAATGTTGCAGAAGCTCAAAATATCTTGGGGCGGAAGATTGCGACACTTGAAGAGTCCATTGACGCAGCACGGTCGATTCTGCAATATGGAAGCAAGTTCGTGCTCGTAAAGGGAGGGCATTTGACTGACTTTCCTGGCAACGACGTGCTGGTGGGTCGCTACGACTCTACCAACGCCGAAATCATCGAGTGTGGCGAGTATTTTCCCCATCGGGACGTTCATGGAACGGGATGCGCCCTAGCATCCGCGATAGCCTGCGGACTAGCCAGGGGTCGAGAAGTTCGCGACGCGGTAATTCGAGCCAAGCGGTACGTGACCAAGGCAATTGCCACCGCACAAGAACTCGCGCCCGGATTCTGGTCACTGAATCATCAATCCAGTCACACTGACTGATTCGACATGCGTCCGTTGCTGCACGTCATAACTGACGAGACTGTACAAACGAGATTCACGCATTCCGAGTTGACTCGCCACATCTCAACAAATGGCGCAGACTACGTTCAGTATCGTGAGAAGAGAGCAGTGCCTACTGTGGAACTCTGCCGTGTGGCAGACGAGATCCACGACCTGTGTGGCGTCTCAGGCCATTCCAAGCTGGTCGTCAACGATCGAGTTGATGTTGCCTACGCCGTTGGCGCCGCAGCTATCCATTTGGGCAGGCTGGACCTTCCGGTCTTCTATGCCCGAGAAATTCTTGGTTCAGCAGCTCGCATTGGAGCCACCGCCAATTCTCTAAAGGAAGCGGAAGAGGTTTGGCATGAGTCCATCGACTATCTAGGGGTGGGTCCCGTCTATGGAACATCGTCCAAATCCAATCCGGCTGCAGAACTGGGGCTGGAAAACCTCTCAAGAATATGTGCCACAAGCCCCGATCCTGTAATCGCAATAGGCAATATACAACTTCATAACGTCGCGGAGGTGATTGAAGCTGGAGCAGCGGGAGTAGCAATTCTGTCTGCCATCGTCTGCTCTGATGATCCCGGTCAACGCACAGCGGAGTTTGTGCGAGAGCTTGAAAAGTGTTGACCTGTGATGAATTGCCTGTGCTCATTGCCGTAGCGGACTATGGGTTCATCGGTAATCGGCGAAAATGGATCGAAGTATTGCACCAGTTTGCCCCTTGCTCCCAAACCAAACACGTTGCGGTACAAGTACGGATCAAAAACAGCGATGAAGTCGAATATTTGTCGCTCGCACAACAAGCGCTCGACATCCTCGGACCCAATTGCAGGGCAATCCTCAACGGAAGCTCGCGTTATGCGCAAGAGCTCGGTTATTGGGGAGCCCACCTGCCTCAGCGAGAGATCCAAAACGAATCGACTTCAATCGGCAATCTCAGTTTCCTTTCCGCGGCTGTGCATAACCTGTCAGAACTAGAAATCGCACAAGAATTGCCAATCACCGCCGCATTGTGTTCGCCGGTATTTAGCTCGTCTTGGAAGGCAACAAGGGGAATTGGACTGAAGAGACTGCGTTCGCTTTGTCATGCAAGTAGCGTTCCGGTTTTCGCGCTCGGTGGTGTTACGCCTGCAAACTGTGGTTCGTGCATCGATGCGGGCGCACATGGGATCGCCACCTTGTCCGGTGTCATGGACACACCTGATGCGGCCTCAGCAATTGAACTGTACCTGAACAGCGTTTCGCGTCAATAGGAGCAAGTGCTTGTGATAAGTGTTGCTACATGCTCCCAAGTCTTGGGCTCCGGCAAGAACTAAAGAAGTCTTCAAGGATGGCGTCTCGCTCAAAGTTCTCCCAGATCCCAATGTGGCGAGATGCACTTCGACTCTCAACCCATTCAAGGTTTTCGAGCTCCGGAGCCGGAATGGTCGAGTAGCGACCCCATGTCGGTTCCTTGACAACGGCGACGGCAACAACGTCGAACAGCGGCCTTCGCGACAAGTTCACGTGTTCGAACAGCGAAATGCTGTAGTCCCCGAACGTTGAGAACATTCCTCCGTGCCGACCTCCGATAGCGGAAACTTTAGGTCCGGCTCCTTTCATACGCCTCGCAATCTCAGTGCCTTCCACACTAACAGCGGTGGCGCCCGTAGTCTCGCGATACCGCACCGTCACAATCTCAAAATTGATCGTAGAACTAAGCAAGTAGCTCACAGCGTCAGGATCCGACCACAGGTTGTATTCGCCAGGGTAGGGATAGTTGCTGCCCAGCCAAACCAAGCGTATGCGGGAAGCGATGTCGGGAGCCTTGGCCAGCGCCAGTGCAACGTTGGTGAGCTTCCCGATGGCAACTAGAACTAGGGTTTGCTCTCTAGAACTCCGGGCACAATCGACGATAAAGTCCACGCCAGCAAAACCATCGTGTTCACTGTCTCCAACAGTCGGCAAAACTTCCTTCAAATTACCTTCGACACCTCGAGCAAGAGGGATCTGGTCAAGGCAATCGCACAGGTGCATGATGCGTTGTGCCTCGCTATATTGACCGTCAATGCCATCGCCCAGAGGAGTGTTGTTCACTGTGACTCCGACGATATCGAATATGTCCCTATTGAAGAAGGCGTATGCAAGGGCGTGTTGATCATCGAGTTCGTTGTTTGCGTCAGTGTCGATCAACAATGGAATGCGAGAAGTCAATGCCTTAGTCCTCGATTGTGAAGCCATGAATGTAGCAGACCCACTGCTTACAATGCTTCAACGAGCATGCAGCTAGGGGCGGTGCATGAATTGCAACGATCGGATCGCCGAGATCCTGAAGCAGGAGGGAATCGAGTGGGTCTCCTGCTATCCATCAAATCCATTGATTGAAGCTGTTGCCAAACAGGGAATTCGTCCCGTTGCCTTTCGACACGAACGTGGTGCAGTGATGGCCGCAGACGGCTATTCCAGGGTATCCAATCGCAAGAAATTCGGCACGGTATTAATGCAATCGCAGGCGGGCGCGGAGAACTCGGTTGGCGGCCTCGCTCAAGCCAACGCAGACAATGTGCCGATTTTGGTGCTTCCTGGAGGAAACCCGTTAAGCATGCTCTTCGTGCGTCCCAACTTTGTTGCGAGCAGGACATGGGAAGCAGTAGTCAAGCATGCGGAACTCATCACTCGGCCCGATCAAACGAATACAGTGATGCGACGCGCCTTTCATGCGTTGCGAACAGGAAGACCCGCACCGGTTGTCGCCGAAATGCCTGCGGATGTGTGCTCCCAGGAAATTCCTGACAGCGCACCGCCGTACAACACACCCGTTCCAGCAGACTACATGCCGTCAGCCAGTGCAATAAAGGACGCGGCAGCGAAACTCGCTGAAGCCAATGATCCAATCATTTGGGCTGGATCAGGTGTCTTGAACGCAGGGGCTACGAAAGAACTGCAAGCGCTTGCTGAGCTGCTGGATATTCCGGTATTCACCACCATGCCGGGTAAGTCTGCCATCGACGAACGGCATCCTTTGTCTGTAGGCGCAGGAGGATCTACTACCACGGGACCAGCGCGACACTGGTTGCGTGAATGCGATATTGTCCTCGCGATCGGAGCTTCCCTCACATCTTCACCCTATGCCCAAAGACTCGGACCTGATAAATTCGTCATCCATTCGGTGATCGACCACGAAGAGGTCAACAAGGATGTTCCCGTAGATATCGCGCTGGTTGGCGACGCCAAACTGACATTGGAAGCCCTAATTGACCAACTCAAGGGAATTTACGGAGAGAGCAATCGCGACCGTGGTACAGCTTCACGCATCCACGACATCAAAAGTGCTTGGATGGCCAAGTGGCAGCCGTATCTCACCAACGACGACGAACCGCTTTCTCCATATCGAGTGATACACGAGATGAACAAGAATCTCGACGGTGAGAATTCAATCGTCACCCACGACGCGGGGGCTCCACGAGATCAGATCGTGCCCTTCTATCAAGCAACGACACCGCATAGCTATATAGGGTGGGGAAAATCAACTCACTTGGGATTTTCCATACCTCTCATGATCGGCGCAAAGATGGGAATGCCAGATCGCATGTGCGTTAATCTCATGGGCGATGGCGCATTTGGAATGTCGGGACTCGACATCGAAACCTCTGCGAGAGCAGAGATTCCCATCACGACCATTGTGTTGAACAACGGCATCATGGCAACTTATCCTGGTGGCTTTCCAACTGCTCGCGAGAAATTCGGTGTCTCACACATGAATGGAGATTACGCCGCCCTAGCCATTGCGATGGGCGCGGAAGGGATACGAGTTTCCAAGGCTGACGAAATGGCGCCTGCTCTGCAGAGCGCAAAGATTCTCAA
This sequence comes from Gammaproteobacteria bacterium, assembly GCA_026707735.1. GTDB lineage: Bacteria > Pseudomonadota > Gammaproteobacteria > Pseudomonadales > Azotimanducaceae > Bin55. Next base: position 193,289 of record JAPOWH010000019.1, on the reverse strand, counting down.
TGGACAAGGTCGAACGGTGTTAATCGATGTGCGAACGCGTGCGGAAGACTCGAGAGCGCCAGAACGATTTGCAGACGCGTAGTTGAATCTAGCCTTTGAGTACAGACATTTCACGGATCAGCTGGCTAGGAAAACATTCAAATGCGTAGGAACGCATATCATTTACAGCGGAGTATGGAGAGTACTCAAGTTGATTGGCAACTACGTTGAATCCCGGATATAGAGAACGCAGGATTATTGGGTCGGCGAAGTAGCTATATTGGAATGACATCAAGCAACTCGACAAGACCACTTTCTCGACGTAGCTTCGTCAAATCCGCTATCGCAGCCACAGCTGTTGCCCCATTCATGGGTAGCAAGCTCTTGGGCCAAGCATCCCATTTGGAGGGGGTGAGCGACACCGAGATCGTTTTGGGAACCTCTGCTGCCTTCAGAGGTCCCTCCCGAGGGCTGGGAATTGAGCTGTACCGAGGGTCGATGGCCTATTTCTCGCACATCAACGAACAGGGCGGGTTGTTTGGTCGGAATATAGTCCTCAAACTCTACGACGACGGCTACCAACCCGATCCCGCCGTGACCAACACGACTCGTCTCATGGTCGAGGACGATGTTTTCGCGTTGTTCGGATATGTGGGCACGCCAACGGTTACGCGCGTATTGCCGCTTCTGAAGAAGTTTCAGGATCGCAAGTTCATGCTCATGTTCCCCTTTACGGGAGCGCAACCGCAAAGAGAATTTCCCTATGGCGATTTCGCATTCAATTTGCGAGCTTCCTATCGTCAAGAAACCGAGGGACTCGTCGACAACTTTGTAGGGATAGGTCGGGATAGGATCGGCGTGTTCTATCAGGCTGACGCCTACGGCAGAAGTGGTTGGGAGGGAGTGCGCAATGCGCTTGCCAAATATAACCTGAACATAGTCGGCGAAGCTACATATCGGCGCGGAACGAAATTCACTTCGAATCTGCGTGACCAGGTTGAGATTCTCAAGGCCTCTCAACCCAAGGCAATTGTCTGCATTGGGGCATACGCGGCATGTGCGGCTTTTCTGCGCGATGCCATCGATCGAGAACTGCAGGTTCCCATCGCGAACGTTTCGTTTGTGGGTAGCGAGAATCTCCTGAAATTGATCGATGACTCTCAGGAAAACAGTGGGGATTACACGAAGTTCCTCGTGAACTCGCAGGTGGTTCCTAGCTATACGGACGACACGTTGCCTGGAGTTGTCGAATACGATTCATTCATGGAGCAATACGCTCCGGAAGTGCCGGTTGAATTCGATGACGAACAGTATGCAACCTTCGACCGAAGCTTCGTAAGCTTGGAAGGGTTTCTCAACGCCAAGCTCATGACCGAGATTCTTCGCCGCGTCGGACCTAGTCCCACGCGCGCCGATCTGGAATCCGCAGTGTTTTCCATCAATGAGTTCGACCTTGGCATTGGGGAGAGTGTTTCTTTCAGCGCAAACCGTCGACAGGGACTCGACAGGGTTTACTACACCGTTGTTCAAGATGGCGTTTTCGTGCCATTGCGAGATTGGAAGGGCTCGTTTACATAAATGAAGATCACAAAACTATTTCAAAAGACCGTGTTCGGGATCATTGCGCTCTTCGGACTGATTGGCATATCCACTTCAGTACTCAGCATCAACGCTGTCGATAGTCACCTGTTCAGGGAGTACGAATCGAACAGCAAGGGAAATGCCCGCACAATTGCAAATTCCAGTGTCGACATCATTCTCAATCGCGACCTGTCGACTCTTCAATCCCTGATTGACCAATTCGTTGGGAATGAGGGGATCAGCTACATCTACATCACAAATGAGAGCGGCGAGTTTCTTGCCCATACTTTCGTTCCAGGTATCCCGCAGTCGATCATCGATAGCGATGTCACCAAAACCGATACCGTGCAACGCACCATTCGAGGCATGGGCGACTTTGTCGAGGTGGCAAGCCCCATTCTTGCAGGCGTTGCAGGAGCTGTACACATCGGAATGGACCTCAAGTCGGTTTCGATGAAGATCCAGGCAGCCATCGGAGCGCAGGTGTATTTGATTGCCATCGTCTTCTTCATTGGGATATTCGCAGCGATATGGTTTGTGAACTTCGCATCCAAACCTATTGAGATGCTCCAATCCTACGCTGTTGACTTGGCCAAACACGAACCGGTCGACCAAGAAAAGTATAGAAAGCTGCTGGAACGCAAGGATGAGGCCGGCGACTTAGCTCGCCTGTACCAATACTTCTCTACCGTGTCCGACCCAAACAAACTCGGCGAGCCGTCAGGGACTCCGTCGGCTTAAAGAGGTAGACCTGCGTGGCTTCTGCGGACAACCTGTCTTTCTCAATCTCACGCATTGGGCGAGGAATGCTCTGCATTCTTCTTCATCTGTGCTTTGGCACGGTCTACGCTTGGAGCTTCTTCCAAGTACTGCTTGTCGACCACCTCGACTGGTCGTTCACAGACACATCGATTTCTTTCGGACTGACCATTTTCTCGCTAGGGTTGTCAGCCGCATGGGCTGGCATGATGCTCCCAAAGCTGGGCCCGCGAAAACTCGCGGTTGCAGGCAGCGTTCTTTTCTGTAGCGGGTACTTCATTGCTAGCTGGGCACTACAAAACGACAACTTGGCGATGTTCCTGTTCGGCTATGGCTTCGTAGGTGGCACGGGGCTAGGATTTGGCTATGTCGTGCCTGTGGCCACGGTAGCCAATTGGTTCCCCGAGCACAAAGGTCTTTCAACCGGCCTGGTTGTGATGGGATTCGGATTGGGCGCGCTGTTCCTCAGCAAGTTGTTGGCTCCCGCACTTCTTGTGCATACCGAAGAGAACCTGCCACAGGTTTTTCTGCTGCTTGGCGTCCTTTTCTCCTGCATTCTGCTGCCGTCGAGTCTCTTTGTAACCAATCCTCCTCGCGTCGAAGCAACCCGGATGACGCCGCTGGAGCAAGCCAGCGCTCCCGCCACCGAAGAAGACCGTCCCGATTACGTACGCAAGTGCGTGAGCTCGTACGAGTTCATCATCATGTGGCTTATCTTCTTCTTCAACATTGCGGCCGGTATCTCTGTGATCAGCTTCCAATCACCATTGCTTCAGGACGTCTGGAAATTGACGGATGCTACAGTTGAGCCGGAGGTGCTAGCAATCTATGGCGCGAACCTGATCGCAGTCAGCTCGGTCTGCAACGGTGTTGGTCGTCTGCTATGGGGTCTACTGTCCGACCACATCGGCCGAGTCATGGTTTTTCGAATTCTGCTAGCCAGCCAAACGGTTGTCTTTGGCATTCTCATGACCGAGCGGGACCCGTGGATTTTCTCTGCGCTAGTGTGCTACATCATGCTGTGTTTCGGAGGCGGGTTCGCGACCATGCCCTCCTTTGTGCTAGACGTGTTCGGCCAGAAGAAGATGTCCACACTATACGGACTGATACTGACCGCGTGGTCGTTTGCGGGAATCATTGGCCCGCTCTACGTGGGGTACCTCAAGGACAACTATCCCAATCGCGTAGTGATCTACTGCTTCTTGATTGGCGTGCTGTTTCTCAGCCTCGGCTTCATCTTCTCGATGCTTCTCAGCAACGAGCGCATCCGCCTTAGCAAGCCGACCATGGAATCCACGCTCGGACGCTTTCAGATTCCGCTACCGAGAGCGCAGAAGCATTAGTCGCGGGTCCAATTTCGCTATCACAGGGTCATATCGCAACTGCACAAACTAGGTTGACGTTGCTGCGACCACCGCGCCCGCGGCTGCTGCGGCCGCAGCAGCGCTTGTTGCAGCGGCCTGTGCGGCTTGTGTGGCCTGGATAGCAGTCGCTATACCGGTTTGCGACTCGTTTCCGAGAATGCAAACTCCGCGCCCTACCCCTAGCGCACTTTGCCACCTAATGTCGCCGGATCGGGGATTCATTGCGTAGACTATACCTGCCGCGGCGGCAAAGACTGATTCTTCCTCAATCAGAATCGTTGTGATAGAGGAACGCTTGGGCAACTTAGTTCTCCAGAGTTCCTTGCCATCTTGCTTGCGGACGCATATGACCCACCGACTTATTCCGGCATAGAGATTGCCTCTATCCTGCATGTTTCGTTGCCTGCCTATGTCAACGTCTATACATCTAACCGACTAGGCCGAAGGTGCATCGCTGCCAAGAATGCATACGCCTGCTCCCGCCTTTAGCGGCATTTGCCAGTCGACGTTGCCCGTCTTGGGATTCAGCGCAAAGAGCTCGCCCTGAGTGGCAGCGAAGATGGTTTCGTCCTCAACAAGAATCGTGGTTATGTCCTTGAATAACTTCGGCAACTTGGTTCTCCAAAGCTCCTTGCCGTCGCTCTTGCGAAGGCAAATCACTCGCCCAGCCGATGCCACATACAGATTGCCGCGATTCTGCATGATGTTCTCTCTCCCCAAATCTAGCAAATGGAGTATGTACGCCTCGTACATTCTCGCAGATTTGCTTGCTGCCTCGCCCGTCGTGTGGTGCTGTAGAGGCAAATACTGAAACGACAACACGTCTCGCTATATACTAAGAAGACTGTCGGGGTACCTTTGGTTGAGACGCGAAACGCGAACCCGTTGAACCTGATCCGGTTAACACCGGCGTAGGAAACGAACCCCGACCTCTCCAGGAACGGGGCTACATCATGTCAGAGAACACCAATCTGCCGCATGTCGCAGGCATAGGTGAAGATGCACTGCAACCATTGCCAGGATCCAGAAAGATCCACGTCAACGCCAATGGCGGAATGCGTGTTGCAATGCGCGAAATCCTTGTCACGCCGACACCAGCTCAAGGAACGCCAGGCGACAACACGTCCCACTTAGAACGCAATCCGCCTGTACGCGTCTACGACACATCGGGTCCCTATACCGACCCAGAAGTCGAGACAAATGTTCGACAGGGGTTGCCTAGATTTCGCGATCAGTGGATAGAAGCGAGAGACGACACCGAGGTTTTGGAGGATTTCAGCTCGGTATTCAGTCGTACGCGCAACCAAGACGCCAAATACTCATCCCTTCGCTACGGACGCCCACCAAGACCTCGTCGCGCGAAGCCAAGTGCAAATGTCACCCAGCTTCACTATGCCCGACAGGGAATTGTCACACCAGAAATGGAATACATCGCAATACGTGAGAATTTGGCACGGGCTAATCCGGACTACCAAGAGGAACAGCACCCTGGCAGGGACTTCGGGGCAAACATACCAAAGGAAATAACTCCTGAATTTGTAAGGTCCGAGGTCGCGCGGGGTCGCGCAATCATTCCCTGCAACGTCAATCATCCGGAAACCGAACCCATGATCATTGGCAGGAACTTTCTGGTAAAGATCAATGGAAACATCGGAAACTCGGCCGTTACCTCAAGCATCGAAGAGGAAGTCGCCAAGATGATCTGGGCTACTAGATGGGGCGCCGACACGGTCATGGATCTCTCCACCGGCAAAAACATCCACGAGACTCGTGAGTGGATCATTCGCAATTCACCAGTGCCCATTGGCACGGTACCCATCTATCAAGCTTTAGAAAAGACGAATGGAATCGCAGAAGACTTGACTTGGGACGTTTTCAGGGACACTCTCATAGAACAAGCCGAACAAGGAGTCGACTACTTCACCATACATGCTGGAGTGCGATTGCCGTTTGTCCCACTAACCGCCAAACGAACCACGGGCATAGTGAGCCGTGGTGGATCGATCATGGCCAAGTGGTGTCTAGCACATCACAAGGAGAGCTTCCTCTACGAACACTTCGAAGACATCTGCGAGATCATGAAGGCTTACGACATCTCCTTTTCTCTAGGAGACGGCTTGCGTCCGGGGTCCATCGCGGATGCAAATGATGAAGCCCAATTCGCGGAATTGGAGACGCTGGGCGAACTAACCCAAATAGCCTGGAAGCACGACGTGCAAACCATGATCGAGGGTCCGGGACATGTGCCCATGCAATTGATCAAGCAAAACATGGACAAGCAACTCGAAGCCTGCGACGAGGCCCCGTTCTACACGCTTGGTCCCCTTACAACAGATATTGCGCCGGGCTACGACCACATTACTTCCGCAATTGGCGCCGCCATGATCGGTTGGTACGGATGCGCAATGCTCTGTTACGTCACCCCGAAGGAGCATCTGGGGCTGCCCGACAGAGAAGATGTGCGCGAAGGCATCATTGCCTACAAGATTGCTGCCCACGCCGCGGACTTGGCGAAGGGACATCCCGGAGCCCAGATCCGTGACAATGCCCTGTCCAAAGCCCGATTCGAGTTTCGCTGGCAAGATCAGTTCAATTTAGGACTCGACCCCAACAAGGCACAAGAATTTCATGATGAAACGTTGCCCAAGCAATCTGCAAAACTCGCGCACTTCTGCTCTATGTGCGGTCCCAAATTTTGTTCGATGAAGATTAGCCAAGAAATCCGAGAAGCCGCTGGCGTAGCTGAAGATACAGTTCAGCTCATAGATGTCGAAGCGGAACTGGCCGAAAAGGCGCGAGAGTTTCGAGAGGCTGGCAGCGAGATCTATTCCAAGGTATAGATTTGGAAGTTAAGGTCGCCGGAGCAGGCCTTATTGGACGCTTGCTTGGCTGGCGCCTCACCCTTCAGAATCATGAAGTCACCGTCTACGAACGCGATCGACACGACAATCCAACCAGTGCAGCCTACGTGGCAGCATCCATGCTAGCAGCGCAAAGTGAACGTCCAGAGTCGAACGAGATCGTTTGGCGGTTGGCACAGGAGAGTTTGCGCATATGGCCAAACTGGCTACAGGAGCTTAGGGTGCCATATGGTCTGGACGGCTCCGTCGTCGTGGCTCATCCTAATGACGAAAACTTGCTGCGTAAGTTTGAATCGAGTCTCCGAAGACATGGAGTCACTGCGTTCCGTCCTTTGCACAAGAGCCAGATACAGGAAATCGAACCCAGTCTATCGCATCGCTTCAATCGCGCACTTTACTTGGAAGAGGAAGGATGGCTTGACAATCGAGCGCTACTTCGAGCACTGGAGAATCGATGTGGCGACATCTACTATGAAACTCAAGTAGATCCTTTTGAGTTGGAAGCCGAGCTTGTAGTGGACTGTCGTGGTGTCGGAACTAACCACCCGGAAATTAGAGCTGTGCGGGGAGAGGTTGTGCGCCTGCACGCACCCGCTGTCGAACTATCGCGACCCGTTCGCCTGCTGCATCCCAAGTACAGTCTCTACGTGGCGCCGCGTGACCGAGAGCACTATGTCATCGGTGCAACTCAACTCGAGAGCGACTACGAGGGAGGCGTGACGGTCCGCAGCGCTTTGGAGCTTCTATCGGCCGCCTACACAATACACGAAGGATTCGAGGAAGCGGAAATCGTTGAGTTGGGCATCGGATTGCGTCCGGCATTTCCCGACAATTCTCCACGCGTGGAATGGCGCGGCGGCGTACTGAGCGTCAACGGGCTCTATCGACACGGCTATCTCGTTGCACCCGCAGTTGTCAACGCCGCAACCGAGAAGGTGTTGTGCAAATGAACATCATGGTAAATGGCAAAGACGTGGAAATAGCCTCCCACGAACTGAAAACCATTGTTGAAACATTGGGTTACCAATGCCACAAGGTGGTCATCGCAGTCAACCAAGAGTTTGTTGCGAAGGAGAAGTGGGACGACTTCCGCGTATCGGCGGGAGACACGCTCGATGTACTTTCTCCTGTAGAGGGTGGTTGAAGCATGGCCGATACTTGGGACGTATATGGGGTCACTCTGTCGAGCAGGCTGTTTCTTGGAACCGCTCGCTACCCATCACCAGCAATCATGGAAGAGGCAATAAGGTGCTCCGGTGCACAGGTTGTCACCACGAGCCTTCGTCGTCAATCGCCTGAAGTAAAGGGCGGGCGATCAATTTGGGAACGCATCTCCAAACTAGGATGCAATGTTCTTCCCAACACGGCTGGATGTCGGTCAAGCAAGGAAGTTGTGCTCCTAGCGCAAATGAGTCGCGAAATTTTCGAAACTGATTGGATCAAGTTGGAAGTGACCGGTGACGAATACAACCTTCAGCCCGATCCCTACGAACTCATCGAAGCGACGGAGAAGTTGCTTGAAAACGGGTTCAAGGTCTTTGCTTACACCACAGACGACTTGGTCGTCTGCCAGAGACTTCATGGGCTCGGGTGCGAAGTCATCATGCCGTGGGGATCGCCAATAGGCAGCGGCAAGGGATTGATTAATCGCTATGCATTAGAAACGCTCCGAGACCGGATGCCCAAAGCGACCCTGCTGGTGGACGCAGGCATTGGATTGCCATCGCACGCCGCTTTGGCTATGGAATTAGGCTTCGATGGAGTGTTGGTGAACACTGCGGTAGCGACCGCAGATGATCCTGTTGCAATGTCAACTGCTATGTCCCATGCCGTCAAAGCAGGCCGTTTGGCGTACCTTGCAGGTCCCATGGCCCCCAGCGACACGGCTCACGCATCGACGCCAGTTTTGGATCAGCCATTCTGGCGGCAGACGGAACCAAGAGTTAAAGAGTCCAAAACGAGATAGTTCTCGAGACTTCAGTTTGGTTTCCGTGCGCAGACTGCATCGGGCAACGCACGCGCGTCTTCGCACGTTTGAAGCCGCGACAACGAGGCCAATATTGACGATAAACGACGTTTCCGAAAAAAACTCTAAGCCCGCAATTCAGCGACTAGGCTTTCTTCGTTAGGAAACTCTCCCGTTTGATGCTTTGAGTAGACTAAATCTCCGTTCACGTCTACATCGAAGATGCCACCACCGCCAGCAATCAGTTCAACGCTGGCTTGGAATTCGTGTTCCAACTTTGCAGCCAAACTGGCCGCTTTGGGTTTGTAGCCTCAAGAATTGCAGTAGGTAATTTTTACGTCCATCTTGCGATTTCAGTTGGTTATCACACAGACTGCACCATCATAGCAAATCCGCGCATTCGCTGATTGGAGCGCTACGCCTCGATTGTCGAGGTCTCTGTTACTTTCGCAGAGTAAACCCATCGCTCGAGATCGACTATCAAAGCGTCTCCAGATTGGTAGCGTTGATCGCGGTCAGCCAGAGTGCACCGCAAGCATATTTCCTCGAGTTCCTCGGGAATGTCCAAGTCGGGCCGTCGCTCTCGAGGTGGAACAAAGTCTTGAGATTGAATGCGCTCCAGAACGGTTTCCACGTCATCGCCTTGAAACATACGATCCAGTGTCAGTAGTTCGTACAGCACCGTTCCAAGGCTGTAAATGTCGGTTCTATGGTCGACGTCAAGAGGATCTTGAAGCTGTTCTGTCGACATATGAGGAGGCGTGCCATCCAGAGGTGCCCGGCGAGTCAAGTCGATGCTCGCGTCTGAAATGTCGATCTTTGCGAGCTTGTAGCCCGGCGAATTCTTGTCTTCGTGCACATTGGTCTTGGAAGTGTCGTCCCAGACCTTCGCCGTTCCCCAATCCAGAAGCATGACCTCCCCGAAGTCGCCAACGAGAATGTTCTCCGGTTTAATATCGCGGTGGACAACGCCGTGGATGTGCGCGTAATGCATGGCATGGCACACTTGGACTAGTATTTCAATCAAACGTGTTAGATTGATACTTTCCGAATCCCGGCGACGGCGCTGCTTTCGTTGATCGATGATCTCGCGCAGCGTCAATCCATGAACCAATTTCATGGTGAAGTAATACTTGCCCGTGATGTCCCGCCCGAGTTCATACGTTGGAACAGTATTGGGATGTTGCAGCATCGCAGTAACACGAGCTTCTCGCAGAAATCGAGCTTGCTCTGCAGGATTTGAAGCGATCTCCGGTCGCAATGTCTTGTAGCAGACCGTTCTTCGCAAGTGGAGATCCTTGCAACTGCTGATAACGCACTTGCCGCCCCTTGCCACAGGCTTGAAGTACATGTACCGTGTTCGATTGTCGGGTCTTGATGGCAATTGTGCATCCGTCTCCTTCTTGAAGACGTTTGGATAAGCATCGGGCCGTTTAGGGTATTTCACAACTGTCGGCGAATACTACAAGGTGTCAATCGTAGCAAACGGCTTCTTCTCGCGACCAAGTACCGACCTTCGATCAGTTGATCCATTCAACGCAATTAATCGTTTTGACTCGAAAATAGCCAGTTACTCCTGTGGTGCAACTGCTGGTTCAAGAGAGTTGACATCTTCCCAGGCATCCAGCTTGGCCATTCGAAACCCCTCGATCATCTTGGGTTCGCCGTTTAGATCGATGGAATTGTCACGCTCGCGATCATACGAATCCCATGCAGGCAATCCAGGCCCATTGGGATTGCCCGTCTTAGCGAAGTTCACCCAATAGGAGTGCATGAGGTTGGAAACTTTGTTATCGACATCGTTCCAGATTTCTTCGTTGCTATTGTGGAACACATAGGGAATCTCTGCTGCGTGAAAAGCGCCGAATGTTCGAGTTGGTTCAGCGTTGGGCAGTGCTAGCGGGGCTGCATGGCTGAATACGTAGAGAAAGGCGTTCGTGTCGTGCTGAGCCACGAGCCGCGCCCACGTGCGCATCTCCCAGGCAAACGTTGTATCCGAAATCATCTGTTGCGATGCCGTTCTGGTGGATTCCATGGCATCCTTCATGTAGAGATCGATGAAACGGTCCGCATTCTCGCCCATGTTCGCTCTAATGTTCTCCTTCCAGTCCTCAAGCTCGTTTTCCGGCAGGTTGTAGTAGAGAGTCGTGCCTTCGTCTGTATTGGACCCGACTATTGCCGGAACCACGTTGCCTTTGCCAGAAGCGACTAGATTGCGCATCTGGTCCGGAAAGAGGTGGCCATCCACATAAATCGATCGCCACGACATGGACCGACCGCTCGCGCCAAGTGATGCTCCAAGCTGCATCGGGCTCTTAGCCCTCAGTTCAGCAAGTCCTTCTGCACCTGACTTGGTTGCGCCCAAGAGTCTCCCCACAAATTCACCAACGACGTGTCCGCCCCCAGATACTTCTCCCTCTGTACTTTGTGGATTTTCCAATGGGTCGTCCAATGCTGGATGCTTGTTGAAACATCCTCCGGATTGGCCAATTGCTTTGTGGAACAACCCCTTGGACAGTGGGGTCGCCACCAGATAGCACACGCTCATCGATCCGGCCGATTCACCGAAAATCGTGATGTTGTCAGGATCGCCATTGAATGCGCCGATGTTGTCTTGAATCCACTTCAACGCGGCAAGTTGATCATGAATGCCTTGGTTTCCCGAAATGCCATGTTCATTCTCTTCGCTCAACGCGGGGTGCGCGAAGAATCCTGCGAGGTTCAATCGATAGTTGATGGTTACCAATACAACGCCGGACTCCGCAAACTCCGCACCGTCGTAGTACTCGCTTGATCCGCTGCCGAATTGGAACGCGCCACCATGAATCCACACCATCACAGGAAATGGCCCTTTGGAGCCAGCAGGGCGCCAGACGTTGAGGTATAGGCAGTCTTCCGACATTTCCGGCCCTTCCGCATTAGGAGCGCGGGGTTGCACGCAATCTGGGCCAAACTCTTCGGCCTTCCAAATCCCTTCCCACTCTGCTACCGGTTGCGGCAATTGCCAGCGCAATTCCCCTACCGGAGCGGCGGCGTATGGAATTCCTTTGAATACATCCACAGTGCTGCTCAACGACATTCCCTGTACCATCCCAAGGGATGTCTCGGCCAGCGCGGGACGCGACTCCATCACCGTTTCCTGACTATGTGCAATCAGCGCTAGGAGCATCGCGACCATGCCCGCCGCTGTTTGCAGCATTGGAAATCTCTGCGATCGGATACCCATGCAAAAATCAGTTTTGGGCGCATTCATAACTTTTCCTATGCAACCGGTGTCGGGCGAAGCATATGACTTCACGAGCAATCTTACCCAAAACCGATAATTGTCGGAACGCCATTGCGATCGTTGACTCTAAGCCAAGTTGAGTGGCTCAAATCCGCTTTTATCAAATGCGATACCATTTCAATCTCAATCCGTGCTAATCCCTAAACCTAGCCTTAAGGATCACAGTTGGTCGTAGCCGCAATCCTCTATCTGCTTCTGCTGAGCCTTGTCTCAGTGAATGTCATTCAGGCCTTCAATTGGTCAATCGCATTCGCCGCAATTCCGATAATCATCGCAATTATCTTTGTGGGTGCCATGTACACTTGGCGGCACACGCGGAGAATTCTTCTGCTATCTCTTGGCTATGCCGGGATGGTAGGGTTGTCCGCAGTTGCACTCACATTCACGCTGCCGGCATTCGAAGTGATCTTTTACGGTGAAAGCGGCTCGTGGACCTCGCGGCTGGTGCCATTGTTCGTGGTTGCCATCGCTCTCTACGTCTCAGGTCTGTGGATCGAGGCAGCATCCATGCGCCAGTCGGATGCGCTTGAGTGGCTCGCAAAATTTCTCGGTGGACCGAATCTCTACCTCACGATGGTCACAGCTTTAATCCTCTGTGCCGGCACCTTGCTAGCATTGGAGTGGCTTGAGGGCGCTGCAGAAGCTGCTGCCGGGATTACGCAGCGCTTTCTTGCTCGCGGGATTATTCCACCTTTGACCGTGTTTATTTTCTTTTGGGGCGTCCTCATGCTGCTCAGCAAGTGGTGGAACGCCTTCTACCTCCGTCTGTCGATGAATCGCTGGGAAAACGACGCTGTCGCGAGCACAAATTCGAATCTGGATCGAGTTCGCAACGTTGCGCGCAACCCTGATACTCTGGAAAATCAACTGCAATTCCTGTGGCGAAGACACGACGAGTCATATCTCGTCCCTCGCTACATCAGCTTTGCAACTCCTGTGCTTGGATTCATCGGAACAGTCCTAGGCATATCCTTGGCAGCAGATGGCATACGAGGAATCATTTCCTCGGAATCGGGCTTGAGTGGACTGAGCAGCGAGCTAGGAGCCGCAATTTCCCCACTGGGAATCGCGTTCGACACTACTCTCATCGCTCTATCTCTCAGCATCGCCTTGGCGCTTTTGCTTGCACTAGTGCAGCGCGGCGAGGAACGCACCTTGTCGACATTGGAAAGATACCTACGCGATAACGTACGTGTTTATTGACGGAAAGAACTCCGCAAGTCGCGGCAGCACGGCGGGCATTTCTCAACAAGAGGAGAACAGCGCCCCCATGATGGCCGTATTCGGGGGTATGTTCGCCTTGATGCTTGTCTTTCTCGTCGTCGTTAATGTGGTCTCGGAAGCGGCCATCCAGGAACGCCTTAAAGAATCCGCAGACAACGGCGACTATCGCATAGAAAGAGAAGATGGTGGTTCAGGTTATTCGATCATCGTCTTTCCAGAGATGCTTCGCATAGTAGAAACTGCGGAAGGCGTTGCTCAAGACGATATTTGCAAACCTGGCAGCGCTTATCGGCGCTATGCGCAACGCATCTACGAGAACGAACAGGACCAATTGCTGTTCTTTCTCCTTGAAGGAAGCGTGACCACAATGTCCAAGGCGCGAGATTGCATACGCGAAATGTGGCCTGGAGAGGAAAGACACATTAGCTGGATAATCGCTGACAACGAGTTTCTGAAGTCCGTCGTGCTCGACGACATTCCCGAGTACATTCGCGACCACGTGGACGGAATGCCATGAATTCAGCGGCTTCCCGCATCCCCAATTTCGCCGGTGTCGCACTTGTAGACATTCTTGCGAACGGCGTCGCTGTGCTGGTAATTGTCATCGTGCTGAGCATTGCCGCCCGCGCGGAACAGGAAGAACGCTACTCGGAAAAAGTCCAGGAAATTGGCGTCGTCATGACACGGGAATTCAGCACTTCTTTGGTGTTGAATCGCATGGCAGCAAGTTCTCCAGCGCTCCTGCACGACTACGAGAATTCCAGAATTGACCAAGTGTGGCACCCGGTTGTGATGCCTGTACTCGAATTCCATCGAAATGCCGTACGCGACCCCTATACGGGAACGGTGTGGTCGCGTAGCGAATTGCTCCAATCCCCAAATACTCTGGATGAGTTTTTGGTCGACTTGCTTCCTTCGTCCCGAGAGAGCATTCGGGGCGACATTTATGACGTGGGAACCTACTACTTGTTGATGTCAATTCTTAGAGATCACGGGATTAGGATCTGGCATTGGCACTTCATGGGAGGTCAAGGCGCGGGATCGGATGCGGGATCGCTCGGAGATTGTCCTCCCGGAGTCAGCTTCCAGGATTGCCAGGGAAGACTTGGCACTTCAACCGAAGAACTTCCCGGATTGCCCGATCTTGGAGGATTGCTCGACTTGGAAGACGAGCAGTCAGACGATGAATTTGGCGAAGGATCCTGGCCGCCGACATCAATGGAAGATTGTCCGCCAGGAATGGACTGTGGTTCAGGATTGGAGGGTTCCGATATTCCCGAAGGTTCCGCGTTGGGCATGGGTGCGCCAAACGATCCCAGCACATTCGGGAGCTTTCCCGACGCCCGCCAGCGTGGAGTGCCCGGAATGGGATCGCCATCGGGAGGTCCCAGCGGCGCGTTGGGAGCAGGATCCCAGTCTGGTGCATTGGAAGGCGACGGCGAGCCCAACCAAGATTCGATCCAACTGCGGTTGGCGGATCCGAGCATATTGGGAGACAACTCGAGCTTGGCTCCATCTATAACGGACATGCTTGAACTGATCGGCGCTTTGATGCTGTATCTGGATGATTTGCAGGTCTCTCTGGATGCAAGACAGCCTCCCACGGAACTTCTTGCCGACTTCCTTATCGCGATAGCCGAAAACACCGAGCGACTGACCGATCTCACTCCCGATCAATTGGCCGTGGTGCAGGACTTGTACGATTCAATGAGCCTTTCGAACCAGATTGACGATGGGTTCGCTCCACCCAAGTCCGTTTCCTTGGAAGTGACCACTGTGGAGGAGTTGGATCAAGCAATCTTGAAGTTCCTCCCCAATAGGATCCTGTTCGATGTGGAAGCCATTGTCGATCCGCGAAATCCCCCAGAGGGTTTCGACTATGTGATACCCAAGTTGAGCTTGAACCGATTTCCCGACATTTGGAAGGGATTGCAGGTTACGCTTCACCAAGGTTCCGTCGTTCTCCTACCGCCCGTGGAAGAGGCTGCCCCGATTCCGCAATGGCGCGCCGTCGCCCACATCACGCCAAACCTTGACGACATTGTTGTGGGATTCGTCTACTCAACGATCGACGACGATGGACTGCTGTCGGTACTAGCAGAGAGCAATCGAGTTCGCATTGATGGCCAGTCCATCGCAGTTAGGGCGGATGTTGCATTTTTCGGAGTCAAGACGTGGCTGGTCATTCTGTATTGCGTGCTGGCAGCGTTGGTGATCGTGCTTGTGCTGTTTTGGAGACCGGGCATGCGCAGGACTGACAGGACTGAATGAACTGGCGAAAACCAACCCTCATTCTGCTTCTACTGCTCCTAGCCGGACTTGTCATTACTTGGCTGAACATCGGCCGAACGAACATTGATGCCATCCAAATCCAACTTGGCGCTTGGGAGGCCCCAAACGCCAAGGCCCGAACAGTCGACGACGGCGTCATGCAAGCCTTGGAGCGGGGCCACCTCAACGCTGAACTAAGGCTTAGGCTCGACAAGAGAGAGCGCAATGTGCTGATAGCGCCGTTCCAAGTAGACGAGTGCGAAGTCTCGCAGAGAGACTACGAGCGATTTGTTGACTGGACGATGACTCGTTCAAGCAACCCTGACGAGACGGCGCCGGAATGGCTTCGATCTTTGTCTACAGGCCACCGCACTGCAGGAAGGTTGAACTCGCCAGCGAGCGGCGTCAGCCAACGCGGCGCGACTTTGTATTGTCAAGCAATTGGTGGAAGGCTGCCGATGGTGGAGGAAATGGAAGCGGCAGCGAGAGGCAGTCAAGGACGCCTCTATCCTTGGGGAAACGAATTCGATCCCGGGCATTGGCCCTACCGGGAACCTGACCGCAATGCCCAGCAGGAGTGCGGTAGGCATCCCGCCGCAAGCACTCCAAATGGTGTACAAGACATTGCCAACAATGTGATGGAATGGACAGCCGGAACCATGGATCCAATGTTGCTGCCAAGTCCCAATCAAAGGCCTGTGGTGGGTGCGCCGCCAGTCCGAACCAGCGCCCGGGAACTCTACGCGTTGAGCGCTGCGTGGCTTCCCATTGACCTGGAAATGCAAAGTCACCATCTGGGGTTTCGATGCGTCTATGAATTGCCGCCCCCTCCCGTACTACCCTGGGGAACTCCCGCTGGCAACACCATCTCCGTGCAAGGCGGAAGCTACACTGTGGGCATTCCCAACCAAGCCCGCGTAGCTAATTTTGTAACCTCACTTCCTCCAGACAGCGACGTTTCCCTCACTCGTTTGCTGCTCTCCTCCGAAAATCAAAAGTTGCGTATTCGCGCAGACCGCTGCGAGGTAAGCCGAGAAGACTACAGCAAGTTCCTCAACGATCCGCTCGTCAAAGTAGGCCTCTACGGAAACGACAACGAGCCTGCCGGGCACTCCTACGAACCACTCGATTGGACTCGCCAGAAGGAAAGGCTCGAACTGCCAGTGACCGGTATTAGCTGGTGGTCCGCCGATGCCTTCGCACGCTGGTCGGGGGGCCGCCTTCCATCTGCCGACGAATGGCGCGCCATAGCATCCGGTACCGAGAAACGCATATTCCCGTGGGGCGATTCCTATGATCCGGCAGCAGCGGCGACAGGTGATGACGCAGCGGGCAGACTCGTGCCCTGCGACGCCAATGTCAAGGATGTAACCCGCGAGGGCATTCGTCACTTGGCAGGCAATGTCTCCGAATGGACACGATCTGTATCCCTGGATGCTGGAACCGTCGTAATGTGGGCTCAAGGCGGGAATTGGATGCTACCGGGTGAAGACACCGCACGCACGACGTTTGGACGCAAAGTGCCTCTCAATCACCGAACAGAGACCATTGGCTTTAGGGTGGTCTACGACTAACTCGGCAGGACGTACGCGCAATCACATCGTGGCTAGTGCGTTCCGTGACCAAATTCGCTTGAACTTGCAAAGACTTTTGCGAGCTCCACAAGCTTGATCGATGCGAAGGTGGTGCAGCGGCCGATTTCGGTTATATGGATCACACCCGCATACGGTGAATGGGGTCTGGTCCAATTTAATCCTTACGATTGCACAGGATTGAAGTGATTGTCGGTCAGGGGATATCATGGAGTCTCGGATCGCAAGCTAGCGTAACGGCACACACTCATCCCGTGGCTCTTCGAAACACTGCGGCGTCAAAAGGCACCAAGATCGTTAGATTAATGCTTGCGAGTGGCATCGCATTTGCTCATTGGCATGCGTGCGCGAGCGAAACCGACGGCAGCGTAGACCAAGAACTCCAAACTCAGCCGAAACAACGGCTCGAGCTGGCCGACTGGCGCACTCGAATCAATGCAGGCGAAGCGCGCGAGGCAATCAGTGTGATCGCAAGCGACATCGAGGCCTTGAAGAAGGAATCGGGTCCCTATGACGAGACCCTCATTGACTTGTACACCGTGCTTGGCGACGCCCATTATCGGCTTGATCACTACCGAGATGCTCTTAGTGCCTACCGTGTTGCTTCTGACATTTCAAGAATTGCCAATGGACTCCATTCTCCCGAACACATTGGTCTTGCCTATCGCGAAGCCAACATGCTAGCTCGGATCGGAGCCTGGCAATCGGCTAATGATCGACACGAATACGCCTACAGCATTGTGTTGCGGGAGTACGAGGAGGAATCTGATCCTCGACGGATTCAAGGCCAAATACGACTCGTGGATTGGTACGAATCGACGAGAAAGTTTCGCGCTGCGCTCGTAGTGTACGACAAGCTTCGTTCACATGTGAAGCAGCACTATCCGCCTGCACATTCATTCGCTCTTGCGGTACGCCGAAGCTATGTTCAAGCGTTGCGAGAAACCAGCTTTCCCATGCCCGATACTAAGCTCGCGCCTTGGTTCCGACCGCGAGTGCCGGGTTGGGAACCCAAACCGTTCCGCAGGCGCTTGAGCAACTACGAACTCGGCAAGGAGGAATTGGAGAGCATTGGCCACATTGTCCTGACCAACCCGGTAGCCACTAATGAAGAGCAGGCATCAGCTCTATTGGATCTTGCAGATTGGCATGTGTTGTTCAACCGGCCTCACAAGGGTATTCAGCTATACCGCGACGCGTGGGATTTGCTGGAACCCACGCCAGACTTGCTGGAAGAGGCTTTTGCGCAACCCAAGCTCATTCACATGAACGTCACGCGTTCCTGGGTCAGTCCCGAGCGTATGGATAAGGAACAGATTCGGGTAGGGGTCGTGCAACTGTCCTTGCACGTCAATAATCGTGGAACAGTGGTAGGTCGCAAGACCGTCGCGACGTCACCAGACAACCGCATGGAGTACCGTGTACGAGTTATCGCAGAGCGAGCGAAATACCGGCCGGCGTTCAAGGACGGCGAATCGGTTCGCGCAAGAAATGTACCTCTCGTTTACAACTACGCGCTCTCCCGTTCCCTGTCTCCGCGAAGATAGGCTTCCTCTCCATCTTCCTACGGGCGCAACAGAGTCCATATACTTGAATTGTTCAATCCGAGGAATTTGTCTCTAGCTGTGAATGCTCGTCGTCACGATTGGTTTGCTCACGTATTTGTGGCAGCACTAGCATGCATGGTTTGTGGCAACTTGGTTTGCGCCTCGCAAGAGAACCTCGATGCATTGTCCGACGATCAAGTCGCCCTGCTTGAGCTGCTGTCGGCATGCGAGAAGATTGAAGACGAAGAGACGCGCGAACGATGCTACGAACTCGCGTTAAAGGACTCGGAGGACGAGGGCATCTCCGATCGCGACATAGAGGAGATCTTGGGAGAAATCAAGGGGGAGAGTTCCGACCAAGCAGCGGGAACACAACTGGCACCAAAGGAAGAAGTCGACAATTCGCAAGTCGGGGACTCGGAATCCGCGAAAGAACCAAAAAAGAGAAGGGGGATCTTTGGCAGGCTTGCACGGGCGGTAACCTCTCCAATTCGCGCAGTGCTGCCAGACGGCTCCGACAACAAGAGCGACGAGTCGGAGAGCGACGAAGACAAGCAAATGGACCCGAACGAGGAATCACGCGGATCCTCGTCGTATGAGGCCGTTGTCGTGCGCACCGGGCGCATTGATCGAAACGTCCATCTCGTGCTTTTGGACGATGACAAGCTCTTTGAGTACATCAGCCCGGCAAACCTCAGGTTTCGCAACGACGACACGATTACCGTAATCCATGTGGAAACTTGGCTGACAGAGGGCTATCGACTCGACGGTCCGCGTGGCCCTATCCAGGACGCCCACCTGATTCCCTGCCACCGCGAGGACATAAAGGGGAACGTCAAGCGCAAGTGCGAGCTAATGGGAATCGAGTAGTTCCTGCACCGTCGCCAATCCAAATTCCAATTCCCCCGTCTCAACAACGGATACAAAAGAACCGAAGCCCCCGGCCTTGGGTCGCAACAAATTCAAGGTCTCAAGTCGCGAAATTCAACCCAAAAATCCCACTAGTCGTTCAATTTTTGATAAAGTGTCCACATGGAAATTTCTCGTGTAGGAGAAGTGCGCCTGCGGCAAGGAGTTTGTCGCTACATCTCCTGATCACGCGCGAAGCTGAAACTGAGGCAGAACACTATGTTTAGAAGATTCCTTAGAACATCCACCATTGCGTGGTTGCTCATGTCGCTTGTTCTCTCTGTGTCGTTTGTCACCTGGGCACAAGAAACTGAAGAAGATGAGGACGAAGATGACGTCGAGGAGCCGCAAGGCGAGACTCCGGAAGCTGCAGATGCTGACGGGGACATGGAAGTCATGATCGTCACTGGTTCAAGACTGAAGCGAACGACCTACACCAACATTTCTCCCCTGCAGATTATTACAGCTGAAGTGGAACGAGAGGCGGGTCTGGTCGAATCTTCCGAGATATTGCAGAAGTCGACACAAACAAGTGGGATTCAAATTGACCTGACGTTTACGGGCTACGTGCTTGACGATGGTCCGGCGGCATCCACTGTGGCCTTGCGCGGGTTGGACCCCGAACGTACTCTCGTTCTCATCAATGGAAGACGTTTGGCTCCGGCTGGTGTCGAAGGAGCGCCTAGCAATCCTGATCTGAATCTTGTGCCAGGGATTCTCGTTCAGCAATACGAACTGCTCCTCGACGGAGCGTCGTCGGTCTACGGATCTGACGCTATCGCAGGAGTTGCAAACATAATCCTGCGCAAGGACTTCGACGGACTCGAAATTGATCTGTTTGCGGATCGCGACAACTATGCCGGTACGCACGGTAGAAACGTCGCGTTCATGTGGGGACAGAACTATGACCGAGGATTCTTCGGCATGGGAGCAACGTACAACTTCAGTCAAGAGGTCACCGCAGCCGACGCTCCTCACACGGCAGGCTGCACGCAAGAAGCTGAAATCACGCCCGATGGCGAAGTTCGAACGAAGAGCCTGTGGTTCGAGTACTGGTATGGAATGGAATGGGACGAGTGCGGCTATCCCGGTTTGCATGGGAATTGGGTGACTAGAGTTCCCTTCGCCGGATTGTTGTTCTACACGCCCGGGGAATCGAATGGCGGATGGAAGGACTTTTCCATGTCGCGAATTCGCCTCGGAGGTCAGTGGTTCTGGACGAACGAAAGCGGCCAAACACACGAAAACGGCCTCCCACTCAATGACGTGTCTTGGCGACCATACATACGCGATGCCAACGAGCAGTTTCGAACGCTGTATCCGCAGTTCCACAGGGTGAACTTCATGTCGTACGGCGAGTACACATTCGAAGGCGAAGCAAATATTACGCCGTTCTACGAAGTGCTCTACGGGAAACGATCTACTGTTCACAACGGAGGCGGCTATCAGCTGTTTCCCATCCTGCATCCACTTAGTCCATACAACATTTGCAATCCGTTCGGCCTCATTGGAGTCGATTGCGGATTGGCCTTTAACGAGTTCCTAGCTAAGCAGTCACTTCGCGACGCAGTCTTTCAAGTGTTCGGATGCGACATCGGACCTGGAGGAACATGCGATCAATCGGTTGGTCCTCTGGGACCGTGGCCGGTGCAGCCTGTCGTGGTCATAGAAGGTGACCGCAATATCACTCACGTGGATGTGGCGCAATGGCGGTACGTCGGCGGAGTGCGCTTCGACATTCCCTTCCTGAATAGCCGATCCAGAAGCAATTGGAGCGGTGAACTCTACGTGGCATTTTCTGATGGATCGGGCGAGACTCATCGGGAGGGTGTACTGGAAGACAGGTTTGAACTTTCCCTTGGCAACTACTCGCTGTTTGGCGTTCCGTGCCAAGACGACTTCGGCATCGTAACGGATCCCAAGGATTTCGCGGGATGCGTGCCTGTCAATTTGTTTGCCCCAAGCGTTCTCTCGCCAGACATGCAGGGAAGCTTTGCAACGCAGCAGGAACGAGACTATCTCTTCGGTGTCCGCGCATTTGATACACAGATTGAACAAACTGTCGTGTCCTACTACATGACTGGCGACGTCTTTGATCTCCAGGGTGGTCCAGTCGCGGCGGGTCTGGGTGTCGAATACCGCAAAGACTCCATCGCGTCCATTCCAAATGATGTGGCCGCTGAAGGCAAGTTCTGGGGCTTCTCCGCCGACCAAGGCGCCGAGGGCGAAAAGTCGATCAAGGAAGCCTTTGCCGAGATCGAACTTCCAATGATCGGAAACATGAATTTTGCCGATGAACTGACGTTGAACCTATCAGCAAGGCACACCGACGATGAATTCTCCGGTCGTGCTTGGACCTGGTCAGGAAAATTGGCCTATCGACCAGTCTCTTCATTCCTGATCCGAGCTACCAAAGGCACCTCGTTCCGCGGGCCCAATCTTAGAAACTTGTTCTTGAAGGCTCAAACGGGATTTCTGAATATATTCGATCCATGCGTTGTTCCATCGGCAGCGATTGATCCTATAACAGGCGAATACATTCCCGAGCAGGACCAAAGGGAAGAACATGTGCTCGAAAATTGCCGCAACAACGGTGCAAACCCGTTTGTGCTGACCAATTTCGCGGTCTACAACGTGGAAGTCGCGAGCGGCGGCGCACTCGACCTATTGCCCGAAACCGCAGTTTCCGAAACGTATGGCTTTAGTTTCGAACAGCCGTTCACGAACGCATTCAATCTTGCAATGGGCGCGAACATCTACACGATCGAGGTCGACGACACGATCATCGAGCCGAGTGCGGGCTTCATAATCAGCGACTGCTATAACTCTCAATCGCTGAATAGTCCCTACTGTCAGAGAATCACGCGCTCGACGGATCCCAACGATCCGCGAATCACTTACGTTCATCAAGGATTCATCAATCGAGACAACGAAACGGTGCGCGGCATCGACTTCAACATCGCTTTCTCTGATACGGTGACGATTTTCGATCGATCGATTTTGATATCCCTTGACTATATCGGCCACAAGTTGCTTGAGCGATCCACGATTACCATTACGGAATTTGAAGATCGAGAGGAGTTCGTATCGGAATGGGCCTTCAATCGATTCCGACATCGTCTCATAGCGTCAGCCCAGTTCAACCAAATGCGAATTCAGTTGAGCACAAGGGTTCTCGGCCGTCAAGATCAAGATGATCGCTTCGAGGATGCGTTCGGTTCAGTGCCCAGCTTCCAATCAGACACCTGTCTGGGGCCCAATCCTCGGCCGCCCTTTGAACCAGATGTGGAGTGCCGCGACATAGGCGAATCGGGCAGCGTCTACTACACGCATACGCTTTCCTTCACGATGGCACGTCCAACTTGGCGAGCGACCGCGGGAATTCGAAACCTCACCGATGAGGAACCGCCGTTCGTCGACGAGACCGAAGTCTTCTCGTGGAGCAATACTCCCTTGGGCGCTGGCTATGACCTCATGGGGCGAGCTGTTTACGCAAGTTTCACCTATCGTCTCGGTTCCGGACTGTAGGGTCTGATCGGAACGACTGAAATGAAATAGAACAACGGCTCTCCTGTCTCGACGACAGTCCTGCGGAGAGCCGTTTTTCTTTCTTTGACATTTGGTTCTATGTTGACAACCTCACCTTCAATGAAAAAACTGAAGCTCATACATTTACTGGTTGCGCTGGCTGTTGGATATTTCGCGGTAGCGACGAGCGCAGACGAAACCGACAACGCCGAAGAATCCTTCGAGCCCTATCCACCGGAAGTCTGGGCGGCGAACCCCAACATTCGCTCAGTCCGCGTATCGCCGAACGGCAAATACCTTAGCATGCTTAGATTTGAGGACCCACGACGGCTATCCGGTCCCTTTATCGAAGTGTTTGACATCTCAGGGGCGGAAGTCATGGAACTCGTGCATCGGCAGCGGTCCGATCCGATGCACATTCAAGGGTACTCCTGGGTCAGCGATACCACTTTCGTGATGAGTTTGAGGCAGCAGGTTCGACGTCAAGTGGAAGGATTCAATCGCGGAGTCTTCGAGTTCCAAGTTGCCTTGGTCGATGTTGCCGAGAAAGCAATTAAGGATTTTGGAGCCGGTTCAGGAGGATTGGTTCACATACTTCCGGAAAAGCCCAACAAGATCATGACTTCGGTTCAGGAGGGCGAAGCCTATCGAAGCAGAATGGCTTCTGCGTATCGGCCGGCGGCCTACTACGAACTCGACCTGGAAACGGGCAACAAGAAGCTCCTGATGCGCGCAAGGCTAGCACAATACTCCATTTGGTTCGATCGTTTGGGGAATGCCATGCATTCGACGGGATTCGACGACAGTACCAAAGAGACAGTCTTCTACTACAGGCCCGAAGGATCGAACAATTGGAAGGAGTACTATCGAATCAGCGAGGACTCCTTTGAACGGTTTCAACCCGTTGGAAGGGATCCCGCTGCCAAGGACCATGTCTTTGTGATTGCCCACAATGGCAAGGATATGGCTGGATTCTGGTCCTATGACGCGGCGAACAAGCAGTTTGCCGAATTGCTCTTCCGCCGTGCTGACGTCGACGGTCTTTCGCCTATCTACCACACAAACACGTGGAATCATATGGACGAGGTTACCGGAGTTCAATACTTCACCGATAGGCGGCATAGAGTCTATTTGGATGAAAGAGAAGAGAGCATAAATGCCCAACTGCAGGAACTAATTCCAAATGCAGGATCCGTTGACATAATCAGCCAATCCAGGGATGGGGGTGTGATGGTGATCTTCAACTCAAGCCCTCTTGATCCCGGAACCTACTTTCTGCTCAACAAGGGCAAGCTAACCGTTTTGGGCAGTGTTGCGCCAGACATTGACAGCGCACGCCTTGCAGAGGTCCGCTATATCAAGTACAAGTCTGATGATGGGCTTGAAGTTCCGGCTTACGTGACGGTTCCCCAAGGCGAGCCGCCATTTCCCCTCGTTGTGTTTCCCCATGGCGGTCCTCATGTTTCTGAGACTATCACTTACGATCCATGGGCGCAAATGCTGGCAAACCACGGCTATCTCGTTCTACAACCCCAATACCGGGGTTCGCAGAACTACGGCATCTCTTTCTACAGGGCTAGCTTCACGCCTACAAGCCAAGCCGGTCGTCTGATGCAGGCCGACAAAGACGCGGGCGCAAAGTACCTAGTCGAACAGGAACTGGCGGATCCGGACCGCATGGCGATGGCTGGATGGTCCTACGGCGGATACGCCGCATTGATCGCTTCCACGCGAGACCCGCAGATCTACCAATGCGTGATAGCGGGCGCGGCTGTGGCGGACCCGGTCATGCAATTGAACAACTATCGAGATCGCCTAACCGGTGCCCAGGAAAAAGAACAGCTTGGAACTTGGCTCAGAGCGGTATCACCGACGGACGAAGCGGAAAAGGTCAACGTGCCCATGCTTTTGGTGCACGGCGATGTCGACCCGCGCGTTTCCATTGACCATGTGACGCAATACCGTCGCGAACTTGACAAGCATGACAAGACCTACGAATACATCGAGCTTCCCAACGCCTCGCATTTCTACAATACTTTGAACTATCGCCATCGCGAAACTTTCTATTCTGCAATGTTGCGCTTTCTCAAGGAAGATTGCGGGCCAGATGGGCTCTAAGGGTTTCTGCTAACCCCATACGAAAAAGCGGGCGCATTGTCAAATGCGCCCGCTTCTGACCGTTGTTTGGGTTCGTGATTTAACTTTGCACGGCAATGCGTTTGGGCTGAGAAGTTGCTCGCTTCTGAATCACCACCTCAAGAACACCGTCCTTGCTTGAAGCAGAAATCTGTTCCGGATCGGCTGTGTCGGGCAAGCTGAAGTTCCTCTCGAAGGCTCCTTCAACACGCTCAAACCTACGGAAGTTGCTGCTTTCCTCCTGTCGCTCGAACTTTCGCTCTCCTTTGATCGACAAGGTGCCGTCCTCGACGGTTATTTCGATGTCATCTGCGCACAGTCCTGGCAGATCCGATCGCAGTACGAAACGATCTCCGTCGTCATGGATGTCCGTTGCCGGTGTCCAATCGGAGGATTGTCGGGTTACCTGGCTAGCGACTCGTGGAAACAAGCTCCAAAAGTTGTCTTCAATATCTCGCTGCAAGTTGCTCGCAGGAGACCAAACTGGATATCGTTCAATGAGTTTCATATTCGTTCTCCTCTGGATGATTTTTTCAAGCTTTCGCTTGGTCTGCTTGATAAATGGGAACGATGTCCAGAATTTCAAGGGCTAGGACCAAGAAAAGTGAAAATTCACTTCTGATCAGATGTCTAGCGCGATATACGCAGTCCTATCAAGGCTTTGCCTTCCCTTTGTTTTTGGCTATCTGCTGATTCGAGGTCTATTCGACGCGAGTTATCGGGATAGGAGACGCGAAAGGTTTGGATTCGTTCCAAAAGGTCTTCCCAAAGACTGCATTTGGGTTCACACGGTCTCGGCCGGCGAAGCTATCGCTTCCATTCCTGTCGTAGAGTTCCTTCTCGATTTCTACCCCGATTCAGGGGTCCTAGTTACGGCCACTACCCCCACTGGATCAAAGGCAATCGTTAGTCGTTTCGGGGACCGGGTGGGACATTGCTATGCTCCCTACGACATCCCGTGGTCGGTACGCCGTTTTGTGTCAAGTACACGACCGTGTGCGCTTTTTCTCGTGGAAACGGAGTTATGGCCAAACCTAGTGCGTGCTACCGCCCGCATGGGTGCTCCCGTGTACTTGATCAATGCGCGCCTATCAGGAAAGTCGGCACGAGGGTATTCCCGCTTGGGAGATTTGACATCGGCTACACTGGAGCATGTTCAAGGGATCGCTTGCCAATACGACGACTCGGAGGCACGATTTAAGGATCTCGGAGTGCCATCGGACAAGATTCGTACTACCGGAAGCATAAAGTTCGATGTAGGATCGCCACCTCCCCTGCCGAAGAAAGTGAGCGAAACCATGGAACAGCTCCGAGCAAGAACCGCCAATCTATGGATTGCTGGGAGCACCCATCCAACGGAAGAGGAAGTTGTACTGGCCGCTCATCTGCAAATTCGAGCTGCACTACCAGATACGATTCTCATCCTAGCACCTAGGCACGTCAATCGTTGCTCGGATGTGCTATCCCTATGCAATCGTTATGGACTCAAATCATCCATGATCGGCAATGCCAATAAGGACTCAGAAGTTCTGATCGTCGATCAAATGGGAGTTTTGTTTGGTCTCTACAGGTTCGCAAAGGCAGCATTCATTGGCGGAAGTCTGGAGGGCACCGGGGGCCACAATCCAATCGAAGCTGCACTCCATGGAGTTCCCGTCGCTATGGGACCCGACAGACGCAACTTCGAGGAAATCTGCAAGCGATTCGCGCAAAACCGATGCCTAAACGACATCGGCAACGCAACCGACTTGTCGAGAACGATTACACGACTGCTAAACGATCACGAGGAGTGGAAGCATCAATCCCACAACGTTCGCGAGGTCGTGCGCGAGAATCAAGGTGCGCTAGATCGCTTGAAATCTACTATCTCGGCGTGGATGCCGGTGATTCCTAGTTCCCCGACAGCGACGTGACACGAGTGACCGTGTCTTCATTGTCCATGAAAGCATTGAGCGCTTCAATTTCCGCTACGCTAAGGACACCTGCGCTTTGCTTCAGTTGCAAAAATCCGGTGATGTAGTCGTACTTGGCGTTTTCGTATGCCAAGTCGGCGCCGAACTTTGCACGTTGTGCGTTCAACACCTCCACAATGTTTCTCGTCCCAACTTCATACCCAGTAATTGTTGCTTGAAGAGATGCTTCACTTGATCGAATGGCTCTCTTGCGCGCCTGTGCCCTCTGGACATCAATAACGACCGTGCGAAACTGACGTCGTACCTGATCCTCCACGTTTAGTCGCTGTTGAATCAATTGGAGTCGAGTCTGCTCCTTGTTCAAAGCGCTGACGCGATCCTGCACCCAGCCTCTACCGTTTTGAAATTCCATCCTGAACGAGAGACCCCAGCTAAAGCCCCGACTTTCGTACGTGATGTCGTAGGGCGCAACAATTTCTCCCAGTTGAAAGGGTCTCTCTGATCTGTTGTAGTTTGCCGATACCGTGACCTGTGGAACATTGTTCAACAATTGTCCCCAATGATTTAGTTTCTGAATTTCAAACGACTTTTCTTGCGAAAGTATCTGTGGATTGTTTCTCATCGCTGTAGCGACCCACTCTTCTTCCGAGTTTGGCACTGGATTTGCTATTTCGAAGTCGTCTGAAAGTCGCGATAGTTCCCCAATTGGTTCGCCGGTGAGAACCCGCAGCGCCTCAAACACTATATCCAAGTTCCCAATTGCCTGGATGCGATCAACGATGGCATTGTCGCGGGAGGCTTCTGCGTTCAAGACATCGGTGCTAGCAGTCAATCCAACTTCGTACCGTTGCTCGGCTTGTTCGAGTTGTCGTTGTATGGCTTCTTCGGACTTGACCGAGTTTTCCAACGCATCCCTAGTTCTCAATACATTGAAGTAAGCTTCAACAACCCTAACGATAAGTGCTTGTTCTGCGCTAAGTAGACTGTAGCTGCTAGATGTGGTCTGTCGTCTCGAATTTATTACGTTGATAAATGTATTGATATTGAATACGGTCTGCGAAGCTCCCACGCTCCAACCTAGGGTCTCGCTTTCTCTTTCCTCCCACACGCCGTTGGTCTCTGGCGAGACAAAAAATCGATAGTTTGGATCTGCCAACATTTCGCTGGGATATGTAACACGATTCCTGTTTGTACTCCCTCCCCTTGGAAGATTGAAGCTAATGCTGGGAAGCAATTGCGTGTGGGCAGAATAATTGTTCAGTTTTTGAATTCGATTGCTGATTTGCGCCAGCCTGAAGGTGGTATCGTTGGCATAAGCTTTCTCATAGACTTCAAGTATGTCTGCTCCACTGGCGGTCATGCAAAGACCGACTAGGGGAATGGCGAAGAGGAAACGTTTCATATGGACACCTGAGGTTTTGCGGAGATTTTAGCAGAGGCTGAGAGCCGAGAGCGACGTAGAGAAATCCCTCGACATTGCTCCGACTAGCCGATGAATTATCTCCAAATTCTTAGGAAATACAGACAAGCAAGAGTGTGCGAGGTGATATGCGGGAAATGTGCTTCTCTTGTTGATCAGACATTTAGTTCTTTATACGCCAAGTAGATAGATTTCCGTTGCGAGAGACCTTGGTAATCCTTAAAAATTCAATCGCAAGAACTTTGGTTATCATTCATTCGAGCATTTGTTACTGCAAGAACCTGCTTGTCCTCATGAGTTTTCGACTAGAAGTGCGCGATTGGCTTGCGAGCTCCTGCCCTAAAAGCTTACTGAGTTTAGACGGAAGTCCGGAGTCTGGTCTACGCACACCTTTGGCCGGGGATCGAAAGAAGTGGTTGGAACGCTCCGCAGAGAAAGGCTTCACTGTCCCGATGTGGCCAAAGCGGTACGGTGGTGCTGAACTGTCGAAGGATCAGTATCTCGTGCTCCTTGAAGAGATGAAAAGACTAGGTGCTCCCTCGCCGCTGGGAGGCATGGGTGTAATCATGCTGGGACCCACGCTACTTGAGTATGGCACCGACGACCAAAAGCTCCGGCATTTGCCACCCATTGCCCGTGGCGAGATTCGATGGTGCCAAGGTTATTCCGAACCCGGTTCAGGATCCGATTTGGCTTCATTACAGACACGCGCCGTCGAACAGGGCGATCACTACCTCGTCAATGGCCAAAAGATTTGGACATCGGGTGCTCAATTTGCCGACTGGATCTTTTGCTTGGTCAGAACCGACCCAAATGCACCCAAGCACGACGGCATAAGTTTTCTGCTATTTTCCATGCATCAGCCGGGCGTAACGGTACGGCCGATACGATTGATTTCAGGTGCGTCGCCGTTTTGTGAAACGTTCTTCGACAACGCCGTGGCGGCCAAGGAGGACCTCGTTGGCGGACTTAACAAAGGATGGACCGTAGCCAAGCGTCTGCTGCAGCATGAACGCTCCGGCATCAGCGCCTTGGCTTCTGGTAGAAACCGCGAGACAGGACCATCGCTTGAAGAACTTGCTAAAGAAACAATGGGGTCTCGAAACGGGCGCCTGCACGACCCCGTGGTGCGCGCAAGCATTCTTCGGCACTCCATTAATGCCGAAGCATTTCGTCTAACGCAAAGGAGAACAGTTGAGGAGTCCCAAGGCTCGACTCCCGGACCGCAGACATCCATTTTCAAATACTACGGAGCGAATCTTAGAAAGGAGCGATCAGAGCTGCAAGTCTCTATGCTCGGATCTCAGGCCGTCGGTTCAAATGTCGATCAAGAACTAGGCTCGCATGCGGCGAGTGCGATCACTAGAGACTGGCTCGCCGGCAAGGCGGGATCCATCGCAGGAGGCAGCAATGAAATCCAGTTGAACATAATTGCGAAGAGGGTTCTGGGACTGCCCGACTAGCAGTTTTTCGTGTAGAATGCGCAACGAATTCCACTCCGCAACGAGCACCCGCAAATGGCACGAGTAACAGTAGAAGATTGCCTCGAACATGTGGAGAACCGCTTCGAGTTGGTCAGACTCGCATCGGAACGTGCTCGGCAGTTGCAATTGTTCGACGGCGAGCCCCTTGTGCCCGAGGAAAACGACAAGCATACTGTGATCGCCCTTAGGGAAATTGCTGAAGGATTGGTGACCGACGAAGTGCTGTCCGACTCGGCAAATGACTTGACCGAAGAAGTGAACCCCGTCACCCGGCTAGATAGAGGAGATGAGTCCTCCAGCGACTTCTGAGTCATACTTTCAAACTGAACTTGAGAAGCGTGCACGTCGTGATGAACTTGCCGCACCCCTACTCGGTAACGAACTCGACCGTCGCCTAGACTACCTGACACCTGCCCAAATCGGGCTGGTTGCTCGCGCCTACGAATACGCTGAAAAGGCTCATTCGGGTCAGAGACGCAGGACGGGTCATTCGTACATCACGCATCCGCTAGCGGTGGCCAACATTCTGGCAAGTTTCAAGCTTGACCCCGAAACCATATGCGCGGCCCTGTTGCACGACGTTCTCGAAGACACAAGCGCTAGCAAGACATCACTGGCGAAAGTCTTCGGCGAAACAGTAGCCGACATAGTGGATGGAGTGTCGAAACTCTCCCACCTCGTCGACAGCCACGCGGAAGCTCAAGCACAGAATTTCTACAAAATGACATTGAGCATGTCGCGAGACATTCGAGTCATTCTCGTGAAACTTGCCGATCGGTTGCACAACATGCGCACCATCGGAGTAATGACACGAGACAGCCGCAAGAGAATTGCCCGCGAGACGATGGATCTCTTTGTTCCATTGGCGAACCGGCTCGGCATCTACGTCATTAAACAGGAACTCGAACAGCTATCCTTCGAAGCGCTCTACCCGCTTCGTGCCGACCGGCTGCAACGCCTGGTGGCGCGGGTTCGGCGCACGGCAAAGGACCAGATCAAGTCGATCACTAGAAAGCTCAAATCAGGCTTTGCGGAGGCGGGTCTCAAGGTAAGGATAGAGTATGTCGAGACTGAACTCTATTCGATCTACCGCTCACTGCGCGATCACGAACGCTCGTTCGACGCGTTCATGGATACCTTCACCTACCGCGTCATAGTCAACAGTACGGATGATTGCTACCGAGCGATGGGCTTGGCCCACAATCTGTACAAACCGAAAATCCGGGAATTCCGCGACTATATTGCCATTCCCAAATCAAATGGCTATCAATCGCTGCATGTGACTTTGATTGGACCCGGAGCCAAATCTATCAAGTTGCTGATCCGCAATAAGAACATGGAAGACATTGCCAGCTACGGTCTCGTGGCTGGATGGATCAAGCATGATGGAAAGGACTCCGAGGAATCTGAGGAAGGCCACGCCACCAGCGGAGTTCACGAATGGATCAGCAATCTCTTGAACCTTCAAGATCGGGGAGACGCCGTTCAATTCATCGAGAACCTGAAAACCGATCTATTCCCCGATGATGTGTATGTCTTCACACCACAAGGCGACATCCTAGCTCTTCCCGTCGGCTCCTGCGCGGTCGACTTCGCCTACGCCGTGCACACGGATGTCGGAAATCAATGCGTTGCCTGTCGAATCGACGACCAAATCGCTCCGCTGTCGACAGTCTTGGAATCGGGCCAATCCGTGTCCATTGTGCGTGCAAAGGCAGCGCATCCCGACCCGGTGTGGCTAAACTTCGTGCAAACTGCCAAAGCTCGGTCGGCAATCCGCGATCATCTGCGCTCGCGGGGCCAAGATGAATCGATCGTTTTAGGAAAGACGCTTCTGAATCGTTCCTTGGCCAACGCCAACACTTCCCTCGAGCAACTGGACTTTCGCCGACTGCGCAAGGTCTTTCGCGAATTCAATGTTAGAAAACGGAACGAATTGTTCGAAGAGGTGGGCCGCGGCAACCTCCTGGCCTACCAAGTGGCGCAACGATTGCTAGACGAGGACGTAGCAGATCACGACACGGCGAACATTGAGCATGGCGCCCCAATCTACGTGCAAGGTGGCGAGCACATGGGAGTCCGATATGGAAGATGCTGCGGTCCTGTGCCCGGTGACGAGATCGTAGGGCATATCTCGCAGGGCGAAGGTCTTGTAGTACATCGATCGAGTTGCAAGAACATCAAGTCGATTCGATCCAAGAGCACCATCATGCCGGTTAGCTGGACGGACAATCCGCAAGGCGAGTTTCTCACTCGATTGCGGATCGACATTGCTCCGCATCTGGGTGTCTTGGCCTCGTTGGCGGAATCCGTCAATTCACTCGGCGCGGGCATTAGCATGCTGGATGTGTCTGAGCGAACACCAGAGTTGTCGATTGTGCAAATGAAGTTAGCGGTGGCCAACTTAAAGCACTTGCGCCGAATTATGAAAAGCTTGAACGCCAGAGCCGACACCACAAGCGTACAACGGCAATTGACCTGACGTGGAAACAATGAATAGAAAAGCCATTACTGCCGAGAGTGCACCCGACGCGATCGGTCCCTACTCGCATGCAATGCGGGCAGGCAATATCCTATATCTATCCGGCCAGATTGCTTTGGATCCTTCTACGATGGAATTGGTCACCGACTCGTTCCGCAAGGAAACCAAGCAAGTCTTTGCAAATATTCGGGCAGTTCTCGAGGCCGCAGGCGCATCTCTGAAGGATGTCGTGAAGATGACGGTTTACCTCACTGACCTTAGCAATTTCGACACCGTGAACGCCGTCATGAGCGAAACGCTTCAGTATCCTTTTCCCGCACGCGTCGCGGTTGGAGTCAGTGCGCTTCCTCGTGGTGCATCCATAGAAATCGAGACCATCGCTTTCCTGGAAGACTAGCTGTCGGCACAAGCAATGCCGTCCGAACCTGTCAGCAATCTTAGGGGAGTTGGGCCTACTCTCGCAAAGCGACTGCAAAAACTCAACATCCGCACAAAGCTGGACCTGATCCTTCATTTGCCATATCGCTATCAGGACCGCACTCGTGTCACACCGTTTTCGCAACTTACGTCAGGTAGTGAGCACTATGTTCAGGGCCGAATACTTGGCATTGAGAAATTTGGGGGGCCTCGACCTAGTGTCTACGTCGCGATAGGGGAGGCCGACAGCAAGAGTTTGAACATGCGTCTGCTGCATTACAGCCCGCGTCAGGTAGGCCAACTCTCAGAAGGCATGTGGTTGCGACTCTATGGTGTTGTGCGTTTGGGCCGTAAGGGTCTCGAAATGGTGCATCCCGAGTACAGGACGTTTCATTCAGACCCTGGCGCTCCACCTCAAGAGTTCGTCCCTGTCTATCGCAAGACGCAAGGGGTGAGCAGCGCTAGGCTTG
Organism: Gammaproteobacteria bacterium; assembly: GCA_026707735.1. Classification (GTDB taxonomy): domain Bacteria; phylum Pseudomonadota; class Gammaproteobacteria; order Pseudomonadales; family Azotimanducaceae; genus Bin55. The sequence goes on along the minus strand of JAPOWH010000019.1, from coordinate 160,100 downwards.
GCAGTCTAATTCGTCAGGCTCTTGACGAAGTGGCCTATCTGCCGAATTTCCGACACCAGGGGTTTACGTTGGGCGAGTCCATCCGGCTGTTGCATGAACCGGATCCTAAGCGTGGATTGGAAGGTCTCAACACAGCTCGAAAACGAGTGGCGTTCGACGAATTGCTGGCATTCACCTTGCTTCAGTCCCGCAGACATGTTCAGCAACGCACTTACACCACTTTCCCTTTGGATCAGTCGGCCAATCTCAAGGACCAATTTCTCAGTTCACTTGGTTTCTCACTTACAACAGCGCAAGAAAGGGTAGTTCAGGAAATACTGGATGATCTCGCGAAATCCAATCCCATGCTCCGGCTAGTTCAAGGAGATGTGGGATCTGGAAAGACAGTTGTTGCCGCATTGGCCATTGTCCGAGCTGCCGAAAACAATATGCAGACGGCATTCATGGCTCCAACCGAAATTCTGGCCGAGCAGCATCACGAAACCCTTTCTCGCTGGTTGACTCCACTCGGCATTCAAGTGGGACTTCTTACCGGTCGCATGGCCGCACCAGTTCGTCGCACTCGTCAAGAGGCGATCGCACGAGGCGAGGATATGGTGGCCGTCGGCACCCACGCACTATTTCAAACTACCACGAGGTTCAAGTCTCTGGGCTTGGCGATCATTGACGAACAGCATCGGTTTGGTGTGCATCAACGAATGTTGCTTCGCGACAAGGGCCGCTTGCCGCACCAATTGATCATGACCGCAACGCCCATCCCTCGTACGCTTGCCATGTACTTGTTCGCAGACATGGATGTATCGACTATTGATGAGATGCCCCCTGGTCGGCAACCCATCGAAACGACAATACACAGTGCAAAACGTCGCGACCAAGTAATAGCCGCCGTACGCAGATTCCTCGAGTCGGGGCAGCAGGTATTTTGGGTATGTGTTGCAATCGACCAACGAGATCCTGAGGATGGCGACTTTCGAGGAACCCAGGACGTTCTTCAGGAGCTTGGACAGCGACTCCCCGGCGTTCGAATTGCGCATTTGCACGGGCGAATGAAGACCGACGAAAAACATAGGACCATGGAGAAGTTTCGCCGGGGCGAAATACAACTCTTAGTGGCAACTACAGTGGTTGAGGTGGGAATCGACGTATCAAACGCCACACTCATGGTCATCGACGACGCCGATAGGTTTGGCATGGCTCAATTGCATCAACTAAGAGGGCGTGTCGGCAGGGGAGCCGAAAAGAGCTACTGCATGATGATTTTTGATCCGCCCATTTCCGAGAATTCGCGACATCGCCTGAACGCTCTCAGGCAATGCACCGATGGGTTTGAGCTAGCAAGGCAAGACCTCGAAATCAGAGGTCCGGGAGAAGTCTTCGGGACGGCCCAGTCAGGAGTGGAGAACTTCCGTGTGGCGAATTTGGCCGTGGACTCGAACCTGCTGCAGGAAGCCCGCCAGCGCGCTCGAGAACTAATCAATTCTAACCCCGACTTGGCCTCCAGCATCATTGATACGTGGACTCCTTCAACAAGCGACTACGCTGCGGTTTAGGCTCGCCAGCCAATCCTAGGGTTTTAAATCTCGATCATCTCGAAGTCTTCCTTCCCTACGCCGCACTCGGGACAAAAAAAATCTTCAGGTACGTCGCTCCAGCTAGTCCCTGGCGCAATGTCTTCCTCAATACATCCCTCGGCTTCGTCGTAGATCCAGCCACAGACTATGCATTGCCACTTTCGCATTAATCGTTCTTGTCAGAGTGCGGGGTAATCGCCAAACGGGCGCATGATAGCAACAACATACCAAATTGCGGGCGTATACTAAGGAGTTCGACTTGCGTTGCGAATCGCGGTGCAGCTTCTCGCAGCTAACGGTTCATACTTTGAGCTCCCCTCCCATGATTAACGGTTTGTTTGCGCACAAAGTGGTGCTAAGTGCAATCGTGGCTCTTCTTCTCTCAACCGGCCTCCTGGCCTCCGACATCTACATGCAGATGGGAGCCGTGAATTGGCGAGATGTTCCCTCTATTGGATTTCCTTCCGCTACGGCGAGCCACCATCCGCGTGTGCTAGGCTTCTACGAGACCAACTCAGGGTATGAAATTGGAGTTGGCTATTCCTTAAACGAGCGATGGAGCTTAGAAGCCACCTATAGTCCTGCTCCAACCATCACGTTATTGATGGGGCCAGCGCACGGCATATCGTTACCGGAGGAGCGGCATGCGCCTTTCGGATTCGTACAGGAAACTGTGCTCAAGACGCACGTATTCTCCTTTTCTCCGGGTTTCGAGCTGCCTCTTCCCCGTTCCACTTGGATCTTTGGAAAGCTTGGCATTGTTCATGCACAACGCAATGCAAAGACATCGCTACGGACCTTTGGACCGGAAGCGTTCACAACCAGTGTAAAGAATCCACCGTTTGACAGCAGCGATACTCACTTTTTCCTTTCTGCGGGAGTGCGAAGACCTTTCCTTTTCTTTAGCAACGTCTCGACGAGAATGTCCTATCAGAAGTACTTCGGAATTGGAAGGGAATTCAATTCATCTCTCAAGCTTGATTTTCAATACAGGTTCTAAGTACGTTCTGCAAGTATCGCACGACCGCGCGGACAGAACTCTTCGAGTAATGGAGAGGACAGCCAAAGCTCACGATTCCACAGGTATTTCTCCATATACGCCAAGACAATCTCTATCCGGTAGGAATCGCTAGGCGGGCGAGAAGCGTTGACGCTGGTCACTCTGATGAGACTTCATGAACTAGTTTTGGCGATCCATGCATAGTTAGGTTGCATGCCGTTGCCATGGCCGAGCAGCGATACTGCATGAAACAAATTCCGTGTTTATAATTGGTCCGCAAGCACTAGCATCTGATATATGATTTACAACGCATCGCCCCGAACCAATTTCGGGCAGCACGCAAGGAGTGCTTTCCATGAAATTCCGTCCATTGGTCGACCCTGAGGCCACGTCTCGAAGAACCTACGGAGCTACAGGCAAGCTACAGAGCCGGGGACGCAATAGCCCCCCTACCGTGCAAATTACCATCACCGTACCCTTGACTTTGAGAGACGAGATCGCAAGGGAAGCGAAAGATCGATGCACCAGTATTTCTCGCGTTTGCAGGGAGCGACTGACTCGCCCGATTGAAAAATACGGCAACGACCAACACGAGCGAAACCCAAAACACTTCTCACTAGCTTAGTTTGTCTGCGAACGATGGCTCTTCTGTAGAGCCATCTAATGTAGGAATTCGCTCTGTCCAAGTAGTTCCCCGAATCGGTCGCAGGGCCGATTGATTGCGCGGCCGGATTGCTCACACGCCGCGAGTAGTATTTTCTTCGACCCCTTGCGTGTTGCCTCGGAGAGGTTCAATATATACGGTTCTACCTGACACGCCGCCGCTTCGTCACCCATTTTGTCAGTGGTGAAGAGCCGTGCCTAGCCCTGCCAACATTAACCTTCCAAAGCGAGACTCGATGCGCCCGCACTCACTAAGGCAACAAAAGGCTCAAATTCGCCGATACACCGATATTCCCGTATCGGTATGAGTTATCAAGTCTGCAATGTACACCCCAAAAGGGCATCGCTGCGATCCTTGCAGAACACTTTTCACAGTACCGGTTGTATCTTGACAGATTGACTCTTGCGAGAGAGGAATACACTCGATCCTAGTTTTCATTTCTAGACAAGCCTTTGCAGCAGCACACAAACCCCCGTCACGAGAACTGACCACAATTACATTCACATCTACACTGACCGCCCGTTGTGCAGTCTACTTGCTGAGCACGCCTCCCACAGATTGCTCCGACAGACCACGCTCCAAGTCGCTTTTCCACAGTTTTTACCCCTTGTTGCCGCTAGACAACTCCAATCTGTCGCTAGTACAACAATCAGGCTGAACAATTGCAGATTGCTGATGGAAGCGCTGAAGCTCATCAAATTCGTTTGGGATGACAAATCGCGCGACTGGCGTGGGTGTTCCCGGATCGGAATGTGATTCATCAAGGATCGACTGCGCGAGGTCCAACAAATCTCTGTGGATCCCAAATCCCCACTTGTCACCTTCAACATCGTAAACAAGAGCCGTTCCATCGACCAATGAATAGCGGTAGGCGAGGGCGTGTCCATATCCTTCCTTGAGCACTTCTCGTGCTACAAGACTCGTGTGGTTGTCCGCTGCAACCTCCAAGGATTTCCATTCAACTACCCCATATATGATCTTCTCGGCATCCGTTACTCCCGTTGCCATTGAGATATCCCGTAATCAGAAAACGTGTAATTTACCAAAATGTACGCAACTTGTGTTGCATACTCATCGAATGGGACCATAAACATTGCGGCGGCGGCTACGAGAGGCATTCCCAAATCAGACTCCACAGCTATGAGTAGCGCGCAAAGCGGCTTGATCAACCGCATCGGACTCGAGTGCCAATAGCAATTTCAAACCGAACCTGGGTGTCAATTCGCACCCGGCAATTCACTGCTTCTGGTGATTGATCCGCTCGAGATCGCAATGACCGCGTTGCTATTAACATAAAACTAAATTGCTAGCCAAGACTCGTTCCGCGTGTATTCGAGGAGCGGGGTGCTGAGCGCGATACTTCGCCAGCGAAGGGCTGAGACACATCGAGACCATATAGACCTAGAAGCCGCACTCGGACCGCACTATAGCTAAAGTCGCGACATATGACGGGATCGCCACTGGTACACAATCTAGCAATTTCGTCCAATTGGAAAGCAGGTTGTAATACGCATTGCATTTCAAGTTAACTTATCCTAGCAACTACTTGCAGTCGTAATCTTGGTCTTTTTCAGAGTCAAACGGCACCAAGAGACCTCCATCTGGAACACTTGTTGTTGTCGTTAGTTCACCCAATCGTCCAAGCTACACCAGTAGTACTTCGGAAATTAGTAACGCCCTTGCTATTCGGTCTAAGCGTCCGTGAAGCTATTTGAGACTCAACCAAGAACGCAGTCCGTTCAATCTATGCATCCTTAATGCCAGCTCCGATAGGCTTGAACAACTAGTTCGGCTACTGCTTCCATTCATACTTGCCGTAGGCCTTAACCATGTATTCTCGATCCGGCACTCAAAGCTATGTTAGGTTTCCACTCCCACCTAAATTTCGCATTCTCCTTGGCTTGCTGCACGGATTACCGCAGGCAATTCGCACACGTACGTACGTATCCATTCGGAGCGTCAATGATAATGTGTTTTATAATGTACTTTCCACATATTAATAGCTCATATGAGAATAATGCTTCAAAACTCTCGGTAAAAAGGCGGGGACGTGCCTGTGCATCCCTCTGGGTGAGGTTAACCTCAACGGATAGTCTCTCAAGGGACTATCACCATGGGTGTCGGGCCATTGCAAACATCACATCTGATTGACGACGTTCCCGCTCTTTTACCCTGAGGCTATTGCATGAAGCGGGTGACCCGACTTGGTACAGGTGTAATGTTTGCACATAAAGAATAGCAAAGTTACAAGTCCCAATTGAATGCGCGATGCGAGTAGTTTCAGCAATTCTTTCCTAAGGGAGTATCTTCAGCGCGGTCGATTTGGCGCAAAATCCGCTACATTGTTGTGAATTCATAAAGCACACTGCATTCGTTGCTCATCCTTCGCGTATGTGAGGTTTGCAATGAATGCCAGAATTTTGGGTCGACTTGCTGAGTTTGGCCCGGAAGATTCTCAAGCAAACCCACGACTTCGATCAAGTGGTCTTAGGGTGTCCGCTCTATCGACGGAGTTCAGTTCTACATGTTGAAAGTTGCGCAATGCGCGGTCTGACCAATACGATGTAGATAGCCTTACAGGGAACCTGCATTGTGCACCGAACAGGACACGCTTTTTCACAATGCAACAACTTCCTACTACCGGACACCGTAGTGCGCGATCAGGTGTGATTGACAAACCTCCAAGAATGGGTTGCGTCCTCGCCAGGTGCCCCCAGACAGTCAGGTATCTTGCGAGTTCCGGCTGCAAGTGTGGGTTCGCCCCTCAAGCAACGAGTTGCTAACCGGACGCTTGAATAGCGTTTGGAAATCTGACTATCTACGCATCGGTTCCTGCAATCCAAGATCTCAGGCAGATTTGAGGACCGGCCTTTTGACACGGTGGATCGCCCAATGGGTACGATCAATGCCAAACCCCGGATGAGACTGAGATAGATACACGCAAAGGGAGAAGTAGTGGTGCCGTCCACGGATCGGGAAACTGTCGTTACACCGTTTCTCTCGCGCTATCGGGACAACTGAGCATTATCGAAGAGATTATTGCGCAAGGAATTGGTTTTTCCGTTAGAGCACTCAGAGTCTCCGAGACTTCGCTGTCGCCGGACGACACCATGACGTCGTCCACTCTCGACTAGACAAAGGCAAGTTTGGATCGTAGAGACTGATACTCTTCTGTGAGGGCATCGTCGCACCACCCTTCGGCGATTTTGTCCGACTGCTCTAACTCGCTAAACGCGCTCTCTGGGTCAGCCAATCCGTGATACGCCTTGGCAGCGGCAAGTCTTATGAATGCTTCGTCGACTGGCTGATCGCCATTTGATTGGATCACTCTCAAGGCGGCTTTCGCGTGGGTCAATGACTGATCCATTGCATCAGTGCTGGCAAATACTAACGACAAGAGGTAGAGAGCGCGCTCTTCATTCACCCAAGTACCGCACATCTTCCAAAATTGAAGAGCTGCATTAGCACAATGCAACAGTGCTCTTCCCTCCGACGGGCTCAGTGAATCCGCGGCCAAACAATCGTTCGCGACATTGTTGTTGGTGATAGCAAGAGAACGAATTGTCGACTTTGGCAACTCACTCGTGGAAGCCATTTTGTTCAGGGTGTTGAGAATTTCGAACCCTTTGTCCCACAATCCACTGCCGACCAATGCGGTTGCAAGCATCGACTTCAATACCAAGTAAGTTCCAAGCACATGTTCAGATACGCTCAATGCATCCATTTCTGCACGTATCGCCGCGAAGTGGTCCGCATCCATGTAATCCGCGACGTATCGATAGCAAGCAACGTTCGAGAGCTTAGACGAAGAAGGGTTCGCGTCTAGTACTGATTGAAGGAACTTTCTAGCTCGTGACCAGTCCCCAAGATGTTCGCCAATCGTATGGTTGGATAGTTGTAGACATTGAGCAACATCCTTGACTGACATTCGGGCAATGCTCGTGTTCTCGAGCTCTTCAGCCAAGCGTTCGCTCTCAGTTTCGTGATAACTCCAGCCGTTCGCGATTAAGTCAGTGATGTTCAAGCTTTATTCCGTTTGTAACAATCGAAATTTAGCATATATACGATGCTCTTCGGTGTGAAATTTTGTACTGTTTCTTGAGTCGGACCACGGCTCAGAACACTCGCATTCGTCGCCGAACCGTGTTCACGTCAGCCGGTCTGACATGCTCTCGTTCTCTGAGTTTTCTTATAAGGTCCATACGAAGAGCGTCAGTTCACAGTGTGGTAGCGGTAAACCGGATTTGAGCGAAATAAACCAATTCCACTTTCGGTTGCAGTAGCTGTGGCGCAAGGATAGGATTCAATCGGAACGCGTGATGACTCGACAGGAAGTGAGATTTTCAGATGTATGGATTTAGCCATGGATTGACAGTGCGCGGACTGAAATAGGTGAGACAAAATGATCGCGCCGCCCAATCGCAAAGCTCAAACTCATTGCTACGGGAAGCCTTCCGTGATGGCGTATCCAACTATTGAGGCTCAGGTACTCCTCCCGCCCAATTGAAGTCTTCCCCTTCGATCTATCGCGATGATGGCTATATATAGCGGCACTCCTAAGTCGCTCTTGCAGCATCAGATTGTCGCAAGGTTGTCGCCCCCGACAGGAGCAAACATACAATCGCCTACAACGATATTTGCTGCCGATCCTCCAGCGCCCAAGTATCTCTTAAGGTGTAGTCCGGATTATACGCTGTATCGCAGAACAATGGAATCCACTTTACAGACACGGGGATTCTCATTATTGTATTCTACGTGTGTACAAAATGGGTGTGATCGAATCACTTACCCAGGGGTGCTAGGGGTTCCCTAGATGGCGTTGTTCGAGTTTCTGCAAACATGCCTTGGGTGCAATCAGCGTGCACTTCGCAACTGAATCAATGGGCAACAACACACCAACTCTCGTCGTCTTTGAGAGAGACTTCGATTTGACTCGGCTGGCGACAAGTTTGTGATTGCACGTATCCAAAAATTCCCTGATTCTCGACATCGATAATTCTTTTCTTGAGGTACGTGGATTAACTACTCTTTCTTTTAAATTATGTGTATTCCGACTCGCAAAACCTAGTGTATAATCCAATGTAACTTTTCAATTGACCAGTTTGAGGGGCTGTTTTTCGGTGGAAGCCATATAGACGAGCCTGGACAACTGATCGTGAACTATGGGGAGGAACATTGCAGTGCAACTTAGATCTGACAATTCCAACGAGCGTCTTCGGCTTCCGGGAACTAGCATACGATTGATACTGGTGGCGTTTGGGCTTGTTGTGGCCACGGGTACCTTAGCGACCCAAGACGAAGAAGCCAGCGACAAAGACGACGCGCAACAGGACGAAGGCGTCGTCGAAGAATCAAAGGACGCCGCGGATTCCGAAGAGGATGAAGTGGCCACAGAGATTACAGATGCGGATCAGGAGATGGGAGAGATTGTCACAACCGGCACTAGACTTCCCACGGGAGACTCCACAGCGCTAGTTCATAGCTACTCGGAAGAGGACATTGCTATGACGGGTGCGTCTACGTTGGACGAATTCCTCCGAACGGTTCCATGGCAATTCAATTCGACGAACCCACAAACCTCCTCCGTCGTCGAGACAGGCGATGAGCTTAGAGGTGACTCCGGGTACATCTGGGATGCGTTTGACTTGGCCACCGCTAACCTGCAAGGACTTGGTTCATCCAACACGCTAGTGCTCCTCAACGGCCGCCGCGTTGCTGGATACGGAGGTTCGGAGAGGGACATTGTCAACCTATTGGGCATACCGATGCATGCTATCGAACGCGTTGATATTCAGCTCGACGGCGGGTCGGCTGTCTATGGAGCAGACGCTATAGCGGGCGTCATAAATTTCATAACGAAAAAAAATTATCGGGGATTAAACATCGACCTACGGCAGGAGATGAGTTCGACTGGAAGCGACAACTTAACGGGCAGCGCAACGTTTGGCATGGGCTGGCGAGGCGGCACAGGAACCCTGACGGTGTCCAAGGACGAGCAAGAACCCATCATCAACTCGAAGATTGGCTGGACGAGCCGAGACTATAGAGAGCTCATGGGTCCTGCGTTCGACTACCGAAACTTCAATGTAGGCCAACCGGGCATCGTCGCTCATTGGAATGGAAGTTCGGTACGTCCTGGAGCCTACTACAACAACTACTACATCGACGGTACCAGGGACAGCGATCCCGAAAAGCTATATACGTACCAGTTGCCCGCCGATCATAGCGGTGTTGGCGCGACAAAGGAAGATTTTCGGAAGGGCGACCGCTATTCGACCGACCACATTGAACCTCACGATGTCATTGCGCACGAAAACGGTGCACATTCTGGACGAGAGGCAGTGGTTCTCAATTTACAGCATGCGCCGTTCAGTAGTGTCAAGCTGTTCTTAGACGCCCTGCACTCTGAAGGCTACTCCTATCGGAAACAGAGGACTCCGTCCATGACCGTAGTGGTTCCGGCCACAAACGCCTACAACCCCTTTGGCGAGCCAATGTACGTTAACTATGTTCCCGTACTAGAGCAAAGTAACGGGCTGCTTCCCGTTCCGTTCTCGGAGATCATCAACCGAAACACTTCCGCGACCATCGGCGGCGAATGGACATTTATGGAGAGAAACACTCTTGAAGTCGAGCTAACTGAGTCCCGTTCGACAACAAACAGTATCTCCTTCGGGGTGCCACGAGCACGCGAGCGCCACTCCCCGGGTACGGACGAGTATTACAGACGGTTGTCGAGTTCCGATCCTGAAGTGGCGTTCAATTTCTTCGGAAACGGCAGTAAGCAAGGCGAGGATTTCGAACACTTCCTCGGCGAGACTACACGACGAATCGGATTCAATAAGACCACAACGGGACGTGTGACAGTCAAGGGTTTCCTGTGGAATTTTCGAGGCGACGAAATCAGCTATGTGGCGGGTGCTTCACGTACAGCGCGCAGATACCAGACCCGGTACCTTGCCAATCTTGGTCTGTCGAAGTACGAGTTCGACTATAACTTGGTGTGGACCGGCACCCTTGAACCGGTTTATCGCAACGAAACCATATTCTGGGAGTTTTGGATTCCCTTAATGTCGGAAGAGCACGCGGGATGGTGGGGCAGATCGTTGCACCTCACGCTGAAGAATATGCGAACGATCGACTCCACGTGGGGCTCGATAGGTCGTGCTTACACCTCTGACTACAGAAACGTTGAAACAGAGGTGTGGAGCCCGGCTGTATTGGACTGGGTCCAGGAGCTTGGCATTAGCCTTTCGTACGTTCCAATCGAGGGTGCGGAACTTGTTCAATACAAACAGGCCGACAATGCCCCTAACATTGGGGTGGTTTACTTGCCGACGGAGGATGTGCGGATATCGATCAACATGTCCCGCAACATTCAGCAGCCCTTGGTTTCGCAACTGTACGATACGAGAGTCCCGTTTCGGTGGCGTACGTACAACGTCGAAGACATATTCGATCCAGACGGCCCGACGACCCACAGTGTCATCCCTTACACGTACTATCGCGCCAATCCAAATCTCGTCGCTTCAGTTTCCGAAAACCAATCCGCTAGGGTCCTTTGGACGCCCAATTTCCTAGACGGACTTGAGGTTCAGGTGGCATGGATCAATACAAGTTTCGAAGGTCGGATTCTACACACGCGAGATTTTCGAGACGAGCCCCAAGCCCTTCACCCCGACAATCCACTAGGTGTGCGCGACGAACGCGGTGACCTGATATCTCTGAACTACGACTACTTCAACGCAGAGATTCGCAAGCACAGATCATTGGACGTACATATCGCATATGCCTTCAGCACACCACTCATCGGAAGATTCGAAGCCAAGTTGCATCACAATCGCATCCTGGAAAACTACGACGAGCCGTTTAAAGGTCTTGTATACGACAAGGTGGGAACCATTACAACCCCTGATCGCTACAGGACCACATTACAGTTGTTTTGGGATCGCAATAAGCTGAGCGCGAGCATGATAGCGCGGTACACGCCCGGCTATCTAAACGACAGGGCTCACTTCTGCAGCTTCTCACAGAAGCGGTATGACGTCGGACGATGCGCTCAATTTGATCCTTACAATTCTCCGGGTGCGCATCTGGAGATACCTGTAGCATCGCTTACCGTAGTCGATGCCACCGCTACGTATCAATTCGACGAGAGACTGGAATTGCGGTTTGGCGCATTAAACCTGTTCGACCGTGGTGCTCCTCTAACCATTCGCAACGGTATTCCCTACGATGCGTCGCGATGGAATGCGCGAGGCCAGGTGTTGTCGCTCGGTCTTCGCTACTCGATGTAGCAAGTTCCTCCCCTCTAGCCGGATGGGCCAGTGAGGTTCATCCGTGCGAAGCACAAAGGAATGTGCCCCGGAAGGGGCACATTTCGTGTGAGAACTTACAAGATCGTGAAACAAATCGTGCGTCGCACCATTGACAGACAGCGCTCTAGGTAACCGTTTGTTGAAAGAAGTCCAAATGGACATGCGCCCCGGTACGCTCTCCGCAGGCTCCAAAGTCGATACAAGTGCAGTTCAAGAGTGACAACAATTCCTAGCTAAAGTTTTCAAAATCAGGCGTGAAGTGTGCTTGCCCTTTCTGTTCGCCTCGTGCTATTTCAAACGCATTTTGTACACCACACTTTGGGACCAAATCACGCCTACTGGTCCCGAGTACTCGCAGGCTCATTTTGCATTAAGGGCAATTGAATGTCGGCATGCGATCGGCGAGAAGTGTTGACGCCGGTAACTCCGTTGAACGGCAACGCTAGCTGTGGAGATCCATGGATAGTCAGGGGCACAAGTCCCAATACAATGGGCTAGGTTCGTCCGTCCACGCGTCGAATAGGGATTCCACCGTGCTGCATCATCTTCGACCTTACTGGGAATTAATGCGGCTCGACCGTCCGGTTGGCACGTTCCTATTGCTTTGGCCCACTTTGGCAGCTCTTTGGCTAGCATCCGGAGGCCTTCCTCCCATAGGAATCCTCATCGCATTCACTCTTGGGTGCTTTGTCATGCGCGCAGCCGGATGTGTTGTCAATGACATTGCCGACCGCGATTTGGACCCCCATGTCGCTCGCACGCGCACGCGCCCACTGGCAGATGGGAGACTCAATGTGGTGCAAGCGCTCATATGTCTCGCAATCTTGTTGGCCATTGGACTGGCTATAGTGTTCACGCTCAATCCGATCACGCGATGGATGGCGCTGGTGGGACTGCTCGTGGCCGTAGTCTATCCGTTCATGAAACGTTTCACCCACTTGCCTCAACTTGGATTGGGAATTGCGTTCAGCTGGGGAATCCCGATGGCGAGCACGGCAGTGACCGAGACAATTTCAATGGAGATTTGGCTGTTGTTCTGGGCAAGCTTCAGCTGGATCGTTGCGTACGACACCCAATACGCCATGGTGGATCGAGAGGACGATGTACGGATCGGCATAAAGTCAACGGCAATCCTTCTAGGAAAGCTTGATGTTTACGTGATCGCAGCACTTCAGTTAGTTGTGCTTGCCGCACTTCTCATTCTTGCCTTGATGGCTAATCTCAATTACCCATACTTGGCAAGCGTCGCGATCATCGGAGGCTTATTTGGCTATCAAGCCTTCTTGACCCGAAATCGAGAGAGAGATGCCTGCTTTCGTGCCTTTAAAAACAACACAGTCGTCGGATTCTTCCTCTTCGCGGGCATGGCTTTGAGCTTTCTTACCTCCAGCATGCCGCAATGAAACGCCTGCTACAACTCATTGTTGAATGGACTGGGCGCTGTGTGGCCTGGCTGGTCCTGGCTATGACCATTTGCATGGTTTTCGTTGTGGTACGGCGCTACGTCTTCCAGATGGACGCCATCTACCTGCAGGAAGCCGTCGTCTACATGCACGCTCTCCTATTCATGATTGGTTTGTCCTACGCGATGAAGCATGACGCGCATGTTCGTGTCGACTTGCTTTACAGTCGGTTTCCTCCACGTCGCAAAGCCCTTGTCAACTTGATTGGACATCTAGCTTTTCTGGTACCCATGTCTCTAGTGATCGTCGCCTACAGCTTCGACTATGTGGCGGCTTCCTGGCGCATTCTGGAAGGCTCTCAAGAGGTGGGCGGAATTCCTGCGGTCTACCTGCTCAAGACAGTCATTCCGACGGCCGCAATACTGCTTCTTCTTCAATCCGCGGTCGAAATTGTGCGCTGCATACAAGACATACGCCGAGCATGATTGAATTCATACCGCTGCTGATGTTTGCGGCGTTGTTCCTTGTACTTCTATCGGGTTACTCGGTTGGAGCGACCCTCGCGGGGGTTGGTCTGATTTTCGCGCTAGTGGGCATCGCTCTTGGCATCTTCGACGCGAAAGACTTGGGATTCCTGCCCAATCGGCTCTATTCGCTAATGACCAATCAGACTTTGATGGCAGTGCCCCTATTCATATTGATGGGGGTTACGCTTGAACGCACCAACATAGCAAGGTCGTTGCTTAGTTCAATGTCGCAGCTTGTTGGTCGCATGCGGGGCGGGTTGGGACTTGCAGTGGTGCTGGTGGGCATGTTGATGGCAGCAAGTACCGGAATTGTCGGGGCAACCGTAGTCACTATAGGTCTGCTCTCGCTGCCGGTTATGATCAAGCAGGGCTACAACCACGGCTTTGCAACCGGCACCATCTCGGCTACTGGGACGCTGGGCCAGATCATTCCGCCTTCGATTGCGCTGGTGCTAGTCGGCCACGTGCTGGGGAACGCCTACCAGCAGGCGCAACTCACTCAAGGTGTCTTTGCCCCGAAGACCGTTTCTGTAGGAGACCTCTTTGCGGGAGCACTAATCCCCGGGTTGTTGCTAGTGGCACTCTACGGCGCCTACGTGCTAGTTCGAGCGTGGCTTCAGCCGGAGTGCGCCCCACCTTCCAAGGACGAGGAAAAGCTCGAACTCGGAAAGCTTCTTGCAAGTCTGGTGCCGCCCATAGTGCTGATCGTCGCCGTGCTGGGAACGATCCTCGCTGGCGTCGCAACCCCTACCGAAGCTTCAGCTGTGGGAGCCCTCGGCGCTCTAGCAATGTCAATCGTCTATGGCGCACTGAATTTGAAAATCCTGAACGAAATCGTGCTGTCGACCATCAAAACGACGGCAATGGTTTTCTTCATTCTCATTGGGGCGTCGATCTTCTCGCTCGTATTCCGAGGCTATGGCGGAGACGATTTGGTTCACGCGTTCTTCACCAGTCTTCCAGGTGGAGCGGCGTCGGCCATGGCTATCGTCATGGTCACAATCTTCCTGCTGGGATTTGTGCTGGATTTCATAGAAATCACGTATGTGGTGTTGCCAATTGTCGGGCCCATTCTGCTAGCAATGGGTATTGATCCCGTTTGGCTAGGGGTGATGGTGGCGGTGAATCTTCAGACGTCGTTTCTCACGCCGCCGTTTGGATTCGCCCTGTTCTATCTGCGAGGTGTGGCGCCGCCGGAGGTTCAGACTATCGACATGTACCGCGGAGTCGTGCCCTTCATCGGATTGCAGCTATTCCTTTTGCTCGTGTTGGTCGCCTTCCCTCAGTTGGCGACGTGGCTGCCTTCGGCTCTCTGACGCGCTCGATTCACTACGTCGTGAAGAGAGGTTCTAAGGAAAACGTTTATTCGTTTGACTCGTACCGAGCCTTGTAGTAGGCATACTCAGAGATTTCACTCCAAGCTTGCACTTCCTCTTGAAAGCTCTTGTACGACTCAAAGACGCGCTGCGCCTCTGGACTTTCCGCTGCTACTTCGGCAAGCACCTCTTCGGTAAGCTCTCGCAACTTATCTATCACATCGTCGGGAAGCCTTCGAAGCTCCACGTCATTGGATTCCAGCAAGGCCTTGAGAGCAATGAAGTTCTGTGCCATGAATTCGTCCAGCATGTCCTGATTGATTGCTCTCGCTGCCACTTCGACAATGCGCTGCAGGTCGAGGGGAAGCGAGTCGTAGGCTTCCTTGTTGACGATCAGCTCGATCGTGGCGCTTGGCTCGTGCCAACCGGGGTAGTAGTAGTACTTGGCAACTTCGTGCAATCCCAAGGTGCGATCATTTAGCGGTCCAACCCATTCTGTCGCATCAATTACTCCCGTCTGCAACGACGTGAAGATCTCTCCTCCCGGCAAGTACACGGCTGCGGCGCCCGCTCTTCTCATCACTTCGGCGCCGATTCCCGGAATGCGCATTTTCAGTCCTTTGAGATCGTCAAGCGAGTTGATCTCCTTGTTGAACCAACCGGCCATCTGCACTCCGCTGTTCCCCGCAGCCATAGGGATCAAATTGAACGGCTCGTACAGCTCTCTCCACAGTTCTAGTCCGCCTCCAAAATGTAGCCAGGCGTTCATTTCCTGCGCCGTCATTCCGAATGGCAAGGTTGTGAAGGCAACGGCAGCTGGCACTTTCCCCACCCAATAGTAGGCAGCCCCATGCCCCATTTCGGCAGTGCCTAGGGAAACCGCATCGAATACCTCAGTGGCTCCCGCGAGTTCGCCTGCGCCGTAGACTTTGATCTTCAACCGCCCATTCGACATTTCGTCTACCAACACGGCAAGTCGTTCTGGCGCCGTGCCTATGGCAGGCAGATTCTTCGGCCAAGTAGTAATGAGCTTCCAGTCGAACGCTTGCTGCGTGGGCGGTTCGGTGGCTACGACAGCCCCGGAATCGGACTGCCCTGCGCATCCAACAAGCGTTAGGCACACAAGCAATGCCGCAATGATGGAGTATTTCATGATTGAGTTCCCATTCGCAAGTGCGGCGTGTTTGCCATGAACCATTTGCATCCCACCTCCCTGAATTCAATTTGCAGCTGGAGGCCACCGCCCCCGCCCCGCGTATCCACAATGGTACCCGTGCCGAACTTGCTGTGCTCAACTTCCATTCCCAGCCGCCATGGACCGGCTTCGCTCGGAGTCGACCTCATTGCTGGCTTTTTGGCTGTGCTTGGTGCTTTCGACGGCGCCACATGGCTCGATCTCGCGAAAACGCCGTCCGCACTGAACGAAGTGGGGCGGTCATGCAGAAATCGACGAACTAAAGTCGTGCCTTCCTTTGGCAGCTCCGTGAGAAACCGAGAAGGCAAGCGTTTTTCTCTTTGCACCCCAAATCGCGCTCGCGAAGAGGAGTGAGTAAGGTACAGCTGCTGCATCGAGCGTGTAATGCCAACATAGGCCAATCTGCGCTCCTCCTCTTCGGCATTTCTGTCATTGAACGCGGAAACGTGCGGAAACAGGTCCTCCTCAAGCCCAACTATGAACACTACAGGAAACTCCAAACCTTTGGCAGAGTGAAGAGTCATCATGTTGACGGCTTCCTGATCGGAGGACTGGTATTCTCCAGAGTCCAGCATTGCCTGGTCCAAGAAGTCTTGGAGTTTCTGTTCATCGCTCTTGACCGTTGCATTGCCACTCCTGTCGACCGGAAGAACGGTCGGACCTTGAAACTGTGCACATGCGTTGACCAATTCGTCCAGATTTTCTTGGCGGGCACGACCTGATTCTCCTTTCTCCCTGCCGTGGTGGTCCCAAAGACCTGAGTCCTTTATGGCGATTCTTGCCACTTCCTCCAGAGACCGTTCATGAGACGCCTTCGACATGCCTATAACAAGATTCACAAATGCTTGAAGTGAATTCTTTGCTCGGCCGCTCAAGGTTTCACCGGACAATTCCTCATGAATGGCCTGCCACAGAGACGAATCATTCTTCTCGGCAGATTCCCTGACCAATTCCATCGTTTTTGCTCCAATGCCTCGAGCCGGAGTATTGACGACTCGCTCCACTGCTACATCCGAGTGAGGGTCGTGAATGAGCTTCATGTACGCCAGTGCATTGCGAATCTCGGTTCGCTCGTAGAAGCGCGGTCCGCCATAGATTCGATAGGGAAGGGATTTCTCGCTAAAGACTTGCTCCAATACGCGAGATTGGGCATTGTTTCGGTAGAGAATGGCGATTTCATTGGGACTGAACGCTTGATCGTCTAGCCAATCTTGACACTTTTCGGCGACATAGTTCGCTTCCTCAAATTCGGTATGGGCATTGAAAATTCGAATGGGTTCGCCCGCTCCAGCCTGAGTCCACAAGGTCTTCTCAAGTCTTGAGGGATTGTTCGCTATGAGAGTGTTGGCTGCATTCAAGATCGTCTGGGTCGACCGGTAGTTCTGTTCCAACCTCAGAACTTGCACATTGTCGTAGTGCTTCTGAAATCCCCAGATATTTGAAACCTGTGCTCCACGCCAACCGTAGATCGATTGGTCGTCATCGCCAACTGCCATGACAAAATTCTCGTCTCCTGCCAGCATCTTGACCCAAGCGAACTGAATGCTGTTAGTGTCTTGAAATTCGTCCACCAATATGTGGCGAAACCGACGACGGTAGCGCGACAGTAGATTCGAATCCTCCAGCCACAACTCGTGCGACCTCAACAGCAGTTCCGCAAAGTCCACAAGTCCGTTTTCCTGCGTCAATCCTTCGTATCGCTGATAGAGGTCCAAGAACGTTTGCTGCCTAGGTGAGTTGTCGTCGACAACGATGTGCTGCGATCGTTTACCTTCGTCTTTCCACTTGTTTATGGCATGCGCAACGTCTCTAGCCGAGAAATCTCCTTCATCCAGATTGGCCTCCTTCACGATTCTCTTGACAAGACGAACTTGGTCTGGCGAATCGATCACCTCGAACGACTGCGGTAAGCCTGCCTCCCTCCAGTGTATGCGCAGCAAGCGATTGGCTAGCCCATGAAATGTTCCAATCCACATTGACCGTATGGGAAAGTCCAGCAGCTTTTCCGTGCGGTTTCGCATCTCGGTTGCCGCCTTGTTGGTGAAGGTGACAGCGAGCACCTCGAAGGGCGATACGCCGCAACGCTCCACAAGCCATGCGATGCGATGCACCAGTACGCGAGTCTTGCCGGATCCAGCTCCTGCCAACACCAGCATGTTTGACGGAGGCGCGCTTACCGCCTCAAGTTGGGCATCGTTCAAATGCTGGAGTATGGGTTCCGACGATGCTTTGGATTGCTCGGTTGTATGCAGCGTCAAGGGGCTATATCTCGAGAGTAGTCGTTAAGCAGTAACTTTAAGAATTTGATAGTTTAACAAATGGGTCTATGGGCGGTTTCCCGCCCGCTGAATCCCCATATGGGACAAGCAATACGACAAATCTTGAGGTGCTTCATCAAGGGATTCAAAGGGTTGCTTTCGCGCAATCGCTAGCACTCCATGGGCAATAAATGCTAAATTTGATCTGCTGCGAAGACTGTCAAACCAATCGGCAAATCACTCTTGAGCCTATCCAAGAATCTACTGGGAGCATTGAGGATGCCAATGAAGATTGCCTTGGCGCATGCGACCGTAGCCCTAGTTTTCGGCTCAACTCTAGCCGAAGAGCCCCATACTGTCCTACTCATCGAAAATTCCGAGCATCCGCTGGACCGAGTGTTGGAACAATGCGCCGACAAAGATTCAATTGAACGTGTTGTCGACGGGCTCGATGATCGATGCTTTTCGGCCATGGACGACTACTTCTTGACGCGAAACGCATGGAGACATACGAATGTAGATTACTTTGGCTTCGCGAGACGGCGGGAAATCCACCGATCAATCTTTAGTGGTCACCTGCCTGTGTCGTGGAGAGGGAAGAACGCGAGATTGGTACGAAATGCGCCCCGTTGGCAAGACATTTTCGATGGCGATGAGACTTCGCGAGCCGATATGGTCCTGGGGGTTTTAGAGGACCAAGTCTGTGCGGAACTGGCTTTCGACACTGGACCGCTGCGCATAGATCTCCGTGAACGATGCCAAGCAAGGGAACTCTTCAAGTACGCCGCTTACCTGGACGCCTGCAGGACGGCGAACGAAAGGTACACCATTCTCAATAGCTGGTTCTCGCAGGAGCAAGTCATTGAAGCGAAGATCGAAGCGACTTGGCTCGTCAGCAAATGCGGCACGGTGCATGTTGCTGCCGTGGACAGCGATCTAAGGCCGTTTTCCCGAGAGAACAGCTCGGTTGAAGCTACACCGTCGGATGAATTTCTAGAAGCGGAAAAAAACGGATACGATGCCGCCCTCAGCATTGCGGCAAATGTTGGAGACACGTGGGCAATTCACAGCAGAAGAATAGTGCTTGATCGAGAAAATTCAGCTTATTGGCAATCTCTGTTCGAATTGAATCCTGCACTAGTGCACCGAATGCTGGCTTGGTCGGCAACCGACATCCTTGAAGAGGTTTGGCACGCTGCTCAAGCGTACGAATTCGACCGGCAGACGCGGGGGAGTTGGTACCCTGGCCTTAG
Source organism: Gammaproteobacteria bacterium (assembly GCA_026707735.1). Classification (GTDB taxonomy): domain Bacteria; phylum Pseudomonadota; class Gammaproteobacteria; order Pseudomonadales; family Azotimanducaceae; genus Bin55. The sequence continues at coordinate 140,595 of JAPOWH010000019.1, read as the reverse complement.
AGAATTCATCGTGGACAACTTTCGAAGCATCAGACCCTCGAAAATCGATGATGTGCTCTCGTGCATTCCAGAGCAGGACATCATTCAAAACAACGACGTAATCCCTGAGAGCGCTCAGTTTCCTTGGCGAACTCAGGACGCGGAGACATCGACCAATGTTACGAGCGCATTGTCCGAATGCATTCAACAGGCGCGGCAAGAGCGCATGGAACGCGAGGAAATCGAGAGAAAGCAGAAGGGACTTATACGGTAATACCCTCGTTGTTAGCCTCAATCTCACGCGCAGTCTGATGGTTCCCTAACGACTAACGTGAGCGATATTGCTGTACGACAGGTTTCATTCTGCGCGCGTCGAAGGTGCAAGACCCAATAGCTACTATTCGACGGTCACGGACTTCGCGATGTTCCTCGGCTGGTCTATGTCCGTCCCGCGAAGCGTCGCTACGTGATACGCCAACAATTGAAGCGGAATGGTGAACACAATGGGTGACAGCGCCGGATGCACCTTGGGCACTTCGATTACTACTACATCGTTTTGATGGTCGAAGTCGGCCGCTTCGTCGGTAAACACATACAGGCGTCCACCTCTCGCGCGCACTTCCTGAAGATTCAGTTGCACTTTCCTTAGAAGCTCGTTGTTGGGCGCCACTGCAACGACCGGCATGTCCGCGTCCACTAGCGCCAATGGGCCATGCTTGAGCTCCCCCGCCGGATAGCCTTCCGCATGCATATAGGAAATCTCCTTGAGCTTCAAGGCTCCTTCCAACGCAACGGGGTAATGCACTCCCCGTCCCAAAAACAACGCATGCTGGGTAAGCAAAAACTCTTCCGCCAATTGTCTGATTCGATCATCAAGCAGCAGCGCACACTCCACTGCCTCATCGAGGATATGGAGAGCCTTGACAATCTCGTGCTCTCGTTCCCGAGGAAACCCACGCCGTCTAGCCAAGAGTAGTGCAACCAAAAGCAGATCCACGAGCATTGTCGTGAACGACTTCGTCGACGCTACGCTCACTTCGACCCCAGCCCGCATGGCTATGGCTGTAGCGGATTCACGCATGAGAGTGCTGGTCGGAACGTTTCCGATGTTCATGGTGTGCATGTAGTTGCGCTGTTCAGCCAGACGCAGGGCTGCGATAGTGTCTGCCGACTCTCCTGATTGCGACAATGACAGAAACAGACTGCCGTCTAGCACCGCCGCGTTCCGGTAGCGAAATTCCGACGCAATTTCCGCACTGCACGGAATCTGTGCCATGTCCTCTATCCAATACTTGGCTACATAAGCCGCGTAATAGCTAGTTCCGCATCCCACAATCGAAATTGCTGAGGTTTTGTCGAATATTTCCGATACGCATCGACCAAGTCCAGGCTCGCTTATGTGTTGCTCCGTTATTCGCCCTTCAAGAGTGCTACGAATTGCCTGCGGTTGATCGTGGATCTCCTTTTCTAAGTAGTGGCGATAGCTCCCTTTGTCTACGCTTTCTCCCTGGTCTGAAACACGAATCGAATCTCGCTCAACGGGTTGTCCCTGCTCATCGAAGATTTGCAGGGATCCCGAACTCATGACGGCAATATCCCCTTCGTCTAGAAAGATGAACTGGTTCGTAACCGACCTGAGCGCAAGAACGTCCGATGCAATGAAGTGCTCATCAGTTCCTAATCCGACAACAAGAGGACATCCCTTGCGTACGGCTATGATTGTTCCGGGATCCGTGCTGCACATGAGCCCTAGCGCAAAAGCCCCTTCAAGTCGTGCAACTGTCTGTTGAACAGCCCCCAAGAAAGTCGAACCCGACTCAATACCAAGGTCCACAAGCTGAGCCACGACTTCAGAATCGGTCTGTGAATCGAGCTGTCTGCCGGAGTCCTCCAATTCCTTGCGCAAGGAGACAAAGTTCTCGATGGTACCGTTGTGAACTAGTGCGATTCGCCCATTGGCGATGTGAGGGTGAGCGTTGCGTTCGATCGGAGCACCGTGGGTAGCCCAGCGTGTATGAGCCAGACCTCCTGTTCCCCGTATGGGTTGCTCAGAAAGCGCGACTACAAGGTCGCGGACTTTTCCAGATACGCGAATGCGATTGAAACTCTTGGTTGAAATTTCCTGGGTTGCGATTCCCGCCGAGTCATATCCCCGATATTCGAGCCGCAGCAGTCCCTCTATAAGAATGCCGCTGACTTGCCGCTTGGCAGTCGCTCCCACGATCCCACACATGGATCAGGCTTTTTTCCTTTTTCTTGGTGAAATCCAGCGAGAGATAATGCGCTGCCGGGCCCGACCGACAGCCAGGACGTTTCCGGTCACATCGCTAGTGATGGTGGATCCTGCCGCAATAAAAGCGCCCGACTCTATCTTCAAGGGAGCAACCATCGTGCAGTTCGTGCCGATGAAAACATTGTCTCCAATAATCGTTCGATGCTTCGATGCTCCGTCGAAGTTGCAGGTGATGGCGCCCGCTCCAACATTGACATCTTGACCAACGTCGGCATCCCCTATGTAGGCCAAATGTCCAGCCTTAGTCCCGCGTCCAATTCTCGATGCTTTGACTTCTACGAAATTGCCAATTCGAACGTCGTCCTCTAGGGTTGAATCGGGGCGGATGCGAGCCAACGGTCCAATTGTGCATCTATCGCCAATAGTTGCGGATTCGACTACGCAATGCTCGTGCACACGAACTCCATCGCCAATCCTGACGTCGCGCAAGACACAACCGGGGCCAATCTCCACATCGTCGCCCAACTCGACGTCGCCTTCTACAATTACATTGATGTCGATGCAGCAGTCCATTCCTGCATGCAGCGACCCTCGCAAGTCAAACCTCTTAGGATCTCTTAGGGTGACTCCGCTAGCCATGAGCTCGTCGGCTCTCTGGAGTGCCATTATTCGTTCGCTTCGAGCCAATTGGACCCGATCGTTTATTGCAACTACTTCGTTTGAATGAGAGGCAGGAACGGTATTGACACTCACTCCTTCCTCTGCCGCAAGAGCGACAATGTCCGTCAAGTGGAGCTCGTCGTGAGCATTCCGGGACTCTAACTTGCCCAGCAAGTCCTTCAATAGTTGAACGGGTGCCGCAATTACGCCTCCGTTTACTTCTGATATGCACTTCTGACCGAGATTCGTATCGCAATCCTTTGACACTCCGCAGACTCGATTCTGCTCATCTCTGCAAATGCTGTCGTAGCCTGAGGGATTCTCTAGTTCGGTAGTGACCATGACGAGGTTTTGAGGGTCTTCTGCCAAGGTTCGCGCAAGTGTTTTTTCGGTGTACAGCGGTGTATTACCGCTGATTACCAACACTCGTGAATCGGTCGCAATGTGAGGCAGAGCCTGCTGCACGGCATGCCCTGTTCCTCTAGGTTCCGTTTGATGCACCCAGCTGACGTCGTCACCAAGAAGCTTAGCGGCCCGGTCTTGCATATTGGGCAGAAGGACCACATGGACCCGTTCCGCCCCTATGCTATGCACCGTCTCGAGCACATGAGCCAACATAGGTTTGCCAAGCACCTTATGGAAGACCTTAGGCGTACGCGAATGCATCCTATTGCCGTGGCTAGCTGCGAGAACGACAACTTCCAGCGGCATGAGCAAACCCAACTCCTCAACGTGTTGACATTATAAATTCGTCATATGACCCTTTCGTTCGCGCACCTCTTCGCCAGTGTGAAAGCCAAATACCGCAACCATAGACCTAGCAACTGCAATTGCCAAGAGAGGCACACTGAATGCCGAACTGGCATCCAACGCTAAAATCCTTTGTTCCGAATTCCAACTAGGATCTTCAATGGCATTTCCACCGCCTGAAGGACACCACACAATTACGCCTGGAGCATCAGTACCCCACGTTTCCGAGGTGCTTGCATTCATAGAAACCGTCTTCGGCGGCAAGATCATCGAACGCTACGATGCACCCGACGGCACCTGCATGCATGCAGAAATTATGATCGACGACTGCGCGTTCATGCTCGGCACGCCGGCGGAAGGGGAAAAGTCCTATCCAGCCTTGCTGTCCTACTACGTTGACTCAGCCAATAAAGTTGATGCTCTCTACGAGAAAGCGCTGGTTGCCGGGGCTATTTCAAGAGTGGAACCTGTTGATCAGTTCTACGGCTATCGCACGGCATCTGTCGAGGACGCTGGAGGAAATGGATGGACAATTTGCGCCGTAGTTGAACAATTGACCGAAGAGGAAATCGCCGCGCGCATGGAATCCATGTCCAACGAATCCTAAGAATTCCATGAAAGGTGTTGCAGAAGTCCCAACTCAAGCTACTTTCGCCCCCGCACGCACCAATTTGTTGGAGCAGGGCTTTTGCGTGGTTGATGGGCGTCTTCCCAAGGGAAAGATTGAGTATCTGAGCGATTGGTCCGACAAATGGCTGGAGTCCATGGATCGACCAGCACGCTGGAAATACCAAGGATCAGATATCCATGTCATTGGAGTCCGCAACTCCGCGAAACGCTACGCAAACTATCCGAAGGACGAAGTGGTTGACTTCCTGATCGAGCACCCGAGAGACATTCTGAAAGAAATTGGCCTGGGCGACTTCAAGTCGGGCGGCGCATTCCAGATCATATCCAAGCCGCCCGGTGCTCCCGCGCTCTATTGGCATCAGGACTGGGCAAGATGGGACGATCCACTTAGCCTATCGCCGTGGCCGCAGCAAATTTTCCTGAATTGGTATCTCTCGTCCACAACACTAGAGAATGGATGCTTGCGCGTCATACCGGGAAGCCATCTCAAACGACTGGACATTCACGAGCACCTTGTGCCTCCCCATGAGGGAGGAGGGTATGACGTTGAGGAAACGAACGAGTGGATGTTCCACGATCACCCGCTGGCTGTGGATGTACCGGTCGAGACAGGCGATTTGGTCATAGCGGACGCCAGGCTTCTTCACGGCACTCGCCCCAATCAGTCAAATCTGCGCCGCACCGTGCTGCTAGGCTGGTACTTTCGAATGAATCAAGACGTGCCGCAGGACTGGGACGGACCAGTGCCAAATGAAATTCGCGACCGAGACCCCGACACACCGTTTGTCTTCAATCGTCGGCCAGGCCACTATCTTAAGTAGCCCAATCCCTCAATCGACAGTTCCCTCCGCAGCCGGACACCATTTGCCGTCAGTCAGCGTTGGATCAACGGTTCATGGTAGCGCTATCGGTCTGTTGGCCCCACACCATTTCCCTGCAAACCTTGAACATCCAAGATGTTCCCATTTGCGTCGGCGCACTCGATCGGTAAGTTTCATTGGCCAACTAGACGTCTGGAACTGTCACCTCCAACATTGAACCTCAAGTGTGAATGCGACCTTGCGAATGAGTTGCGCATCTTCTATATATGGCTGGATTCGCTAGCGTAGTCGTTCGTCCTGAAGTAGTTCGTGCCGTCGCCAAAGGCAATCGAGACGCACAAGAATCAATTTACAGGGACTTTTCCAAACCTGTATACACGATGGCATTTCAAATTCTTCAAAATATGCAGCTCGCCGAAGACGTTACCCACGATACGTTTGTCGCCGTGTTCACGAAATCACCCAAGCTGAGAGACCCAACGTCGTTCTCAGGCTGGATTCGAAGGATTGCTGTGAATCATTGCCTAATGGTGCTGCGCTCCAGTTCGCACAAGCATGCAGTTCCTTGGGACGAACAGACTCTGGCAGAGGACTCGACGGTGGTTGATCACGAAAGAACCATAGACTTGGAACGAGCTCTGCAAGTGCTGCCGCCTGCGACAAGATTAGTTGTATGGCTTTACGTGGTCGAGGGTTACACCCACGCAGAGATTGGCAACCTGTTTGAGAAATCGCAGAGCTTTTCAAAATCACAGTTGAGTCGAGCACTGTCTAAACTCCGCCATTCGATTTCGAGCCCCCACCTGTCAATCGATCAAATCTTTCGTTCCACGACTGCGGTCAGATCTTGCGAGGCACGATGAACGATAAGTCGAATCAGTTTTCCGCGGAATTGCCAGACATGAACGAGTTGTCTCCCGATCCTCGTGTCTGGCAACGGATATCGGAGTCTATTCAGCAACGCAAACGTCGAACCACACAGGTGCGGACTCTGGCTGCGGCTTTATGCGTAGTCTTGTCTACGTGTGGTGGACTGGGTTATTTCCTTACGTTTCACGGCGCGGATGGTGGGCACTATAGCAATGATGAGCCTTACTTATTGACACAAGACGTAGAGAGCAGTGATTTGTTAGTAGGTACTGATACCTACTCTAACCTGAGTTGGCTCCTCGCGGCAGTGTTTGACGAAAACGCCCTCGCCAACGATGATTTAGAAACCTTATTCGAATGCATAACTCAAGCAAGAGCAGATTATTTGGCAGATGCTTCAGACCTCCGTTCACACGTTAACGATGGCAACGCCGACGCTCGTGAAATTGACTCTCCTGGAGGTCACTCCCTAGACGAAGCTCATTCTCAGTGTCTGAAGAATTTGCTATCCGTGAGACAAAGCGCCGTGAGGATGAAGGCGCGAACTCCATTCACTAAGGTGGCCCCGAACCCAATTTGAAACCCGAGATGACCGAAGAGATCAATTTGGTTCTTTCCTTGCGAGGTGACCGCTTGCGGAAGTTCATTCATTTCGCGCGAATCGTGAATTGACTCGAAAAATGAAGAGGAACCCTATGAAAATCACCCTGCGAAAATCTTTACGACTACAGAATTCAGCCGCAACCCTAGGTCCTCGGCCCATTCGTCTTGCCTCGCTACGTAGGATCATTCGGACTCTTGGCGTAACGATGTTACTAGTCTCTAGCTCGCTCAACAGTCCACTTCAGGCCAACACAGCAACGACAGATGAACCTGGCGCAAGCGTGTCAACTGAGAATGCAGAATCGAAGAGAGATGCCGTAGAACAAATTGCATATGCGAAGTTAGCCCTCACGAAAGGAAATTCAAATTCCTCCGATTTGCGTATGGACCTTGGTCGAGCTTATATGAATGCAGGGATGTACGACGCAGCACTTGAGTATTTCCTGTGGATTTTTGATGAGGGACCAAAGTATGCAGTCAACAAGTCATACAGCGGGGTTCGTGTCTCCTTTCTGCTAGGTGACATAGGAGAATTGGCTAAAGCCTATCCCCCAGCAATGGAAGCTTTGGTTGTGCGTCGTGACACTCTCTACGAATCGATACTAACCAATACCGCAGACTATTTGCGAAATCGAAGAGATATCGACAGTGATTTTTCTGCGCTTGCAGATACTGTGGGAGACGAGAAGTATATTTTCTCGGTTTTCGATCAGCTCGAAGGAGACAAATCAACTAACCGTTTAGAAACGCTAAAGATCTTTGTAAACAGAAATCTAGATCACTTTGATCAACGTGGATTGCACGATGTGGTTGTCAAGTATGTGGATATGCGACGCAAAGTAGATTCGAGCGTCAAGAGTTACGGAGACGCCGTAAAGTACTTGTTAGAGGAAGATTTGGAAAAGTCAGTCTACGATGCATGGGTCAAGCACGTGTTTACATTTCCAGTTAGAAGAAGAATCGCCAATTACTACAAGATTTCGCTGGCAACCAACAATCACAAGGACGCGGAATACGCGGCCGAGAAACTTGTTGGCTTGCTCGATGATGCACTGACGTATTACGAATTGGCGAAAGCCGGGGTCGAATCTGGCAATCCTTCAGAGGAAAATGTTGACCAGGCTCGAAAAGCAGTGGAATTGGAACCATCAAATGCAACGTTCGTGGACATCCTAATACAGCTACTCCATGCTACGGGAAGCACAGGGGAAGCTATAGGTGTTGCCAAAGATTTCTTGAGCAGAGATTTGGCTGCTGAGGAGCGTTCGTCGATCGAAGAGACCTTGGATAGCTTGCACTAGACTTATTCAAACTTTCTTTTGGCACACTCGCAGAACCGTTCGTTGCGGAAACTTGTCGACGTTGGAATCTAAGAGCTCGCTTTCAGCTAGAAGCATCTGCAGTGATCAGATTGCGGCACAGTCCTTTTGGTCATGGCAGCATTCGACTAGGTTCTTGTGTTCTAGCGTCTGCGCTTGCGCAACTCCTCTAGCGTTCGCTGGCGCGCCGTGGCATCGGCCAACATGGAGGTAGCCATCGAGAAGTCCAAGTCGCCGGCTTGCTCCGTCATGGCACGTTTTGCCTCAGCTTCTGCTTCTGCGGCTGCAGCTGCGTCAATGTCGTCAGCTCTCAGGGCTGTATCCGCCAAGATGATCACATGACCGGGCTGGACCTCAATATATCCTCCCGAGGCGAAGTAGACCTCTTCGGAATCATCCTCGAACCTAAGCGTGACCGGGCCGGGTTTCAGCCCCGTGAGTAGAGGCGCATGGCCCGGCATGATGCCAAGCTGACCCAGAGTGCCAACTGCGACGACCATTTTCACGTCGCCCGAGAAGATTTCCTGCTCGGCGCTCACGATGTCGCAGTGTGTTAGCGAGACCATCGCTATGCTTCCACCTCCAATGTCGCCGCTTTTTCTCGCGCAGACTCGATGTCGCCCACCATGCTGAACGCCTGTTCTGGCAAATCGTCGACATCGCCGTCGAGAATTGCCTTGACGCTACGTACCGTGTCTTCACGAGAAACATACTGACCTTCACGACCAGTGAACTGCTCGGCAACGAACATTGGCTGCGAGAAAAACTGCTGCAGCTTGCGGGCGCGATACACCAAAGCTTTGTCCTCTTCGGTCAATTCGTCCATGCCCAATATTGCGATTATGTCCTTCAGCTCCTGATAGCGCTGAAGCACTTCCTGCCCCTGCCGTGCAACACTGTAGTGCTCCTGCCCAACGATGTTGGGATCCAGTTGTCGCGAGGTGGAATCCAAGGGATCAACTGCAGGATAAATGCCTAGGTCCGTAATGGCGCGATTCAATGTGACTGTGGAGTCCAAATGCGCAAATGTTGTCGCGGGTGAAGGGTCGGTCAAGTCATCCGCTGGAACATAGATAGCCTGCACTGACGTAATCGATCCCGTCTTTGTCGTGGTGATCCTTTCCTGCAATATTCCCATGTCCTCGGCGAGATTGGGCTGATAACCAACGGCGGACGGCATGCGTCCGAGCAAGGCTGAAACCTCCACGCCGGCCAGCGTGTAGCGGTAAATGTTGTCGATGAAAAGCAATACGTCCCGACCTTCGTCCCGGAATTGCTCTGCAAGTGTCACGCCCGACAGAGCTACCCTCAGGCGGTTGCCAGGGGGTTCGTTCATTTGCCCGAAGACTAGAGAAATCTTGTCTAGAACGCCTGCTTCCATCATTTCGTAGTAGAAGCTGTTGCCTTCGCGCGTACGTTCGCCCACTCCAGCAAACACGGACAATCCCGAGTGCTCAATGGCGATGTTCCTGATGAGCTCGAGCATCGTCACTGTCTTGCCAACGCCCGCGCCACCGAACAACCCAACCTTGCCACCCCGCGCAAATGGACACATCAGGTCAATGACCTTGATGCCGGTTTCGAGCAACTCGTTTCCTCCCTTCTGATCCTCGTAGGTAGGAGCTGGTCGATGGATGGGTTTCTTTTCTCGAGCGTTGACTTCGCCCTTTTCGTCGATCGCGTTGCCGAGCACGTCCATAATGCGTCCCAACGTCTCCTCGCCAACCGGAATCGCGATGGGTTGGCCAGTGTTCACAACATCCAAGCCGCGTGACAAGCCTTCCGACGAACCTAGAGCGATGGTGCGTACCACTCCGTCCCCGAGCTGCTGCTGAACCTCAAGAGTCAGTCCTGTAGCCGTCACAGTGAGGGCGTCGAATACTTGCGGCACAGCTTCTCGATCAAATTCGACGTCGATTACAGCGCCAATGACCTGAACGATTATTCCGTTGCTCATAGTTCTCCTTGAATGAAGTGCAAAGCTCCTGCGCAGAAAGTCCTACAGCGCAGCGGCCCCGCCCACGATTTCTGCTATTTCCTGTGTGATCGCCGCCTGTCGCGCATTGTTGTAGAGCAAGGCGAGTTCCTCAATCATGTTCTCCGCGTTGTCCGTCGCATTCTTCATCGCGACCATTCGCGCAGCTTGCTCACAAGCCGTGTTTTCCACAACCGCCTGGTAGACCTGGGATTCAATATGACGCTGCACGAGTCCGTCGATCAAATCGCGCGCATCGGGTTCATAGATATAGTCCCACCGGTGTTTCATTTCCGTTTCTTCCGACTGCACGAGAGGAAGCAGCTGGCGTACGAGAGGTCGCTGCTGCATGCTGCTGATGAACTCATTGGATACGAGGTCCAGCCGATCAATAGTCCCATCCGAAAAGCTGTCCAGCATGATCTTCAGACTGCCGACCAGCGATTCGACTTCAGGTACCTCTCCCACGCCGTTGATTGCGGCTACTACATTTCCACCCACGGCTCGAAAAAACGCCGCGGCCTTGTTTCCTATCAGAGCTAGATCGGACTCGATGCCTTGCTCTCGCTTCCCTTGAAGCTCCCGCACCAACTCTCGAAACATATTGGTATTGAGGCCGCCGCATTGACCCTTGTCCGTTGAAACGACGATGAATCCAATGCGCTTCACTTCCCGCTCGGTCATGAACTGATGCCGATATTCGGGGCTGGAGTTAGCCAAATGCCCGATCAGGTTACGAATCCTCAAGGCATACGGACGAGCGTGATTCATCCGGTCCTGCGTACGTCGCATCTTGCTGGCCGCGACCATCTGCATAGCGCTGGTAACTTTCTTCGTGTTCTCGACGCTGCCAATCTTTTTCTTGATTTCGCGGCCAACTGTCACTTACGACTCCCCATAGTCATGTGTCGCGGCAAAGTCGTCAATCGCCTTCTTCATGTACTCGACGATTTCATCGTTGTAGTCGCCAGTTCTGGTGATCTCGGTCATCCACTCGCCATGTTCCGAGTTCATGTAACTCAGTAGATCCCGCTCGAAGTCGAGCACCTTGCTTACAGGGACGTTCTCCAAATAGCCTTCGTTCGCGGCAAACAGGGAAACACCCATTTCAGCGACCGTCATGGGAGAGAATTGCGGCTGCTTCATCAATTCCTCGACTCGCTGCCCGTGCTCCAATTGTCGTCTCGTCGCTTCGTCCAAGTCTGATGCGAATTGCGAAAATGCGGCGAGTTCGCGATACTGGGCTAGAGCAAGCTTGACTCCCCCCGCCAACTTCCTCATGAAGTCAACCTGGGCATCTCCGCCCACACGAGACACCGAGATTCCAGGACTCATTGCAGGCCTTATGCCGGCGTTGAATCGATCAGTCTCCAGATAGATTTGTCCATCGGTAATTGAGATCACATTGGTCGGCACGAATGCGGACACGTCACCTGCTTGAGTCTCGATGATCGGCAATGCTGTCAGTGAGCCGGTTTGGCCCTTGACTTCGCCGTTGGTGAATTGCTCCACATAGTCCGCATTGACCCGGGCGGCTCGTTCAAGCAAGCGCGAGTGCAAGTAGAAAATATCTCCCGGATACGCTTCGCGACCCGGCGGTCGTCGCAGCAAGAGGGAAATCTGTCGATAGGCCCACGCCTGCTTGGTAAGGTCGTCGTAGATGATCAGTGCGTCCTCGCCGCGATCACGAAAATACTCGCCCATGCTGCATCCGGAGTATGCAGCGATGTATTGGAGAGGCGCGGGTTCTGCGGCTGATGCGGCCACGACAATGGTGTGCTCCATTGCGCCGCTCTCTTCCAGGGTGCGCACGATGTTCGCGATGGTGGACATTTTCTGACCGATGGCCACGTAGACGCACTTGATGCCTGTGCCTCTCTGATTGATCACTGCATCAACGGCAATCGCGGTCTTGCCGATCTGGCGATCCCCAATAATCAATTCGCGCTGACCGCGACCAATGGGAATCATGGAATCGATGCATTTGATCCCAATCTGGACAGGTTCGCTTACGTTTTGCCGCGCAATCACTCCTGGAGCAACTTTCTCGATCGGTGAACTGGCGCTTGCTTGAATAGGGCCCTTGCCGTCTATGGGTTCTCCCAACGCATTCACCACGCGTCCCAACATCTCCGGTCCCGTTGGCACCTCTGCGATGCGCTTTGTGCATCGCGCGGTCATGCCTTCAGTCAAATCGCGATAGTCGCCCAGCACAACAGCACCTACCGAGTCGCGTTCCAGATTCATCGCCATTCCAAACACGCCCCCGGGGAATTCCACCATTTCTCCGTATTGGGCTTCCGCCAGTCCGTGAATTCGAACGATGCCGTCCGAAACCGAAACGATAGTGCCCTCGTTCTGCGGTTGAACGTCGATGTCAAGTTTGGCAATGCGATCCTTGATTAGATCGCTGATTTCCGATGGATTAAGTGATTGCATTTTCCTGCCTAGTTATGTGCGCTGTAGTTGGTTGCGCAGCTTGTCGAGTTTGCCGCGAACCGTTCCATCCAATACCGTGTCCCCAGCGCGGATCAGTGCTCCGCCGAGAACTGTGGCGTCCACTACCGTCTCGAGACTGATTTCACGCTGGAATCGGCTCTTCAACGCGTCTCCAAAGTGTTTCCTTTCTTCTTCCGTCAGCTCAACAGCGGTCGTTATCTCGACACCCACGGTTCTCTGCTCCTCGGCTAGTTTTGCGACAAACCCATCCCGGATGTGGGGCAGCAGCTCCAACCGTCGGTTCTCCGACAGCACGTGAACAAACCTTCGCATGGATTCAGTCAACTGCTCCCCAAGGAGATCCGTCAGCGCGATAGCCTTGCGAGCCGGAGAGTGGGTCGGAGAAGCGATCAGCTGCTTGAGTTCGTGGGCCTCCAGCGCGCTGGTGAGCAACTCCAATGTGCGCGACCACCGATCTAATTGCCCCTCTTCCTTCGCAATGTCGAAAACGGCGCTTGCATAGGGACGAGCAAGCGTAGCCAGTTCAGCCACGATCTAGAGTTCCTGCACCAATTCCTCAAGCATCGCGGAGTGCTTGCTCCGATCGATGTCGACTGACAATATTCGTTCCGCACCGACTACAGCGAGCGTTGCGACATCGTTGCGAAGAATCTCGCGAGCGCGATTGGATTCTTGCGCGACCTCGGCACGAGCTGCCTCAAGAATCCGTTCTCCCTCCGAACGAGCTTCGGTCTTGGCATCCTCAATCATGCTCGACACTTGCTTGCGCGCTTGATCGATTATTTGCTGCCCTTCAGCCCGCGCTTGCTGCAGAATCTTCTCTGCCTCCTGCTGCGACTCTGCAAGTGCAGCATCCGCCTTCTCCGCGTTCTCCAGGCCTTCAGCAATGCGCTGTTGTCTTTCCCGCATCGCGTTGATGGCGGGCGGCCAAATAAACTTGACGCAAATGCCTACAAATACAAAAAAGAATACAAGCTGAAGTAAAAAGGTGCCTAAGTTGAACATGGCCTAAATCAGCCGCCCCCGGCCACGGCGAACATGACGTAGAAACCGATGCCTACGGCAATCATCGGTACGGCGTCAACTAAGCCCAGCACAATGAAAAGCTGCGTACGTAGCATAGGCAACATTTCCGGTTGCCTGGCAATGCCTTCCAGAAACTTGCCTCCCAGGCTGCCCACACCAACGGCGGCGCCAACAGCGGCGAGCCCCAGCATCAGGGCCGCGGCTATGTACAACAATTCGACTGATTCCATGAATGCTCCTGTGTTAGAGAATCTCAGTGCTCATCTGGCACATCGTGCGCTTGCGCGAGATAGACCACGCTCAACACGGCAAAGATGAACGCCTGTAATGTGATGATTAGTACGTGAAAGAGCGCCCAGGCAATGTGAAGAATCCCGCCAAAACCGGCCAGCAGAATTCCTCCGGTATACATCAGAGCGATCAGAATGAATACCATCTCGCCGGCGTATAGGTTGCCGAACAGGCGAAGACCAAGCGAAATCGGCTTTGCAAGAAGCGTAACTCCTTCAAGAATGAAATTGATGGGCGCGAATACTTTTGGAAATGGATGAAAGGCAAGCTCTCCAAGAAATCCTCCTGCTCCCTTTCTCTTGAAACTGTAGTAGAGGACGAGCAGAAAAACCGCCGCCGCCATACCCATGGTGATGTTTACATTTGTGGTCGGAACGATTTTTTGGTATTCCACCCCGGCTAGCGACATGGTTTTCGGAACCAAATCCACGGGAACCAAGTCCATCAAGTTCATGAGAAAAACCCAGACGAATATTGTCAACGCCATGGGAGCGACCATCTTGTTGGTGTGGGTGAAAATCTCGCCAACTGTGGTGTCAATGAACTCGACAATTACTTCGACAAAGTTCTGAAAGGCTCCTGGAACTCCCGCGGTGGCTCGGCGAGCCGCAATACCGAAGAGCACCAGAAAGACGATGCCGAGACCGAGAGACCAGAGCAATGAATCTAGATGAATGCTGAGCAGACCCATCTGCGCTGCCTCTTCGGCAGAGTGCGCGACACCCCAGGATCCATCGGGCAGCCTACCCCATGTGAGGTTGGTCAAATGGTGACTTACGTACTCTTGAGAACTGAATTCCTTTGCTTCTGAAGCCATGCTTAATCAACAGTCCGAGGGCGGTATTTGGGCTACTCCCTCGGTTCCTTCGCTTTTCCTTCTTCGACCAAGCTATTCAAAAAATTGGCGACCACGTAGACGACGTGTGCTCCAATCATTGTCGCAATGCATGCAAGTGGATTCAGTTCTCTCCACACGATAACTGCCGCGACACCCATGCCGTATAGTGCAAACCGGATTAGATGCATCGCAAGAATCCGCTGCGTATCGTCGATCCTTCGAACAGTCCACGCAAACCACACGTTTGCCAGCACCATCACACCGCCACTAAGCAACACGGCTTCGGCGATTTCCGGTGCTTTTAGGCTTATGCCCAATCCGACAAGGAACACTACAAACCCTTGAATCACAACCGCGGCAAGGTGAGCATGGTCCTTTTTTTCCATGGTCACGTGAATCTACCACCGGCACGACCAGGAAGCACACAAGTGGTTTCGTGCAACTTCAAGAGTGAGTTGAACTAACCGGTGCGGGAGAATTATACGCAGAGGCCTGCTAAGAGAGGGTGCCTGCTCGCCAGCTCCTACAACCGGTCCAAAAAAACGCATTAGCAATCGGGGCATCTACTAATGAATTCGGACAAAAATTATGGTTTCAAGTGAAACCATTATCAGTGCAAGGGAATCTAAGTCCATGTACATAGGAGTTAGGATTCATACCATGAAGTTCTTACGACTACTTACCCCGATGGCGCTAATAGCGTGTATAGCGGGCTGTGCGACGTTGTCGAAGACCTCGATGACGGATCAGGCGTTCACTGCGGACACTGACGTAGTGTGGACGGAAGCACTGAACTTTCTGAACGAAAACCAACTGTTTCTAGCGGTAATTGAACCAAGAAAGCAACACTTGGAAGTCCACCAAGTTGAATTGGCCGACCCGAATTCGTACAAAACAAAGTCTTGGCACGGCTGGGCAGAATGTCCATTGATCCAAACAATGATGCCGTTACAAGACAAGCTTGATTTTGACCTAGATGTCGAAGTGCAGGACGATGGCTTTACGCACTTGATGTTCAAACCAGTTTTCACGCGTGTCTATGTAGACCGTAGAGGTGGGTGGACCAACCTGTTTGTCACAGAGAAGTGCAGATCGGTAGGTAGCTTGGAACTAGATCTCCTGCGATATGTGGAAGATCACCTGCCTGAAGGGACCAGAGCGGTGCCAAAAGAAGAGCTAACGGCTATTGCGACTCTAGAATAACCAAAACCAAGAGCCGATGCATCCAAGTCAAGACTCAAGATTCCTGCTTGGATGCATCGACACTCACAGGCTACGACGCAGCGAACATGGGCTGCGGCGGCAAGTATTGAAACCCTAAGACTTTATCAACTGAGTTAACCACTCTTCCTATTTTCTTCTCAGGTGTTCAAGTATTCCGTCCAGTTCGTCCAGATTTGTGAACTTGATCACGACGGAACCCTTCTTATTGCTTCGACCGCTCATGCGAATGGCTAGCGGCGCACCAATCTTGTCGGATAATTCCCTTTCCAATCTTAGTGTGTCAGGTGACACCTTGGGTTTCGCCGTCTTTCGTTTCCTGAGTCGTTTGATGAGTTGCTCCGTGTTGCGCACGGAAATATGCCGCTGAATGATTGCGTCCTTGACCTGGGCTTGTTCGTGAGGTTCGAGAGCTAGCAGCGCGCGCGCGTGCCCCATCTCAATGTCTCCGCCGCGCAGGGCATTCAAGACTTCTGGTATCAGCTCTCGCAACCGCATTCGATTGGTGATAGTAGCGCGGGCTTTTCCAAGCATCTGCCCTATTTCTTCGTGAGTAAGCCCAAATTCCTCGTTAAGTCGTCCGTAGGCTTGTGCCTCGTCAACGACATTGAGATCTTCTCGCTGAATGTTCTCAATGAGGGCAAACGCAACGGCTTCTTCATCTGAAACATCGCGAACAACAATTGGAACCGTTTCCACCCGCGCCAGTCCCGCCGCACGCCAGCGACGTTCTCCCGCGATCAACTGGTACCTGCCATCTGCTGCAGGTCGCACAATCAGCGGCTGCAGCACGCCGGTTTCCCGAATGGATGCAGCAAGCTCCTCTAAGGTTTCCTGATTGAAGCGAGACCGAGGTTGCAGCGGATTGGGCTCGATCCGCTCTATTGACACTTCAATGACCCTGCCCAACTGGGTGGTTTGTTCGCCCGTTTCGCCAAGTACCCCATGCGACTTGAGCAACTCGTCAAGGCCTTTGCCCAGAGGAGTTCTAGCCATGTTTCTCCTCTGCCTGTTCGTGTCGACGCAGCATCTCCTGTGCGAGAGCCAAATGTGCGACCGCGCCTCGCGACCGCCGGTCGTAGAGATTGACAGGCTGCCCGTAGCTTGGCGCTTCAGCGACTCTGATGTTTCTCGGTATCACCGTCCTGTACACCCGAGATTGGAAATGGTCGAATAGTTGTCGAGACACTGCTCGAGTGAGTTTGTTTCGAGGATCGTACATTGTTCGAATTATGCCGTCTATGTTCAAATCCGGATTGCCTTTCTCTCGGACGGCACCAATGGTCCGCAGCAGCGCTGTGAGCCCCTCGAGCGCAAAGTATTCACATTGCATGGGAATTAGCACGTCACTCGCGGCCATCAAGGCATTGACAGTCAACACATTCAGTGTCGGCGGACAGTCTACGATCACGTAATCGTAAGTGTTCTGGGCGTTGAGCAAGTTTCGCAACCGAAGCACTCGATCGTCGGCGTTGAGCAATCGCACCTCGACCGCCGTAAGATCTGAATTTGAAGGAATCACATCCATTCCTGGCGGGACCCTCTTTACCAAATCCGGTAGCGTGATGGCTCCTTCAAACCAATCCCACGAAGTGGCAGTGCTGTTAGTGTTGGCAATGCCCACGTGGGTGGAAGCATTCCCCTGAGGATCCAAATCAATCAGAAGAACAGAACGATCAAAGCAAGCGAGCGCGGCAGCCAAGTTGACTGCAGTCGTCGTCTTCCCCACTCCGCCCTTTTGATTGGCAACTGCGATTACCCGCTTCATTGCGCGTCACGACTCCTCGCAACAACAGAAACCCAGCCGCGACGCAATGAGCAACTGGCACGCATCACACCACCGGGCACATCTGATTGTTGTATCGCGTTCGCGGTCTGAAGCAATACCACTCCCTTTCTGTCGAGAAATTGCTTACCCAACGACCATGCTTTTTCAGGTGGACCAACCGCACGTGCCGTCACGCTGTCGAATCGTCGCCCGTAGCTACAGCAAGGCTCAATGTTCAATTCGAAAACTTCCGCGTTCTCGAGTCCCAATTCCAGCTTCACTTGACGCAGAAAGCGACACTTCTTTTGACTTCGGTCATTGAGAACGACCTTCATTGACGGCCTCGCAATCGCTAGGGGAATGCCGGGGAATCCGCCTCCCGACCCAATATCCAGGTGTCTGGAGGAATGTTCCATGTGAGGCAGCAGGTCCAGGCTATTTTCCACGTGCCGTCGGTACAGGTCCGAAATATCCCGCTGCGAGACGAGAGAATATAGCCGATTCCACTTGCGTACGAGCTCCAAGTAGGCTTGCGCACGAGGATTTGTGTGCCAGTCTGTCTCCGCAATGGCCAAGTTCACGCGATTTTGCGTTGATGATGTCCTCGTTTGGAGTGTATCGCAATCAACGATAGGGCTGCTGGTGTAATCCCAGGAATCCTCGATGCGCTGGCCATGGTTCGAGGCCTGTTTTCGCTTAGTTTCTGTCGCAATTCATTCGAGAGGCCATCGATGCCTTCGTAGTCGAGACCATCGGGTATCGTCAGTCGTTCCTTGGCATTGACGCTGTCGATTTCCTTTTGCTGACGCGCAACGTAGCCTTCGTACTTGATGTCTATGGCCGCTTGCTCCAAGACATTTGTCGAGATGTTGGAAAGCCATCCCGACTTGTGAATCGCTTTTGCATCGACCTCGGGTCGCTTTAGAATCTCATAGAGCTTCATGTCTCTTTCAATTCTTGAACCGGTGACACGCTCCAGCGCATGTGATTTCGGGTCGTTGGGAAGTGCGGTGGCACTTCGCAAAGCAGTCTTGCAGTCCTGTATCGCCTCCCGCTTTGCGCTAAACGCTAGCCATCTTTCGTCGGAAACCACTCCAAGCTCGCGTCCGCATTCCGAGAGCCGCATGTCTGCGTTATCTTGTCGCAATCTCAACCGAAACTCCGCGCGGCTTGTGAACATGCGATAGGGCTCATTGGTTCCTTGTGATGTGAGATCATCGATGAGAACACCCAAGTAGGCTTCATGCCGGCGGGGATACCACTGGCTTTCGCCCGCAATCTTCCGAGCAGCGTTGATGCCTGCGAGCAAGCCTTGAGACGCGGCTTCTTCATATCCCGTGGTTCCATTGATCTGCCCAGCAAAGAATAGGCTTTCTATTGCTCTAGTTTCTAGCGTTGGCTCTAAGTCGCGAGGATCGAAGAAGTCATACTCTATGGCATAGCCAGCTCGGGTCACGAACGCGTTTTCGAACCCCTTGATCGACTTAACTGCCGCGACTTGAACATCGAAAGGAAGACTCGTGGAAATGCCATTCGGATAGAGTTCGCTGGTGTCCAAGCCTTCGGGCTCAATGAAGATCTGATGCTGCGGACGGTCCGCAAACCGCACGACCTTATCCTCTATGGAGGGGCAATAACGAGGCCCGACGCCTGCGATGTCGCCTGAATACATTGGCGAGTCCTTCAGACCCTTTCGAATGATGTCGTGCGTTCGCTCGTTTGTGTGGGTAATGTGGCAGGGCACTTGGCGAGGATGCATGCCTACCGAACCCACGAATGACATGGCCGGCGCTGGATCGTCTCCGGGTTGCTCCTGCAGTTCCGAATAGTCGACTGTATTGCCATCGATCCTCGGCGGGGTACCTGTCTTCAAGCGTCCCACGCGGAATGGCATTGCTCTGAGCTTTTGAGCGAGAGTTGTGGAGGCCGAGTCGCCTGCTCGGCCACCCGAGCGACTGTGTTTGCCAATGAAAATGCGGCCGCCCAGGAAAGTGCCCGTTGTCAGAACAACGGCCCCTGCTTGGATTTCAACACCTATTCCGCATCGTACGCTATGGACTCGGTCGTGGGCGATGTCCAAGTCGACGACGCTGTCCTGAAATACGGAGAGATTAGGCTGCGATTCGACCATCCTTCGGATAGCCGCTTTGTAGAGACTTCGATCCGCTTGTGCGCGCAAAGCTCGCACTGCTGGCCCCTTGCTAGCATTGAGCGTACGGAACTGAATGCCCGCCTCGTCGGTGGCCAAAGCCATGGCACCGCCCAGGGCATCAATTTCACGCACGAGGTGGCTCTTTCCTATTCCTCCAATTGCGGGATTGCACGACATCTGACCCAGCGTCTCAATTGACTGGGTCACCAAGAGTGTCTTTGCGCCAATGCGGGCGGATGCGAGAGCAGCTTCCGTTCCCGCGTGGCCTCCTCCTACAATAATGACATCGAATTGATCTGGATATTTCACAGTTTCACACCTTAGAGGTGTATATCAGAAGGAAAACGCAACAAATGCTGGATTTCCGTTCAGTGCAATTGGCCGTCAAGCAACATTATATAAGCCAAACGAACATGTCGGTTCGTCGATTCGTAGAGGCGTCCGTGTACAAGCGAAGGCGAATTTCTCTAGACTGCAATCGATGTTTAGCTCACTTGCCGATGCAAAACCGTGAAAAAATCTCACCGAGCAGATCGTCTGTAGTGGTTTCACCCACCACTTCTCCTAGACACTTATGCACACTGCGAAGTTCCTCTGCTGCGACTTCTCCCGACTTCTGTTTCAGCTCAACCACAACTCTATTCGCACTCTGCAGAGCGTTCTGCAGCGTCGCTACATGACGAGGTCTGCCCGCGAACGCATCGTCGCTTGGCTGGAATCCCGCTATTTGCTTCAAGCACTGCCGTAGTGCGTCCAAGCCCTCCCCTTGCGTTGCACTTGTTCTCACGGTGCGATCGTCGACAATTCCATGCGGGCGATTTGTCATATCGCACTTGTTCCGCACAACAAAATGCTCGTATGGCAGAGTGCTATTCCCCTGTGTCTCGCGATCGTCGACCACCCAAAGCACCAGATCTGCTTTGTCCATTGCCTCTCGTGCGCGATTCATGCCCACTTGCTCGATTGGATCGTCACTCTCGTGCATTCCCGCGGTATCGGTTAAATGCACCGGCAACCCATCGAGATGAATGGTTCCTTCCAGTGTGTCTCTCGTTGTTCCCGCAACCTCTGTGACTATGGCTCTTTCGGTATCTAGCAAGGCATTGAGCAAACTTGATTTCCCCACGTTTGGCGCGCCAGCTATTACCACTTGAAGCCCCTGCTGCAGGGACACTCCAAGCTCCGTACGGCGCAGCAGTTCCTGGAGCCTTGTACATATTGAATCCGCTCTGCAAACCAGCGACTCCTCCGTGAGAAAATCTATTTCCTCTTCCGCGAAGTCGATGGCGCCTTCCACGAACACTCGCAGATCGAGCACCTCCTTGTCAATCTCCAAGATCTCGCGAGAGAATTCGCCCGTCAAGGACCTTGCGGACGCTTTGGCAGCTTGCGCTGTAGTCGCCGAAATGAGATCTGCTACTGCTTCCGCTTGGGCTAAGTCCATGCGGTCGTTGAGAAACGCCCGCTCCGTGAACTCGCCCGGTCGAGCCAATCTCGCGCCGAGCTCCTGAACCCTCTCGCACAGCAAGCGCAACACTACCGGACCTCCGTGCCCCTGTAGCTCAAGTACATCTTCGCCCGTAAATGAGTTTGGAGCTGCGAAATACAACGCGATGCCCGAATCGATTGGCTCTCCGTTGCCATCCAGAAACTGGCCAAACGCCGCTCGACGGGGTGGCGGGCACCTGCCGAACACCTGCTCGCCGATCCTCTGCGCGTCTGGGCCCGAGATGCGAACAATGCCTATCCCTCCGGTGCCGAGCGGAGTTGCGACGGCGCATATAGTCTCGTTCAAGGAAGGACGTGCCTTAGATGGTACGTTGAAATTCGCTTACGTGGTGGCGTGCGCGGCCCCCGCCCGCTTTAGCGCCCAGTAGTGATGAGCCATCGAGTACAGGCTGTTCACGACCCAGTAGAGTACGAGTCCGGCAGGCATGAAAACGCAGATGAATCCAAACATGATAGGCATCATCATCATGACCCGCTGCTGCATGGGATCTGGCATCGGGGGATTCAATCGCTGCATGAGAAACATCGCGCCGGCGTTCAAGATCGGAAGCACAAACAACGGATCCATCGCGCTGAGATCGCGTATCCATAGCATGAATGGCGCTTGCCGGAGTTCCACGCTTTCGATTAATACCCAGTACAAAGCGAAGAACACCGGCATCTGGAGCAACATCGGCAGGCAACCAGCCAAAGGATTAGTCTTCTCCTTTGAATACAGCGCCATCATTTCCTGGCCTACACGTTGGCGATCATTTCCGAATCTCTCTTGAATGCGTTTGATCTGAGGCGACAACTTACGCATCTTTGCCATTGACTTGTAGCTCATCTGAGACAGCGGAAAAAGCGCTGTCTTGATGAGAATCGTCATCAAGATGATCGCCAGTCCCCAGTTCTGAACAAGTGACTGGATCCATTCCAGCACTTTGAACATTGGCATTGACAGCCACCAAAAGAAGCCGTAGTCAACGGTGAGCGACAGATGCGCTGCAAGAGCTTCCAAAGTGCGTTGATGCTTGGGTCCCACGTAGAACGTCGCTCCATAGTTGCCTGTTGAACCAGCTGGAACGACTTGTGCGGGAGCTGTGAATCCGATCCGATAGTTCCCCTGTCGATCACGATTGGCGAACAATAGATTGTTCACGCCCTGTTCGGGGATCCAAGCTGACAGAAAGTAGTGCTGCACGATGGCAACCCACCCTCCGGTGACCGGTTCTCGGAACGGACTCTTTTCCAAGTCCTTGAACTTTAACCTTTTGTAGCGCTTTTCATTCGTCGTAGCTGCACCGCCAACGTACGCCGGCGGTCGAATGAATCCACCCCGCTCCCCATCGACCGGACCGCCGTCACGTTTCAATTGGGCGAAGAAAATGGCGGAGAATTCGCGATCCATGCCATTGCGCACCACATAGTCCACGTCCACGTGATATTCGGTTTCATGAAACGTGAATGTCTTTGTTATCTGAACGCCGTCCTGCTCGTATGTCAGCGGCACTTCCAAAGTTTCCTGATTCAGCACCCAATCCGTTTTCGACACGCGGTAGGTAGGGCGACTTTGCGATTGATCGAAACCGTCCGCGCCGGTTAGACCACTCTGTGCGACGTATGTGCGGTCGAACCGTCGATCCAACAACGTCATGGGCGTGTCTGGCTCACGAAGACTCACTGGATACTGGATGAGCTTGACGCCGACGATGTCGCCCCCCACCGGATCGATCCATACGTAGTACAACGGCGTTGTCACTTGTATCAACGCTCGATCCGGAGATTGGGTGTCCTGCGCAACGATGGACCCTTCGGATGTTTGAATCAGCGTCGAGTCTGGAACGTCGCTCTCCGACCCCGCCGCCGAATCTCCCAAAGTTTCCTGCTCGTCGGTCGGATCAGGTGTCGAGCCGGGATTGGCTACCTCATCGTGTGAAAGAGGAGATGACTGAACGGTTCCGGCGTCGGACTCCTGCGCTCTCTTCTCCGCGTCGCTTACCCAAGCTTGAACCAACAAGTAGGCACATATGGCAATTCCGACCAGCAGAAGTATGCGCTGAATGTCAGGCAGAGTCATGCGCATTCTCCTTGTTGGCGCTTTTACCTGGTGGTACAAAATCCACTCCGCCTGGGTGGAATGGATGGCATTTGCCTATACGGCAAACTGCTAGCCAGCTCCCTTTCAAGAATCCGTGCTCTCTTATTGCTTCAAGCGCGTAGCTTGAACACGTCGGATAGAAACGGCAGGTCGGCCCAAGCAACGGTGAAAACGCGATCTGATAGAACCGAATGACGCACGAAGCGAAACGAGCGGCAAGCGACAAATCCTTCTTCTCGGAATTGTTTTCTAGTGAGCTAGCTTGACCCAATTGAGCGCTTCCATCTCTCCAAGGCCGACCGAATCAACAAGCCGGTATTCCTGCTGTCCGACGGCCGAGATCTAATGATCACGACTACATCTACCGACGGAATATCTCGACTATTCGTGCGAAACCATTCCCTGACGATGCGCTTTATACCATTGCGATCCGTCGACTTTCGAACCACGCGTTTTGGAATCACCAATCCCAGTCGTGCGTTACCTAGCGCAGAGCTCTTTGCCAAGATTCGAATTGGTCCGGATCGAAACACTCCGTCTGGATGGTTTAGCACCGGTTCGTATTCGCTCGAATTTGTGAGTCTTTGATGGGGTCCAAACTTGTACTGCGGCGAAGTGAACCGTTCGTTCAATGACTAGACCGCAATGCGCTTTCGACCCTTCGCTCTACGTGCGTTGATGACCTTTCGCCCGTTCTTCGTCGACATTCTCTTGCGGAAACCGTGAGTTCGTTTTCTCGATACATTGCTTGGCTGGAAGGTACGTTTCATGTTGCCTGACGCTGGGCGGAACGGAATGGTCGCTCATTTTAGCCTTCCGCATGTGCGTGTCAAACCGGCGCAGCACGAACCCTTCACTGCAGAACGGGGAATTTTTCGCGTCTGCAATGCAGAACAACAAACAACAACACAATTAATCTGCCTGACTAATGTAATGCACAATGCAGCAAACTGAAATGAATAGGCAAAGTGGAGAAAGAATGGATGTAGTTGTGGTTGTAGGGCACACAGTAATCAGTGCATATGCTATTCAGGTTGCGTAATTTCTGCGGTTTGAGCGCAACAAAATTCGGTGGATAACCTCGTGTCAGCATTGTGGATCAATTTGTACAAATCTCGGTGTTGGTGCGTTTCCTGAGTTATCCACAAGTTAATAACAATTTATGCACATGGAACGGTGAGTTGACTGTGGTCGGATTCTCTACTTTCTTTAAGGGAAATGACATTCAAGTACGACCCAACATCTAGGGCTTTTTGCCGTTCGAAATCGTGACAGGTGGGAAATGTCTCGGTAGAGCGAGAATTTTGGTCAATTTTTGGCGTTTGGATTCTGCATTGGAGGGTCGTTGGCAGCTTCTTCATCTAATTACAATCTTAGAAACGGGATTGGTCAGAACCAAACGAATTAGAGGGCGCAACTATTAATGGAATCGGAAGTATGGAGAAAGTGTCTAGATCAACTGGAGGAAGAAACGTCGACCAGGGACTTCAATCAGTGGATTAGGCCGCTGCAGGCGTTCAATGACGGGAGTGATTTGACTTTAGTGGCCCACAATCAATATGTGTGCCGCACAGTAACCAAGAAATATCTTGAACGCATAAGGGAGCTGTGCAATCAGTTTGGCGATCCGGGATATCCGATTCGAGATGTACGTCTTCGCGTAGGGGACGTGGATCAGAGAGCGGCGATTCCTGCACGCGCGCCCTCCGCTCGCAATGGATCAACGCTCAAAGTGGATTTCACGTTTGACAGATTTGTCGAAGGTGGGTCGAACAGCTGGGTGAGAAACGTCGCGCTTGAGGTTGCTGCCAGCCCAGCAACCAAGTTCAATCCTTTCTTCATCTACGGAGGCGTAGGTTTGGGCAAGACGCACCTTATGCAGGCAGTCGGCAACTACATCAAGTCCCACACTCCGCAGAACGAAGTCACCTACATGCACGCACAAACGTTTGTGTCCGAAATGGTCAAGGCGTTGACAAAGCCCAATAGTTCAGAGCAGGTGCGACGATTTACTGAACCTTTTCATGCTGCAGATGTTTTGCTGGTGGACGACATACAGTTCTTCGCCGCGAAGGACAAGTGTCAGGAAGAGTTTTTCCATGTTTTCAATGCGCTGATAGCCATGGAGCGCACTCAGATCGTCTTGTCAAGTGATCAGTACCCCAGTGAGATCAATGGGTTAGACGCGCGTCTACGTTCGCGTTTCGTCATGGGCATAACGGCGGAAGTCAAGCCACCCGACTTGGAGACTCGAGCAGCGATATTGGTGCAGAAGGCGGCGGAGCAAGGCGTGTCGCTGGATTTGGACGTGGCACTGCACATTGCTCAGCGAGTCAAGAGTAACGTTCGAGAGCTCGAAGGAGCTCTACGTCAGGTACTTCTTGCCGCACAATTCGGCGGAGTGCGAATAAGCATCGAGATGGTAAAGGAGACTTTGCGCGACCTTTTCGCCATACATCGCAGGGCAGTCAGCATCGACAAGATCCAGAAGGAGGTCGCTGACTACTATCATATTCGTTTAGCCGACTTGCACATTCCCACGCGGGTGCACAAGATTGTGCGTCCCAGACAGATGGCAATGGCGTTGGCGCATGAACTGACCGATATGCCACTGCAGTCGATAGGACAGCACTTCGGCAAGGACCATACAACGGTTCTGAACGCGATCCGACGCATCAAGGAGCTTCGGGATACGGATACGCAGATCGAAGAGGACTACACACGATTAGCCAGGGCGCTCACCTCGTGAGTCAAGCCCGCGGAAGTCGTGAAGGGAGACCGACATGAAGTTTAATGTTGACCTAAAGCAGTTGGGTGACGCGTTGCAGTACGTCACCGGTGTGATCGAACGCAAGTTCACGTACCCAATCCTTACGAACGTACTAGTCGAAGTCAACGCCGATGGTGTGGTTGTGCTGCGTGCAACCGACCACAACATGTCGTTGATGGCGCAACTCGAAGCATTGGAGGTTGTTGAGCCCGGCGCGACAACGATACCGGGCCGGCGAAGCCTGGACGTCGTGAACTCCGTAGGCGCCGACGGCAGCATCGCGGAGGTTTCGACCATTTCCTCCGGAGTGAAGCTGACGATCGGTCGCTCCGAGTTCGTGCTGGCAACGATGCCGGCTAACGAGTTTCCGCCTGACGTCAAGATCGTGGATCCCGTGGAGACCACACTTGCTGTGGACGACTTCCTCTACTTACTCCGCGCTGCTTCCTCGTCTATGGCTCAAAACGACGTCAGGCAACATTTGAATGCTGCCTTGCTTGAGCTGACATCCGCGCACGTCCGTGCGGTTGCTACGGACGGCATGATCATGTGCATTTGCACCAAGAAGGACATCCACGTGGACACGGACTCGACGATAACTGCGCTGATTCCTCGCAAGGCTGTCCATGAAATCGTTCGCGGATTCACAGGTCAAAGCGGTTCGATGTCGGTGGCCATTGGAGGTAACGCGCTAAGCGTTGAAGGGGAGCAGCGTGCCCTGACCACGAATCTGATTGAAACCAAGTTTCCAGCCTATCAGAAGGTCGTTCCGCCCGAGGACGATATACGTTTTTCGTGCGACCGCACGACTTTGGTGCGCGGGATATCTCAGGCTGCGACGCTGTCAGACGAGGGACTTAAGGTGTTTTTCGAGGTCGACAAAGACTTGATGAAGATTACAGCGAACACCGAAGTGGGCGACAGGGCCGAGGTCGTGATTCCCGTGGACTTTGGGGAAAACACTACAAACGTTATTTTTCGGCATGATCGTCTGCAGAATGTCCTGGGCACCTTCGAGTGCGATGAAGTGCGCTTCCATATTCCGTCTCCCACACAGTCCATCAGGGTGGATTCCACCGAGCAGCTCGATCTCATGTTCATCGTGTCTCCCATCCGAGGGTGATTCTTGATCGGCTTGACGTACACAACGTACGAATTGTCAGACGCGCGGAGCTACGGCTAAGCCCCAACTCAAACCTCATTGTTGGCGCCAATGGAGCCGGTAAAACCACTCTGCTCGAAGCCATTCACCTGCTGGTCCGGGGACGTTCGTTTAGGTCTGGAGGGCTTGATTCGCTGATTACGTTCGGCGAGGACGAGTTGCTTGCGACGGCCGCAGGCCGGCACGAAGGACACGCGCTAAAGATCGGTCTCCGAAAGTTGCGCAACGCGAAGGTGCGGATGCGCATGAATGAGACGGATGTGCGTCAGATCTCCCAAATTGCCTCTGCGATTCCCCTTCAGATTTTCCTTCCGGACGTATCCGACCTAGTGTTCGGGCCCCCCGCCGGGAGGAGGCTTTGGCTGGATTGGGCGGTGTTCCATGCCGACCCTGGATACATGCACGAGCTGCGTTCGTTTCAGCGTGCTTTGCGCCAACGAAATGCAGCTTTGAAGAGCAGATCGCCAGACTTGAACAGCTGGACCGTTCAGTTGGCCGAACACGCAGACACTGTCACGAAAACCCGAGAGAAAATTTTTGCAGAGATTAGGAGCAGCTTTCGTCAACAGCTTAGCGAAATTGCGCCTAACATACGGATTAATTTGGATTATGTCCGAGGATGGCAGGGACAAAGTCTGCTCGAAGGGCTTGCAAAGGACCATGTTCTTGAGTTAAAATACGGAATGACGCGATTGGGTCCACATCGCTCCGAAGTAAGGATCCGAACGCTCGATACTGAAACAGGCCAAGATGTTGGAGCGTCTGCCCGATCCTTGTCCAGAGGACAGGCGAAGGCGGTCGCGTGCGCAATGAAGCTTGCACAGGTCAGGTACTTGAATAGCCGGTCGATTCCATCGGTGGTGCTGATTGACGATGTGGCGTCGGAATTTGACGAGGAATATGGTCGTCGATTTTTCGAGGCGCTGCTTCGAACAGGATCGCAGGTTGTTGCGACAACAACACAAGAAAGTGATATAATTACAATGTGGAGGGACATTTCTCCAATCGTTCCCCTCATTGTCAGAATGAACAAGGGAAGGTTGGCCGAAGCATAGGCAATGACCCGATGTTCCACGTGGAACATTGGACTGAAAGACCCCTATAGGTCGGGACCTGCCACGCGGTCTATCTCAAGAAATCTCCATGTCAGAACAATCTACGAACGACTATACGGCACAGGATATCAAGGTCTTGAAGGGCCTTGAGGCCGTGCGGAAACGCCCCGGCATGTACATTGGCGATACCGAAGACGGCACGGGCCTGCACCATATGGTGCAGGAACTGGTGGACAATGCCATCGACGAGTCGCTTGCCGGGCACTGCGATGAGATCGCGGTCGTGATCCATGCCAGCAACGGTGTCACCGTGGAGGACAACGGACGCGGCATCCCCGTAGACATGCATGAGGAGGAGAATCGCTCCGCAGCCGAAGTCATCATGACCACCCTACATGCCGGAGGAAAATTCGACAACGAGAGTTACAAGGTCTCGGGTGGCCTGCACGGGGTGGGACTGTCCGTCGTCAACGCCCTATCGTCGCTGTTCAGGCTCACCATACGCCGGGATGGCAAAGTCTACGAGCAAATCTATCGCGATGGCTTCCCAAGTGCGGATTTGGCTATTGTCGGAGACACTTCGCGCAAGGGCACAACCTGTTACTTCGAACCCTCGGCCAATACCTTTGGAAACATAGAGTTTCGGTATGACACAATTGCCTCGAAGTTGCGCGAGCTGGCGTTTCTGAATTCCGGCGTTCGTTTAAACATCAAGGATGAGCGCACGGGCACTGAGGACTCCTACTGCTACGAAGGCGGGCTGGTTTCCTTCGTCTCGCATTTGAGCCGGGGAAAGACCACGCTGCATGACGTAGTTCACTTTACGCACGACAACGAAGTGGGGGTCGAAGTCGCCATGCAATGGAACGACGGCTACCAGGAAAACGTTTGGGCATACTGCAACAACATCCGTCAATCTGATGGCGGAACCCACTTGGCCGGCTTTCGCAGAGCGCTGACCAGCACTTTGAATGGCTACATCGAGAGAGAGGGATTAGCGAAAAACGCCCAGGTACAGACAACGGGCGAAGATGCTCGGGAGGGATTGACGGCCATTGTGTCGGTGAAGCTGGCGGACCCCAAGTTCTCATCGCAAACCAAGGACAAGCTGGTGTCCAGCGAAGCGAACGCCGCAGTCTACGACGTGATGCACAAGCGATTTCGCGAGTATTTGGAAGAACATCCGAATGAAGCCAAACGGATTGCCGGTCGAATGCTGGATGCGGCTAGAGCGAGGGAGGCCGCGCGCAAAGCCCGGGAAATCACCCGGCGCAAAGGGCTCTTGGACGGAACAGGATTGCCTGGCAAGCTTGCCGATTGCCAAGAAAAGGATCCTGCTCTTTGCGAGCTTTATGTTGTCGAAGGTGACTCGGCGGGAGGATCGGCGAAGCAAGGCCGAGATCCGAAGATTCAGGCCGTGCTACCGCTGCGTGGCAAGATCCTCAATGTTGAAAAGGCCACGGACCACAAGTTGCTGTCTTCCAATGAAGTAGTTACTTTGGTGACTGCCCTTGGATGCGGCATAGGAATCGGAAATTCGGGTGCGGAATTCGACGCTGACAAGCTGCGCTATCACCGTATCATCATCATGACCGATGCGGACATTGACGGTTCTCATATACGTACGTTGTTGCTGACTTTCTTCTATCGTCACATGGTGGAGCTGATCGAACGAGGCCATGTCTACATAGCGCTGTCGCCCCTCTATAAGGCGGGGCGGGGCAGATCGGAACGATACCTCAAGGACGACGACGAACTGGAGGAGTATTACTTTCAAACCGCCATTGACGGGGCGTTGGTCTATCCCAGCGCGGAAGCTCCCCCACTGGGTTCGGAACCTGTTGGAGAGTTAGCGCATCGATACTTCAGGCTTTACAAGCGATTGGAGGCCATGGATCGCGTCTATCCCGCTTACATCACCAAGAAGCTCATTGAGTTGGACCCTTTGACTCAGGACCGTTTGGCGAATCAAGACGCCATGGGTAAGTGGTGTGAAGAACTAGCCAATGCGCTAGAGAGCAGCGAGGGTCAGCACCGTGTGAACTTGCACTACGATGCCGAACACCGAGTTCACCTGCCGCTAATCCATAGGCGGTTGCGAGGCACCGAAAGCGAATTCGAGCTGGGAGTAAACTTCTTGGAATCTGGCACTCATGACGATGTCATGCATCTGGCCAACGAGATCAAGGGACTGATAGAGCCTGGTGCGCGAGTGGTCCACGGCAATGCTGAACTGTCCATAGCAACCTTTGGCGAGGCCTATGACTGGCTAATGGCGCGCGCTCGAAACGGCGTGAGGTTGCAGCGCTACAAGGGCTTGGGAGAGATGAATCCAGATCAGCTATGGGAAACGACAATGGATCCCGATGTACGTCGGATGTCCCAGGTGACCGTCAAAGATGCAGGGGATGCAAACCAGATTTTCTCTGAACTGATGGGAGAAGACGTCGAACCTCGCAAGAGATTCATACAAGAAAAAGCCTTGACGATCTCCATGGAGGAGCTGGACCTCTAAACGCTCTGCGATGCCGGATCAATTTCCGCCATAGCCGTCCGCATCCAGGCTTCGGCCTCGTCGCGCACTTCGCTCGAAGATTTTCCCGCAGTGGGTATGGGTGGCGAGATCTTCACGCGTATGACCCCCGGATTCTTCAGCCAACCTTTCCTTCGCCAAAAGTAGCCGCCATTGTGAGCCACCACAAAAATGGGAGCTTCCAATGCGGAGGCGAGAACGCTTGCGCCACTCTGGAACCGACCTACATGGCCAGTCTCCACGCGTGTACCTTCAGGAAATAGAGTAATCCAGAATCCCTCTTTAAATTTCCGCCGTCCAATGGCCACGAGTCGACGGATGGCCGCCACTTTTCTCGATCGATTGATTGCAATGGGATTTGTCACCCAAAACGCCCAACCGAAGAAAGGAATGTAGAGAAGCGTTCGCTTGATGACGGTAGACTGAGGCGCTACAAGCGTCTGCGAGAAGAGCGCGTCCCAAGTGCTTTGATGCTTGATTAGCAGAATGCCGGGACCGCGAGTCAAGTGCTCGGCGCCCTCGATCGAGTGTGCAATGCCACAGGTCACCCGAAGCCACCAAAGCACGAAATTGGTCCAAGTTACGATAACGTAGGAAAATCGCTTGGTGTAGGGAACCAGTTTTCCTGTCAGAGTAGCGAAACTACCCCATAGAATCGTGGAGACAATCAGTCCCAGATAGAAGGAAATGGAGCCCACAAAGCGGCGCATGTGGCTAGCGTCTCCAGTAGCGAGGAGCGAATAGAACGAGAACGGTCAAGATTTCGAGCCGTCCGAGCACCATGGCGAACATCAGCACCCATTTTTCGCCACCTGACAGCGACTGATAGTTGGATGAAACCTCTCCAAGCCCAGGCCCCAGGTTATTCAAGCACGCTGCGACGGCCGCAAAGGCTGATTTGAAGTCCAAGTCTCCCAGCATCAGCATTGCGCTGACAAGCAACACGAAACTGGCCGCATAGACCGCTAGAAATCCCCATGCGGTCTCCAATACCCTGTCGTTTACCCGTCGCCCGTCTACCAAAACGTTGAAGATCGCGCCGGGTTGGATCAGCCTTCGGATTTCTCTGATGCCTTGGTGAGCCAACAAGAGAATACGATAGACTTTGATGCCGCCGGCTGTTGACCCCGTGCATCCCCCTATGAAGCTGGCAAATAGCAGCAAAGCGGGACAAACAAGGGGCCAGGCCTCGTAGTTTGCCGTTGTGAATCCAGTGGTTGTCGCGAATGAGACGGATTGGAAAATACCGTCGCGCATGGATTGCATGCTTAGGTCAGTGGCGCTTATCAGCCGAACTGTGACAACTGTGGTCACGACGAGAATTACTGCCAGATAGAGCCGAATTTCGCTGTCGTTGGCGTAGGACCGCACAACATGTCCGATCCAACTCTCACCTCGACGACCATGAAATGCGATGTAGTGGATCATGAAGTTGATGCCGGAAATCAACATGAACACGATGGCTACTGACTCGATAACGCCACTGTTGAAGTAACCGATACTGGCATCGTGCGTGGAAAAGCCACCAATGGCAACAGTTGACAACGCATGGCAGATGGCATCGAATACAGACATGCCAGCAAAGGCATAAGCGATAGAGCAAGCGGCAGTTAGCCCCACGTAGATCATCCACAACGCCTTTGCCGTTTCCTTTACGCGGAGCGGCATGGACAGTTCTCGCTCGCTGCCCGGCGCTTCGGCTTTGTATAGTTGGACTCCACCCACACCCAGTAAAGGCAGTATCGCAACAGCAAGCACGATGATCCCCATGCCGCCCACCCACTGCAGCAGTTGCCTATAGAGCAAAACCGATTTGGGATACTCATCAAGGCCCGATAGCACCGTTGCGCCCGTAGTCGTGAACCCAGATACAGACTCGAATACGGCATCGGGAATGCTCGAGGCAATGTTTGGAATGAGAAGGAATGGCGCGGACCCCACCAGCCCAATCGTGGCATAGGAGAGTCCCACGACGAGGAACGCATCGCGCGAACGCAATTCTCGCGAGGGATCTCGAGCCAGCCAGAATCCTATGCCCGCAACTAGCGAAAACACGAGGCATGCGGCAAACGGTAGGATTGTCTGCTCTTCATAGACAAATGCCGTGATTAGTCCGCACAAAAAAGTCGTGCTTGAAATAAGCAGCAGTGCACCCAGGATTCCGAATACAGCTCGGGGTTGCATTAAAGGAACAGGAATTGGCTTGCGCGAAACGGTTTGAGCGCGCTGGGCACCTGTCCACTATGACCCACAAAGATCACGACGTGATCCTCCATTTCCAACTGAGGATTGGAGTCGAGGTCAAGCACGGATTTGTTCCGGACCACCGCAGCCAATTGTGCATCCTTGGGCAGTTTGATTTGGCTGACACTCTTTCCAACGACACGATTCTGACCCCTTTCCCCAGCGATTTCGATTTCCAGAATCTCGGCATCTCCGATTCTCAAGCGATGGGCCGATTTGACGTTTTGTTCGCGTACATGGGTGAGAATGGAGCTTACGGTACTGCGCTGAGGAGAAATTCCTGCGTCGATGGTGGTGCCGTGAATGAGTCGGAGGTAGGAGTCCTTGCTGAGCAATGCGACCGTTCTCCTCGTGCCGTGCTGTTTGGCCAAAAGGCAAGACATTACGTTGATTTCATCGTCGTTGGTAACAGAACAGAACAGGTCGGTATCGCTGATTTCGCATTCTTTGAGCTTGTTGACATCAGTTGCGTCCCCCACATACACAACTCCGTCCTTGAGCATTCTGGCCGCCTCTACCGCCCTCGACTTGGAGTACTCGATGACCCTCACAATGTGAGACTCCTGCAGCTGCTCAGCCAATGCCGCACCGATGTGTCCGCCTCCAGCAATGCAAATCTTTCTCGATGGAGTGGGGTTTTCGGTACACAGTTGCAATGTTGCGTCAATGTTCTGGCTAGGCGTCATTGCGAACAGCTCGTCTCCCTCCTGCACGGTGTCTGTGTTTGCAGCTATCGGTTCATAGCCTCGGTAGACTGCAAGAAAGCGAACATTGGGTAGCGGCCTATAGCTGAAGAGCTCATCAACCGTTTGTCCTGTTGGCTCTCTCCCCGCAACCGCCTTGAAGCTAACGCACGAGACGAGATCATCGGCGAACGAATGGACTTGCAGCGCATTCTGGTGGAGCAGCAATTGTTCGATTTGCCGAGTCACCTCGGCCTCGGGATTGATAATCCGAATTTGTTGCAGGAAGTCGTCGCTAAAGGAAGAGTTGGCAGGATATTCGGCCGCGCGGATGCGAGCAATGACCTTTTGCGTGCCGAATGCTGAACGGGCGACTTGTGCGGCGACAATGTTGATTTCATCGGAACCGGTAACGGCAACAAGCATGTCTGCAGAGGCCATGTTGGCTTGCTCGAGAGTGCTAGGCAATGCTGCGTTGCCCACAGTAGTGTGGATTCCCTCCAGCCGCTCTTCAAGATTTCGGATCAGATCGTTGTCGATGTCGACCACGGAAAGATTGTTGGTACCGTCATTGAGCAATTCGGCGAGCGTTCCGCCGACTTGGCCCGCTCCTAGGATGACTATGTGCACGAAGCCTCCTCTGATTTGCGTAGTCGGGCGTAGTAAAACCCATCACCCCCGGCGCGGGTGGGCAGAATCTGCCAACCGAAATTCGTTGAGGCGCCGTATGGCAAACAAAATCGGTCGATGAAGGCGTCGGATTGTGTGGAAACAAATCGCTCTATGGTTTCGTCGTTCTCCTCAGGGAGAAAGGAGCAGGTGCTGTATACAAGCAGACCTTCATTGGCAAGTGTGCCCCAAACCGAAGCAAGTAGGTTTCCCTGCAATTCCTTGAGTTCGAGCACATCCGAATGCTGACGTACCACTTTGAGATCGGGGTGTCGTCGAATAGTGCCGGTGCCGCTGCAGGGAGCGTCCAGTAGGATCCGCTGGTATGGGACGTTGTCCCACCATCCTGTCGTTCTCAGATCGCCTTGAACGGTCTCAAGTCTCGGTCGCAGCTGGGGCTTCGGCAACATGTTCCACGTGGAACATTGCGGTTTAACATCCACGGAAACCACGCAATTGTCAGGGTACAAATCGACGATTTGGGCTGTCTTGACACCTGGGGCTGAGCATGCATCCAGGATGCGATCGCTAGAGTTCGGCTCGAGCAGAGGAACGGCCAATTGAGAGGAAAGGTCCTGCACAGCAAAGTAACCCTCGTCATATCCCGGAATGCTGGACATCGATCTTGGTTCATCAAGCGTCACGGAATTCGGCGTAGCAGGAAGGAAGTGCTCGATTCCCGCTTCGTCCAAGAGCGAACAGAAGTCCTCAAGAGATAGCCTATGGGAATTGACTCTAAGTGTCAAGGGCGCGCGGCTCATCAGAGCGTTGGCCAACTCAGCAGCCACGTCTGGATAGTGGGACTCTATGCTGTCGAGCAGCCATTGCGGCAGTTCGTACTTGGCTTCGATCGACTTGAGCTCACTGTCGGTCTTGTAGTTGCGCAGGACGGCATTGACCAATGAGGACGCCGAAGATTTGCCCACCTTTCGCGTAGCATCCACAGCGTTTGAGACGACAGCATGTGGAGGGGTTCGCGAGTACTCCAGCTGGCAAGCTCCCGCAAGCAACACACACCACACTTCTAGGTCCAATCGGTCGCGAGGACGGTTTAGCATGCTCTGCAGCCGCTCAGCTAAAGAGAAATAATGCCGCATGCACTGATAGCAAACGTTGAAGATTTCCGCCCGAAACTCCGTGCCTCGATAGCGTTGCAGAGCACTCTCAAGAGACTGCCCTTCCAATACGCGCTTGAGTACGCGCGAGGCCAATGCGTTAGGATTGTAGTTACGCGAACGCACCTGTGAAAACCTCGCCATAGCCGTTGAGAGCAGATGCAATGGGAAGCGGCGTCCCCTTGCCCCGATTAAGCTGCACGGTGTTTAACTCCAATCCTCCCAGGCCGCAACCCACTATGACGGATTTACGTTGTCGATAGATAGATCCTGGGGTATAGCACCCTTCGACTACTCTTGAACACAGGATTCGCAAACGAATGCCGCCTTTTGTCGTAAAAGCAGGAGATCGCCCCAAGAAAGCTCTAACATGTCGCTCAAGAATTGTAGCCGGTTTGGACCAGTCGATTCTTGCTTGTTCGGGCTTGAGTTGCGGAGCATACGTTGCCATTGAAGTGTCTTGGGGAGTTGGGCAGGGCAAGGATCCATCGTCGAAACCGCGCATCACTTCCAAGAGGAGCCTCGCACCAATTCTCGCTAGGCAAGAGGTTAGCGAAGCCGTAGTTTCATTTCCCTTCATCTCGTAGGTGGAGGTGGCGTAGACGGGTCCTGAATCCAGAGCTGGCTCGACACGCATGATGGATACGCCGGTAATGGTGTCGCCATGCAAAATGGCATGCTCTACGGGGGAGGCACCTCGCCACCGCGGCAACAACGAAGGATGTACATTGATGCAACCCAAACGTGGTGCTTCAAGTATTGATCGAGGCAATATCAATCCATATGCGGCTACGATGAGCAGGTCAAGTGTGTCAACCAAGTGTTCGCAGCCCTTCAATCGAACTGGTGTAGCGACTTCGAGCCCATTTGTCTCCGCCAGCTCGTGAACCGGGGTACGTTGAATGGCTCTACGACGTCCTGATCGTCGCGGAGGTTGAGTTAGCACAATGTCAGGCTTGCGTCCGGACTGCAACAATGCCTCAAGGGTGGTGGCAGCAAGTTCAGGACTGCCCGCAAAACCAATTTGCATGGGCTTTTCGCTTACGCGGCTGCCCTCGTTTTGAGCAGTTTCTTGCGAATTCGCGATTGCTTCAACCGCGACAAGTAATCAACGAAAACCTTGCCATCTAGGTGGTCCACTTCGTGCTGGATGCAGATGGATTTCAAACCATCCGCTTCTGTCTCGAATTGAGAACCATCTCGGTCGAGGGCCAACACTCGAATCACCTCGGCGCGTTCAACGGATTCAAAAAACCCGGGAACTGATAGACACCCCTCTTCTGATGTTTGTTTGCCACCGACAATTTTGATTTCTGGATTGATGAAAACGTGAGGCGAATCCTTAGCTTCTGATACGTCCAACACAATAATTCGCAGGGGTTGATCCACCTGGACCGCAGCCAACCCAATGCCATTTGACGCGTACATGGTATGGATCATGTTGTCAACAAGAGTCACCACTTCTGGCGTGACTTCTTGTACAGGGTTAGCTACCCTACGAAGATTGGGATGTGGATACACCAAAATTGGCAGCAGCGTTGGCATTTCAGAGTGTTTGGCGTTGGGTAGACCAAACCATTAGCATCAAATCCTAGGTGCGATAAATCACAAGTCTAATAGGGAATTATATCCTTTTATCGATACGAGCGAACACAACACCTGCTCGATTGTTCTCGGCGAAATTGACTATTCCGTATGACATAGCCATTTGAAACGCAACGAGACATTTCCCTCGTTCGGCCCTACGAGAATTCTTGCATGCTCATTACCAAGAGTGTTGCGACAATATGACAATCAACGGAAGGCATGTGGATCATCATGACAATCAATGGTCTGATAGGTTTCGTTACTCGGCTCAGTAAGTACAGGTAGACATCTATTAGCATAAGCTCCGTCATCGAGCCGACATCTTGCTTTATGTTTGATCCACATAAAAGGACTCTCTGATCCAAATAGACTGATCGACGGTTGCTCGGACGAGAGGATTGTGCATTCAATCTAACGGCGCGTCAGGCAACCCCA
Source organism: Gammaproteobacteria bacterium (assembly GCA_026707735.1). Lineage (GTDB taxonomy): Bacteria > Pseudomonadota > Gammaproteobacteria > Pseudomonadales > Azotimanducaceae > Bin55. The sequence goes on along the minus strand of JAPOWH010000019.1, from coordinate 103,157 downwards.
AAAATCACTTGCGCAGTGCGCTGATTGTGGACACCTACGATCATGGCGGATCTCAACACAATTAGAAGCGAGAAATGCGCTCTCAAAACATAGAAAATAATGGTACCTGTCGCATGACACGCGACAAAAACCATGTAGTTTCGGCACAAAAGCCTTAGAAGATTAGCGGCGAAGGATAGCTCCACCGGACTGCCTTCACACCTAGTGCCACGAATTCGAACAATTCTCGCAGCTTTGGAAGTAGCGACCGGACCTAGCGATCTGGCGACATACCTAGTCTAGGGTTGCATACACTAAGAGGCAAATACAGAGGGTACTGTAGCGTGAAGGTTTCTGGCAATTGGCGAATCATGTTTCGGTTTGAAGGAACCGAAGTAGTGGATGTCGATTTTGTGGACTACCATAAGTTGAAGTAGACGAGGAAGACAATGCGCGACGAAGATACGGAAATCACCATGTTAAACCCGCCTCATCCGGGAGGTCTGGTGAGAGACAACGTCGAAGCATGTGGTTGGACCGCTACTGAAGCGGCAAGAAGGCTCGGTATAGGTCGTCAAGCACTGTCGCGACTGCTAAATGGCCGTTCCGCAATTTCACCGTCCATGGCTTTGGCTCTTGAACGAATTGGTTGGAGCAATGCATCCTTTTGGATGCGGTTGCAGGCAGCTTGGGAACTCGCCCGTGAAAGAATGAAGCAAGCGGCTTAGACAACGTTGCTGAGCTTGGCGATTCGAACGGATGCAAATTTATCCAGCCGGGCGATCCAAATAGGAAACTTGACGGCATGTGCTAGCATTCGGCGGGGTTTCGCTTACAAGCGGAGAGAAAACATATCACATTATCAGCCACTAGTCACGGACTTGCAGCCAATTGTCCTGCTTGCACACAAACTTGGCTGTTTAGTGGCAAAGATGCCCATGGTTTAGGCCTCAAATCAATTAGACTTAGTCAGATTTGGTTCTTAGGGGTGCCCTAGATCAAAACCAGTCTGCTCTCCGCCGCCAACAGTCTGACTCTTGTGCGCTTCCTTATTGCGCCAGTGATCTTCTGGAGCATTTCCCAACAACGCTATTTCTTGAGTCTCTGCCTATTCGTGACGGCTGTAGTTACGGACGTAATGGACGGCAGAATTGCCCGTAGCCAAGGAAGCGTTTCAAATCTTGGGGGACTGTTCGATCATGCGACAGACTGCCTTTTCGTGGTTTGCGCACTCTACGCCCTGAGCACCCATGAAGTTGTGCCGTGGCAGCTGAGCGGGTTGGTGGCAGCCGCATTCGTACAGTATGTATTGGATTCTGGAGTCCTCAAGAAGAAGGGGTTGGTACCCAGCAAGCTGGGGCGATGGAACGGGATAGCGTATTTCGTGTTGGTCGCCATCCCCATTGTCCAAAACTCATTGAAATTTCAATGGATTAGCGACTACCACATCTATATTGCCGGATGGGCGATGTGTGCCATGACAGCATTCTCAATGCTGAATCGAGTATCGTTGCTCTTCAGGCGATCGCGTAGCGACGGCTCTTGAGAGCAATCATCCAAAAAGCTCTTTGTTCGCGCGCGGAAGGAAGACCACGCCGATGAGCGCATTGAACACTACGAAGAAGGTGTGCATTACAAGACTAAACGCTCCGACTTCTGGATAGTCTGGAAACAGCACCGTCCAGAGTAGCAGCGCTCCGGCATGGAACGGCAGGGGGAGCGCCGCAGCCAAGAAGATCAAAGGAAGAAAAATCAACATCTGTCCAACGCTCGCTTCCACTTGAAACAAACCGAGCGCTATGGTGTAGACCACAACAGCCCCGATCAAATTTGGCGCCTTGAAGAGGACAGCAAGGGCGTAGTGCCAAATCTTCGCATTGCGCAAAGCATGCAACACGCTGATGTCGCGAAGCTTCGAATGCTTGAATAGAAATCCTCGAAAGTACGCAACGTGAAACGGAAAGTAAAGAAACGCCACTGCGAAAACGCTGGGCAGAATGATGTCGAGAGGCAACATGGACGATGCTTGCTGGACCTGGTCGAATCGAAAGATCAACCCCATGGATGAGAACATCAAGAGCTGGTAGATTTCGACGACCCCTATGAAAATCATCGTCGACAACGCCTTCCAACCGGGAACCTGATACGTCTTGAGCAAATACAACGACATCGCACCTTTCCCCACCTGTTCGTTCACAAGCGCGAGAATGTATGCACTCGCTCGAATCGGGAGTATCTTCGTAAATCCAAGGTGGGGGGCATTGAACCAGCGAATGGCTCGCCAGGTGACGTGAGTGTCGACGAAAAAAAAGAAAATTGAATAGGGGATCATCACTGCAAGCCACAGCCCCCAATTGACTTCTGCGAAGAAGTCCAGCAGATACTTCCAGGCAGAAATTCCTTGATGCTCTGCTGCCGCATCGATCCTACTGTAGACCAAGTAAAAGCACCCAAGCGACAGTAGCCAGGTCAGCAGTTTGAAAAGCAGGCTGAAGATGGACTTTTTTGGAGGGGACTGGTCAGACGTTTCGGACACTTAGTCTTTTCTCGGCGCACACTTGGAATTCAGGTGTGCAATAGTAGCCGGTTGGCTATCATTCGACTCAAGGCAATCGAGGAGAGATCGCATGCGCACGGGATCGTTCACTGGGTTTGAAGTCGAGCTTCGCGACACAGGCATTGCATGGATTAAGTTCAATACTCCTGAACGCCTCAATGGCCTGACGCAGCCAATCAAGCGCGATCTGGTCGAAACCATTGTTCAGGCACAAATGGACAATGCGGTGCGAGTGCTGGTGTTCACTGGCGAGGGCCGAGCGTTCTGCGCTGGAGACGACATCTCCGGTCAACGCAGGCCTGTGGGGGGCGAAGCGCTGGTTCCTCCCATTCCTCCCGGACACGACAGCGACATTGGCACCTATGAAGGACTGAGACACCTTTCGCAGACAGTGAATCTCGCGGTGCGCAACTGCGACAAGATTTCGATTGCGGCGATCAACGGAGTGGCTGTCCAAACTGGACTTTCGCTAGCTCTTGCATGCGACTTTCGCATTGCGGCAAAAGGAGCGAGACTGGGCAGCGCCACCTTGAGGTTCGGACTTCTGCCGGATGAGGGCGGCCAGTACTTGCTCGTTCAAACCATCGGTGTTGCGAAGACCATGGACTTCTTGATGAACAAGAGAATTGTGCTAGCTGACGAGGCCTACGATCTCGGCATGTTGCATGAAGTCGTAGAGCCGAATGACTTGGAGGCAAGAACTATGGACGTTGCTAGAAACTTCGCCAACGGTCCTCAGGTTGCCATGAGATTTCTCAAGCGTTCAATCTACAATGCCTACGATCTATCTTTTGAACAGTCGCTGGATGAAATCGCGGCCAAAACAGCTGTGACTGATCACCACCCTGATGCCCGCGAAGGCGGCACTGCGTTTAGGGAAAAACGTCAACCAGAATTCAATGCCTGGTTGAGCAAGGAGGGGTCGAAGTCAACACGTTTCAATCAAGCGTATCAACGCTTGCTGGCTGAAGCGTCAAGGTTGGGGGTGGAAACTGCGCCCATACGTGCCCTGCGGGAGACCTACGGGAATCACCTAGAGGACTGATCCGCAAAGCCAAGGAACCATCTCAAGAGATCGTTCCTTGGCAGGAAAACCTGTTAGTTTGCGAGTGCGTCCTTGGTCGTGCGGATAATCACCGATGCGACCTTGTAGGGGTCGGCATTCGACGCAGGACGGCGGTCTTCGAGTCGCCCCTTCCAGCCCGCTTCAACGGTTGCCACGGGAATTCGGATGGATGCGCCGCGGTCGTATAGCCCGTAGGAAAAGGTGCTGATTGACTGAGTTTCGTGTAGCCCGGTCAGCCGCTGTTCGTTATCGGCTCCGTAGACATCGATGTGCCGTCGAATGTTTGAACCGAACTCCTCGCAGATCTTGATGAAGACGGATTCGTCGCCAGCACTGCGCATTGGGGTATTGGAGAAGTTCGCATGCATGCCAGAACCGTTCCAATCGGTCTGACCGAGAGGTTTCGGATGCCAATTGATTCCATAACCGAATTCCTCGGCATTACGTTCAGCCAGATACCGGGCAATCCAAGTTTCGTCTCCGGCTCGCTTCGCGCCTTTGGCAAAAATCTGAAACTCCCACTGTCCTGCGGCTACTTCAGCATTGATGCCTTCGACATTTATACCGGCTTCCAGGCATAAATCGAGATGCTGTTCGATGCAGTCGCGGCCGAAGTTGTTTTCGGCGCCGACGGAACAATAGTAGGGACCCTGGGGACGAGGAAATCCTTTCTCGGGAAATCCGGGAGGCAGCGAAGTCTCAATGTCCCACAAGAAGTATTCTTGTTCGAATCCAAACCAGAAGTCATCGTCGTCGTCGTCAATTTGTGCTCTTCCATTCGAATCATGGGGTTCGCCGTCGGCATTGAGAACCTCTGTCATGACGAGAAAGCCGTTTTTTCGAGCCGGATCTGGATAGATCGACACGGGTTTGAGCAGCAAGTCAGATGTGTTGCCTTCCGCTTGGGCAGTGGAACTGCCATCAAACGCCCACATCGGGCAGGACTCCAATTGGCCGTCAAAATCCTCTTCGACACGTGTCTTGCTCCGCAAGCTCTGCGTCGGAAAGTAGCCATCGAGCCAAATGTATTCAAGTTTCGATTTCATATTCAAGCATTCTCCTGTGTATTGCCTAAGGCGTAACGGACTTGAATCCCAAGCTCAGCGCTTGTTAGGGAATAGAAATGTTGGCGAAGTACGCGCAAGGCATTCGCCGGTGCGTATGATACAGAATTAGACCGAAGACGGTTGGTTCAAGCCCTCTAAAGTGACATTGCAAAACTTGGGTGTGCGCGTCTAAAAGAATTCACTCCACTTCGATGTGCAGTACCATGTCTTCGACGGATTGCAATTGAGCAATGACTCCCCCCGAGCAAAGCGCGCCGCAGGGTTCGCCACTTCAACGCAATCAATCCGTTTCAACTCTCAAATTGGGCCAATTCGCAACAAAATGAGACGACAACAGATACCGATAAGCAGTGTTGCTTTATTCCTTAGTGCCGCGCTCGTCCTGTCGAGCAACGCTGACGATTCCCAAACTTTCACGCTATCAGGCGAATTGATTCACATCGGTTTGGACTTGAAGGTAGCCGATGGACCTCCAGCAGATCCTACTTTGGACGAGAAGAGCGCCGGGAGCCACCGAACACCTTCGGTCACAGTATCTCAGTCCGTCTCCAATTTCGACGGCACAAAAGTAAGTATCGAGCTTGCGTCCGGTTCCTTTTCGGAAGGAACCGTCGTGCTCGAAGGAGAGATCGATGCGCGAACCGAGCTAGCAATTGCCGTTGAAGGAGTTGCCAATGAACCCTTGGCTCTGAGCGTCGTTGCATTTCCAGGAGAATATCTTTCATTCGCTGTCTTGGACTATGCTTCGCCGCGTCGCGAAGACGTGTTGCTACCGGTTGGACAATCAAGATTGGTCGAGGAATCCGATGCGAAATTCACTGTATGGGGAGATCTTGGCTCCATCAGCGACAAGGACTTGTCGGTAGCTATCGCCAAAATCGAACTCCAGTCAAGCGGACCACGAAAAGGAAGCGTTGACTTCACATCCACAAATGTACTACTTGACGAAGGCAAGTTCCTGTTCGAGGGTACTGCAACTGAGCCGCTACTGTTTGTAGTCGACGTGCGAAGACCCGACCTTGAATATAGGGGAATGGCCTATTTCGTTGTGGAGCCTGGAGCGCGGATCGAAATCTCGCCTAGCCCGTCGTCAAGCTCGTTCAATCCGAACTTCAAATCGGAATTGCTGGCAAATTCCGAGAAAGCAGGGAGCATGCATGCTAAGGTCGTGGAGAGTTGGCAGAATTCCTCAGACTACACGGAGAGACTGGACGAATATGCCAGTGCGATCAGCAAGTCGTTGATGAAGGCACCCTCAGAATCGGCTGACGATGCGGAAGTTGAGGAACCGGATCCCTATGGCGTTTATAGGGAAATGGAAGCGGTCAGGAACGCTACATTGTCGGCAATCGTTCAACGTCTGGATGAACCTATGGCTGCGTTGCTCGCTATGGAAATTGGAACGCCAGAGAGCCGTGATCTTGAAGCGTGGGACAGGCTTGCCAACGCACTTGACGAGGATTTGGTTGTACGACGGGTCTTGCCGCGGCGCTCGACTCTAGTGAAGCAGATTCAGTTGGCTCGCAACGCAGAGATCATAGTTCCAGGAAGTTTTGTCCCTGAATTCGCCCTTGCGAACTTGGAAGGTCAGGAGATCGAGCTGTACGACGTGCTTGATGAGAACAAGGTTGTTCTCGTAGATTTCTGGGCTTCGTGGTGCGGACCATGCATCGCAACCATTCCCAAGTTAAAAGAACTGCATTCAACTTACAAGGACGACGGATTCGAGATCGTGTTCGTTTCAATAGACGACACCTTTGACGAATGGAAGGGTGAATCGGAAAGGCAAGAGCTCCCATGGGTAAATGTGGGAGATCTGCACGGGTTTTATGCGGACACGTGCGTGGATTACGGAATCCAGTGGGTACCCACGGAATTTCTAGTCGGCCCCGATGGCGAGATCTTTGATCGAGAGATCACCATGGATGAACTTGAGGTCCATTTAGCCGACCGATTTGGTGGAGACACAGCACAAGGAACAGATGGCGAGTCAACGACCGACGGACACAGTGTCGACTAGCACCTGACATTGGCCGCATTTCATTAGTTGAATGTCGATCACACCATCTAGCAGATCGCCGTGCCCCGTGGCTCAAGAGCTAAAGCCGCGCTTTGGAAAGAGACCACGATGAATGCATTTCCCAGCGGCTAGTCGGTTAGCGACTGGTACACAAGAGTCTTCAGTTCCCGCCTGATCGGCCAAGTTGACGAAGGCAGAAGTTGAGTCATGAAAACAACCGTAAGCTCCTCGACGGGATCGATCCAGAAGTAGGTGCTGGCAGCTCCTCCCCACGCGAACTCGCCAACGGAATCCAACACCGAAGCCGATGGCGGGTCCACGACAACGGAAAACCCCAATCCGAATCCGACACCCGAAAAGCTCGTCTCGGAAAACACTGGTTGACCCATAGCTGCCAAATCCACGTTGCCAGGCAAGTGGTTGGAAGCCATGTATTCCACCGTTTTGCGGCCAAGAATTCGCACGCCATTGAAGCTGCCCGTGTTGAGCAGCATTTGCACGAATCGCTGGTAGTCGTCTATCGTGGAGACCATGCCTCCCCCACCCGAGAAAAAGGTTGGCCTGCGGAGGTAGCGCGAACCTTTGGCCGCATCCTGAAGCGCGAAGCCTTCGCTCGAGTGTTGATAACACGCCGCTAGGCGGTGTGCAGCAGATTCGGCTACATGAAACCCAGTGTCCGCCATTCCCAATGGCGAGCAGATTTCCTCTGCGATATATTCATCCAGGTCGCGTTGGCCGAATAGCTGAACCAAGTATCCGCAAACGTCAGTAGCAAAACTGTAGCTCCACAACGAACCAGGGTCGTATAGCAAAGGAACTTTCGACAGTCTTTCCATCATGTCGTCAAGTGTGCTCTGGCTGCCGCTTCCTTCGACGTTGAGCTCACGGTATAGAGCATCAACCGGATGGCTATTCATGAAACCATACGTCAATCCGGCGGTGTGCGTCAGCAAGTGCTTGATTGTCATTGCATTCTTTACGGGTTGCGTGACGATGTCTGCACCTGTCCCGGACTCGTAGACTTCCAGATTCTTCCAGCTGGGCACGAATTTAGCTACGGGGTCGTCAAGTTGAAATTTGCCCTGTTCATACAGGATCATCAATGCGACACTCGTAATGGGCTTGGTCATCGAGTAGATCCGAAAGATCGTGTCTCTTTGCACTTCTCTCTTGTTCTCCACATCGCTGTGCCCTGTGGAATGGAAGTAAGCTTCCTGTCCACGACGGTTCACTAGGCACACGGCACAAGGAATGCGTCCCTGCTCCACGTATTGATCCAGATGCTTCCCGATGCGCTGCAACCGGTCCTCGGACATGCCTTGAATCATGGTTCCTCCGTAAAAGGGACGTCGCTGCTCGACGGCGAGATTTAGCCCATTATCCAATAGCAGGAGACGATCCTAAGGAATGCCTAGTCGGCGTCGGACGTAGCGTAGCGTCTGTTGCGTTTCTTCTCTGATATGCGCCGTTTGAGGTCTAGACGGGCTCTTTTCGATGCACGTGTTGGACGTGTGGGTTTGCGGACTTTAGGTTGGAGTTGGGCTTGCTCGAGCAACTTGGTCAGTCGTTGCATCGCGTCGCGCCGATTCCTTTCCTGCGTCCGATGTGCGCGAGCGTTGATCACGAGCTCGTCCTGCGAGTTGATTCGATTTCCCGCTATTTCTCTCAGGCGGGAGGCGATGTTCGCTTCGAGTTGGGCCTCTTCAAGGCTGAATCGCAGTTCTGCAGCCGTCGAGACCTTCGCCGCGTTCTGGCCACCTGGACCAGAAGAAAGGTGGAATTTCCAGTTGAGTGAACTGGCCGGCACCACGACATTGCCCAGAGTCAATGTGTTCATTTCATTTGCATTGGTCTAGTTTCAAGCGAAGGTTAGAGCACATTGCCGTGTTTAGGTTCCTGTACGTAGGGGTGAAGGTGCTGGACTACCATAGTTCACCTTAGCATACGGTTGGTTAGAAAACCAACTGACAGATTGACTGCGTAGACAAAGAGGGTTTCGATGAGCTGGGAAAAGGAAGTTAGGGAAATAGCACATCGTCGTGAACTTCGCAAGCAGATGGGCGGACCGGAAGGAATTGAGCGCCAGCGCCGACGCGGAAAACTGACAGTCAGGGAGCGCATTGAGTCATTCGTGGACGATGGAGGGTTTGAGGAGTTTCACTCGCTGGCTGGGGCAGCTCGCTATGGAGACGACAACGAGCTTGTATCTTTCATGCCGCGAGGTTCAGTCGAAGGGATGGCATTGATCGATGGCCGCAAAGTCGTCGTTACGGCAGGCGATTTCACTGTGCGTGGAGGTTCAGGAGGCGGATCTGGAGGTATGGGTGGCGAACTCCCCGCCAATGAGCGTGCACGTCAGTGGATGCTGCCCTTTGTGCGATTGCTAGACGCTGCGGGCGGCAGCGTGCGTAGCTTTCAGGAGATGGGTCGCACATACTTGCCTGATGGCAACCATGGCTCAACGATCGACGTAGAGCTGCTTTCGCTCGTCCCTGTAGTTTCTGCGGTGATGGGATCGGTAGCGGGTCTGCCTGCAGTGAACGCATGTATGGCGCACTTCAATGTAATGGTCAAGGACACATCGCAGTTGTTCCCCGGCGGTCCCCCTGTAGTCAAAGCCGCGTTAGGCTACGACATAACCAAGGAAGACCTCGGAGGTCCGCACATTCATACTCGAGTCAGTGGGTCAGTGGACAATCTCGCACAATCGGAAGAAGACGCTTTCGAGCAAATACGTCGGTTTCTCAGCTACTTGCCTTCGAACGTGCATGAAATGGCACCAAGAGCACCTTGCGACGACCCCGCGGGTCGGACTGAAGAGAAACTGCTAGAGCTCATTCCACGCGACCGGCGCCAGGTTTACAGCACCCACGCCCTGGTCAATGCGGTGCTTGACACGGGTTCGTTCTTTGAGATTTCACCTAGGTATGGTCGCGCACGAGTCGTAGGATTAGGGCGATTGGACGGTTATGCGGTAGGCGTAATGGCGAACAATCCCAAGTTCAGTGGAGGCGCTACGGACGTTGCTGCAGGGAACAAGGTGATGCGTTTGCTCGAATTGTGCGATCTTTTCCATCTCCCGATTGTCAGTTTTGCCGACGAACCGGGCTTCATGGTTGGTCTGGAATCCGAAAAAGCGGGGATTGAGCGAGCCGGCGCAGCATTGGTAGCTGCGACCTGCCGGAGCCGCATGCCGTGGCTGACGATCGTCACGGGTCGCGTTTACGGAGTGGCCGGTCAGTGCCATCACAGGCCGACGGGAATGTTCCGGCGCTATGCGTGGCCATCGGCATCTTGGGGCTCCATGCACATTAGCGGAGGCGCGTCTGCCGCGTATCGTCGAGAGATCGAGTCAGCGCCTGATCCGGAAGCTAAACTCGAGGAAATCGAAGCTCGCCTCAATGCTGTTGCATCGCCGTTTCGAACTGCCGAAGCTACGGGGCAAGACATTATCGATCCTCGTGAAACAAGGCGCTATGCTTGTGAATTCGTGCGGGATGCGCAACGGGTTCTGCTAACTCAACTTGGATTGCCGCCGCGACCCTACCGCTTGTAGCGTGTCAAACGCCAATGGGGACTCAGGCAATCTTCTTGTAGTACGCCTTCGCCATGAATCTCGGGCCAGGTGAGTGGTTGGGCGTGATCGTGTGGAATAGCAGTGAGTCCACAATGTAGATGTCTCCCGCATCTCCAGTCATTTCCAAAAGTTCTACTTCAACATCACAAATGCTCGTCTTGGCGCCAATCTCCCAATTCGGCGATTCGGATTTCATGTCGAACAACCGATTGAAGAAGTCGGACTTCGATCTCAAGCTCTTGTAGATCTGCGATGCGTGGTGCTGGGTTTGTCCGTCCTCGAGTCGATGGAATCCAGATAGAAACGCAGTGCCGCCTCCTCGGTGCTCTACGTTGCTGAGAATGAAGAAGACGATGATGAACGGACTTCCGATACCCTCCCGAATATTGAAATCCTGGTGCCACCCCGAGGCGGGCACATTCCATGGCTTGGAGTCTGCGTCGTCTGCCGGGAAAGACAGCAAGAGCGTGTTGTCGTCAATGCGAGTCAGCGGATGTTCAGTCAGCTCTGCAACGCAGGATCGCAGCTTTTCTCCAGTGAGAACATCCAGCGGAGTCGCAAAACTGCGCACAGTCTTGAGCTGCGGGCCGCGAATTGCTGGGCCAGACGGCCAAGTGTCCCGCGAGTCCTTCAACACACCGTACTTGGCCAGTTCCATCCACGCCATTTCCGTCAATTCCCTTCCCGTGGCAGGCTCAAAGAACTCCGGCAATTTCAGGAACCCGGTTCTTTGAAAGAAGTCAACTTGTGCCGACGTCAGCATGGTCTTGAAGTGGTTTGAGCGTTGGTGTGGCGATTTTAATTTGAGGTGTAGATTTGCTTAACACCTGCGTGTCTGTACGGCTTGATTAGATTACAAGCATTTGATAGTTGCGGAATCGTCTTTGATCGAGTTCCCCATTCTCGAAGGCTTCAAGGATTTTGCACCCGGGTTCCGAAACATGGCTGCAGTTGGAAAACTGGCATTGGCGAATCCACTCTTCAATTTCGGGAAATGTGCGGGGCAGTTCATTGACTCGCATGGCAGGGACGAGTTCGCGAGTGCCTGGCACATCCACGACCAAGCCTCCAAAAGGCAAACGGAACAGCGAGCGTGAAACAGTGGCATGTCGCCCTTTGGAGTCGCTCTCCCGCACTTCTTTTGTTAGCTGGAGGTGTGTTTGCGCAAGAGTGTTTACAAGAGTCGACTTGCCGACGCCCGACGAGCCGACGAATATTCCTGTTCGAGTAGGGGGTAGACTTTCGGCGATGTCACGCAGTTGGCTACGAACATGGGCATTGACCGCCAGAACCTGCGTGTCACCTGCTACCTTCTTCGCCCGTTCCAAGAACAAACCGTACTCGGGGTAAATATCCGTTTTCGTCAGCAAGATCTTGGATTCAGCATTCGCGATCTCAGCTAAGGCCAAGTAGCGCTCCAATCTGGACTCATTAAAGTCATCGTTGCAGGAAAACACGGGAAATACGATGTCGACATTCGCAGCAATGTTTTGGGCCTTTGACATGTCCTTGCTACCACGTTGCAAGGCGTTCCTTCTGCTGAGCAATCGCTGGACGTGAGGATACGGTTCTGTAAGTAGAACCCAGTCTCCGACAAGGGGGCGCTCTTCACGCGCTCCGTGCAGCCACCTTCCTAGGTTGGGGAGGAAATGTTCTTCGTTTCCGTCATGGACGACAATTCCTTGTCGGTGTTCAGCGACTACCCTCGCTGGCACATGACCAGCGTCCAGTTCTTCTTTGGTGATCTCTTGGGCAAGATCCTGAGTCCATCCGTAATTACCTATAGACTTCACGAGGCGCAAGAACGATTTGGTGCAACAAGGCGAAAGAGCATTGGCGCATGAAGAATGGACCGGATCTGGATTGGCAAGACACAGGTAGCTGCTACATCGTTAGGGTATAGTAACTAGACCTGCTCCCAACGGACTGAGCATTTCTCTCTGAAGTGGAATTGCGCATGAACGTGCAAACCGATCCCGCATTGGGCACGTTCGTGCTTGATTTCACGCGCCGGCTAATACTTTCCTGCAATGAGTGACGACGTTCCCAAGCTGCGCGATGCCCTGAAGCTGCAAAAGGAGGAGGGCGGCAGACTGAAAGGACTGTCTGCTCGGCAATTCGGTCACCTTATTCTTCGCACTTGGCCGTACCTCTTCCCACAGTGGCCGCATCTAGTGCTTCTAGTAGCCATGCGCATGCTGATCGAATTAGTTTGGACGGGTGCCATTCTCGTTTCCTACGATGTTTGGAGCAACAAAGTGCTTGTCGGCGATATGCTCGAGCCAATGCAGGCTTCCTACCTGTTTCTCGATGAGTCCTACGTCTTGCCTCCAGATGAGCTCGCTCTGAAGCGGAGCACAGAAGAATCCGGGGAAGAGGAACTTGCAGCTTTCGAGTTTTCCAAATTGAGCGACGCTCAACGAAAGGTGGTTCGCAATAGATTTCTCATGCTGTGCGTCTTCGCTGGGTCAATTGTCTTCCTGCTCTGGCCCATCGTGGACTACTACAAAACTTGGATCTTGCAGCGTGTAAATCAATCGTTGCGCATAACAATGGTTGAGCGCGCAGAGCACTTATCTTTGCGCTATCACGACACGGCGAGAACGGGCGACTTGATCTACCGCGTCTATCAGGACAGCGCGATGATCACGAACTTGATGGACTACCTGGTGTTGCAGCCCGCGATCGCCATATTCACTTTGACGTTTAGCCTGTTCGTCATAGTCAGCTTCAGTCTGACCCTCGGATTGATGGGTGCAATAGGCCTGATTCCAATGCTGTGGCTGGTCGCTTGGTACACGCCGCGTCTGCAGCTGAGGTCAAGATTGGCCCGATTGACCAATAGTGCTCTGACCTCTCGCATACAGGAAGGATTCCAGGCCATTCGCGTCATCAAAGCCAATCTTGTGCTGGGTGTCATGGACAGACGGTTCAACAAAGACTCGTACGAAGCACTGAATGCGGCGTTCATGCTGCGGGCGGAATTGTTGCTAATGCGTACCGTCGTGGCATTGATTTTTGGCGCCATGATCGTCGTGACGCAGTATCTCTCCGCCAGATGGGTCATCGGCAACGAAGCTACTTTCCTTTTTGGCGTGATAGCCTTCGTCGGGTTTGCACGATGGAATTGGGGCGCGTGGCAAGCGGCCAACGGCCGCATGTCCGAATACGTTTGGAACGTAAATGACTTGATCCGCGTCTGGAGCGTGCTGCAGGACATGATTGTTGGTCTAGACCGCGCGTTTTTCCTGTTGGATCTAAAGCCCGATATCGAGGATAAACCTGGAGCCAAACCCGTCGGCCGTCCGATTTTCGACATTGAGTTCAACAACGTATCGTTTAGTTACGACAAAGAAAATCGAGTGTTGGAAGACATCGATCTCAAAGTTCCAACGGGCACGCTGACAGCTATCGTTGGCGGCACCGGTTCCGGGAAATCTACGATGATGTCTTTACTGCTGCGCCTTTACGACCCAGACCAAGGGGCAATAAGAATCGATGGAGTCGATTTGAAAGATCTCAAAGTAGAAAGTGTCCGGTCCAGCATTGCCATTGCTCTTCAGCAAAACACGCTGTTTGCCTCGACCATCGCAGAGAACATTGCCTACGGCGCAGCCAACGTTACTCAAGATCAAATCGAAGAAGCTGCGAAGATTGCGTGCGCACACGAATTCATTGAGCAAATGGAGCGTGGCTATGAAACCGAACTAGGCGAGCGTGGCAGCAAGCTCTCGACAGGTCAACGCCAGAGACTGTCCATTGCTCGTGCTCTGGTGCGGGATACTCCCATTCTCATTCTCGACGAACCCACTTCAGCACTTGATGCATTAACGGAGCACCGAATCATGGAAAACCTCCTGCAGTGGGGACGTGATCGCATTGTGTTTCTCATAACACACAGGTTTTCGACAATTCAGCAAGCCGATCGCATTATCTTGCTGGACGAAAGAACTATCGTGAGCGATGGTAGCCATGAGGAGTTAATGTCTAAGGCCGACACTCGCTATCGAGCGTTTTTCGCTAGCGAAATCCGTGAAAGTCAGCGTCGTGCGTAGGTCCAACCATGTCTGACAGTCAGCAATTGAGTGGTCGTCGCGACGCCACGTTCGATGACCGGATCGACACGTCGCCGAAAATTGGTTTCCTGCAGGTTGTAGGCATCATGCTCGGTTCCATTCGGTTCCTTTTTGCCGAGCAAAAGCTCTTTATTGCGAAGATCTGCTTGTCTTTGCTGGCACTTGTCCCAGGTCTCTACATACCTTGGCTGATGAAGATCTTTACTGATCAAGTGCTGTTGCAAAAGCCATTCACCTATTCCGAAGTGAAAACGCTCCCACAAGTACAACCGATCGTCGATGCATTAGGCAACTCTTCACCACTCGAAATTCTCGCCGTGCTGATCGCCATCTTTGTTTTCTTGCTGTTTGTCTGGGGATTTGGTCGAGGTTCTTGGCAGCAAGTCGCTCAGGGCGAGGATAGCGCGACACAAGCTGAAAACGCAATGAACCAAGGGGGCAGCGATTCGTCAGGTGTTGTGGGTTTTCTGGACTTGATGGTGCAGGTACGTTTGTCGCAACGGATTACCAACGCACTTCGGACAAAGGCGTTCCAGCAAATGGCGCGTCTCCCTATGACCACCTTAGATGACCACAGGATCGGGGATGCAATCTATCGTGTCATGTATGACGCTCCCATGCTGCCAGGGCTGAGCTACCAGCTAACGTTGGAGCCCTTGTTCCTTGTTGTGGGAGCGACGATACAACTTTGGTTTTTGCTTTACATCTACGGCAATGTAGCGCCCGAATTGGTTTGGTTAGCCACCCTTCTAGTCCCAATTGGGTTGACAGTGACCGTGCCGTTCTCGGCCATCACAAGAAGGGTCCAGCAAAACAGTCGCGCTTCGGGAACAGCAACGACAAATGCGATGGAGGAGAGCCTGAGCAACATTGCGGCGGTACAGAGCCTGGGAGCAATGAGCCGGGAGCGTGATCGGTTCGCGTCGCAGAGCAAGGAGTCGTTCCGCAGGTATCGAGTAACGAAAATCATCGCGATCATCGTCAATTTTTCCGTGCAGGCCGCATATTGGCTGACAACCATAGGCGTGGCGGTCTGGATATCGAACGACATCATTGAAGGAAGCCTAACTCCGGGCGATTGGACGGTGCTTTTTACGATATGGGGGCAACTTGGAGGTACGACCCTGGCGTTGTCCAGGTTTTGGATCGACATGCAGGCGAACGCCGCTGCTGTCCGAAGAGTGAATTTCTTCATTGAAATGGAGAGTGAACATCGAAGCTCAGTTCGTTCCGCGGACTTTCGTAACTCCATCGAATTGGAGAACGTTTCGTTTGTCTATCCGGACGGACGACAAGCACTGGAACAGGTTGAATTACGCTTCAACAAGGGGGAAATGGTTGCAATCGTTGGTCCCACAGGAGCTGGCAAGACAACGCTCGCCTACCTGATTCCGGCATTTGTTCGTCCTACATCGGGAAAGGTTCTCTTCGATGGCAAGAACATTGCCGAGATAGATGTCGAATCCATTCGCGAGAAAGTAGCCTATGTGTTTCAAGAGCACATGTTGCTTTCCGAGTCCATTCGTTCAAATTTGTCCTTGGTCAATTCCTCAGCAACAGAGGGCGACATGCGAGAAGCGCTTCGTGTGGCGAGCGCGTTGCAGTTTGTGGACTCCATGCCACAGGGATTGGACACGGTCCTGGGACGTTCTGGCGACACTCTTTCGGTCGGTCAGAAACAGAGGCTGTGCATTGCTCGCGGACTGCTCCGCAATACACCAGTAATCATTCTTGACGAACCTACAGCTGCTCTCGACCCGCAAACTGAACAAGCTCTTGTGGATTCGTTGCGTTCGATTCGAAAGGACAAGCTTGTAGTGATCGTCGCCCATAGATTGTCCACTATTCAGGAGGCGGACAAAATCGTGTTTCTGGACGGTGGAAGAGTGCTCGATGTGGGAAGCCACGACGAATTGATGGCCAAACCCAACAGTCCCTACCGACAATTTGTTGAACTTCAGACGCGAACCGCGCAGTAGCCAGGACCGCTGCATGGTCTATGCATGAAGCTAGCGCGGACTACGAGGAGTTAGGACCAGACCCAAGATTCCCTAACCGCCTGCAGGCTTGCCCTCCCGGCTCAACGCATTTAGAGCCCGTTGAAATCTCCCATCCTTGGGATGGGCGTCACGCCCCTTCGAGAAGCGATCCACAGCTTCGTCAAGTTGTTGCTTTTGAACGTAAGCCGATCCAAGGAGAAACAAGACGTTGGCGTCCCTAGGCCTCAATTTGGCTAGCAGTTCCCATTCTTGGATTGCATTGTCGATCTTGCCGACCGCTGCATAGGCGTTACCGAGGTTGTAGCGCGCTTGCAACATGCCAGGGTTTGCGTCGAGAGCTTTCACGAGCAAAGGAATTGCTTCTGCGAAACGTCTCTCCTGAATGTGCAAGTTTGCCATGTTGAATAACGCTTTAGGCTGATGCGGGTTCAGGTGTATTGCACGTTCAAGCACAGTCCGGGCTTCGAACGGCGAGCCGTTCTCAGCCAAAGCTTGTCCTAGATTGGTCAACAATCCGGCATGGTCGGGTGCTTCTCCTCGCGCCTGAGTGAACACTTCAATTGCTTCGCTGAGCCGGCCTTGCCTAGCGAGAGTGACGCCTAGATTGATTGCGTCGCGCACCTGGCCTTGGCGCAATTCGAGCACACGCCGGAATATTTCTTCGGCTTCCTGCACCCGGCCCTGAGAGGCAAACTTGAGGCCCCGGGTTGAAAGTGCATTGGAGCTAACTCCCAGCGATTCGACTTCAGCGAGAATTGGATCGGGAACAGGTAAAGCCTGGGTGTAGGTGTAAGTCGATATCTCAGCGATTCGCGAGTCGTCCTTTCGATTCAATTTTCTGTAGACCTGGACCAGCAATGGATAGAGGGGTCCATGCGTTGGGGCGATCGCTCTAGCTCTTTCCAATCTTGCAACGGCAGAATCCCATAGGTTCGCGCGCAAGTCGAGTCTCGACAGTCCAACCAGAGCGTGCACCGACCTAGAATCGGACTGCAGCGCCGACGTGTAATGCATCCTGGCGACGTCGAGCTCTCCCGCGCGCTCCAGCTCTATAGCTAGCCGGAGATGAACAAAAGGCCGGTCAAGCTCATGCTGAATACACTCCTGCATTCGTTCAATGGCTTGTCTAGGTTCTTTGACTTGCATGGCTATAGCTGACAAGTAGCGCCAGGAGAGATTTTCGGGTTGCAGTTCAAACGCTTTGTCGTAGGCCGAAACGGCTCGGTCAAGTATTTCGTGGGCGTGTAACAGCTTGCCCAGATGCCCCCAATTGTCAGGATTCTCTGGATTCTCGCTTACTCTACGTGTGGCATTGGCCACTGCCACGGCGACAGGCAGCTCAAAACCAGCATAGTCTTCGGATCGAGTTTCACTGGAGACAGGCGCCGCATGGACTGCTAATGCGAGCAACAGTATTAGCGATAGAAAATTCAGTTTTCAGACCTGCTTGTCGTCTTGCTCAGAATGTGGACTTTGTTCGACTCGATGCGACCAAAGTCTTCGGTTGTGCCGTCATGCCAGTGCACCCGGACATTGTCAATGACTCGGAGATCGCCCAAGCCGAAGTGGACGGTGGCATCCTGACTCGAAAGGTACCCTCTAGTGTGGACAACCGGTCGCACGATGGCGCGAGTTCCCAAATCCACCTCGACTACAGCACCCAGCGCATCCCTATTGGTCGCCGGATCCAGCACACGAAACTTTACCCAGTGTCGAGGACTGTCAAGCTCGTTGCGATAGAGTTGCACGGAACTATTGGAGTTGGTGACGAGTACATCGAGATCGCCGTCGCCGTCGATGTCTGCCGAGACTAGGCCTCGGCTCACTCTAGTTGAGTCTTCGATTGCCAAAATCTCGTTGTCGGCCTCAAGGAATCGCCGGTCATCTGCGCCAAGCAATAATCGGTTGGTTCCAGCGTAGTCGCGGTGGAATGTGGCTAGTATCGGGGTCATGCCGGACCAGGAATTCGTTTGGGTTCGCTTTGATTTTCGAACGTTTCCATTCACAATCAGCAAGTCCAAGTTCCCATCGTGGTCGACGTCGGCAAACGCAGTACCGAAGGCTGAGTCCTTTAGGGTTGGGAGCGAAATACCAATCTCTGCCGTGGAGTCCAGAAATTGATTTCCCTCTGAGAGATATACAGTGTCAGTTTCACCGTCGAGATGAGTCACGAAGATGTCCATGCGACCGTCAAGATTTAGATCGGCAATGTCCACGCCCATGCTTGCTTCGGATTCGCCGAACATGTTCACGGCGACACCCATTGCTATTCCGTTGTCAATGAATTTGCCATTCCCGTCGTTTATCCACAGGAAGTTTCTTTCTCCATCATTGGCGACAAAAACGTCGGGATGAGTATCGTCGTTGAAGTCGGCACACATCACTCCCAAAGCCCGATTCCTCTTAGATGCGTGGGAATTTCCGAGAGCTGCTTCCGTGAATTTGAACCCTCCTTGGTTCAGGAACAGCCGATCTGGAACGGCATCGAAGACATTGGGAGCGCAGTAATCTGGTTCACCAGCAGCGGTTCGGCATTCGCGGGCGGCATCATCAACTACGTAAGTACCGACATATAGATCCAACAATCCGTCAGCGTTGACATCACAAAACGTCGCCGATGTCGACCAGTCCGTGACTGCTATGCCTGACTGTGCGGTGACATCCTGAAAGCGTCCGTCTCCCAAGTTGCGAAACAGTCGATCTTGTGTGAGATTGGTAACGTAGATGTCGAGCCTTCCATCGTTGTCTGCATCGCCGACCGCAACCCCCATGCCATAGCCTGTATCCCCCAAACCAGATGACTCGGTTGTATCAACAAACCGTCCGTCGGCCAGTTGCCGGAACAGGCGATTGGCGCTTTGTGGGGAGCTCTTGTCGAGATTGCCGCTGTTGATCAAGTAGATATCGAGTAGACCATCGTTGTCATAGTCGAACACTGCGGCTCCGGAACCCATGATTTCGGGAAATTGGTAGTTTCCCTGTATGCCGGAGGAGTGTACGAAGTTTAGCCCAACGGATGCCGAGATTTCGTTGAATAGCGGCGATCTCTGGCCCGTCTCTTCGAGCTCGGCAATCAATGGAATGCTTGTCGCCATTGCCGTCAGCACGATTGCCAATCTTGCATCAACGACGTTTCTGAACGGTACGTACATTTGATGGCGAATCTAGGCAATGCTGAAGGCGAGGGGATGACTGATGCAAGATCATAATATCTGGGTTAGACCGCCCTTCAAGATCTGCAGGTGTTGAAGTGGAGTCTTGCGGATCGGCTTCGTTACTTGGAAACCGGAATCAGCTGTTAATTGACGTTCCCTTACTTTCCGGCTACGGCCTACGAGACGAGACTAGCCGAACGAAATTTTTTCGGGACGAATGCAGTTCACGATCAAAAGTTAGTTGGGCGTTGTTCTGATCAAGGCTCTCGTGCGCGTTTACAAACGTTTGATTTGATATAGAATCCAAGGAAGTTTGCATTGAAAACAATGCACTTTGGGAGAAATCACCTATGAATTTGCGACATAAGAGAACGTCGCGTTGCTCACCAACTCGCTGGCGGGAATTTCTTGCTGGTTTGATGGCGACAGGCCTTGTCATGTGCGGTGGAAACCTGGTTGCTCAAGCGACCCAGGACTCCGAGGAAGAAGACGAGAATGTCCGCATGGACGAAATTGTCGTTACTGCGGAGAAGCGCGAAGAGAGCATTCTTGATGTTCCGCTGACGATGTCGGCGTTCAGCGAGCGGCTGCTCGAGGAGCTTGGCGTTACGAACGAACGAGATTTGGAACAGCTCGTTCCCGGACTGCAGTTTGCCTACGATTCGGAAGGAAACGGCATTGCGATTAGAGGAATCGGAACTCAAAAGGCAGTGCAACACCACGACGACCTAGCTGTGGCCTTTTACGTGGACGGCGTGTATACCGTGAACATTTATGGCATTGCCCCAAACATGTTCGATATCGAGAGAGTTGAAGTGGGGCGTGGACCACAGGGAACGCTGCACGGAAGAAATTCCATAGCGGGGTCCGTTAGCTTCATCAACAGGAGGCCTACAAACGAATGGGACTTCAAGCTGCTCACCGAGTTCACGGATCAGTTCAGCCAGCGCTACAACGCAGCCTTTGGCGGACCGATCAATGACCAATGGAGCTTTCGCATTAACGGAAGTTACTTTACCGGGGACGGTCTGCAGGAAAACGTGGGGATTGCCGAAGACTTCGACGCCCCTGACGAGTTCAATATCGCTCCAGCTATCCGATTCCGACAAGATGATCTTGACGTGAACCTACGCTATCAGCGGACAATTGACAAAGGTCGCGCACGTGCGAGCATACGATTCACAGAGGCGGACCGCGAAAGCCCAACGGGTGATTGGGGTACACCCAATGCTTGGTATCTGTACGAGACTCCGATTCCCTCCATATCCAATTGTCCTCCTGGTCAGTTCAGGGATTTCGGCGGAATTTGCGATGACTTGCAGAACAAGGTCTTGAGCAATCGCGAGAACACAAAGGACAATCAACTGGACCGATTCGCGTTCAACGTCGACTATCAGATTAATGACGACTACAGCATCCGCTATACCTTTGGCGCCAACATAACAGACACGTTCGAAACAAACGACGGCGATGGAACCGACAGGGTAGCGAGTTCCGCAGATCCGACAATTCCCGCAGACTGTCTCGAGAACTACGACATGGCCACTTGCCAGTCGGTGAGCTTCAATGACAGTCAAACAGCCTACATATGGAATCACGACGAATCCTCGCACGAGGTTCAGGTTTTTACAAGCTTTGACGGTCCGCTGAACTTCATCGGCGGCATCTACGCATATGAGAACGAGGCGTCATGGACGAATTCCGGCAACAACTTCGCGAATCCGCTCATGTACACCGATGCCGATGTTGCGGTGCAATCAGTGGACCGTGACGAAGATGGCCAACCCGACTTCGCAACTTGCGATGAGTTCCTGCAAACGCTGGTATGGGGACTGTTGGGACGGAATCCGGAAAACTTCACGGCTTGTCCCGAGGGCGACAATCACCTTTACAAGTTTGGATCGTCAAGTGGCGCTACAAGCTCGACATTTGCTGCATTCCTGTCCGCGGACTACGTCATTTCCGATGAATGGCGCATTGGTGGGGGGTTGCGCTGGACAGAGGACGATAAGGAGCTATCGGGATTCAATGGATTCAAGACGTTGACCAGCATCCTTGGCGTTCCAATAATCTACGAATCGCAGAACCCTCCGCGAGGCGACAGCTGGGGAGCCACCGTCGGACACGTCAGCATTGAATGGATGCCGGATGACTCACGGATGTATTACGGACGCATTTCACAAGGCTATCGAGCTGGTGGCTTCAATCCTCTTTCGGGCGGCACCTCTGCCGAGGACTTGGCGAACAACGTCGTCCCACCGAACTTCGATGCGGAGACGTTGGTGAATTTCGAAGTCGGCGCCAAGGGCAAGTTCTTCGAAGACAGGCTTGTACTTATGGCAGGTGCGTATTTTCAGGACTACGACGACTTTCACTTCAACGCGTTGAATTGGGTGCCTGACGAACGAGTTGGGACGGAGGCATTTCCTTTCAAGGAATACACACAGAACATCGACGGGACCGAAATTTGGGGGATGGAGTTCGAGGCGTCCTTGGCAGGTCCTGATTGGAGAATATCTGGCTACTACAACTACCTGGATTCCTCCATTGGCTTCCACCAATCGATCTTCTGGGTTGATCGCGACGCTGCGACGGAACTTGGAACCATCGAACACACGTACCTAGATCTAGCAACGGGTCAGACAATAACAACGCAAGTAAACCAACCTCGGGACAATACGGGCAACCAGCTGCCTCAGCAACCCAACCATAAGGCTTCGATCTCCGGGTTTTATTTCATGGAACTGCAGGACCGGGGATCCTTGGTTCTTGCATCGACTTGGAGCTACACGGGAGACCGTTGGCCCGACGTCGGCAATTTGGCCTATCAGCTGCTTCCCGCTTACTCTCGTTGGGATGCGCGAGTTACCTGGGAATCGCCTGACTCCGAATGGACGGTCATAGGGTTCGTGCAGAACATCCTCAACGAGGTCGGAGTCATGGAGTTCGCGTTTAATTCTGGCTGGCTGACCGATGAAAGGGAGATTGGGGTGCAGATCTACTGGCGACCATCTTTCTTCTAAACTCTCTGTCTGCTTGTCAGCAAACGGCCCCGGGTCGAGGCATTCGATTCGGGGCTTTTTGCTTCGCGGAGAAGAATCGCATTAGTTATGACAAATTGCCCCATATTGTTGTACGCTTAAATTTGGGTATCTAAGTGCCGCCCTCAATTCTCATCCACGGGCGGCAACTAAAGAGAAGGGAGAATTGACGATGGATTTCTTTAGAGAGTTTTTCAGCGCTAAGAACCTGCATTGGCAGATCTTGGTGGCGCTGATCCTTGCGTGCGTTGTCTCGTTGGTTGCAACGAAGGACACTGCATTCTACGGTGTCTTGTTG
The DNA here is from genome assembly GCA_026707735.1 of Gammaproteobacteria bacterium. Lineage (GTDB taxonomy): Bacteria > Pseudomonadota > Gammaproteobacteria > Pseudomonadales > Azotimanducaceae > Bin55. The sequence goes on along the minus strand of JAPOWH010000019.1, from coordinate 80,321 downwards.
ACGGACGTATTCGATTTCTTCGGTGACCTGTTTGTCGCCGCGCTGAAGATGATTGTTGTGCCGTTGATTCTTGCCGCGGTAATCGTGGGTGTTGCCAACATGGCTGGCCAGGATTCATTCGGTCGCATCGGTGCCAAAACGGTTGGCTTCTATGTGCTTACAGGATTCATCGCGATCTTCACGGGATTGTTGCTCGTGAACATTCTTCAGCCGGGCAACATGCAACCGGATCAGGCACAAGCGCTTGTTGCGAGCATTGAAGGAACCGAAGAATCGACCAAAATGCAGGGACGAATTGCTGATGCTCAAGCTGATACTGGGGTTGACGATACATTGAGCTTGGTAGAAATCATAAAGCGAGCGATTCCACCGAACATTTTGGTCGCAGCATCCAACGAGAGGAACTTGCTTGCGATTATTTTCTTCGGGGCAGTGTTTGGTTTCTTCATGTCCCGACTGCAAGGAGACGCACGTCAGACGATGAACAACGTGTGGAACGGCGTCTACGATGTGATGATCATGGTCACGATGTGGATCATGAGATTCGCGCCGATTGGAGTGTTCGCGCTAGTTTCGAAAGTCCTGATCATGTCGGGATTGGCGATATTCCAGGTGTTGTTCTGGTTCTTCCTGACCGTGTTCCTAGCTCTTGTTCTGCACTTCTTCGTGTGGCTCCCGCTGCTGCTGTGGTTCGTTGGCAATGTCAATCCAGTCACCTACTACAGCAAAGTTGTCAAGGCGCAGCTGACGGCATTCTCCACGGCTTCGTCCGCGGCCACATTGCCAGTCACCATCAAGAGCGCCGAAGATGCAGGCGTGCCGAAGCGCATAACCAGCTTCGTGTTGCCGCTTGGGGCGACGGTAAACATGGACGGTACCGCGTTATACGAGTGTGTCGTGGTCATCTTCATCGCGCAGATCTACGCAGCAACGACGGGAGCCGATTTCGGCATTGGCCAACAGCTTGCGGTTGTACTGCTTGCGTTGCTGACGTCCATTGGTGTGGCTGGAATTCCATCCGCGAGCCTTGTGGCGATCGCCATCATTCTGCCTGCCGTTGGGCTGCCCGCTGAATGGCTGGCCATCATACTGGCAGTAGATCGGATTCTGGACATGTGCCGGACCTCCACGAACGTTACCAGCGATCTCTGCATCACAGCCATGGTTGCGAGCAGCGAGGGAGAGGATCTGGAAGAGATTCGCCGTCCTGGTTCAGCTCCCCAAAGTACGGAAGCTGCATAGCGTTTGAACTAGAGAATCGGGGAGAGCGACACTTCGAGAAGTCGTTCTCCCCGGCGATGTAGAGGACGGTGAGCGCCGTACTTGCAGGGCAATTTGGGTGCCGCTGCAGGTGTGACGCATGAGGTTGGGTTATTGCTTTGCCATTGAAAATTAACGCAAGGTTCATACGTATACTTCACAATTTCCGCAATCCCCAGCCCCATTTGAGAGGAACCAATGGAGTCTATTCAGGCGATCCGAAACAGTGGATCATTAATACTTGCAGTCATCAGCGTGCTGCTCGCTTCTCAGGCCATTCACGCCGCCACGTCCGCGTCCGTGAACGGCTACGTGAAGGATTCGCAAGGAGCGCCCGTCAGCGGCGCAACGATCACAATTGAGCACGAACCCTCAGGCACCATAGCGTCGGCCAAATCCGGTACCAATGGCGCCTTTTACCAGAGCGGCCTGCGGGTTGGTGGGCCCTATAAGATTCACGTGGAGGCACCAGGCCACGAAGCGGCGGAAGTTTCTGCGGGCTATCTGAAGCCCGGCAACCAGGCTGCGCCACCTATTGAGTTGGTGTCTGATACCGAGATGGAGGAAATCGTCATCACCGCGCGCCGACTCGAGGAAGGCACATTGCTGAACAACGGCGTTGGTTCCGCCTATACCTCTGAGGACTTGCAAAACCAGCCTTCTGGCGCACGTGACGCAATCAAGACCTTGCTACGCGATCCTTTGGCACACTCGTCTGGCGAGGGCAACCTGTCGGTAGCTGGTGTCAACCCTAGATTCAACGGGCTGGCCATCGACGGTTCCTTGCAGCAGGACGATTTTGGATTAGGCTCGAATACGTACGCGACAGAAAGATCTCCTGTCAATTTGGATGCGATTGAGTCGGTGTCGCTTGTGTCGTCGGACTACTCGGCGAGTGCATCCGGCTTCACTGGCGGACTAGTGAACATCACCACAAAGTCGGGGGCGAACGAGTGGGACGGGTCAGCCTTCTACTACTTTCAAAACGATGGACATATTGGGGACACGTTTGACGGCAATCGTAGTTACAGTCCTGGATCCTTCGATGAAAAGGAACTGGGAGTCACCCTTGGCGGACCGATCATGGAAGACACAATGTTCTTCTTCGTGTCCATCGACCAGTTCGAATCCACGGAAAGCGTTGATTTCTCTCGCTTCGATGCGAACAACGGCATCCAAGCTGGGTTCTTCGATGCTCTGCGAGGGGTTATTCAAGACGTCTATGGCTACGATCCCGGTACTAGACCTTCCGTGGCGTCTACGCCCGTTACTTCCGAACGCAAGCTGATCAAGTTCGACTGGAACGTAAACGAGTTCCACAGGTTTTCAGTAACTCATCAAATAACGAAGGAGTCGAGCACGTCTGTCGGAGCATCTCGGCTCTCGTCAAACTGGATTGACATTCCTGTCGATTTGGATTCAACAACCTTGCAGCTCTTTTCCGATTGGTCGGATCTGATTTCGACCACCCTTCGTTTCAACACGAAGAACTTCGCACGGGGTCAGAATTGCCGGGCTGGTCCGGGCGTTGGCGCTATGGAGATCAGCAATATAAGAGATAACGAGCTCGCAGGAACTCCTATGGAGGGTCTGCTCACAGGGCGAGTCAGCATAAATGCCGGATGCGACCGGTTCCGACATGCAAATGCATACAACGACGAACGAGTGCAGTTCTATGCGGCAATGGACTATTTATTGCAAGATCACATTCTGAAGTTTGGGTTCGAAATCGAGACTTTTGATCTTTACAACCTTTTCGTACCCAGTTCGGCAGGGCGATTCCGTTTCTTCGGCTACACGGGATTGGCATCCCAGACAGCGCGCGTGGACTACGTCAACACCGTGACCAATAATGCCGAAGATGGAGCTGCAGCTTGGGGCTATACGAAGCAGACGTTCTTTGCGCAGGACATCTTCGAGCCTTGGCCTGACATCGAGCTCTCGTTTGGCGCCCGCCTCGAACGTTACACCCAGGACGACCGACCTGCATCGAGCCGTGAACTGCTGCAAGACTATGGAGTCCGTAGCGAAACCAATCTAGATGGACGCTCAGTGTTTCTACCTCGCGCAAGCGTGCGTTGGACAGGACTAGCGAACACAGTTTTCTCAGGGGGATTTGGATTGTTCTCTGGGGGAGATCCGAAAGTTTGGACGTCGAATGCGTTTCAAGTTCCCACGGTCTTCGCCCGCCTCAACAATGCTCAAAACGTCTCTCCGTTGTCCGTACCTAGCGAGCTCGTGGCGCGGGTAGGCGCCGCTTCAACCGGTGTGCCCATCGATGTTATATCTCACGATTTTGAGATTCCTTCGGATTGGAAACTGTCTTTGCGTGTGGACCACACATTCGACGTGGTTTTGGGAGATCTGGATCTCGGCGATGACTTTAGGCTTGCCGTGCAGTATTTGCGCACGACGACGAACAACGGTTTCCAATGGCGAAACCTAGCGCAAACGGAACTGAGCGAAACGCAGCCTACCGGCACTGCGCCAGACGGTCGCATCATTTATGCCGACTTGGACAATCTGAGAATTCTTAACTTGACTCAACTACGTAATTTCTCTGGAGGTTCCAGCCAGACCTTTTCAGTATCGCTGGAAAAGCAGTACGAGTTTGGATTGGACACAAGTGTCAGCTATGCATGGCAAAACGTCAACATGGTCACCGAGGGCGGTTCCTCGCGCGGCATCTCCAACTGGCGAGGCATCCTTGATGTGGACCGCAATGACCCGTCGCCTCGAAGTTCACCGTACGCGAAGGAGCACTCCTACAAATTCAATGTTGGCTATCAGCGCGAGATCGCAAGCGGCATTTTGGCACGAGCCGATCTTTTTGGACGTGTCTACACAGAATCGCAGTTCACCTTCACGTTCGACACCAACTGGGACAATTCTCTGTTCGGACGAGCAGGCGCTGGAGAGAGTCCGTACGACAACAATCCCCTATACATTCCTCAAGGCGACGGCGATCCGCGCGTTGTGTACGGACCGGGCTTCGACAGAAGTGCATTTCAGGCGTACATAGCGGAAAACGATATTCCGTCGGGAATTCACAAACCTTATTCGGCTGAAACCGGGTGGAACAACATATGGGATCTTCGATTCCAAGTGTCAGTACCAGGTCTCCGTTCGTTCAACCAGTACTTTGGCGAGAACTCGGTCAAGTTCGTTCTTGACATCGAAAACGTGCTGAACTTACTGAACGACGAGTGGGGAGTCTTCGAGTATGGTCCAAGCTTTGGTCAGGCGCCCATTGTTCGCGCCGACCTTGTGTCCGCAAGCGATGTTGCGGCAAATGGAGTCGCGGGAGCCACGGCGCTCAAAGGCGATGCTCCTCGAATCGAATGCCAGCAGGCAGGAGACTGTTTGTATCGATTCAATTCGTTCCGGCCATACACGCTGGGGTTTCCAAATGGTCCTCGTTCGGTATACCAAATTCGATTCGGAATACGATTGGATCTATAGAATTTCCAGCTGAGCTTGGGGAGCCGCTCGGCATTGATCCTGAGCGGCTCTTGTGCTTTAGGGTACTGGTCGGCTGGAGTCTCGCGACTGTGGATCAATCGAAGGCTGAGAGAACTTCCTTGTCGATGCGTTCGAACAGCTCCGGCTTGGTTGGAACGCTAGAGAACATGATTTCTTCGGCGCCGGCGTCTATGTATTGACCTAGAAGGTCGATGCAGTAGTTGGCGTTTCCGCAAACGATCCACGGTCTGCGGCTCAATTCCTGCTTCGCGCGTTCCTGAACGTCCTCGAGCCGCATTGGAATCAGCACTGTTTTCTTGATTTCTGCGGGATCGCGCTGAATGTCTTCGCAGTGGCGTTCAAGCACTGAGATCTTGTGCTTGAACACGTCGGGTCCACCGGGATTGTTGAAATCGATATTGCAAATGTCCGCGTACTTTGCGCACGTCTTGAGAGTTCGTTTTTCGCCGTTGCCGCCAACAAGGATGGGGAGGTGTGGCTGCTGCACGCATTGCGGCGAGAGCGGACAGTCCTTGAGGCTGTAATACCTACCTTCGTAGCTAACGGTGCCTTCGCCTGCCGAAAACAGCATCTTGATCACATCTAATGCTTCCTCGAGTCGGTCGCATCGCTCCTTCAGTCCGGGAAATCGCCAACCATACGCGTCGTGCTCCTGTCGATACCAGGCCGCGCCGATTCCCAGAATGTAGCGCCCATGGGAGATGTGGTCGATGGTGGAAGACATTTTGGCCAATAAGGCTGGATTGCGATATGTGTTGCCGGAGACCAGTAGTCCCAATTCCACTCTCTTGGTAATTCCAGCGGCGGCGGTTACCAGTGTCCATCCCTCCAACGCTTCGCGGTTCACCACGGGCGAACCTGGAGCGGGAACTAGAAAATGGTCTGACCACCAAAGGCTGTTCCAACTACCATTCTCTATCGTGTGAATGGTGGCTAAGGTATCGTCCCAAGTACAAAGATAGTTGACCAACTGTGCGCCGAATAGCATGGATGTTCCTTAATCGCAAGAATCTGAACAGTGACTGGCCGACATTCTACCGACCCTGCGACAAGTGGTGATGACGCGTTTGGAGCCCGCTCTCAGCGGGCAGCAGGCGTGCCCCTTACTCTTTCTGCGGGGAATGTGCTGTCCTTGTGGCTTCTGTCGTGCACGTAATGGTGTACGAGTGTCAGCAAGGGGGTCGAGTGCTGCGAGGCATGCGACGCAAAGGGCCCATAATCATTGAGATGCTGCTCGTCAAGCAATCGCATTACTGTGTGCAAGTGATCGCTGGCTACATCGTCATACTCAATCAATAGTGCATCGGGGATGTAGATTCGGTAGTACACGCGGTCGCCGAGACGGCTGAAGGTGAAGAAGCCGTTCGTAATCTTTGGTTCGATTGCGTCGTGAACCTCCTCGGCATGGGGCGAAGCCAGGTTGGATAGATAGACTTCCAGCAAATCCTTTGCGAGGTCCATTTGCGGATCAGAGAGTTCAGACAAGGGAATTCCTACATTAGCGAACTCCTCGACCGAAAAGTCTTTCCCCCGATCGACATGACCGCTTCCCGATCCGGCCATCACGTCTCTGCGAACCAATCCTTCCATCAGCGCAGCTTTTCGTTGTTCCTCGGATAGCGAGTGGAACAGCTTTCTCCCATAGTGAATCTCATCGCTCAGAGGCGTCTGGCCATTGATGGTCAGCGGTTGTGCGCCAAGGAACAAGGGCGCCAAGACTAGATTGTCGCCATGAACAAGGAAATTCAGCGCAATGTGGTGCCCGTCGAATTGAAATCCCCATGCCGAATCGATGCGCGGGTTTCCAAACACGGCGATCGTGTAGTCCGCTACGGTTCCAGCTCCTGAAGCCCTCTCAATGTCCGTGGCAAGGAGTTCCACTTTCGCAAATCCACTTTCGCTGAGCAGCGCGCGCAGAGCCGCCCATGCACGATCGCGGGATACATCACCTAGGTCCCCAAGTCGAATACCACCCGAACGACGCCCGGGTACGTTAGTCCACGAGTACATTTCCGCGTCGCCCACGCAATAATTGACGCGAGGCAGTTCATCATGTTCTACAGACTCGAGCAGCTGAACAATCAGCGAAGCCTTGTGGTGGAGATCTTCGCGTTCGCTCCGGGGCTTCAACTGATATTGGGACAAGTCGCAGTCAAGGGAGAAATGTTGATTCTCTGCGGAAACGGAATCTTCTTCGTTGTCGTGGGCTTGGCCACATATGCAGACTACCAAGGCAAGGAACACTAAGCCACATGCTTTTGCCGGAGCCTGCAAGTACCTGAAATTGAAAATGCCCACTTGGTTCAATTGGCCCAAGTAGACTGTATGGGGTAGGAGCTCATATTGGCTTTTAACGTCAGCAAGAGTCCGAATAGTAGCTCGCTAAGCCAATCGCTTCCACTCGCGGCCGAGCCTACGCTTGGCGAAAATGTAGACAGCGCTACACGCTGCCAATGCAGCAGTGAGGGACACCACAAAAACAGCGATGCCAACATCAACGGACCCATTTGCTACTTGCTTGATCAACACTACCAACGACATAGTCAGCATTACTGCGCCAATTGTGCAAGGCATTAGCCACAACGTGAAGTAAATCACTTCCTTTATTGCCAATATTCTGTGCTGTTTGGTCGGGGAAGCGGAAAATTCCGCGCCCTGTGAAAGCAAGCCTTCGTGTTTCCTGAACTGGTGAATGGCGTAAGCCAATAGGCAAGGCCAGGCAACACATAAATAGCCTAGGGGTAGCCATCGTAGGACTCCGCCGACGTCTTGATTGATGATCACAATCCAGTAAATGGCGCAAGGAATGATTACTACTAGCAAAAACAACAGAAAGTGCCACAGGACAAATCGCCTCTGTGGAGGTGTCATTTCGCGCAGTTTCATCATGGCATTGGTTTGCCGGGCCTCGTTTGTTCGACTCCCGCTATACCACCTTGCCAAGGCAGCAGGAGTTCGCTTGATTGTGCATGTTCCTGTGGATCCGTCAATAATAGACGACTTGAATTTCCTAGTCCCCGTTTGTAGGCAACCGTCTAGTCGCCAACCCTGTTGAATACACTAGGCGCATGTAGACATTGGGCGGAGCGCAAAATGGACGTGCAACAAAAAGGCAGTGAATTCGACGGTCGCGTAGCCGTGATTACAGGTGCGGGAGGCGGAATAGGCCGAAGCCACGCATTGGAATTCGCCAAACGCGGCGCGAAAGTCCTGGTGAATGACTTAGGTGGAGACGTTCATGGAGTAGGTCGAGGGAATACAGCTGACCTTGTTGTTGAGGAAATACGCGATTTGGGCGGCGACGCCATAGCCAACAGGGCTTCAGTGGCCGACAAAGATAGTGCGAGAAGCATAGTAGAAGATGCCCTAAATGCCTTTGGCCGCATTGACATATTGGTAAACAATGCGGGCATCTTGCGGGACAAGACATTCAAGAAGATGACTTTAGAGGACTTCGATCTCGTCGTTCAAGTACACCTCATGGGCACGGCGTACGTCACGCACGCCGCATGGCCCCACATGTACGAGCAGCGCTACGGGCGGATTGTGTTTACGAGTTCGGGCTCTGGCATATTCGGAAACTACGGACAATCGAACTACGGTGCGGCAAAGATGGGAATGCTTGGCTTGGCAAACGTTCTGGCTCTAGAAGGAGGTCCGCGCAACGTGCATGTAAACTGCCTTGGTCCCGGAGCTGCGACGCGAATGACCAATACGGTGCCCGGGAGGGACGAGGACTTGGACAATGTGGATCCGGCACGGTCACCGAATCTCGTAAGTCCGGCGGTGCTCTACATGTGCAGTGAGGATGCGCCCAACGGATGTGTAATACATGCGTCTGGAGGCAGGTATTCCAGAAGCGTCATTTATGTCAACGAACCAGTTTCACTTGATTCAACTAGTACATACGAGGATTTGCTGCCGCGCGTCAGTGAGCTGATGGATATGTCCGACGCCAAGCCCCGTCAGCGCTAGATAAATTGGAAGACGCCGGCTAGTTGCTGGTGCTTTCCTTGGCATAGCTTGGTCGCAGATCTCTATGCAGAAAGATGAATCCAATCCAGGACCAAGTGCCAATGCCAGCCGCCAAGAGAAAGAGGTGGCCGCCAATGCCAGGGAAGTCCGGCAACCAAGATATGTTCGACCATCCCACGAACAGGGTGATTCCGAGTAGCGCCGACAACACACCCCTAATCCCGGTGAGAGTCACATGTACCGACATATAGGCAGACAGCTTTTCCCGCGGCGCAAAGTCGTTGTGTCCTAGTTGCCAGGCAATAGTTCCGCCGCCACGACCAATGCCGGATATGGCTTGAGCCAATCCCAATACGACCACAGATCCTAGGATTGCGCCGACCCACAGGATCAGCTGTGACAGAACCCACACGCCGCTGAGACGAGTTCGGAATTTTGCTACGTGCACGACATCGAAGTAGCGGGCCCATAGCGGCACGGAGACGGTGCGAGCGAGGAAGGGAATCGCCATTATGACTGCTATGCTGACGGTATAGCTTGCCTGAAGCTGTCGCGAAACAAGGTAGACCAGTGGAGCCTCCAAAATCATGTTCGAGACACCGCTTAGAAACTGGTAGAGCTCGTAGCGCGCGAAGTTTCGATCGTTCCTAAGAATTTGAAGGAAACCTATTCTTTGCCCTTCGCGATTGGATTGAGACTTGAGCTGACGTTCGAAGACTCGATGCCGTAGTTCACCGGCAACTTGCACACGCGAGTACGACCATGTTCCAATCAGTGCTATCAATATGCCAACGACGTACATCCATCGGAACGAAAGTGGATTGGCATCCAAGATCGGACCAGCCACCAACGTGGTTGCTACCATGACGACGCTAGTGAATACGTGGAGTCTTCCGGTGGTTCGCGCACGTATCGACCGTGGATAGTTAAGGCTCCACACGACACTTCGCAGAGTGACGGTGCCGGCAGTCAAACATCGTGCACACACCACGCTTACGATCAACATTACAGTGCCCCAAGCGTTCAAAGGTGCAGCCACGATGAGAAGTAGACACAGCAACGTCAGGATCTGCATTCCCACAATCACGGGCACTTTGGCGCGTGCGCTTGAAATGCGCGTCCAGAAATAGCTTGATAGATTTCCGATGAACGCAGCAGACGTCAGCAGGGCCAAAACGCCAGCTGGCACCTCGTAGATCTTGTCGGCAATCACGCCAACAAAACCGCCCTCCAGCATAGCCAATGCCACAGGAACCGTTAGGTCATTGAGTTGCTCTCGCTTTAGGCTTCTCTTTTCGGTGCGGGCTAGCTTTGGAGTGCCGAATATGCGACGAAGTAGAGCCACAGAATCGCTAATGCACTCTTGCCAAGACTAAACCGGCAGGGAGATTGGGGAGTTGCATGCGCAGGAAATTGGACTCAAGGGTTCAGGTTGGAGGATCTTTCTGCAAATCGAGCCCAGCGTCAGCGGCAAAGGCCATCGCCGCGTCACGTTTTTCGCGGTTTGTCTGAGCCAACGCAGAGAGTGCCGCAAAAACAATCCAATCCGCCGACACCTCGAAGTAGTCGCGTAGTACTTCTCGAGATTCCGACAGTCCAAATCCATCGGTTCCCAACACGACGTACTCGCCTGGTATCCAGCGAGTGACCAGCAGCGGAAGCGCTTTTTGATAGTCGCTGGCGGCAACGAACACGCCTGGTTCGTCGGCCAACAGTTCCTCGATATATGGTCTTGCGCCAGAGTCTCCCACTGTCAGAAGCTGTTCTCGTTCGCACGACAAAGCCTGTCGACTTAACTCCGAGTAGCTAGTGACACTCCATACGCTGACTGATTTTCCCAGTGAACGAAGAGATTTTGCTGCTCGCAGAACTTCGATCATGATTGCGCCGCTCCCAAGCAGATTAACTTCCGCGTTGGACGTATGTTCGAATGCGTACATGCCTTTTGCTATCCCATCGATTGCGTTATCCGGCATTTGCGGCATGGGGTAGTTTTGGTTGGTTAACGTTAAGTAGTAGAAGATGTCCTCCTGTCGTAGGTACATTCTTTCTATCCCTTCGCGCACGATAGCAGCAATTTCATACGCGAATGCAGGATCGTAGCTGACCAGATTCGGCACTGTGGCTGCCATAACGTGGGAATGTCCATCTTGGTGCTGCACGCCCTCGCCGTTAAGTGTAGTGCGACCCGATGTGCCGCCCAGCAGAAATCCCTTGCACATCATGTCGCCGCATGCCCAAATCATGTCACCGACGCGTTGAAAACCGAAGATGGAGTAAAAGATGTAGAAGGGAATCATGGGTAAACCATGGTTGGCGTACGCAGTTCCCGCCGCAAGAAACGATGCCATCGCACCAGCTTCGCAAATCCCTTCCTGCAAAATCTGCCCGTCTTCCGCTTCCCGATAGGGCGCGATGGTTCCCGCATCCACAGGCTGGTAGACCTGACCTGCGGGCGAATAGATTCCCGCCTGCGGGAACAAACCATCCATGCCGAAAGTACGAGCCTCGTCCGGAACGATTGGTACGATGTATTTGCCGATTTCCTTGTGACGAAGCAATCGCTGCAGCATGCGGACGACAGACATCGTCGTCGAGACCGAACGGTCTCCCGTCCCCTCAATCATGTCCTGGAAGAAATCTAGCTCTGGCGGATTCAGCGGCGCGCATCGCACTTCACGTTGCGGAATGGGCCCGCCGAGACGTGCGCGACATGCCTGCAGGTATTCGATTTCGGGACTGTCTTCTGGTGGCTTGTAGAAATCAGCTCGTTCAATAGCGTCGCTGTCCAGCGGAATTTCGAAGCGCTTCGCCAAATCGTGCCTTTCGGCAGGAGTCAGGTGCTTCTTCTGGTGCACGGTGTTTCTTCCCGCAACAGTGAGACCCAGTCCGTCGCCCTTGACGGTCTTAGCGAGGATCACACAGGGCTTGCCCTCTACGGACAAGGCGTGTTGGTATGCAGCATATAGCTTGCGATGGTCGTGTCCGCCACGCTTGATGGTCTGTATCTCCTCGTCCGAAAGCGTCTTCATGAGCTCGATCAATTGAGGCGAGTTTTCAACCCAATGTTCGCGCACGACGTTGCCGGGAGACACGGTGTACATCTGGTAGTCGCCATCGACCGCTTGCTCCATGCGGGCTTGCAGGATTCCTTCGGTGTCTCGCTGGAGAATTGGATCCCATCCACCACCCCATATCACTTTCACTACGTGCCAGTCGGCGCCTCTAAAGGTGCGCTCCAACTCTTGAATGATCTTGCCGTTGCCGCGCACCGGGCCGTCTAGCCTCTGCAAGTTGCAGTTGATCACAACAACGAGATTGTCTAAGTGTTCTCGGGACGCCATGTTGATAGTGCCCAGCACTTCCGGTTCGTCAGACTCCCCGTCCCCGACAAAGAGCCAAATCTTGCCGCCGTTTTTGGGTTTCAGCCCGCGGCTCTCTAGGTACTTGGCGAAGCGGGCTTGGTAGATTGCGCATGGCGTGGACAAGCCCATGCTGGCTGTCGGCATTTGCCAGAAGTACGGCATGCGGCGCGGATGAGGATAAGACGGCAAGCCTCCTCCCTCGCCCAATTCGCGCCGGAAGTTCTGCAGCACTTGCGTTGTCATTCTTCCTTCGAGCCAGGCACGCGCATAGACACCCGGAGCGGCGTGGGCTTGAAAGTGAACTTGGTCTCCTCCGTAATCTTCGGACTCAGCTCGGAAAAAGTGGTTGAACCCCACTTCCATCATCGTGGACGCAGAAGTGTAGGTCGCGATATGCCCGCCAACTCCCGAGCCACTGTCGTAGGCTTGCAAAACCATCGCCACTGCATTCCACCGGATGATGTTTTCAATCCGGTTTTCAAGTTCGATGTCCCCGGGGTATGCAGGTTCGGCGTGAAGTGGAATAGTGTTAATGTACGGAGTGTTGAGTGCTCGTTGGTCCAGTAGCACTCCGCGTTTGGAGAGTTCAAGGTGAAGCCGAGACAGAAGGGATTTAACTCCCTCTTCTCCGTGTTCTTCAACTACGGAGTCGAGGGCCTCAACCCATTCGAGCTGTTCCGCTTCCCAATCCGCATCGGTCTGATGTGAGCGTTCGGTCATTCAATGGCTCTGCATCGGTTTAGTGGTTGGTGTACGCATTAGTAGCCATTGTCTGCCAAATCTATTGCTAGGATAATGGTAAAGCTTGAATACGGTCAACAGTGTCGATTGCGCCTACATTCCTGCGGTGAACAGCACGCGTGAGGAATCACTGTTGAAGAGAGAGGGGTGTCGAGACATGCTTTTGTGTGGGTCAAGATGGTGTAGAGGAGTCATAGGGATTGCAGCGTTGGCTTTAGTGTTGACCGGCTGTCAGCGCGAGCCATCGGACAGAGCGGAAAATGAACAGGAAAAGCTTCGTGCCTTGCAGGATACAGTCCTAGCAGCAACTTCAACGCTGGACGGAGTACGAATCACCAATGCGAATTCTGAGCCGCACAATTGGTTGGCGCACGGTCGTACCTATGATGAACAGCGATTTTCGCCTCTTGACTCCATCAGTGAGGAAAACGTTGAAAGTTTAGGGCTTGCTTGGTGGAGAGACACAGGGTCCAAGCGAGGACTTGAAGCCACCCCAATCGTCGTCGACGGCTACATGTTTACAACGGGAGCATGGAGCACAGTTCATGCGTTCGATGCCAAGACAGGCGAGACCCTTTGGGACTACGATCCAAGAGTTCCCAAAGCCTGGGGTCAATATGCCTGTTGCGACGTAGTCAATCGCGGTGTTGCCGTGTGGAAAGGTCGCGTGTACGTTGGTACATTGGATGGTCGCATGATCGCACTGAACGCTGCTACTGGCGAACCAGAGTGGGAAGTGCTGACCATCGATCCGGAACGACCTTACACGATCACTGGCGCACCACGAATTGTTAAGGACTTGGTGATCATTGGCAATGGTGGCGCTGAACTTGGTGTACGAGGCTACATAACAGCCTACGACCAAGCCACGGGCGAACAGAAATGGCGTTTCTACACGGTGCCTGGAGATCCTTCGCAACCTTTTGAATCTCGCGAGATGGAAGTGGCGGCCGAGACTTGGAGCGGCGAATGGTGGGAGGTTGGCGGCGGCGGCACCGTGTGGGATTCGATGGCCTACGACCCCGAATTGAACCTCCTATATGTGGGCGTGGGCAACGGATCTCCCTGGAATCGCCACATCAGAAGTCCAGGAGGAGGTGACAACTTGTACCTCTCTTCGATCCTGGCGATCAATCCCGACCGAGGCTCGTTGATCTGGCACTACCAGACCACGCCAGGAGACAGTTGGGACTATACCGCGACCCAGCACATCATTTTGGCCGACATGGAAATCGACGGGGTGGAGCGTAAGGTGCTGGTTCAAGCCCCCAAGAATGGTTTCTTCTATGTGCTGGATCGCACGGACGGCCAGCTAATCTCCGCCGAGCCCTATGTCACAGTGACTTGGGCTTCTCATGTGGAGCTGGAAACAGGCAGACCGGTGTTCTCTCAGGAAGGCGAGTATGTGAGCGAACCGAAAAACGTATTTCCCGGACCATTGGGCGGACACAATTGGCACCCCATGACGTACAGTCCGCAGACGGGACTGGTCTACATACCCGCTATGGACATGAGCTTTACCTACGGTCAAGACGCTTCGTTTGAATACGAGCCAGGCCGTTGGAACCTAGGAATTGGCGGGCGTCCTGACGAGCCTCCACCTCCACCCACTATAGAGCAGCAAGTGCAGGGCTTGCGTTCTGTGCGGGGACATCTGCTTGCTTGGGACCCTGTCACGCAACAGGAAGCGTGGCGAGTGGACCATGCGGGCACTTGGAACGGAGGATTACTTTCAACGGCTGGGGGATTGGTTTTTCAAGGCAGAAGTGACGGAATGTTTGCAGCATACTCGTCGGCGACCGGCGATCTGCTGTGGGAAACTGAGGCGCATACCGGGATCATTGCCGCCCCAGTGACCTATGAAGTTGATGGCGAGCAGTACGTTGCCATCGTGGCAGGTTGGGGAGGCGCCTTCGCCACGACGTCGGGAGTCCCGAGACACAAGGGCAATGTACTTGAAGAAGGGCGCGTTCTAGTGTTCAAGCTAGACGGCAAGACCGAAATGCCTGAACCGGAAATAACCTACCTCAACATTCCGGTTCCGCCGGACATGGAGGCCACGCCCGATCAACTCGAGAATGGACGCTATCTCTATGGCCGCTACTGCAGCACATGCCACGGAGCCGGAGTAACAAGCAGCAGTCAAATCACCGACTTGAAATATCTGCCCTCTGCAACGCATGCGCGGTGGAACACGGTTGTAATGAAAGGAATCATGAGCGGTCTTGGCATGCCCGGCTTCTCAGATGTGCTGAAAGAGTCCGATTCCGAAGACATACAGAGGTACGTGATCGCTGTGACCAAGGAAGCAATCGCGTTTTGCGAATCCAATTATCCAGAGCTTTATCCTGAACTTTTCGGCACCGCGTGCACCCAACCTATTGTTGAGGAGTCTGTGGACTGATAGAGTCCGAGTTGCGAAGCAAGGCGTGAGATCCAAACACTATCGGTACCTATTCTGCTGGTGCCTGGTATGCGTCGCGGGAATAGCGTTGGCACAATCTGTGTCGCTTTCAATCAATAGCGAATCCATTGAGGAACACGACAGGGCTTCAGCGACCATCACAGCGACTATAGCGCAGACGCAATCCAGCAATCTGGCGGTAGAACTGGATACTTCGGGTAGCGCAACGCAGGGCGCCGACTACGACCTTGGATCCATAACCATCAAGGCTGGCGAGTCATCGGGCACGACCGAGTTGGTGCCGATACGCGATTGGGACAAGGAAGGAGCGGAGACCGTCGACATCAACGTCGACACCGAATCCAATCCAGAGTTGACACAAGACGGCACAGGAGTGTCGTTGACGATCGAAGACAGCTACGAGGATAGTGAAGAGGAGAGCGAGCCAGAATCGGGATCGGACCTGTTTCCTTACATAACAACGACTGGCGACGCTTCGTATGTCGACGTAACGGTTCGGGTCTTCAACCTCGGGTCAGAAACATCAGATCCCGCTTCACTTGTGATTCGACTGTTCGACCAGAGCAACCTCGTTGCGGGCGGCGAAGTGCTTCGGGTCGACACATATCTGCCTCCGGTTCAGGACTATCCAAGTAGCTTTTTGTATATATGGGAAATTGAATTGGCGGATCTAGATGCCGATACGACCTTTGTTGGGATCGTGAATGTCGTTACAGCCGACGACAGCAATGAACTGAACAATGCAAACGACATTGGGGTTTTTGGCTTTGCCATTGACGCATTGAACCTCCCTGTTGTGACATGCGAGGACCCGGGTCGTCTTGATGCTCAGGGACAGACCGACCCACTCCTCCAACATCAATGGCACTTGAGCAATACAGGCCAGTCATCTCTAGCTGTGATTGCCGGCATTGCTGGAGCCGACATGCGGATGACCGAGACCATGGCGTTGGGCCACGGAGGAGAGAATGTAGTGGTGTCCATTGCGGACGACGGATTGGAAACGTGCCACCCCGACTTGATCGACAATGTCGATCTCGAGGGCTCAGTTAACTTCATTGCCAATTCGGAATCTGATTCGTACTGGTACGGATCGCAGCCGGACGATCCCTTTAATCCCGGGACGACCGGCGATCACGGCACGACTATAGCAGGCGCGGTCGGAGCAATCGCTGACAATGGTCTAGGTGGCCGTGGGGTTGCTCCGAAAGCGACGTTGCGGGCTTTCAACCTGCTCAAGGACTTCTCCTCCATCAATTTGATTACGTCATTTGGCGGCAGCGATGCATCGGAAAACACGGTGGACGTCGTAAACATGAGCTTCGGTTCGATTTTGAGAAGCGACTACAACTTTGCCACCTACGATCTGTTCGGCTGGTTCACGAGATGGACTCGAGCGGGCAAAGGCATGATGTTCATTAAGTCGGCGGGCAACAGCTTCGAGTCGTGTGGAGCATTGTCCCATGACATACACTTGGAAATTGGATGCAGTAGCTCAAACGCCGACTACTCCAATAACTTGCCCTTTGTTTTGGTTGTAGGAGCGTTTAATGCTCAAGACCAGCGCTCAAGCTATTCGAGTGTGGGTAGCAATCTTTGGATATCCGCTCCCGCTGGACAGTATGGTTCATTTGCTGCGGCGTTGATCTCTACAGACCAATTTGGATTGGATCGTGGGTATGGTGTTCTCGCTGGCGCCCGCGAGCCACTTACGCGGGACGCTTCCGCCAATCCCGACGGCGACTACACAGGCCTGCTGTCGGGAACTTCAGCGGCAGCTGCGGTAATGTCCGGCGCAGTGGCAATACTACTGGGTATCGAGCCGGAGCTTACTTTTCGTGATGTAAAGCACATTTTCGCCAAGACGGGTCGGATAATCGAACCTGAACTCGACCGAGTTCGCGTTGCCGTTGGACAGTCTCCCTTTATCCTTCAGCACGGTTGGACCACCAACGCGGCGGGCTATCACTTCCACAATTGGTACGGGTTTGGAGGCGTCGATGTAGACGCTGCAGTCTCCTTGGCGCAGACCCATGAGCCTGACAGTCTTGGCCTGTTTGCGGTGACCGAGTGGACCGGGAGCACGCCGCCGAATTTCAATCCCGATGAACCTAACGTCGGAATTGAAATTCCCGATGGCAGTGGCGCAGGATTGAAT
Organism: Gammaproteobacteria bacterium; assembly: GCA_026707735.1. Lineage (GTDB taxonomy): Bacteria > Pseudomonadota > Gammaproteobacteria > Pseudomonadales > Azotimanducaceae > Bin55. Next base: position 62,914 of record JAPOWH010000019.1, on the reverse strand, counting down.
CTATCGCTGGATGTAGCCCTGCCTTTGGCATATCTGTATTGCAGCGACGAATCCACGGAACGACATTGCATCGAACCTGGAGAACTCGAAGCAGAGGTGGACCCAGACAACCCTGACGATCCTGCAAGCGAAGTGGTGGTACACATTGAAGGAGTCCAAGTTCGATTTGTTGCCGACCATCCGCGCATGAGCGATCTTGCTATTCAGATAACGTCGCCCAGTGGCACGGAGAGCGTCGTGAATCCCGTCTTCAACAACGCCTTTGCGCGATCGATTGACGAATCGGACGAATTTCACTTTCTCACCAATGCGTTCTACGGGGAAAGGCCTGAAGGTAAGTGGCTACTCAAGGTGGTAGATGCTCGGGAGGGTGAGTCTGGCGAACTGATTTCGTGGCACTTGAAGTTCTTCGTCGGACAGCATCCGCAAGAAGACGAGACTGAGGAAGCGCAGTAGAAATCGAGCGTGTGACATGCCGTGTTCACATGTGAGTGAAAGCATTAACGTCTTGAGTCTTTGTACGGATTAGCCTGCTCATGTCCCGACCCATTCGATTGACCGCAGAATTTCTGGGCACGCTATTCCTCCTTGCAGGTGTAGTTGGTTCGGGAATCATGGGAGAGAATCTGGCCGACGGAAATGTTGCAATTGCGTTGCTCGCAAACACGGTGGCCACTGGAGCGATCCTCGCTGTTCTAATCGTGGTAATCGGTCCCCTGTCGGGAGCACACTTCAATCCTGCAGTTACGGTTGTGTTCTTGATGCGACGCGAGATTGGCGCCTGGATGGCGTTGGGCTACATCGCTGCGCAGATTTCCGGCGGCATTTGTGGAACTTGGTTGGCTCACGCAATGTTTGAGCTCGAAGTGATTCAGACTTCCTCGACTTCACGAAGCGGTGGAGCTCAAGCACTGGCAGAAGTGGTAGCGACGTTTGGCTTGCTGGCCACGATACTAGGTTGCCTGAGCGCTGCGCCCCGATGGGTCGGTCCTATGGTGGGTCTCTACATAGCCGCGGCATATTGGTTCACTGCTTCGACATCGTTCGCGAATCCTGCGGTCACCATAGCGCGCAGCCTCACAGACACGTTTTCTGGCATTGCGCCGATCGATGCGCCCATGTTCATAGTTGCGCAATTCGTTGGTGCCATACTATGCTGGATTGCGTTTCACCTCGTGGCTCGCTCGAAGACCTCTCAATGATTGACAGAGCCTGTTCCAGCGACGCATGCGCGAGCACTGAATTTCCAAGGAATAGACATGCCAACTCAGGAAACACAAGACCCATCGACTCCACTTGACGTTCGTTTAGGGTTAACCGATCCCAAAGATGTCTCCCATCGCCTACGATGGGGCATATTGGGCGCAGGAAACATTTCTTCGCAGTGGGTAAGGAGTTTACAAGCATGCCCTGGTGCAGAGGTAGCGGCAGTGGCAGCTCGCGATCCCGAGCGTGCTGAGCAATTCGCTGATCGCCATTCGATACCGGAAGCGTTCGGAAACTACAGCGACATGGTCCACTCCCCCAACGTAGACATTGTGTACGTTGGGACCATAACGCGACTTCACAAGCAACATAGCCTCCTGAGCATTGCCGCCGGCAAACATGTTCTATGCGAGAAACCTCTTGCTGAGAATGTTGGCGACGCCGATGAAATGTATCGCGCAGCGGAGGAAAAAGGTGTCATGCTTCAAGATGGCATGTGGACAAGATTCTTTCCTGCAGTTGAGCATGCACGATATGCGATTGAAACGGGAATTGTGGGCGACGTGCAACTCGTGCAAGCCGATTTCTTCGACCCGATTTACACCATACAAGCGGCGCCGCTAGCGTTCGGCAAGGATTCAAAACCATCAAGGATCACCGCATCGGGAAAGAGGTCGGGAGCGGCGATCATCGAGTACGGGGAAACCAAATGTGCAGTATTGACATTCCCTCCGTTCAACTGCGAACTCGCGGAGACGACCGAAATCATAGGGACGAAAGGAAGATTGACTCTCGGCCAACCGGGACACTGCCCAACAGATCTGACCATACGCGTCCCTCCGACCAATGGCGTCCCGTCTCGATACCGCACTCAAGGAGCCCCCGCTCCAGTCCAACATCACGTGTATCCATTGCCATGGGGCGTCTCCATTCCTCGGCCGTTTCCCAATCAGCATGGATTCCTATATCAAGCAGAAGCTGTACATCGGTGCCTCGGAGCGGGGATGCTGGTGTGCCCTCAGTACGATAAGCAGGACTCACTGCATGCCATGGATTTGTTGACGGAGATCACTCGGCAGCGATACGCGGCGTAGAAGCCGTCATTTAGTAATATCCGCGCGTCATTCATGAGGCGCCAATTGGGAGGAGGACCTATGCCGGCGATACCGAAGGAAGGAACTGTTGCTGTTACGGGGGCAGCAGGCTTCATTGGGAGTTGGGTCGTGAAGTTGTTGCTGGACAAGGGGTATAGGGTTCGAGCTTGCGTCAAGGACTCAAACGATCCGGAGCGCTGCGATTTTCTTCGTGCAATGCCGGGCTACCTGTCACACCGGCTTACGATTCACTCAGCTAATCTCGACGACGACGGCGCTTTCGACCAGATTTTCAAGGGGTGCCACGGAGTGGCTCATGTTGCACATGTGACCGACTATCGCGACCATGAATACATGAAGCGAGTCTGCGACAGCATGATCAACAGCATCAATCAATCGGGCACCGTGGGCAGAGTGATCGTAACTTCCAGCATTGCCGCGGTGATCTCGGAAGTTGACATAAACGAGCTCAAACGCCGACCGACGCTCTATGAGGATCGCTATCCAGACGAGGAGAATCCGCGTCGAACACCTGATCGCCAAGGCTACTCAATGGGCAAGGTACTCGCCCAAAGAGCCTTTTCCGACGCGGCAGAGAAAAATGGGGACTGGGACGCCATAACCTGTTGCCCAGCAGACAACGTGGGGCCAATCTTATCGCCACATCAAAAAAACATGGGCCCGTGGCAACACCTTGTGGAATTGATGCTGCTGGGCACCAACCATCAAAATGGCGGATACCGACCTTGGATGACCGTTGATGTGAGAGACGATGCGCTTTGCCACATTGGTCTTCTTGAGAGCGTGAGGGTAGAAAACGGCGAACGCTACATAGCGTGGTCGACGGACACGCCAACGGTTGAAGAGATTTGTGCCAGCATCGACCGGCTTCTTCCAGAACTGGGGCACGACACACCCGGCGTCACGGACAACCAGCCAGATAGGGTGAAGGCACGCGAGAAGGAGCTGCGCGACATTTGGGCAGCATGCGATCTGCGCAACGATCGAATCAGGGCAGTCACCGATGTCGAATTCCGGCCGTTTGATGAGTCGTTGCGGGATTGCGTGGAATCGTTGCTGACTGTGGCCAAGGTGCAACCGAAACTTAGAGAGGGCTTTTCTCTGCCGACCTAAAATTGGCGAAACACCGTTCGGAAGAAATGTGACTGAGGCAAGAGAGGTCAGTCAAGGCCTGAACGAAGAACAGCGATATTTGTTCGACACGTTCGGGTATGTTGTCCTGCGCGACGTAGTGTCCGGGGAGCAAATCTTGGAAATGCGCTCGACATTGCGGCAGGCTACCGAGCAGTTTGACCCCGTTGATCAGCAATCCGGTCCTCTTCATTGGGGCAAGGTATGGCGAGACTTGCTGGATCTACCGGCCCTGAGTCCAGTACTCGAGGAAATAATTGGCAATCATGCGGGACGCCATGCATTGGAACGGTCAAATCGCCCTCCCATCCCTACGTTTCGCATCGACCACATAAATGTTCATACGCACGTTGCAAAAGGCTTTCCCGGCGCAGACCTGCACGGCGGCTGGAAATGGAGCGGAGGCTCGCAGTACTCCCGCTATCACGACGGCCGTTTTTACAACGGATTGGTTGCAGTGAGCTTTGAACTCTATGACACGCATCCCAACGACGGCGGTTTTTGCTGCATACCTGGATCTCACAAGTCCAATGTTCACCTGCCCGATCATTGGAGAAAGTTGCGCGAGGGAATTCCTTCGTGCGTAACGAGAATTCCTGCTGTTCCCGGCGACGCCATTGTCTTCACCGAAGCGTTGACGCACGGCACTCTACCTTGGAATGCCGATGTCCCACGGCAAACCGTGTTCTATAAGTTCTCGCCTCATGGCACGACATGGTCGGGCGACTACTTCGATCCGGACGACTTTCGGAAGTACCCCGATATCGATGACCGAAAACTGGCAATATTGGAGCCTCCCAATGCACGCTATCGAGGACGTCCCACAGATCCATCGTCAACTTCCACATAAGCATCTTGAACAAACCATACGAAGTGGGATTGACCACCTACATCTCCTGGCATTGACATGAAACACGAGACCATCCAACTTACGTTCGACCCACTGACTGCTAAGGAAATTGAGCGGGCATCTTCGTTAGTCAAGGAGAAACTTAGCGATAGTGCGGTCTTTTGCTCCGTTGCCCTTGTCGAACCTGCAAAGTCCTTGGAGTCGTCAGTAGATCGCTCATCAGGGCGAGGGTCAAGGCAGTTGCGGTTGAACGGCTATGAGTACGAATCTTCCAGGACCGATGGAGGATTTGAGGCAACTGTGGACTTATGTGTCGAGGAAGTGCGTCTGAAGCGGATTGAGGATGGACAGGCACCTATTGGCTTCGCGGATGTGGTTCGTGCGATACAGATCACCAAGGCCGATGAAGGGTGGCAGGAAGCCATGCGAAAGAGAGGTGTTACCGAATTCGAGCTTATTCAGATTGACCCTTGGCCGGCGGGCGGCTATCAGCATCCTAGCATTCCGCTGGGCCATCGAGCGCATCGTGCCATTAGCTTCGTTCGAGAAGACGCCAAAGACAACGGCTACGCAAGACCCGTTCACGGCTTGATCGCTCATGTGGATCTGACCGAAGGAAAGGTTGCGCATTTGGAAGATCACGGCGTCGTTCCTCTGCCGCCGGAGTCGGCTCGATATTCGGCAGAGCATCAGGCAAGTCTCGAACCTTCTCTTTCTCCTCTGGAAATACAGCAATCGCAGGGACCTGGCTTTCGTGTAGAGGAAAATCGGATTGAGTGGCGCAACTGGGAATTCGGCGTGTCGATTCATCCTGTCAACGGTCTCGTCTTGCACAGATTGAGCTATCGGGACGGTGACAGACTTAGACCAATTCTGCATCGAGCGGCACTTTCCGATATGGTCGTGCCCTACGGCGACACTGACCCCATGCATGTGTGGAAGCACGTCCTGGATGCCGGTGAGGCAAGCCTTGGCAACTGCGTGAATTCTTTAAAGCTAGGATGCGACTGCGTTGGCGAGATTTTCTACTTGGATCATTACGCCATCAAACCGGATGGGTCAGCGCGAACGATCGAACGTGCCATCTGCGTTCACGAAGAGGACTATGGCATTCTTTGGAAGCATCACGATGGACTTTCTCGAACAACAGAGGTCCGTCGCTCTAGGCGTCTTGTCGTGAGCTCGTTTTATACAGTTGGCAACTACGAGTACGGCTTCTACTGGTACCTCTATTTGGACGGCACCATTGAAATGGAGGTAAAGCTAACGGGGATAGTGGGCGTTTCGGCAGTGAACGAAGGATCGGAACGACCAGAGTTCGCTCCGTTGGTTGCTCCCAACGTGGCTTCTCCCATTCATCAGCACCTGTTTTGTTTTCGATTGGACTTCGAAGTGGATGGTCCAACGAATCGTGTCTACGAAGTCAATGTCGAAGCAGAGCCGATTTCGGACGAGAATCCAGATGGAACGGCATTTCGCGCCAATCCCACTCTTCTTGAATCCGAAGTGCAAGCGCGCCGCCAGGTAAATGCGTCAAGTTCACGTGTCTGGAAAGTGGTAAATCCCAATAGCCTGAATCGACTGGGGAAGCCAGTTGGATACAAGCTCGTGCCTAGTGCAACTGCGGCCTCGCTGGCTACGAAGCAGTCGAAAGTGGCTCAACGAGCTGGATTCGCACAGTACAACTTCTGGGCTACGCCTTTCGATGAGGGCAGGCTGTGCGCCGCCGGAGACTACCCCAATCTTCATCCTGGCGGAGACGGATTGGCTAGGTGGACGGAGCAGGATAGATCCATCGTAGATCAAGACATCGTGGTCTGGCACACTTTCGGTTCCACTCACCTTCCACGACCGGAAGATTGGCCAGTCATGCCGGTGGAGTATTGCGGATTCACATTGAAGCCGGATGGCTTCTTCGACCGGAATCCCTCCATCAACCTACCACCGCAAGATCACTGCATTGACATCGGCGCCGACGAGCCGTCCAGCAAAGCCAACGATTCATAGAAAAGTCGCAATCCGACTAGCACCGAGGTATTGAGTATGGAGACCGTCAACTACAGCGTGGACAACCACGTGGCATCCATTCAGATGAATAGGCCCGAGCGGCACAATGCACTGGATTTTCAGTTGCTCGACGATTTGGATGCTGCCTTCACGGAGGCGGAAAACGACGACGACGTCTATGTGATCGTGCTTTCGGGCGCAGGTCGATCCTTCTGTTCAGGCTATGACAGAGGTGGCTCGTACTACATCACGCCTCCTGAGGAAGGCTGGACCGCACGCAGTGCATTGATGCGTTTGCGCGGCATAGAGGATCGCTACATGCGCATTTGGAATTGCCCAAAGGTGACGATCGCTCAAATTCATGGCTATTGCTTGGCAGGAGGGTGCTACATTCAATTGGTGTGCGACATATCCGTTGCAGCGGTGGATGCTGTCATTGGTCACATGTCTCCAGAGACTTTTGGCCAAGGTGGCTTGAACGGTGTGACGAGCATGCCATTGTGGCAAGTGCTCATGGGTCCAAAGCGGGCACGCTACATGCTCATGACGGGTCGTAAGGTAAGTGGCGAGGAAGCAGCCAGGATTGGATTGGTCAGCGTTGCTGTCTCGAAGGACGATCTTGCGAATGAAGTCCAGTCAATTTGCAACGAGATCATGGCGCCGGGAGGGCCAGGATTTCTGACCATGAAAGAGACGCTGAACACCGATTTGGAAATCATGGGTGTGGGCGCGATGTTTCGTGCACACGGGCATATGAACGCACTTGCACGCTTGAACCGACAACCAGCGGACTAGATGGAACGGCAGCCTGTCGATTTGTAGCGACAATTATTGCCGTCAACTTCGAGCTAGCAAAGAAAAAGGCTTCGGCCGCCGCAGGCGACCAAAGCCCTTGAATGTAGCGATTAGCTGGCTAGTTCATTGAGTAGCGGAAAGAGATTCCCATCACTCGAGGTTCCGTGAGGAAGTAGTTGCGGAAGAATCCTGACGTATCGGATGTCAGGTACTTGCCGGTGACATTGTCCTTGTCCTCGACGTTTCGAATCCATCCACGTACGGAAATCTTGCCATCACCGCTAGTGAATACTGCACTCAGATTATGCTGCGTCCACGCGTCGATTTCGTCGCCGGGGGTGTTGAATTCGCGAGCGTAGGATTCGCTTTGCCAATAGTAATCCCACCGTAGAACGACGTTTCCGTCCATGAAGTTAACGGGGATTGCGTAGTCGAATCCCAGCTTCAAGGTGTGTTCTGGGGAATTCGGTAGCGCGTTTCCGTCGAGATTGGTAAGAAGACCATCCGAAGTCTCCACACCCAGCGCGTTCAAGAAATTCCGAGAGAAATACACGGGGACTGATACACCAAACTCGTTGTCGGGGTAGGAAACTGATATTGGAGTGAGTCCGTTTCGAAGATCCGCGGTTGCTCCAGGAGTGGAAAGCGCGGCGTCGACTACTGCCTGTGTGATATGAGCCTTCCGTGCAATGTAGTTGATTCCCGTCAACGCGCCTGGATCGACATTGTTGAGAAGAACCCAATCGGAGCTGCCCGCTGTCCGGTCGATGGGATCGAGCGAACTCGTCCCGTCTACTGCGGTGCTCAAATAGCCGTACGCATAGTTCATCGACAAGTTCGGAATCGTGGGTATCCTGTAGGTACCCTCGACATCAAGCCCCCATACGTTCGCGTCTATGTTCTCCTGTATGGCGCTATTGTTCTTGATCCGTGTAACTTGCAAGTCGTTGTAACGGTAGAGGTAGAACGACCCGTTTAGCTTCAGTTGACGATCCAGCAAGTAGCTCTTGGTTCCCACCTCGAAAGCCACAATGTCCTCGCGGTCGAAGGTGAATCCACTGGTTCCTTGGAATTGAACCGGAATTGCCGCATTGAGCCCGCCGGGCTTGTACCCGGTGCTGAAGATGCCGTAAACCAGCACGTCGTCGTTAACTTGGTAGTCGATTGCCGCACGACCGGTTAGAGCGGTCCAGGATCCATCCGAGGGGCTGCCAGTTAGAGCTCTGGACTCGCCAAATTGAGGAACGAGGGGCACTTGATTGCTGATGGCAATTCTTGCCAAGCTGTATGCAGGGGTGAGCAGGGCTGCATCGATCTCTTCCTGCGAAACGCCGTAGTAGCGAGCCAGCTCCACTTCAGGAGCGCCAGATGCGAAGGGCCCAAGGAGCAAGTTCAGCGTTCGAGACCAGTGAACGCCCGAGGCCGCATTCGTGTTGAGCAAGTGATTTGGATCAAGCAAGCCAAACTGGTACGCCGCCTGCAACGCGAATTGAAGCGGAACGAATTCTGGCGGCACACCCAATTGCGCGGCAACGAACCCGACAATTCCAGGATAAACCGAAGCAAAAATCAATGGAACATGATTGATCGAGTTGAACAGAACACTTGTATCGTTGGTTTCCTTCTCATCCTCGTTGTAGCGCAATCCGAGAGTGAGCTCCATGTCATCACTGATCGTGTAGTAGACTTCTCCAAAGATCGATTTTCCGTCGTCAAACCTTCCCGGGTTGCCATCGGGAGCCGCTGAGTTCAGGAAGAATCCAGGATAGAGAGGTGGTAGACCGAGGGCGGGCGCGCCATATACCGAGACGAGATCCAATGTATTGGATAGCACGTAGTAGTCAGTGGCTCGCTCTCTCCCATAGGCACTTACGCCTCCGAGAAAATTAATCTCTCCATCAAAGTGCGAAAGTACCTTTGCTTCTAAAGTCCAATATTCGCCGTAGCCATCAGACTGATCTAGGGTGAATATTCTCGTACCGTCGACTTGGTCGAGTATGCAACGTCCGAAGAGGCCCGCAGTACCACCATTGATTCGGCACTCGCCGTCCTGTGCCCAATCCTCTCCTGCACCGCCGCTAGGACGTGATGTGGGCCATATTCCAGCTGGATTCAGAGCCGTCGGCCCGAGTGTGGCTCCTACATCGACTATGTAGTCTTGGTTGCTCTTATATTCCGAGGTGCTGATGGCTCCGAGCAGAGAGAAATTGAAGTCTTCCCAATCGTGATAGGCGGCAATCGCGAACGTCTCGCCGGTTTCTTCAAAGACTGGTTCGAAGTCCGTGTGCACGGCGCGAAATCCTACGCCTTCTGGCCGGGGGAATCGATATTCCACGATGCCTTCAGAAGGATCTCCACTTACGCCAAAGGGAATTGCACCCACAGCGCCGCCAAAGATGCCTCCCGTCGTGGCGCCAAGATGTGGGGTTTCAAATCCGAAACCGTTCGGAGTGCACCCGGTCGTGGGAATGTCGTTGCGCTCGCACACTTGGTTTGTAATTCGTGCGCGGTCGCTGTCTTCCTCAAAGCGTGAATAGGTTAGTCGAATCGTTGAGTCCTCGAAAAACTTCCACTGCAGCGTCAGGCGAACGGAGTACTGATCGCGACCGTCAATATCGTCGTCAACATTCCACAGCCCCAAACCGTCTGCAAGATTCTCGGTGTAGCCGTCGCGTTCCAACGTCATGACTGCAATTCTTGCGGCAAACGCTTCTGACAGAGGCACATTGAACATTCCCGTGAAGCGACTATGCGCATCGGAACCGAATTCGTATGCGGCAAAGCCGTCGACAATGTCGAAATCTGGTTTCATCGTTACGAAGTTCACCGCGCCACCCGTGGCGTTCTTGCCGAATAGAGTTCCTTGAGGACCACGCAGAATCTCAACGCGCTCCAAGTCAAAGAATTCCATGGTGTTCAAGTTGCGCGGCAGAGGCACTTCATTGAAATGTGCCGATACTCCGGGTTCGGACGCCGACCCCACAACCAAGCTTCCGATTCCTCGCACACTGAAACTGAATCCTCCAAAGTTTGTAGCTGTGTACGACACACCGGGAGTGTTCATTTGAATGTCGGAAGGCGTAATGATTTGCTGTTCTTCCAGCATCGAGTCGGTGAACGCGCTCACCGACAGAGGAACGTCTTGGAGGTTCTCTGCAACCCTCTGTGCAGTAACCACAATTTCCTCAACGTCCTCATCGTCGCCTGCCTGATCCGTTTGGGCCAAAACTCCTGTTGGGAGCGACAACAGACCGAATGTGAGTGCGAAGAGCGCACATTGCCTAAAGACTTTGATCATAGATTTGGCCACCTATTCCAAAAGTTGATGTTCTGCGCGAAGCGCACGACGTCATACTACTCGCAAAACTGCTTGTCAAATGGTATCAAACAGCATGTTGTTTGTACCAGCCCAATAGCTTGACCGTTCGTTGCTGCCAAGCGCGGCGACTAGTGGTCTTGTCAACCAATCAGATCCGACGGGTGCGGAGTCCGGTTCACCAACGGTAGAACTCTGGGAATGTAGATATTCTTGAAGGCATGCGCTTCGCGATGCGCATCCAATTGCTGTTGGTTCTCCCAGCGTTCGATGAGAAAGAATTGTTGGGGGTCTGATTGGGACTGGTACACCTCAAACCGTGCGCAGCCAGGCTCCTCTCGAGATAGATCGGCACATTCCTGGAGAAGCCCACAAACGGTATCCGTATCGTCTGGATCCAGCACGTTGATGACTACGTTGTTGAAAATCATGGAATTTGCTCTCGTCGGTCTCTTACCGGGCTTTCTATAGTGGAAGGTCGCCCGTGGCGTGGTTCACAGACCCGGTCTCGTTGTACGAACGCATAACCATGTCGGCGATTCTCATCAAGTGCACTTCATCAGAACCATCGGCGATTCGCGACCACCGCGCGCTGATAAGCATCTGGGCAAGAGGAGAGTCGTTCGAATATCCCAACGCCCCGTGAACTTGCAATGCGCGGTCCGTGACTTTCCAGAGTGTGTTGGCCACGTGATGCTTGGCCATGGAAACCTCGGCGCGAAAGTCCATGCCGTTCTCGATCTTGTATGCGCAGTGCAGCACCATTAGCTTTGACGCATATAGGTCTATTGCACTTTCGGACATCATCCACTGGATGCCCTGCTTTTCAGAGAGCAGGGAGCCATGGGCGAAGCGCTTCTGTGCGCGGTCGACTAGCAGCTCCAGCGCTTGCTCAATCTGACCGATCCAGCGCATGCAGTGGGCGAGACGCGCGGGACCCAGCCGCACCTGTCCCAACTTATGACCGCCGCCACGTTCACCAAGCATGTTCTCCCTTGGCACTCGCACATCGTTGTAGCGGATTTCTGCGTGTCCACCTCCGCCGCCCATAGTTCTAATGTCGCGCACCATGTCAAATCCAGGAGAGTCCGTGGGAACGATGAACGCGCTGTTGCGTGCCTGGGCAATCTCTGCGTCTGGATCCGTCTTCGCAATGACGATTGCGAACCTTGCCCCATGAGCACCAGATGTGAACCATTTGTGGCCATTGATTACCCATTCGTCGCCATCTTCAGTTGCGGAAGTTTTGATTTGCGTGGGATCCGATCCTGCAGTATCGGGTTCTGTCATTGAGAAACAGGAGCGCATGGTGCCTTCTATCAATGGCTTTAGCCACTTGTCCTTCTGCTCGTCGGTTCCGAAATGCAGCAACGTGTGCATGTTTCCTTCATCGGGCGCTTGACAGTTGATGATGTATGGTCCCATGGGAAACTTGACGGCTTCCGCGGACATTGCAGCGACGGCGGTGATTCCGAGTCCCATGCCGCCCCATTCTTCAGGCATGTGGGGACACCACAGCCCTTGATCCTTGGCGACATCTCGAAGCCCCTTGATCGCGGTCCAGTAGTCCTCGCCTCCCTCGCGACGAGTGTTCTCAATGCGAGGTCGCACTGTGTCCTCGAAGAATTTTCGAGCTAGAAGCCGGGCGTCTTCGACATCGGGTGGATAAGTGAAGTCAATTGCCATAGTGCGAGCTGCTCCTTTAGTGAACTATTAAGCATACCCTTTGGCTTCATTCCTTACTTTCTAAGCACTAGCGCCTTGTTGCATTTCAAGGCAGTTCTCTACATTCGTTAGTATTGCGCCAACCATTTTCCATCGACCAGAATCACGATGCCAAAGACCGCGCAAATTCGCAAATTGCTCATAGCAAACCGTGGAGAGATTGCCGTGCGAATCCACCGCACCGCTACGGAAATGGGAATCCGCACCGTCGGGGTCTGTCCATCGGACGATCAGATGTCGCTTCACGCACTCACAGTGGACGAGTTGGTCGAACTTTCTGGCAGCGGACCAGCCGCCTATCTGGATATCGACCAGATCGTGGGTGTGGCCAAGGAAGGGAAATGCGATGGCATTCATCCGGGCTATGGATTTCTCGCGGAAAGTTCCGAATTCGCCGAAGCATGTATGCGGTCTGGTTTGATCTTTGTAGGACCGGGAGTTGGGTCTCTTCAGCGATTTGGTGACAAGATCAAGTCGCGAGAATTGGCCGAGCGCAGCAACGTTCCGGTACTTCCAGCTTCGACATTGTTGAAAAACGTTGCGGAAGCTCATGAATTCTTCGATTCGCTGGGTACAGGTTCCTCAATGGTGCTGAAGGCCGTCTTCGGGGGCGGTGGAAGAGGAATGCGAGTTGTAGAAGGTCGCGATGAGATCGAGTCGGCCTTCCAGCGTGGGGGTGCGGAGGCGCAGGCCGCATTTGGATCGGGAGAGCTTTATGCCGAGAAATTCTTGAGAGATGCGTTGCACATCGAAGTGCAAATCGTCTGCGATCAGCATGGCAATGTCTCCCACCTTGGAGAACGGGACTGTAGCCTGCAGCGACGCCATCAAAAGATCGTCGAAATCGCGCCGTCGCCTCAAATTTCCGACATGCTGCGGCAGAGGATCATTGAAGCAGCAACTTCACTGGCCGATGCCGCTGGCTATGACCATATTGGCACGTTCGAATTCCTGGTCGATGGTTCGCAGTTGGGAGACGACGCACCGTATTACTTCATCGAAGCCAACGCCAGATTGCAGGTGGAACATACAGTCACAGAGGAGGTAACCAACGTAGACCTTGTGCAAACTCAGATCGAACTTGCTAGCGGCGCATCGGTAGAGGAATTGGGTCTCCACATGGAAGGCAAACCTGTTCCCCGAGGTCGCGCAATGCAGATGAGAGTTAACTTGGAGCGACTTCAAGAGGACGGACTAGCCATTCCAAAGACCGGATCAATCACCGCATACGAACCGCCGACCGGTTTAGGTGTACGAGTGGATTCCTATGGTTATGTTGGCTACGAATCGAGCACTCTCTACGACTCCTTGGTCGCAAAGCTCATCGTCCATGTGGGGCAGATCGAGTTCACTTCATTGGTTCGCCGTGCGCAGCGAGCGCTGTCAGAGTTCAACATCGCGGGTGTAGACACCAACCTCTCAGTGTTGGCGAACCTCATTGACCACCCAGAAGTACTGTCGTGCAACATGCGCACAGGGTTCATTGAGAGCAACATTGCCGAACTTCTCAAGTCGCCCAGGATAGGCGCCAAGACGAGATCGAGCCGAAGTCAGCTGACGCTTGCGGGAGCCAAGGTGGATGCCAACGATCCGCTCGCGGTATTGACCGAAGGTCGCCAAAAAAGAGAGCAAGTACGATCCCAAGTCCAGCAGGACGTACTTTACGCGCCGAGAATGGTTCCAGTTCGAGCTGCCATGCAGTCCACGATTCTGACAGTGTCCGTAGAGGTGGGCGACGAGGTCCGGCAGGACCAAGAAGTCATGCTGCTGAATGCAATGAAAATGGAGCACGTTGTGAAGGCTCCGTCAAGCGGCACAGTTCGGGAAATCAACGTGTCACCCACCGACACCGTGCCCGAAAACTCTGTGCTGGTAGTAATAGAGGAAGGCCTGGTTGAAGAGAAGGGCCAAGCTGAAAAGGATCGTTTGGACCTGGATTCCCCACGAGCGGACTTGGCAGAGGTTCTTCGCCGACGCGCGCTAACCACCGACGCATCCCGCGAGCGTCAAACGCAAAAGCGCCACGATCAGGGAGGGCGAACAGCTAGGGAAAACATCTACGACCTCGCCGACGAGGGAACCTTCGTTCAGTACGGCTCGCTAGCCGTTGGCCAAGGACTGCATGGAAGCATCGACGAGCTTCTTGACTACGCCCCTTCGGACGGGCTCGTCATGGGATTGGGACATGTCAACGGTGACAAATTTGAGGAATCCCGATCGCGCTGTGTGCTTATGTCCTACGACTACTCGGTGCTTGCTGGGTCTCAGGGCGGCATGAACCACAAGATGATGGATCGCATGTTCCAAACTGCTGAAAAACTGCAGTCGCCGTTAGTTCTCTTTACGGAAGGCGGCGGTGGAAGAGCCGGTGGCGGTAGCCGCGCCGCGCGCCCTGGGCGTGGTGGCTCCCGAGCGATAACAGGGGGCGGTGGACTCAACACACCGTCGTGGACGTTGCTTAGCCGTCTCCATGGCAGGTCGCCGATAGTGGGGGTGAACGCCGGGTTTTGCTTTGCCGGAAACGCCGTTTTGCTGGGCTGCTGCGACGTAATCATCGCAACGGAAAATTCGAGCATCGGTATTGGCGGGCCGGCCATGATCGAAGGTGGAGGATTGGGAGTCTACAGCCCCGAGGAAGTCGGCCCGATGTCCGTACAGATTCCCAGTGGAGTTGTGGACATTGCAGTAAGGGATGAGCAGGAAGCCGTTGCTGCTACCAAGAAGTACCTATCCTACTTTCAGGGGCCATATGACGAGTGGGAGACGAACGATCAGCGACTTCTTCGCCATGTGATTCCAGAGAATCGTCTTCGCGTCTACGATATTCGCGAGCTCATCCAGATTCTCGCGGACAAGGACTCGGTACTGGAACTCCGTCCTCATTTTGGCACGGCTATGGTCACTTCCCTTATTCGCATAGATGGGAAACCGATGGGCGTTATCGCCAACAATCCAGCTGTAATCTCCGGCGCCATAGACAGTCCGGCGGCAGACAAGGCAGCACGTTTCATGAAGCTTTGCGATGCATTTCAGATTCCCTTGCTTCTGCTATGCGACTGTCCTGGGATCATGGTTGGACCAGAAGTGGAAAAGACCGCACTTGTGCGGCACTCGGCTCGAATGTTCGTCATTGGAGCGAACATACGCGTTCCTTCCTACATGGTCATTTTGCGCAAGTCCTACGGACTAGGCGGACAAGCCATGGGCGGAGGGAATCACCGGCTGCCGGCCTTTGTAGTAGCTTGGCCAACCAGCGAGTTTGGCGGAATGGGTCTGGAAGGACAGGTCAAACTTGGGCAGCGTGCGAGGTTGGAGGCAATAGAGGACCTGCAGGAACGCCAAGCTGCCTACGAGAGAATGGTGCAAGCCGCTTATGATCGAGGCAAAGGGCTCAATGCAGGTCATGTGTTTGAAATTGACGACGTGATCGATCCCGCGGACACAAGGAAATGGGTTGTTGCGGGCATGAAAGCGGGTGCTCCGCTGATCCAGGAACCACAGATGCGAACTCCTTTGGTCGATGTTTGGTAGTGCACCAAGGTTGCACTCGAATAGCGCGAGACACGCAATAGGATGCAGCGATTTGAGCATTGTCTTACAAATCGATGAGCGTTCGACCAACCCAACACCCCAATTACAATCGGTATCGATCTTTGACCGCTGGATGCCGTGATGGAAAAGATAGCACCCAAACAGGTCGTTTTTGGACTCTTGCTGATAGCAGCGGGAATTGCGCTTGGAGTGCTTGGTGCGGTGATGTACTGGAACTTTACCGGCCAAAGCAAGTCAGCTGAAATTGCTTCGTCGAGCCAATCGGATCCCATTCGCCGAGAAGAGCTTGTCGAAAATTCAGGAGGCGCAGTCGACTCTGCACTCCTGAAATCCGATGATTCTGATACACCGCAATCATCTGCCGAAGAAAACGGCGAGCCAAGGACTGTCGATCCCAAAAGGAGCTGGGACGCTCTTGTAAACGATGGCCAATCGGATATTGAACAGGTGGATGCATTCTTGAATATCGCCTCCGCATGGGCAATCGAAGATGGGCTTACAGTAGTGGATCGAGTACGAGACTCCCTTGGCGGCAGTGCCGTCGCTGACGTTGTTGTACTCTCCCTACTGCACGACGCCGTGCAAGCTGACCCGACAGCGGCTTTTCAGAGCTCGTTGTCATTGTCGCCTCAATCGCGCGAAGATGCACTTGCGTCGGTTGTCAGAATGTGGGCGAAAGCAGATCCCATTGCGACGCTGGAAGCGCTGAATTCCGCCAATTTGGGCGGATTGCTGAGAGGATTGCAGGAGACTCTGGTCAATGCATGGACCGAAAGCGATCCAAAGAGTCTGCTGAATAGTCTCGCGCAATTGCCTGAACTATTGCGGAACACAGCTGAACAACAGGCAATGCTTGGAATTGCTCGTACCAATCCGCCGGATGCCGTCGAATACCTATCGCGGTTGCCTGATGACCCTAACGATGATCGACGGTACGATCTGGCCTACGAGATTGCCGAACATTGGTCGCGAACGGACCCCTACGCCGCGTTAGAGTGGGTGGCTTCGGTTCCCTTTCCCGGCGTGGCAAACAAGCGCCCGCAACGCAAGCTCCTTACCAAGGTATTGAGAAATCTTGCCATCGAAGATCCCAATCTTGCGATGCAGTCTGCGTTGAATGATCCGATAGGAAGGTTTGGGCATGGTCTAGAACCCTATGTCGTATCGAAGGTTGCTCAGGTAAATACTGAGAAGGCTATAGCGATGTTGTCGAGTGTCCGAGATGGTGCGACAAAGGCTGCTTCGTACAGATCCGTGGGCAGAGCTCTTGCCGAGAATGGAGAATTTGAACGTGCAGTCGAGTTGGGGTCAGATCTACCTGATGATCAGCAGTCGAATTACTTCAGTGCGGTATTCAGCCGCTGGGCAAGATCCGATCCTGGGCGGTTGTTCAAGTCGTTGGAACAATTGCCATCTTTGGCTGCTAAGACGCAAGCAGCGTACAACCTATTGGAAGCGAATAGAAGGGGAGTATTCACCGACGAGGAGAGAAATAATCTTCAAGACATTATCGATTCAGGCGCCCACAATGTGACGACAGTTGCTACTCTCGTGGGCGAATCGCAGGACGCAAATGGCATCGATGTGGATGCGCGATTGCTCGAACTCGAGCTCGAATCCAACTGGAACGATGGTGTGGAACGTGTTTTTGTGCTAAGCGGGAACTAAGCCTCAGCAAATTGGCTTGCACCCCAAGAACCTTGGCGGGTTCGTCTTTCTTCGCAAACCACTTCTCTCCCAATGCACTAACAAGAGATTAGGGAGAACTCATTGCCAGCTAACGTTTCGGAATCCCTTTTCTCAAATTTGCATTAGTCATCGCACATAACCATCCAATTGATGCCGAATCTGTCTCGGCACATGCCAAAGTATGAGCCCCAAAAGGTTTTTTCGGCGGGCATCGTCACGGCTCCTCCGTCGCTGGAGAGTTGCTCCAACCAATCGTCAGTTTGTTCGGGACTCTTCGTTTCGAGAGTGAGCGAGAAATTACCACCTACGACCAAGTCGGGCGAATCCTCAGGAGTGTCGCTTGCCATGAGCGATCCATTGTCGAACGACATTGACGCGTGCATGATGCGGTCGCCATCGACGTCAGCGCCCGATTCGGGACCGTCTGCAAACGTTTGAATGGAGTCGATTGTCGCTCCGAACACCGAACTATAGAACTCCATTGCCTCACGGCAGTCTCCGTTGAAAGTCAGATATACATTGATTGCGGACATTGTTGATCCAGTGTGTAGGTGGAACGCGACATTTTAGGACGGCGGCGAGTAAGTGATAGACCGTTATTTACACCTTAGGCGACCAACTGGAGTTTCCGGCCTGTTCGAGGTCTTGTTCTATAGCGCTATTTGGTTCTCTTGGTCTCTGTGCAAGCACGCGTTTGCACAAAGTGTTCGTGTGGGAATCTGTTCGTGCCGTCCAGAGGCGAAAAGGCAACAAATGCACGTAAAAAACTGAAGAAAAATTTTCTGGATGAATTTCGGTGCCAATTGAAATCTCCAGAACCCCCAAGAGCAAATTTGCCAATGTACTGCCATTCAGATGGGTTCCATGCGCGGCAGGAAATTCCGACAGGACTCTGTACTCCCCGTTCAGAGCACCTACGCAATTGTCAGCTTCTCTACATCCACTATTCGCCTATTCAAAGCCCACACTCTCCAATCGCTCTAGGCTTCTGAGTGCTGTATAGATTCTGTAGCGAGACCACTCTTCGCTAAGAGTTGTGACAATATTGGGGGGTTCTGGACGAGGCAAAACTGTTTTCGTCGTTATACCGTACCTCAACCCGCCTTTGCGTAGTTCTTCTGCATAGGTCAATGCCTTGGGACCATGGGCAACAATGGCTTCGATCACTACTGACCTAAGTGCAATGCCAATGTCTGGATCGCCCAGCTTCACTACCAGCGCTTCTAGTCCTGCATCGGTACGACATTTTCCTAGTCCGATCGCCGCGGATCTGGGATATGGCACTGTTGCATTCTCAGCCATTAGTGTTTCGATTCTCAACGCCACTGACTCAGGCGTGATAAATCCACCTAGGTCAAGCAGTCCAATAGTCGACCCTGGATGAATTGGGTCGTGAGATTCCCAAATCGTTGCAAGCGTATCGTCGTCTCCTGGAAAAATGACAGCAAGAATTGTTGGAATGGTTTTCCTCTTAATTGATGCCCTAATCGTTTCAGTATGCTTGCCTGGTTCGACTTGGTCTGAATGCCACACTCCCCTACCTAAATCGCCAATCTCTTCGACTACGTTTCGCCAGCGAAGTAGGAGGAACTCCTTGAGACCGGGAATTTCGTGTAACGCACGTTGCACAAGGGGTAGTCCTTGAAGTTCATGGTTATGCCTGACGAATACACAGAAGTAAAACAGCTCATCCAACATCTTCTCAACTTTCTCTGTATCCTTCGAGAATATTGATTCCGCAACGTACTCGTTGATTTCCGCATTGGTACGAGATGGATCATTGATACCCGTAGGTTGAGGACCCGACATTACTATTTTGAGCTCTTCGAGCATCTCCTCCATGCCCTCGCTATCTCCCGGCGAAGACATCTCAATAGATTGCTGTTGTGTCGCGACTGAAGTTGCCAATGTGCAGGTAATCAAGACTCCTAACGCAAAAGTCAAACGTGCAACTGGTCTTGACCGCTCATACGACATGAATGCCCACCTCAAGCAATTTGTGCAATATTCCCTGTAGATTCGTTGACGTCAGTTCGTCTGACACACCACCTCGATGACGTTCACGTATTTCGGCCATTCCTGAAAGGTTCTTTAACGCCTACTCATTAGAGCGCTTGCTCAACAATTGTTTCACAGTAGTAAAGATCCCAAGGTTTTGAACCTAGGCTTGAATGCCTGTAGATGCTCACGCTTCACCGAGTCTGTCAAACCTACTCTTTCTCGTGAGGTTGCCGTCGAACTTCTCATTGGTGATGCTTAATCGTTCTGCGTTTAGTTTGAATGCTGTGGTCTAGAAAGTTTCTCGTTCGAGCTGCGCGAAGGAGCACCTCGTTGCATGTGCTCCTTGCATAATTGTTTGTCTCTGTATTTGCCGTACGCTCCAATCTCGAAATTTGATTGGGCGAAAGAGGGTTTTGACTATGCGTGGCATAGCTCAATAGACTGAGGCAAGCAAGCTGGCGTTGCGAGGGGTCGAAGTTGTCTGGTTGAAGCACTTTGAGCAACCCTTCGACGAGCTTATCGTGGGCTGGTTTCCCCATGGGATGCGTTTGCCGCCGCTTGACCCGACCTAACGCAATGATTGCAGCCCTCGAGACATCCCGTTCTTGGTCACCCACCAACTCAGTCAGCCTGTTGACCATCGGGTCATCAATTGAACAACACTCTCCAATGAGAAACGCCCCACACTGTCGTTCGTGCAGATCGTTTGATGATACAAGGCTAACTGCTGCCTCCTGGGCCAATCTGGGTTGCGAAGCTAGCGCATAAGTAGCGACTCGTCTATTTGACTCAATCCCTGAGCACACTTCGTCAACAAGCTGGAGGTTGTTCTGCTCTGCTTTCAAGTAAGCATTGCACAATCGTTGGGGTTCGCTTTCAACTTGGGAACTTGGTGGCAATGGGCCGCGACCTCTTTGCGATTGGGCCGAATAAGGGGTCAGATTCATCCAGGAACCTATCGCGTTGACAATGGGTTGGCGACGAGCATCTTTGCACCGATAGCTGTCAACGTTTGGTTCGGGTTTGGTCGTTGGTTCCGACGTTCGTGTGTACCAAAACTTGAACATGTAGCGTTCGCCGTCGCAGGACATCCGTGTCGCCCGATGGAACAGATCAAAGTGAATCAGCACTAGAGAGCCGGCAGACACCTCGATTTTCACAGGCTGCGTGTGCGGATCCAACGACCGCCATTGAGATTTCAGATGCCTGTCTCGAAGTACTAAGTCAGGTGTCGAACCAACGTTTTTACCTTCAAAGTCCAACCCAAGACGATCCTCTCCTCGCATGTTGCCTGTTCCAATCCGATCTACGTTCCAATATTGCGAACCAGGCAAGATTTCGGTGGGACCCAACTCCAAACTGGTGTCTTGCGGATAGTAGAACACCATTGCCCATTCAAGTTTGTGGGAGCGAATCCCGCCCTTGGTTCCCCAGGGTAAGGGCGAATCCTTGTGAAACGACTGATCGTATCTATCCGCTCGGTGGATAAACGAGTGCCGATATCTGTAGAAATTCTCGCCAAGCAATGATGTCAGTGCACCATTGAGTTCGCGGCTAGAAAGTAGTCGATTGACGTCCGGCATGGAGTCGACGGTCTCATCGGCTATATGCCTAAGTCGGTGGCGGTGCACTGTTTCGAGATCGAATTTGTTGTAGGCTTCGCGTGCTCTCGCAAACATTCGCTTAGCAAAGTCTGTTCCTAGTGCAGCATCCTGGAGTTCTAGGGTGAGATATCCCAGATCTAGAAACTCGTAGACCTGATTCGGAGCTAATGTGTGAGTGGTCACGAACGAATTTTGGGGTGAGGAGCTGGAAGTGTGGACCGAAAAGTTCCCACTATTTTTGATAGCAAGACATTGTTCTATTCATCGCTTGTGTTTGTGCGTTAAGCGCCGTGTAGATGCATCACTTAGTCAACGTGGCAATTGTTGCTAGTCAATCGCGATCCGCAATCTTTGAGTTTTAGATTTGCCATAGATATCTGGAGCGTACATCGATTCGGCATGCGCAGGCCGAGCCAAGAAATCTCCGGTAGCAATCACCCGGCCAGTCCACTGCATTCGATGCTGCCCCGAATCCAGAAAGTCACTTACGAACTTGACGGAGTCATGCCTCAATTCGCGTCTATAGAAACCTCGTCGCAAGAATCCCCATGTGTTCCAAATGTCATTCCCAAATTCCTGTAGTACGTCGTAGAACCAAAACTCTCCAGCCACCTCGTCGATGTTGGTTGAACCCAATCGGGGATCGATGGGTTCTAGAGCGCCCGGCACAGGGTCGTCCACTATCACGAAGTCGAGGGGGTCCCGTACGTCGACTTTAAGGCCTACGCGCACCAAGTCCCCTCGGCTTAGTTCAGTGGCGTCGTCAATTTCCTGCCACGAATCTCTAGACTTTATCCAATAGCTCTTGGTGATGTCGATTCCATGGTTTTCTGCATTTCGTCCAGCGTCGAGCGGCTCGTATTGCAGGGTAGCCTTGTAGTAAATTCGGGATTCATCATCTTGACGCAGTAATAGTTCGCCAGCCTCACCAAGATGTTTGGGCTCAAGCACTGTTGAAAAAGTTGCGACATCCGGCGGGAAAGCATCCGCTTCCGGTGTCAAGACAGGAATGTCGTGTTCAAGTCCACCCAACGCCAACTTTACTGAAATGTCCAATTCTGCTGCCTCCGGCTCCATGTTCGCCAAGTACGCAGCCACAGCGTGTAGACAGTAGGCAGACCGGTGCGGAATTGCTCTGGGTTTCGGCTTGTTCCACTCATACACGGCGCCGCGGACTAGCTCAGCAAGTTTCCGATCAGAAATGAGAGGAATGTTTTTGGAACGCGCCTGGACATATGCGGTGATTGCACTGCAAGTCGTCTTCAACATGCTCGAGTGCAGGATATTGCCATTGCGTACAACATCGTGCTGGACCAGCGCTTTGTCTCCAGAGACTGCAATGCTGTTTTCCAGCCTTGCGCTTAATTGGTCCAATAGCGTTCTGGGTGCCTCGGCAGCAAGTGCAGCTTGAAGCCCTTGCGTCAGTGCGAACGGATCCAGATTCTCATTCTCTCCGTAGATGCGTTCAACAAGCTCAGCATCTCCTCTGCCACGTTGTATTAGGGCGTTGGCAATCATCATTCGGAGCGAAGACGCCATAAGGAACGGAGTCTCACGTAGATTGGATGGTTCTTCCTCGAGTTGTTCCTCTAGATATTGGTCCAGCGATGCAACGACCTCTTCTGGCACTTCGTGTCCAATGTCGCTCAACCAATTTAAGACTTGAGCAGTGTATGCCGAGAGATAAGGGTAGGCATGGTCCCTACCATCATCCCAATACACAAATCCTCCAGACCTAACCTGATAGTCAGCGGCCAAACTCAACACCTGTTCTATGTATTCTTCCGCTTGAGGCCAGTCAAAATCGATGTTTCCCTGCACGTTTTGGGACTGCGCGGCAATTGAAGCCTTGCTTAGTTGATGCTCCCAGCAACTGTAGGGGTAGTCCTTGATCTGTGACAGTTTGCTATCTAGAGATCGAACGAGAGATGAAGTTACGGCTACATCCAGCAACCCCGATCCCCTCTTGATATTCCGTGGAAAGTCAACGGGTTCGGCCACTTTGGGTTTCCTTGAAGTACCGTAAATGGAACGAAAGGCGATTCTCCTATCTGGCTTTAAGGGCAGAGTGTGCACAACCGCATCGGCAAGCTCGCCGGATGTCACGGCCGCATACAGCTTGATCGATCCATCCTTTGGGTACGAAAGATCTTTGTCGAGTAGCACATGTTGAGGTAACGCGACAATCTTCCGTTCGTAGCTCTTTAGCCTGATCGAATCTTGAATCGAGGCTGGTTCGACATCGCCAGTTACTTCTACGGCTACGTTCACTGTTCGTTCAGAATCAGTTCGGTTTAGAACAAAGAAGCTTGCATTGAATACATCGGATTCCGTAACCTGATTTGGCAAAATCGGGTGGATTTCCAAGTCCAGGTTTGTCCTTATGGATTTGTGGCCGTAACCGATCAGATCCGCGGATTCTGCCGCAACCACGATGATATTCCACTGGGTCAGACGGTCTCCAGCTTCAAACTCGAAGCTTGCTTCTCCATTTGCATTGGTGTGTATGCTTGGGATCCATTGACTCATCAGCTCAGTGTTCTCTCGTGGACTCTCGCTCGGTCTTTGAATGGCACCACCACCGGCAGCGGAAGAGAATGACCAATAGATGGTTCCATAGCCTCTTGATAGCAACCCAAACCCTTGAACAGCGAATTCAAATGTATTGGAAAAGCCCTGCAGCGGGTCAAAATGTCCGATTCCAGATTTGGAGACTTCGAGAACACCCTGATCCACGACAGCGACAGCTAGTTCGTGAGGCGACGCAATTCTCGTGCCATCCTCATTGTTCACACTAACGGAAACTGTCACCAATTCGCCCGGCTCGTAAACCTCCTTGTCGGTTGAAATCTTGATGTCGAGCAAGGGTTTTGGATCGTTGACAGTCAAAAACATGCTGGCTTTTTCGGTGCTGGCATGAGTCTGTACAACTCTAGTAGCAGCGTTTGACCTAGATTTGTTCATTGACGCTGGAACCATGGCAACCATTGATACGCGAACGCGAGGGGAATACTCCTTTTTCATTGGAATATCAATGAATTGACCGTTTTCTTGCAGTTCGACAACCCACTGATCGAGGACCCCCAATCGTTCGATGGTGACCAGAGCTTTGGTATTTGGGATTGAATGCTCGATGGCGAGTGCTGCAACGTCTCCAACCGTAAATTCTGGCTTGTAGGCGGCGTATTGGTCTACGAATCTTAAATAGCTCCCGCGGTCCCTAGGGGTAGAAATGGCCTGTCCGCGAACCCAAAATTCTTGCTCTACGCTTTGAGGCAGCTCGTTGTCGCCGGCACTTCGCGCCGTCGCGCGATAGTAACCATCGACATCTGGCGTATACGAACATGACTTGACGCGATCGCTACTTCCAATACGGCAAAAGTGGACTTGCTTCCAATCGCCCCAGTAGCCGGAATTTGTGGATTCCCTTCGAGCGATCTCGATGGTTATTGGCAAGTCATTCGTTGGTTTACCCGTTGGGTCCGCTACAACCGTGTCAACCGTCAATAGACTCCCCACACGCTTTGGTTGTCGGTCTAGCCGAATGCCAACAAAACGGTCGGTAGTCCTAAAGTCCACCTGCTTGTAGTCCCAGACCCAATCACCTCGATCACTCTGTACGCCTGTGGCCACCTTTAAAGTCCCATAGAAGAAGCTGTCGAATGTAATGCGCCTTGATAGCTGGAATGCGCCGTTATTCCCCGAGTTGCCGTCCACAGATGGCGCCCTGCCCGTTGGAGAGAATGCGAATTGGAAACCATCGGTTGCAGGGGTTCTCGGTACGAAGTTCTTGGGAACGAAATGTAATCGAACTTCAACTGGAGCATCACTGAAGGATCCGCCGGAGAGCAGCTCCGTTCTTCCTCGCACTGTAACGAAGTCTCCGTTTGAGTAGGAGTCGGCATCCAGACTGCTTTCTAGTCGAATGGTCGCGGGTACGAATTCGACAACATCGACTGTCAAAGCAACCCAATGGGAATCGTACCGTTCACGAAGCTTGCCGTACTTGGCTTCCGCTAGTCGAGGGAGCATTTGTTGGATTTCGACTTCGGTTTCTCCTTCATCTACTAGAATCAAGAACCTCAGCGAACCCAAGGCAGACTGAGGCACTTGAAACTCGCCGTCGAAAGCGCCAAATTCGTTGAGCACGATGGCGTTTCTGAAATGAACAAGTCCGCCGCGCGAACCAAGGACAACTAGCAGGAATTTGCCGCTGTTGTCGATTTTGCCTATACCGCCGTCAGTTTGCCTGCGCACGTAGATTTTGTACTGCAGATCATCGCCCGGACTGTAGATTCCTTGGGCCGTGTGTCCCCATATCGAAAGATGTGGTTCACCGTGCAGAACTGTGCGGCCATCGGATTTAACAAAGGGCTGTTCTAGCGGAAGTATCGCATTCCCATTGGGTCCAGCTATCTTAAGGGCATACTTTGCGTTGTATGCTCCGTTGCACGTGTACCTCTCGCCAATGTAACTTGAGATAAAGTGGCCTCCGTAACCTCGATCGATATAAGGAAAGCCGGGCAACAAAGTCTTTCCCGGCAGTTTGACAATCCCATCGCTATTCGTTTCAGATGCGAAAATCACTTTTCTTTGATTTTGTACAAGTTGAACAAGTTCAACAGTTGCGTCTGAGACGACTTCTCCCGTTTCAAGTTCGGTCACCCAGGCGATTGACGATGTCTGTCCGATTCTTGCGTGTACGTTGTAGGGTGTAAGTTGACCATATAGGCAAGTCTCGGAAGGATTCTCGCCAATATTGGAGTAGGCAATTGGCTCAATTTTTGCGAGGAATTGTCCTGTATTCCCCTGTAGCCAATCTCGTATGTCTAGGTTGACGTCCACTACCTGCTCGAAAGGCCCATCGAAATCTACGATCTCTTGCTTAGTGGTTCGATATTCCTGATCAAAAAGATCAATTCCCAGCTCAATTTTTAGGTTTTTGAGATTTGCGAACTTGAGAGGGATTTCCATTGGGGAATCCAATCCAAAAATGGCAATGGGCGCCATACCTCCCAAGCGTGGTGTCATGTGTCCCGTTTGAAACTTCAGGGGGATTGGCAAAGTCAAGGCCCTCCCGAATACGTCAGACATTTGCTGCGCTCTGGCGGTGATCGTGTATTCGGTCTTTCCACGAAACTTGAAGGGAAGATCGAGCGGGAAGAAATCATCATCTCGATCAGTATGCCAACCGGATCGGGGATCAGAGTATTTGAAAATCCTTTCTCTTGGTGGAGAAGTAATCTGCTCTTCTGTGGGGTAGTTTCGGCTGGGTTCGGGCTCTGGCGAAACGTTGGGAATTCTAGTTCTTGTTGTTCTAGGTAATGGAGCATTGACCAGCAGAACCACTGCTTTATCAGGGTCGCAATCGTCCAGTGTCTTAACGTTGTACTGACTGTCCGTTGTGAGAGATTGCTCAATCTCACCCTTGGTGTTGGTGCATTCCAATCCAATGAACTTAAACTCATCAAAAGTCTCAAACGACCAGAAATCTACTGCTTCTTTAGTCCCTTCGGTAGCGTAGATTGACTTGGCACCTTCGCTCAAACGCAAGCTATAGCGGGAATTGCTTTGAAGTTCACGAGTTGGTTCCACATACCATTGCCTTCCGGCAATCCCAGTGCGCGTTCGCACTTTGTTCCATGCTGACCCATCCGCAAGTGCGGCAGCAAAGGCATCCACCGAGTCTCTCGGAATGCGATTCCACTTGCCGTCTTCGGTTAGTGAATGGAAGTCTCCACTAAGTGAATAGAGTTCTGGTGAATGTGTTGCGCGAACACTAATTTCCTCTAAGCCATCATGACTGCGTATTCGCACGGTCTCAACGACCGTGCTTAGTGTTACGGGGTGAGAAAACCAGAGTCGAACGACCGTTTTGGTAGGCTTTTCCAAAACATCCAGTCTTGTTCGACCGCAAGGAGAACTGTTGTGAAGACGGATTCATGACCGTTGGTGAGCACTGACCCATCCAAGGACTCTGCGGTTCCCAAGACTTTTATCGTATAGGTTGTCTCAGGTAGGAGGTCGTCGTCAAGGAGACATGTAAACTCGTACATACTGAACGCCCGCCAGGTACAAGCAACGCTAGGAGTTATCTCAATTGGAATCTCGTTAAATTCCTGAAACCGTTCCCCAAGTGCCAACATGGGTTTATTGAATTCAATGGTGATTCGCCCCATGGTCGTTGAAACACCTCCACCCAAAGGGGTAACCTTGACAACCTCGAGCGGAGTAGATTCTTCTTGGTCAGTTGACCCGATAAACGCGTACAACAAGACGCAGCAAAGCGTCAATGGTCTCCAGACTCGAATCATGAAGCCGCACGCGTCTTGGAATACCAAAGATCCACTCCAATTGATCCTGCAAACAGATTCAGAGCGCACTCTCAATACCTAATCCGCGTTTGTTGCTATCCTCTGACGTCTTGAGTTGCCGTATACCTCGGGCGAGTACATCGCCTCGGCGTGAGCAGGCCGCGCCACGAACTCGCCCGTCGAGATCACGCGTCCCGACCAATACAGCCGATAGCGTCCCGATGGCAGGAAGTCGCTCGCGAACCGGACGCTGTCATTGCGCAACTGGCGATTGTAGAAGCCCCACCGGGATGAGCCCAAAACGTTCCAATCGCCCGCTATCTCAGCTGGGACAAGCTTGCCGTATCTGTCATTTGTCGCCTGGATCTCGCGCGCATTGGTCTTTGCCAGGCGTAGATTGATGGGCTGCAGGAATCCCGGCACGGGATCGTCGACGATCACGAAGTCGCGCTGGTCGCGGATGTCGAGATAGAGCCCCACGTGAACCACGTCTCCCCTGTTCAGCTCGTGGGAGTCGTCCAGCTCGACCCATTGATCTCCGCTCCTGACCCAGTAGGCCTTGCGGATGTCGATCCCGAAGTTCTCCCGGTCGGACTGCTCCTCGGCGGGCTCGTAGCGAAGCGTCGCCTTGTAGTAGAACCTCGAGTCGCCGGTCTGGCTCAGCCGCAGCTCGGCGGGCGCCCCGACGTGGTCGGGCTTCAGCGGAGTCGTGTAGACGAGCGAGTGCGCCGATCCGTTGGTCTCGAGTCGAGGCGGGCTCAAGTGATCGTCCATCACCAGCTCCACGTCCACCTTGAAGTCCTCGTCCACGGTCTCCATGCTCTCGGCGTACTCCACGACTGCGCTCAGGCAGAACGAGGACTCGTGGGGCGTGGCTCCGAACTTCCGTCGGTTCCATTCGAACATCACGCCCCGGACCAGTTCCGCCAGCCTTTCCTGGGAGATCAGCGGCACGCCTCGGTCGCTGGCGCGGACAAAGGAGGAGATGGCGCTGCACGTGGTCTTCAACTGGCTCGAAAGCATGTAGTTCCGTCTGCTGACCGCGCCGTGCTGGATCAACGCTCGATCGCCAGTCACACCAATGCTGTTCGTCAGCCTCGTTGCAAGAGGAGTGAGTACATCCGGCGGCTGATCCAGCTCGATGGCGGCTTCGAGAGACTGCGCCATCGCAAAGAGGCTGGAATCGGCGCTCTCGGTGTATATTCTAGACACAAGACCCCAACTTCCCTTTTGGTGCTGCGCCAACGCATTTGCCACCATTAACCTCAATGAGGAGTCGGCCGTTTTGTCCCATCTGATATGGTCTGGAAGCCTATACATGCCCTGGTCGGCGAGGAAGTCAAGCAATTTCTCCAACACGGTCACTGGTATGTGGTAGCCCGCATCTGACAACCACGAGAATGCCAGAGCCGTATATGCCGAAAGGTAGAGATCTGTGTTCGCTTCTTGTCCATTCCAATAGCCGAACGCGCCCGATTCAGACTGAAACTCAATTGCGGATTGCAGCACGTCCTGGATATATTGACTTGCGTCCTCCCAATCGATGCTCATCCGCTTGCTCAACTTGGAGAACTGCGCCGCAACGACCGCAGAGCTAAGACGTTGCTCCCAGCATTGGTAGGGATAGTCGCGCACCTGCGCCACGCGGTCTTCCAGGGCATTGATCAGCGAGGGAACGATTTGTATTTCCAGCGAACCGGTTCCGTCGGCAATGTCCGCGGGGAATTCAACTGGCTCAGCGACCATTTGATCGATCGATGTGCCGTAGATCGAACTGACAAAATGCCGCTTGCGCGGATGCACGGGAACATCCTGCACCAGCGCATCGGTATCGCTACCGGAGGAAGCCGTGGCGAGAAGCCTGATAGTTCCTGTCGACACGTTTCTATTTCTGTTAAATTTTGCTTGAGTTCTCGGAGAAACTAGTCGTCTTTCAAATGGAGCCAGCACTAAGGATTCAGTGTGAAAATACGGCTCAACGTGGCCTTCGGCCACGACTTCTACCGTAACTTTCCGGGTGCTATCTCCGCGATTTAGTACGGAAAAGCTAGCGTCGAACACATCCCGATCAGTTACCTGATTTGGTAGTACTGGTTGCACTTCAATGCCCAGATTGGTCTTGATGGACTTCACGCCTAAGCCAAACCTATCCGTCGCGGTTGCGGCCACGACAACTATCCGCCATTCGGTCAGCCTGTCGCCTACCTCAAACTCGAAGCTTGCCGTTCCGTCGTTATCAACTTCAACATTCGGCAACCAAAAGCTTGTAAGATCCTGGTTCGCCCGTGGAGTCGGTTCATCAAAATCCTCAGAGTCGGCCACAGACAAATAGCTGTAACGCCATTGGTCTGACAGTAGCCAATGTCCTTGAACGTCGATATTCGTTTCTTGCAGCAACCCTTGAATCGGGTCATAATGCTTGATTCCCGTCCGTGACATCTCCAATACGCCTCTGTCTACAACGGCCACAGACAATTCTGTCAGTGACGACATTGGAGATACGGAGCCATCGCGTACCGCAACGTCTACCTCAACTAAGTCTCCAGGCTCGTAGACATTCTTATCCGTAGTAATTTCCAAGTCGAGGGGCTTTAATGAGTTTCGCACATCGAGGCGTACGGAACGAGCCCAGGAGTTGGGGAATTTTTCTAGGTTTTGAGCTGCCACCAATACCTGTGGTTTTTCTTGTGAATCGACAGTCGCTACTGTTACACTGACGCGGACAGAGGGTGCAAAAGCGTTTGATATGGGAATATCAACAACGTGGAGGTTTCCCGTCAACTCAACTACCTTGTGTTCCAATATGCCAAGCTGCTCGATCGCAAGTAGTGCTTGCGATCCTGGAAATGAGTGTTCGATCGCAATTGAGGCAACTTCTCCAGCGACAAACTCTCGCATCGCCAACTCGTCCCTGTTTGCAATGCGCATGTAATCGCGCTCATTGGCCTCAATCGCATGTGTTTGACCGCTAACGTATATTGCGGTGACCGCCTCCTGATTAACATTCCCCGCGGTTTGGATCGTTGCGACCGCATGGTACAAGCCAGATGTCTCGGGAATCATAGTGCAAGACTTCCTGCTGTTATTCACGGTTAGTTCACAGACATGGACCAACGTTTTGGTTCCCGAGTTGAAGCTTCCTTGGTAGAGGACCCGATAAAACTCAAGCGTGATGGGTAGATCATTCTTTGGCTGGCCGTTTGGCGCGACCACAACAGCTTCCACGGAAACTGCCTCGCCCACGTGAGCAGAAGTTTCGTCGTGGTAAACGCCCACGAACCTGTTCGCACTACGATACTTGGCGCGCTCAAAATCCCAAATGACTTCTCCACTATCTTCCTGTACACCCAACGAAACAGTCAATTCACCGTATACGACAGATCTGGAGTCTAAATTTAGAGATGCTGAGAACTCGCCTCTAGTGTCAGTTGTGCTGCTAGGAGTTTGAAAATCGTTGAACTCCCAATGCTCGCGCCGCCCGTGTTCAGACCAAAAACGAAACTTATTCGTTTTCGGGTGTTGGGAAACGAAACTCTTGGCTCGTAGTGAAGCTTCGATTACTACAGGAGCGTTTGTATAGGGGCCACCTGAAAGGAGATTTGATTGGCTCTCAATTTCTAGATCTTCGCCATGCATGTATTCGTCTTTGTCAAGTTTGCTCGTTACAAGAATCGTCGCCGGGTCGAAATCCAAGACTTCGACGTCAAATGCATGCCACGACTCGTGCTCAAAACGCAGCCACCCATAGTCGGCATCCCATAAAGTCCCAAGGTCCTCTCCGTTGTCGACCACAACGAAGAAGCTCAATGTTCCCACAAGGGTCTTCGGGATCTGGAACTCACCGTGAAACGCACCAACATCATTCAGTTCGATGCCGTTTTGGTGAAAAACCAATTCATCTTGCTGAAATGCAATGAGGTGATAGAGGCGATTCTTGTTCGATTGCAATCCTTCAGCTGAGAGTTCACGCACGAATATTTTGTATTCCACAAGTTGTTCGGGTCGGTAGATTCCTTGAGCTGTGTGCCCCCATACCGCTAGATGTAGATCTCGTGAAATGTGGCCGAAGTCCCAATCTCGGTCCCGAGTGAATTTGTTCAATGGAACAATAGTAGATCCATCGGGTTCGTCGATTCTCAGGAAATGATCTGCATCGAAGTAATTCAAGCAATTCAAGTCCTTGAACTCGTCAGGCAATTCCCAACGCCGATCTTTCTTGACAACCTGTGGCAATTGAATTCGGCCAGGGAGGTTTGCAACGCCATCGCTGTCCGTCAGTACTTTATTGATTGGCAGCTGAGAATTGTCCAGCGAGGCTACTAGCGATACAGGCACATCTTGCACCACTTGGCCAGATACAAGGTCTGTTAGCCAAACTAGGGAAGAGGTATAGCCTATTCGAGCCCATACGTTGTATTGAGTGGCCTGTCCCACAATGCATCTCGCGCTAGGATCCTCGCCGAAACGAGGAATTGCCGACGGAGTTACCAATGCTACAAATGGAGTTTTGGCTTCGCTTAGCCAATCTCTGAGATTCAATCTGATGGGAATGACTTGATCCGTGGCCGTAGCAAGCCTATGTCGATTGCTCTTCACCAACCAGCCAAATTCGGTAGGGAGCTGGTTGGCAACCTGAACACGCAAGTCGCGAAGATTCGCTACCTTAATCGGCACTTCAGGACTTACTTGTGGGCCAATTACTACTGGACTTTCGACGAGTAGCCTTGGTTTAAGCGCACTAGTGCGGAATTCAATCTCGATGGGTGCTTCTAACGTGCGGCCAAACGCATCGCGAATTTTTTCGGCTCCAATGTCTATTTTGTAGGTGGTATTTCCATCGAATTGGTATCCAAAATGTATCTTGCTGAGGTTATCGTCTAAGTCAAAAGTGCCTCGGGACCAAAATTCTTCAGTTCCAACTATCCGAATCAATCCGTGTCGTCGCCAAACGGCCCATGAGTAGGCATCAAATCTGGCTTCCAAGTACACGTCGTAATTGCCATTAACTTCGGGCTCAGGCGATATGGAAACACCGGTGCGGGCATCACTCTGAATTGCCGGCGATGTAAACAACAGGGAGATTCCAGCATCGGGGTCGCAGTCGCGCAACGGTCTTGATTTACTCTTGTCGCTATTGACAAGGTGCTTCTCGAAGGTCCCGTTCTTATTGATACATTCCAGGCCAACGAATTTAAAGCCTCCAAATGCTTCGACGCTAGTAACTCGCAAAGTGTCGGCTGTGGGCTCGGAAGCGAATATAGACTTTGCGCCCGGTGCAACTTCCAGATCGTAAGTAGCACCCACCTCCAGTGGACTTAGCGCTTCAACGGTCCATTCCTTGGACGCAATCTTAGGCATGTCGGCCCTGTGACGCTCCTGGTCGCTGTCACCATCGCCAAGAAGCTGAAGTAGCTCCTCTTCTTCATTCGGACTGGCAGTTCTCCACGAAGCGTCTTCGTTTTGGCGGAAGTAGCGACGATTGGATTCCCAAGGATATCGTGGGATTGGGCCGTTTACGACCTTGATTTGCTGTATCTCGGAACTTTGTACGTTTCTGATCTGCAAGTGTTTGAGTACGGTATCCAGAGACATGGGCTGTGTGAATGTCACATCGAAAATCGGTTGGGTTGGGTTTCGCCACGTATCGTAGGTCCCATGGACTCCCAGCGATGCAGTCCGAAACGTAAGTTCGACGTCATTGGCAAGCGTTGAGCCATCGAGAGACTCAAATGACGTACCTATTGAAATGACGTATGTCGTCGTGTCCCTCAAGTAATCGCGATGTGTGCAAGTCAGTTGCTTTGGACTCGTCCAACGCCATTTGCACCACAGGGACGGTTTGATTTCCACGGGATCATCAGAAAGCTCCTTGTCAATCTGACCAAGGGAAACCATTCTCTTGTTGAATTCGATGATGACTTCGCCTCTAGTGACAGGCACTTCGTTGCCAAATGGTGTAACGCCAACTACTTCAAGTTTTTTGTCTTCTTCATCCCCCAGAGAATGGATTCCGCAAAGGAGTAGCGAAAGCAAAAACACCAATTGAAGCTTGAAAGTCAACAGACCTCCCCCAAGAAAAACCAAGATCTGGGCTGGTTTTGAATGTAGCACAACTGGTCGGCTACACAAGCAGTCGTCCGACATTCGATTGAGTGCTAAGGCAGCGACCACCTAGGGCAAATTTGCGTGTGTTGCGATTCTGCGAGGTCGCGAGTTGCCGTAGACCTCAGGGGAGTACATCGCCTCGGCATGAGCGGGTCGGGCCAAGAACTCGCCGGTCGAGATCACGCGTCCCGACCAATACAGCCTATAGCGGCCAGATCGCAGGAAGTCGCTCGCGAACCGGACGCTGTCGTTGCGCAACTGGCGACTGTAGAAACCCCACCGGGAATAACCAAAAACACTCCATTCCCCTTCCAAGTCGGCTGGTATAAGCTCGCCGGGACCTTCGCTTGCCTGACGCCCACCTCGAACATTCGCCCCTGCAAACAAACGATCGGTTGAGAATCCCCAAGAGCGGACTGATGACACAAGTGTCTCGTGCACACTGGTCTTTGCCAGGCGTAGATTGATGGGCTGCAGGAATCCCGGCACGGGATCGTCGACGATCACGAAGTCGCGCTGGTCGCGGATGTCGAGATAGAGCCCCACGTGAACCACGTCTCCCCTGTTCAGCTCGTGGGAGTCGTCCAGCTCGACCCATTGATCTCCGCTCCTGACCCAGTAGGCCTTGCGGATGTCGATCCCGAAGTTCTCCCGGTCGGACTGCTCCTCGGCGGGCTCGTAGCGAAGCGTCGCCTTGTAGTAGAACCTCGAGTCGCCGGTCTGGCTCAGCCGCAGCTCGGCGGGCGCCCCGACGTGGTCGGGCTTCAGCGGAGTCGTGTAGACGAGCGAGTGCGCCGATCCGTTGGTCTCGAGTCGAGGCGGGCTCAAGTGATCGTCCATCACCAGCTCCACGTCCACCTTGAAGTCCTCGTCCACGGTCTCCATGCTCTCGGCGTACTCCACGACTGCGCTCAGGCAGAACGAGGACTCGTGGGGCGTGGCTCCGAACTTCCGTCGGTTCCATTCGAACATCACGCCCCGGACCAGTTCCGCCAGCCTTTCCTGGGAGATCAGCGGCACGCCTCGGTCGCTGGCGCGGACAAAGGAGGAGATGGCGCTGCACGTGGTCTTCAACTGGCTCGAAAGCATGTAGTTCCGTCTGCTGACCGCGCCGTGCTGGATCAACGCTCGATCGCCAGTCACACCAATGCTGTTCGTCAGCCTCGTTGCCAAAGTCGCCGCCATGTTGCTCTTCGCATCCAAGGATATGGTCGCCTCAAGAGTCTGTGCAACCGAAAACAGATTGGGATTCTTATTCTCTTCGTAGAGCTTGCCCACCAATTGCAAATCCCCTTTTCCATGTTGAACAAGAGCGTTTGCAAGCATCAGTCTCAGCGAAGGCGTCGCAGAGTTGTCAATGCTCAGGTAGTCGGGCAGCCGATACACGGTGTAGTCTTCTAGGTACTCAAGCAGGCTCTGCAGGACAACTGGTGGCACCTCGAAGCCTGCATCCGCTAGCCATCGAAACGCCAAAGCTGTATAGGCCGATAGGTAAAGATCTGGGTGAATGGATTCACCGCTCCAGTAGCCGAATCCGCCTGAACTAGCAGACTGAAATTCACTAGCGGATTGCAGCACATCCCGGATATATTGATTTGCGTCCTCCCAATCGATGCTCATCCGCTCGCTCAACTTGGAGAAATGCGCCGCTACGACCGCAGAGCTAAGACGCTGCTCCCAGCATTGGTACGGATAGTCGCGCACCTGCGCCACGCGGTCGTCCACGGCATTGATCAGCGAGGGAGCGACCTGGATTTCCAGCGAACCGGTTCCGTCGGCAATGTCCACCGGGATTTCAACTGGCTCAGCGACCACTCGATCGATCGATGTGCCGTAGATTGAACTGACAAAACGGCGCTTGTGCGGACGCACGGGAACTTCCTGCACCAGCGCATCGGTATCGCTACCGGAGGAAGCTTTGGCTATAAGCCGAATCGAACCTACTAAGGGTTTTGCGTATTGGCCTAATTGTGCCTGAATCGTTGCGGACACCAGCTTTCGTTCAAATGGTTCCAATGCAATGGATTCGGTGCGCGTAGATGCTGTGCCGTCGCCATCTGCCTCAATGGTGACATCGACATTGCGCTTTGTGTCCGATCGATTCAGTACCGAGAAGGTAGCATCGAAGATGTCTCCATCGGTAACTTGGTTCGGCAAAACTGGCCGCACCTCAACTCCCAAGTTTGTTCTGATGGATTTTTGACCCAATCCGAAATGTTCGGTGGTGGAGGCAGCGACAACGATGATCCGCCATTCCGTCAGGCGATCTCCAATTTCAAACTCAAAGCTTGCTGTGCCATCGCTACTTGTCTCCAGGTTGGGCATCCATAGACTAGTTAGGTCTTCGTTTGATCTTGGGGTCGTATCAAAATCGGCCACAAGACGACTCATATTCGCAGCGCTTAAACCTTGCCAAAGCAGCCAGTAGCCATCTACATCGATGTTCATGCCCTCCAATAGTCCCTTGACTGGGTCGTAATGCCCAATCCCTGTTCGGGACATTTCTAGCACGCCTTGATCAACCACGGCAACCGCCAATTCGGTGGCTGCTTGATTGCCTTGAAATGAGCTGCGATTTACAGCGATCTCAACCTTCACTTTTTCACCCGGCGCGTACACTTCCTTGTCAGTGGTAATCTGCAAGTCAAGCAATCGCGTGGCATCCTTGACCCGCAGATCAACGGTTCGCGTCCAAGAATTAGGGAATGCCTCCTGGTCGACAGCAGCTACGAAACTTCTGGGCTTGGTGACCGAGTTGGTGGTCGTAACTGTAACTGTCGCTCTAACGATAGGCGCGTAGTGTTGTCGTATGGGTATATCGATGACGTCGTGGGTTCCTTCCAATTCGGTCACCCAATGGTCAAGAATGCCAAGTCTTTCAACGGTTACTAGAGCCATAGAACCCGGAACAGAGTGCTCAACTACTAGCGATGCAAACTCGCCGACATTGAATGAACGATCCCTCAGCTCTCTTGCATTTGCTATGCGCACGTTGTCCCATTGCTCACGCTTGTCAGCAACAACTCGTCCCTGAACGTAGATAAATTGAATAGCCTCTTGGTTGCGACCATCCGCGGTGTTGATCGTCGCTACTACGCGAAGCTGTCCCGCTTCAGACGGTGCCATGGAGCAAGACCTAGAAGCGAGGTCAGGGGCTATTTCACAGGTGTGAACCAATTTTTCTTGCAGTTCGTTATTGTTGAAATGCGATAAGACCCGGAAGAAACTGAGGTTGACCGGTAAGTCATTCAATGGTTCGCCCTGTTGGTCCACTACAACAGTATCTACCGTTACCGTTTCACCTACTCGAGCTTGCTTTTCTATGTGGCGAAGGCCGACAAATCTGTCTGTGCCAAAGTATGTAGCTCTTGTGTTTTCCCAAATGATGTTTCCACTATCTTCTTGTACGCCTAGAGAAAGCGTCAAAGAACCGTAGTCGACGTCAGCGATGTCTAGCAAGAGAGACGCGTCGAAAACGCCTTCGCTATCCGTAGAGGTGCTATCTGTCTGAAAATCCTTTAAAGTCCAGTTGTGGTATTGGTCGGAAGCTGACACGAAGGAAAACTCCTTCGTTTCAGGGTGTTGTGATACGAATCCTTTAGATCTCAGGCGAGTTTCGATTGTGATCGGAGCATTGGAATATTGTCCACCTGATATGAGGTCTGCTCTTCCACTGGCATTCAGCGTGTCCCCGAGCTCATATTCGTTCTCGTCGAGAGAGACTTCTACATATATCGTTGCCGGGTCGAAATCGAAGACTTCAACCTCAAACGCTTTCCAGTATTCAACCTCTGAATAATTCAGCGAATCGTCCTCAGCGTTCCAAATGGAAGAGAAGCTCTCTCCTTTGTCGATCATTACGAGGAACCGCAAGTTCCTGTCTGTTCTGACCGATTTCGGTATCGTGAATTCTCCGTGAAACGATCCAAACTGGTTTGGTTCGATGGCGTTCTCATGGTGAACTAGCTCGCCGTAGCCTTGCGTTACGACAAGCCGAAAGCGACGTGTCTCATCTGATCGCAATCCTTTGTCGGTTTGCTCCCGTACGAAAATCTTGTATTGGACAACTTGGCCAGGTCGATATAGTCCTTGAGCCGTATGCCCCCACACAGTAAGGTGAGGAACCGGCACGGAGCTTGCGTAGTCGCTTCTTGTGAGAAGTGTTTGGGAAAGAGGCAGAGTTGAATTGCCTTTTGGGCCTTCGATGTACAACGCGTGCGTAGCTGGGAAGGGATTTAGACAATTCTCATCGTCGAATACATCAGATGGCACTAGCCAACTCCTCCCTCGCTCACCCGCGGAAAAGACCGATTTACCGGGAAGTGAGGCAATTCCCTTCTTGTTTGTGGTAGCTTCCGCCACAAGGGAACCGCCAGCTTGTCGTATCTCCACGAGAGAAACTGAAGCGTCCGGAACAACCTGACCTGTTTGGAGGTCTGTAACCCAAGCGATGGAAGAGGTGTGCCCTATACGAGCCTGTACGTCATATGGGGTGACTTGTCCATAAATGCATGTGGTAGTTGGATTTTCGCCATATTGTGAATCTGCGATTGGTTCAATGGCGGCCACGAACTGCAGAGTTCTAGACGGCAACCAATTCTTGAAGTCCAAAGTAGCGGGAACGATCTGGTCGGGCGGAATTTCAAACCTTTGCCGTTTCCTGCTTACGGACCATCGTTGATTGGATCCGGCTCTCGCGGCTAGCCTGACGCGCAGATCACTCAGATTGGCAACATCGACGGGAACATCCAAGTTGGACTGAACGCCCATGACCAACCACGGAAACAAGAAATTGAGTCTTGGCTTCAACGGACCCGTACGAAATTCAACGGTTGTACGCCTTGTCAAATATCTGGCAAAAACGTCAAAAAGCGGTGCATCGCCCACTTTCAATTCGTAGGTTGTGTTTCCCGTAAGTTGATACCCGATGTTGACCTTGCTCAGGTCATCATTAGACGCGAAGTCTTGATTGTCTCCTGGCAGTTCAAATCGAGAAATGTATGCCAGCACCCCCTGTTGCATCGTGTAGAACCTAGCGCGGGCATAGTTTCGGTCATCGTCGGGCTTGGGCGATATGAGAGACCTGTACTTGACGTCATGGGCTTTTGCCGGAGCAGTAAATAGCAAAGTAATACCTCGATCCGGATCGCAGTCGGTCAAACGCGTCCCGGTGTTGTCCGACGAGTCGATTAAGTGCTGTTTGAACGACCCCTTGATGTCTAGACACTCCAGACCAAGAAATTCGAAAGCTGGATAGACTTCGAATCGCGATATGTGCATTGGCAGCGTGGTCGGCTCAGACGCGAAAATTGATTTGGCGTTGGACGCGACTTCTAGGTCATAGGGGGTATCGGGCTTCAGGGGAGCTAGCGGTTCGACCATCCAACTTCTTGTTGCAAACTCTTGCTTTACTTCAGCGTAGTTCCCACGATCAATCCCCCCGTCTCTAAGCGCATGCAAAAAGTCTGCTCTCTCAGCATCGCTTGACCGATTCCACTCGCCCTCTTCGTTCTTTTGAAAGAATGTGGATGTGATCTGGCTCCACCTCGGCAAGCTAGCTGCATGCATGACCTTGACCTCATGCAATTCCGATGTCTTCAGGTCGCGTATATGGACCTTATCCAAAATCGTACCGAGGGCCATTGGCTGCGAGAAGCTGATTTCGAATATGGGGCGTGTAGGACTTCGCCAGAGGGAGTTTGTGCCAAACACCCCTAAGGAAGCAGTTCGGAATGAGACTTCGTGCGTTGAATCGAGCATGGAGCCATCGAGGGCTTGCAATGAAGTCCCAATCGAAATGACGTATGAAGTCGTGTATCTCAGGGCTTCATGCACACATGTCAGCTGATTGGCACTGGTCCATCGCCAGGTGCATTCGAGTTCAGGTTTGATTTCTACCGGCACATCGGTCAGGTCTTGGTCTGTTTGACCGAATGCAACCATGTTCTTGTTGAAGTCGATGATGATTTCGCCTCTGGTGACGGGCACTTCGTCACCAGAGGGAGTAACACGGACAACTTGAAGCTGAGTGTCTTCCTCTTGCCCCATCACTTGTATGCAAATGCCAAGAATTGCGAGGAACGCTAGGTGTCGAATCGTTGTTGCCATTAGTCGTTGGTGAAGCCGATAAAGTCGCGAGTTGGACTCGTTGAATTTAGCACAATTTGAGCCTCTTCAGGCGATGAACAACTCAGAGGAAATGACTTGGAGCACTCTCGCTAAGTTGGTCGAATTGAGATTCGACACGTCGCACGGATGTTTTGACGACATGCTTGGACGCATCGTGTTAGCTGCAAAGAGCGGCTGTTGCTCTTTTAGTTCCCAATTAAGAACAATTGTTCGTCGGCACCCACGTCTCAAAAATCTGCACTATTGAAGGATGTGTAGTAACGAATCAGTATTTGTCTTTTTATCAAGGGATTACGAAAATGTCTGGCGCTGCTTCAGACGTGCAAGACGGTCTTAGCGAGTCTAGAAGCCAGTCCGTCTTGAGGCAATGAGAGAGCTACACCATGCTCTTGACATGGGCTTCGTTACACGATTTCCACCAGGACGTCGCAATGGGTAATGTATGGTACGCGGGCAGATTGAGCATAGATCGTGGCAAATCTAGGAGAGACCAATGACCAATGAGTACGTAGAGGACCCGACTCAAATCGACGGGTGGCCCATGAACACGCCTCTAGACGTTCGCCGAGGCCTTACAGATGAAGGCGGCATACGATTCCCATTGCGATGGGGAATCATCAGTGCATCGGCCATTGCGTCTGACTGGATAAAGTCGCTGCAAGAGGTGCCGGGGGCACAAATCACAGCCGTTGCAGCCCGAGACAAGTCGCGAGCGGAGATGTATGCCGATGCGCATGAAATTCCCTCTGCATATGGCTCGTATGAAGAGCTGTGCAACGACCCAAACGTAGACATCGTCTACATTGCCTCAAAGACGTGGGATCATCATCGTGATCTGATGACTGCAATCGACGCCGGCAAACATGTCCTATGCGAGAAGCCATTCACTGACACAGCGGAACAAGCCAAAAAGGTATACGCTGCAGCAGACGATGCAGGTGTGTTCTGTCAGGAAGGAATGTGGTTGCGGTTTTTCCCGGCAATTGAGCACGCACGAGCAGTGCTTGAGCGCGGAGACATTGGAGATCTGCAAATAGTACAAGCTGACTACCCAGATCGAGTCTATGCGCTCAATCCAGCAATTTTGGGATTCGGCAGCGACGAAACGCCTTTGATTGCGGCAGCGGGCAGAAAATCGCGGGGACAGCCA
Organism: Gammaproteobacteria bacterium; assembly: GCA_026707735.1. GTDB lineage: Bacteria > Pseudomonadota > Gammaproteobacteria > Pseudomonadales > Azotimanducaceae > Bin55. The sequence continues at coordinate 22,225 of JAPOWH010000019.1, read as the reverse complement.
TATGCCAATGATGTGCCTTCTGCTCACGGAGCTCCACCGAGCGCGGCAATTCTGCAATACTCCCAGCAGCGTGGTATTGCCGTAATTACGTTTGCATCTGGCAGGTTCCAGGAAGAGACCCAATTCGTGGGAACGAAAGGCCGAATCACCATCGAGACCCCCTCGCATCATCCGACGGCCGTAACAATTCGAACAGGTCGTCCCACTCGTCACGGAACACGCAAACAGGAGGGAAAGTCCACACTAGAGCTAGACCCTTCAAAGGGATGGACTGGAGATTGGTTGGAGACGCATTGGAATCAAGACAGGAATCCCTCAAACGGGCCGTTCAATCATGTCGAGCGATTCGAATATCCGATGCCAACGCCTGCACCGATCACGAGGGGGCAACCGGCGGGTGCCCGATGGAACGGGGAGCGTCTAGTTCGCTACACGGGTTGGACTTGGAGCGGCGGCAATCAACATGGATTTCTTTACCAGGCGCAGGCGGTGCATCGTTGCATGGCCGCTGGATTGAAAGAGATGCCTCAATTCACACGAGCAGAATCTATTCGAGTCTGTGAAGTCATTGATGAGATAAATCGGCAGTGTGGAGAAGTGGGCTTCTGAATCTCACGTCAAATTACTGTAATCCTCAGCGGTGAACGCTAGGAATTGCCGAGAAACTCGTTCAGCCGTCATTTATGACTGCGAAATTTGATACGTTGTGACTTTCTACAATAAAGCAACGCGCTTCGGAGTACTCTTATGAAACTCTACGATCAGCAATTTGCACCCAACCCTCGTCGTCTGCGCATTTTCATGGCGGAAAAAGGAATTGAGTGCGAAGTCGTTCAAGTCAATATCGTTGCGGGAGAAAACCTCAGCAGCGACTTCTTGGAAGTCAATCCACGAGGACGCTTGCCAACTCTGGTGCTGGACGATGGAACTGTGCTTGACGAATCTCTCGCAATATGTCGGTATTTGGAAGAAACTCATCCAGACCCGGCGCTGTTTGGCTCAGATGCTTTGAGCAAAGCGAGAATTGAGGCGAGGCAGCGTCACATGGAATTTGATGGACTGCTGCCGACAGCAGAAGCATTTCGCAACTCCTATCCAGGATTCAAGAAACGTGGCGTTGGTGGAAACGTGGGTGAAATCGATGCGATTCCCGAACTGGCAGAACGCGGCAAGACCATGGTCGATCGCTTCTTTCACAGGTTGGATGAGGAATTGGGAGAATCCCGCTACGTTGCTGGAGACGATTTCAGCGTCGCCGACATCACGGCGCTGTGCACCATCGACTTTGCGACGACGGCGGCTCGAATACCTTTTCCAGATCAATGCAGCAATATCAAGAGGTGGTACGACGATGTAAGCAGTCGGTCCAGCGCGAAGGCTTGAGCTCGAAAAAAGAACAACGTATTTAGAGGAGTAGAACAAAAATGGCACACGATTTAGTAATCAAGAAAGGGCTCGTTGTGGACGGGACCGGGTCAGAACCGTTCGAGGCGGACGTCGCCATCGATGGTGACTCGATTAGCGAGGTTGGGACTGTAAGCGAAGGGGCAACACGAACCATAGACGCAGAGGGTCACTACGTGACTCCCGGATTTGTGGATTTGCATACACACTTCGACGCACAGGCGGGTTGGGATCCACTCCTCACGCCAGTCTCTTGGCACGGCGTCACAACCGCACTTTTTGGGAACTGCGGAGTTACTTTCGCTCCATGTAAGGAACAAGATCGAGAGTTTCTCGCCGGCATGATGGAAACTGTCGAAGACATACCCAAGAACGCCATCCTGACAGGATTGCCATGGAATTGGGAGTCCTACGGGGAGTATCTTGATTCGATCGAGTCGCTAAATCCGGCCATAAACATCACGGGGCTCGTAGGTCATTGTGCCTCGCGGTTCTATGTGATGGGAGAGCGTTCTATCACCGATAACGCAACCGATGACGAAATCGAGCAGATTGCGTCATTGATTGGGAGGTCTGTGAAGGAAGGTGCTGTCGGGTTCTCGACAAATCGACTTCCTGGACACACGCTGCCCGACGGTCGTTCCATACCGGGCACGTTTGCCGAGCCCAAGGAGCTTGTTGCAATTTCCAAGGCAGTTGCGGAGAACGGCGGCATACTTCAGAGCGTTCTCAACTACAGCAAACTCAATGAGGAGCTAGAAATCCTGCGCAGTCAAATGCGAGAATCGGGCGCACGCCTGCTGTTTAGCGCTCCGCACACTCCAGATTCAAACGGAGGTGTTTCGGCCTACGACTCGTATATCAAAGACATGCAGGATGAAGGACTGGACATCACTGGATTGACTTTACCGAGAAGCGGCGGGTTTCTCTCAAGTTTGAAATCGATGATCATGTTTCCCGGCCAGCATTGGGACAAGTTGCGCCGCATGACATTCGAAGAACGATTGCGGGCAATTCGTGATCCGGAGACAAGGGCAAGACTGATTGAAGATATTGAAAATTCGGAGCACAAACGCCGACTGGCGGAAACAACTCGCGGCTGGTATTGGATTAGCGACGCGGACCGACCAAATTACGTGAAAGATGCCTCTGAGAGCTTGGCGAGTATCGCCGGACGAGCGAACGAACATCCAGTTGAGACGTGGTTGCGTTTCATGGATGAGTCGGATGGAAGAGGCTTCTTCCACATTCGGTTCTTCAACAATGACCTCAAGGCCTTGGAACCGTTTCTCAAAGCTGACTGGATCTTGCCGGGAATTGGCGACGCGGGTGCGCACGTCAGCCAGATCATGGACTCCGGGTGGACCTCATTCATGCTGTCGCACTGGGTGCGTGATAAAGGTTCATTCTCTATTCAGGATGCAATTCGAAAACTGACCAGTGCTCAGGCACGTGTGATTGGATTCAACGATCGAGGAACCTTGGCGAAAGGCATGAAGGCCGACGTCAATGTCATCGATCTGGACAAGGTTTCCGAGCGGCAACCCCAGCTCGTGCACGACTTCCCGGATTCAGCTCCCAGACTGATACAACGGGCCAAGGGTTATCGCGCCACAGTGTGCAATGGAGCTGTGATACTCGAAGACAACGAACACACCGGCGAACGAGCAGGACGAGTTTTACGGAATCCCAACGTCGCGGAGTAGCAACATTGCTAGTTTGATTGGAGTTCGGAGCTAGGCGGTTTCGAGCTCCAACTCTTTGCGGCCCAATCCGATCCTGTGAGCGTTGTGGTAGTGGTGCAGCGCAGGTTCGTTGCGGCCAAAGACAATGTGCGAATACATCTCGGATTCGGCCCCGGCCTGTGATTGGGAAGCTACGTTGTAGTCCTCATTGACGATGACGCTATTGAAACCGACGAAGCGTTCTTCGTAGCTGTGAGGACCCTCCTCAAAGTAGTGCTTTGAGTCGTTGAACACGTACCAACTGTGGTGCGTGTTTGACTTGCTCGTAGAGTTGTCCGCTGGAAATATTCGGAGAATGTCCACAGCATATTGGTCGATGAGCAGAATGGTGTTTGGATAGATGAAGTAGACGCAAAGGGTGACAAGTCGAAACGGTAGGTCGTTGGGACTCTCAACGGATTCGTAAGCCTCGAGAAGGTTGCGCCTTGCAAATACCATCCGGTAATTGAGACCATAGATGTCGTGAGTTTGCAAGTTGCCCTTAATCTCTGACGATAGCGAATCTCGATGGAGCACGTCAAAGTGGTAGTTTTCACCGAACGTGTCGATTGCCATTTTCCAGTTTGCATCGGCGGGAATCACTTGGGAAGCTCCATGGCTCTTTGACGTGAGGTCCCAATGCGACATGTCGTCTTCCATGCCACCAAGGCAGTTCTCGACATTGACCGTACCTCCCGGAGTGGGTTTCACCCAGAGCATTCCAAATTTCTCCTCGCAGGGAAGCTCGATGAGGGAATGCTCCTCCTTGCAAATCGACCCAAACTTACGCTCTCGATTGATGGCAATCAAATTTCCGTGATTGTTGTAGGTCCAAGCGTGGAATGGGCACGAAAACTGCAACGCATTTCCGCGTCCTTCAGGGACCACGCGCGCACCTCGGTGGCGGCAAACGTTGCCGAACGCTCTAAACGCTCCCTCGGAGTCTCGAACCATGAGAATTGAGACACCAGAAGCGTTGTCCACCCAGTAGCTGTTTGGTTCCTGAAGGTCGCTAGACAAGCCCATGAGCAACGGCGTCTCTCGGAAGAAGGTTCGTTGTTCTTGAGCAAGCAATTCCGGGCAGGTATAGTCCGATACTGGGCATCGCATGATGCCGCCTGCATCGTGAGACTCGTCGTTCTGCCAACCCTTCCGCAAAATCGACAGAACTCTCTGTTTTTCTTCTCTACGCATTTGTCTCTTCTTCAACTAGCGTCAAACACTAGGGTTCTTCGCCATGCTCTTGATTTAATTCCGATTTTGCCGCAGCCCAAACGATCACGAATTGAGCAAATCACAGCACAGTGCATTGGACGCAAGTGCCCGTTTTGGCTCGTTTCAACTGTGCCTTGCAGCGTACTGATTGTAGCCAAGATCATGTTACCTGGTGGGATGTGAACCCGTTGGAAATGTACGAATAGCACGCTTGCTACGATTTTCGAACAAACGTGGATTAGACGGGGTTTGTGTCTCTACTCGCCGCACAATATTGCGGAATTGATCTCCATTCTAGGGTCAACATTGGTTCCACCAAACAATATTTGCATGAGGGTTTCCCCTTTGCGAAACCGTTTCAGTTGCTTGTAGGGAGGTTAAAATCGGTGTGCCTTATTCATTTTTAGCTTAGAGATTGTGGAATTGACCTGTGAAAAACCTTACTACTGGACAAGTAGCCACTCCTAAACGCTCGATTACCCTGCATCTTCCTGAATTGGTCGGTTCCAAAAAAATCGCTAACTTCTGTAGACGCTGGAATATAGCGACAATGTCCCTGTTTGGATCGGTTCTACGAGAGGACTATGACGACGAAAGCGACATCGATGTGCTTGTGGAGTTTGAACCAGATGGTGTGCCAGGGATCGAGTTTGTGGCGATGGCATCTGAGTTATCGATCGTACTCGGTAGGCCCGTCGATATTGTGACCCATTCCGCTGTCGAGCGATGTGACAACTACATTTTGCGAAAAGAGATCTTGGAGACTGCAGAAGTCATCTATGCGACACGATGATTCCCTTTTGCTAGACATGCTCGTAGCCGCTCGCAAGGCTAAGAAGTTTGTGGAGGGAATTGCCTATGAAGAGTTTGAGAAAAGTGACCTGCACCAGAATGCGGTTCTAAAGGTCTTGGAAGTCATTGGAGAAGCTGCCTCTCGAATAAGTACATCAACCAAGGACAAGCATCCAGAAATACAGTGGTCTCAAATCGTCGGCCTTAGAAATCGTATAGTCCATGCGTACTTCACAATTGATATAGAGTTAGTGTGGAATATTGTCAAAGATGACGTACCGGCGCTATTGACCGAATTGGAGGGAATAGCGCCACCAGAGGCAGATTAACTGGCGATTCGACTCGGGTCCACGGTGGGTCTCCAGCATGGAGAAGTGTCTGTTGGCTTGTAACGATCAGAAGCTCAGTTGCGCCTAGGAGAATCAAGCTTTCATGATCGCTTCACCGGCAGACGGGTTGAGCGTGTTGACGTAGTTGACAATAGCCTTGCGTTTAATCCGCATTTAGCAGTTGGTGGAAGTAGAAACACAGTCCATCAGGGGCAACAACAAAGAAGACCTGATATTTTTTGCCGTCTCGTTCGTCAATCCGCCAATTGCCGGTATCTACGCCTTGGCTTTCAAGTTCTTCCTTCATTCGAGCTGCGTCGTCCACCAAGATAGCCCCGCCGTCATTCGAAGAATCACCACCGTTTTCCGAAAATCCCATCCTAGCACCGTCTCGCTCCATGATCACAGTAGGATAGGGGTCTTCTTTGCGCTCCACCTCCGTCATGGCAAATTTCTCTCCGTACCATGAAGCGGCGACATCGCGGTCCGCAACAGGCAGAGCTAGTACGTCGTCTTGAAATGGATATGCGGCCTTGAATCTTGCTTGGTCTGCCATAGATCTATTCCTTTACAACAGCACGAGAGGGTTTGCACCCCCATTCGCTACTTGAACAAGTTCGATAGTAGCACTCGCGAACCGATGGAATTACACAAGACGCTTCGAAGATCAACTTAATTAACATTGTCAGGAATTTCTCAAAGCTGGTGCAATGTCTGAACCCCTATTTGCGGGACTCAAGGTTGTCGATGCAGCTTCGGTCATCGCGGCTCCTGCTGCGGCCATGATGTTGGCGGATTTTGGCGCCGATGTCATCAAGATCGAGAAACCGGGTCGCGGTGACATGCTACGTATTTTGTCCAACATGCCGGGCACACCAGAAGAATGCCGCAACTACATGTGGGACATGGACGGTCGCAACAAGCGCAGCATTGCACTCAATCTCAAAACGGAACACGGCAAGCAGATCCTTCACGAACTGGCGGATTGGTGCGATGTGTTCATTACCAACATGCCGTATCCGTCTCGCATTGAATTCAATGCCACCTATGAGGATCTCAAAGTCACCAATCCAACGATCGTCTACGCGTCATTGACTGCATACGGCGAATTGGGCGAGGAGCGAGACCGCAAGGCTTTTGATCAATTGGCCTACTGGGCTCGAAGCGGACTCATGGACCTAATGCGGGAACCTGGAACCAAACCGACACAAGGGCTGCCAGGCATGGGCGACCACCCTACCGCGGTGGCCATCTACGCGGGCATCGTGACAGCGCTTTTGAAGCGGGAACGAACCGGAGAGGGATCGTTTGTACAAACTTCGCTGTTGGCCAATGGACTCTGGTCAAATGCTGCGATTGCCCAGGGTGCGATGGCGGGCGCGGACATGGAGCGTTACCGAGATGCGACTGAGGTTCCGGGGGTCACCATGCAAGGCTACCAAGCTAAGGACGGTCGTTGGCTGCAACTCAACATGATTCGAACCGAACAAATGCTCTCGATACTGTTTACAGTAATGGGTGCAGAGGGTCTCTTGGTGGATCCGAGATTTGCATCCATGCGCGACATGTATAGGAATAGGCGCGAGGCTGGAGAGGCAATTCAAGCCATCATTGAGACTCGCACGTCTGGAGAATGGATGGAGCTTTTTGAGGAAGCTGAACTGCCGGTGAATCTCATGGCAGTTGTCGAAGAGTCTGCGAAAGACGCGCAAGTACTCGAAAACCGCATAGCAATGGTGCCAAATGAGAATTCGGTCGGTGTGCCTCTTCTCCTCAATCATCCCCTGCAAGTGAGTGGCGTTGAACACGTACCTACTACAGCTCCACCGGGTCTGGGAGAGCACTCGAAGGAGATCCTTAGGGAACTTGGGTACGATCAGAACTCCATTGAGGAATTGATTGAAACCGGAGCAGTCGCGACTCTCTCACCCAATCCATCGTGACCCTTTAAAACAACTCCGTAAAGTAATTGGGCCAACCACAATCCACACTAGCTGAAGCCGATCAGAGGGGACGTTGGGTACGTCCGCTAGATGTTCCCCCGGGCCACTGGAAAAGGCAGCTTTCCGGGAAACTGCGCGATATAGCCATAAAAGGAAAGCTGGATCAGCTAAAGCAGCTAATCCGAGATGATCCCTCCCTCTTGAACAAGAGAGGGAGCCACGGACGGACTTTCCTATTTGAAGCCGTGCGCAAGAATCGGCTGGAGACCGTCATGTGGCTACTGGAACATGGTGCGGATGTTCACCTAACTGGCTGCTACAACTCGGAATCGATCGTGCAACTAGATCCGATAACAGCTGCTTCGTACTACGGTCGCAGACTACTGATCGAGCCGCTTGCCAGATTCGGTGCACGGAGGGACGTGTTTCGAGCGGCATTCATTGGAGACGATTACGCCGTGGTTGGATTCCTTGGCGACGACCCAAGTTTGCTGAACGCCGAAGATCCCAACGACGAAATCTACTACACCCCTCTGGTCAGTTTCTGTGTGGCAGGCGGGCAATTGGAGCTCCTGAGGAACCTTGTCGACCGAGGCGCAAATTTGCAGAACTACGATGCCCAGCTTCTCTATATCGCGGCGCACATGGGAGATTCAGGTGTTTTGTCCTACCTGCTGGAAAAGGGCGTTTCTCCCGAGTTTTCGGATGCCACCCTATGGATGGCGACAAACGACGTAGAGCAATTGCGATTGCTGGTGAAGTCCGGATTGTCGGCAAACCAGAGGCCCTATCACGGACTGCATCCGCTCATGTATGCGTGTCGTGCCGACAAGTCGCTAAACGTCGCAAAAGTCCAGCTATTGGTTGATCTTGGGGCTGAAGTGAACGCCGTTGGACCTCAAGGCAGAACTGCGCTGCACTATGCGGCTCGCGGCGGCGATCTCACTCTTTGCCGGCTTTTGCTTGAAGCGGGGGCAGACCCAACTAGGCTCGATGACGATGGAAGAACTCCTCTGGAGGTCGCCCGCAAGTATCGCAAGAGCGATGTTGTCTACTTGTTTCTCAGGTGATCCAACGGGGTTGGATTGCAAACGACGAACGCTCCCCAGTCTCGTCTCTTTGAACATACTTGCCGAGGTTGCCTCCCCCCGCGGGTCCACTCCAAGTAGTCCTCGGCGGAGCCACGTGTTCAGCATTCACCTGGAGCCAGAAACCATCACACGATTTGTAGAATCTGCACTTCCTCACAAACGGACTGCACAAGATGACGGATCTAACTGGCCCATCATGGGACCTCTCCCAAGAATACGAGTCTCCCACCGATCCTCAAATTCAAGCTGACTTGGATGAATTGACATCAATGTTGGATCGCATCGAGGACCGAAACAAGGGCCTCACGGTTGTGCTAGACCACATTGACGACATGTCGGCCACGGAGAAAAGTGCAGCCATAAACTCTGCCTGCGATTTACACAATCTGATTGAGGATGCAGCCAAGCTTCTGCGAAACCCATCGACGTTTGCCAATTGCCTGTTGTCTGTGGACGGGGACGACGAGCAGGCAAAAATCTTAGAAGGTTCTCTCATCCAGTATCGGCTCCGATTCAATGAGCTGGCCCAGCCCTCAAATCAATTTTTGAACATTGCACCGGACGACGTCATCGATGAGTACTTGCAGGATGAACGCGTCATTGATGCGGAGTTCCAAGTACGACATTCTCGATTGCGTCGACATGAGTTGTTGAGTCTGCAGGAGGAAAACCTTGTCAGCGCACTAGGTCAGAACGGAATTCACGCTTGGAGCAGGTTGTATGACCGACTAGCAGGACAACTCAAGTGTCAGGTTGCAGATGGAAATGACCAACGTGAAGTAGGTATTGCCGAAGCTGCATCACTTATGCAGTCAACGGATGACAGAACTCGCGAAGATGCCTGGAGGGCAATCAATGCGGCCTGGTCCTCCCACGAGGAAACGTGTGCTGCCGCCATCAACTCGCTTGCGGGATGGCGCCTCGAAATGTGTAAGAGACGTTCGAACGGAAAACCAGTTCATTTTCTGGATGCTCCCGCTCATTCCAGTCACATTGGAAGGGAGACTCTGGACTCGGTGATTGGTGTCGCGAAGGAATCGAAAGATCTCTCGCAACGGGCTGCCAAGGCTCTTGCGCGAGCATACCGCAAGACTAAGATCGGGCCTTGGGATCAGCGTGCCCCTGCCCCGGAACTGCCAGGCCAGGACGCGACCATTCCCTTTGACGAAGGATTAGGCATTGTGGCAGACGCCTACGGGCAGGTGGACGGATCGATGGGAGATTTCGTCCACATGATGGCGGAGAATCGGTGGATCGAGGGAACCGTTGGGCCGAGCAAACGACCAGGAGCTTACTGCACCTCATTTGCGAAGAGCAATACGCCGAGAGTCTACATGACATATTCCGGTTCCATGACCGATGTCACAATCCTAGCCCATGAACTGGGCCATGCATTTCACCATTGGGCAATGCGAGATCTACCAGACTCTCAGAAATCCTACGGCATGTCGCTGGCCGAGACGGCGAGCACGTTCGGTGAAACCTTGGTGCGAGATTCCTTGCTGAGTCGCTCGGAGAGCCCGCAAATGAGCCTAGCGGTAGCGTGGGAGGAGCTATCGGCCATCGCTGCATTTCTTCTAAACATTCCAACTAGGTTCGAATTCGAAAGAAATTTCCACGAAGCCCGTGCAGAAAAACCGTTGCTCCCTCGCGAATTGCGGTCCTTGATGACAGAGGCTTGGCAGGAGTGGTACGGAGACTCGTTGTCAGAACCAGACGATCTGTTTTGGATCAATAAGTTGCATTTCTACATTTCTGGCACTAGCTTCTACAACTTCCCCTACCTGTTTGGCTACTTGTTCAGCCAAAGCGTATACCAACGACGGGAAAGCATGGGAGACGACTTCTTTGTGCGGTACAAGGGACTTCTACGCGACACAGGACGAATAAGCGCGGAAGAGCTGGCTACCAGGCACTTGGACGCAGATATTTCGCAACGAGATTTTTGGCGAGCTACCGTTGCCGCGCTTGAACCGCGCGTTGCTCACTTTGAGTCATTATGCGACGAAATTTTCGATTGATTCAAGACTGTCGCAAGTCGCTGTAGGCAAGAATTTTGGTAGTGGGGTGAATTCTTGACCACAGGTACGAGAATCAAACCGATTTATGGGCAACAGAGATTGAAAAGGGACACATTCTCGGATCGAAATTCTCTGTTACGCGAGTTGCGGCGGAGTCTTGCTCAGGCGGCACCTATGAAACATCGTTGTTACGCTCCCAAGTCTGTGTCATGCGCACCCCAAAATCTCACACGGTCGGTCACGGGGAACGACCGCCTCTCGCAGTAGTTCAATTCTTGTTTCCAAAGACTCAGCATGGTTGGCTTAGATTCTTGCTAGCTTCAAAGCCACGAATTGCAGCAAGACCAAGCTGTAGCTAAAGACAACGCTCTCGAGGCCTGTATCGGGCTGGTTATCTCAGTTTGTTGTTGCGACTTCTCCGTACTCTTCCACCAAGAAGCGCGAGAGCTGGTCGACGTGAAGATCTTTACGAAGAATACAACCTTTGTTGTCTATGAGGTAGTTCTTGTTCATTCGCAGTCTTCCGTAAGCGACAGCGACTGCACCAATCGGCGCGTCTTCACTCAGATCTCCCAGATTCAACCACGGAATGTCTTGCTGTTCGCTAGCGGTGTCCCAGTCGGTCCAGTTGGGCTCCAAAGATATAGTGACGATTTGCAGACCGAGATCACTGTATGCGTCATATAGTTCCCGTAACCGCGCAAAATTCCAGCTTCCGTAGGGCGGGTCCCAAAACTGAAGGTAAATGATGTCGTTTTGACTAAATACGTCGTAGATTGCAATTTCTTGCTTTTTCAAGGTCGCAACAGTAATTGGTGGCGCTTTTTGCCCCGGTAGAAGGAGACGGTCATTGCGATGTGACTGCAATATTGATTCGACTTCCTTGCGTGCGGGATCTATTCGTCGAGCCACAATGTCTTCACTTAGGTTGGATGCAAGATTGTCATAAATCTTGATTTTGTCCTCTAAGATCGATTCGGACCCCTCTTCAAATATTGGAGAAGTAAGAGCTCCTAATTCCAGAGCGAGCAACGAATCCATGGGGTCTAGCCCGTGTCGAGCTATCTGATCCAATGCGTTCCTTCTAATCTCCCAAATTTCTCTTGATAGCTTGAAGTGCGGCGGAGGGGTCAAATTGGGAGGAGGACCAAGACTACTTGGCGACTCCACACCCGAAAGATCAACGTGTTTACATTCTTGTGCAGCTACATAGGCGGTTGACGCCGACGGGTTGGATGCATCGCTTCGATCTTCGTCAAGGTTTGGTGGCTCAGTTGACGCCCGATCGAGCGATTGGTCGACCATTGTGCCTTGTTGCGCTAGGAAATCTTCGTATGCCACGTTATACGCGTCGACTGTGAACAGAAATGTATGACTTCGTTGCCAACTATCTATGAGCCTAGTATGGCGCCCGCTTTCTGCTGTTGCGAACATAGTTAGCGGGCCTCTCTCGTCGCCTGTACCCGTTTGGTCCATTGAAAACCACCCTGAGGGCATTGTCGCGATGGTTTGTGCGCCTGTAGTTCGTGGCTGAATTGAGATGTGCGCGCCGGGTTCAATTACGGCTTGGGTCCAAACCACAAAGTTGTCGCCGCGAAATTCTATTTCTGCAACCACGGGTTCAGAAATCTCATCCTCGTACACAAACTTGCCGTCGTCAAGCATCAACAATCCCAACTCTACGAATTCTTGATGACCGCGCGAAGTCCATTTAGATGTTTCTAGCTCCATAGTGATTACGCGTGAACCTCGCAATTCTGTATCTACGTTTCCCGATATCGTAAATTTCGATGCCGAATCGTGGAAGAGTAGAGATTTGCCCTTAAGAGCTAGCTTGTCTTCCGGGAATGGGTACCAATAGTCCAATAGTGCAAACGTAAGCTCAGCGCCCGGACCCACGCTAGCAACAATTGTCAGCGGTTCCGAAGTCTCGCTCGAATTTGCAGCAATCTCAATACTCTCAGGTGCATCCAATTTTCCTTCAAAGACCACTAGTCCATCGCGGAAAGGTTTGGATGCCAATGCAACCCTCTCTACCTGACCGTCTTCATCAATTTGTGTCCGATACAGGGTGATGATTGAATTTGAATAGTCAGTCGATCGGTTTGTCGGCGAACCGGCCTGTTGAAGCCCCTCGGGGACAACAGCAATGTATTCCCCAACAATCGTGTAAGTGCTCGACGGATCGCTGCCACAGGCGGACAAGACGAATACAGCACAGACCAACATTATTGGTCGGAGGGTCTCAACGACTCTCATCGATTGAACGTTTAAGACTAGACCCTAAGATTTTAGTTGCTGTTGTATTGTTTAAAAATCGCGAAAATTGTCTTTGCTGCAAGGTGACAACATATCTAAACGTCGCAGTTCAAATGCAACTGCCAAGAAGTAGGCATACGTACAACGTCCTCGTATTACCCTTGCTGTTCTGGTATTGATTGCTCGTTGACATGCTTTAGGTGCGGGACTTGGCTCATAATCGTGCCGACTCGCTTGACCCAGCGTAAATCGAGGTCGCTGCGCCAGACTCCCCAGTCGGTGCGAGACATTCGGCAAGATCACGTTGAGAAAACCTACTGCTTGGTGGTGATCTTGATTCGGCGCGACCCTGTTCAATATAACGTCACCCAAGATGTCGTAAAGTGGATTCACGGTGACTAGCGGAGCTAATTTCAAGGAGCTGGATGTAATTGAAATTCGAGGAATTCTCATATTCAGAATAGGTAAATCCTCTGTAGGCTTTCGACTCGTTGCCCAAGGACGACAATTCACGTTTGAGTCTTGCCATTTGCGGAGACATCAGTTCTTTATGATAAAATGTACAGTAAAGTACTTTTGCTGATAAGTGGCATGTTAGCTGCTGTATCTAAGGGAAATTTGCTCGCAGCAAGCAGCTTAGAATCCAACAGTATCCTTAACCCTAGCCAAATTGATGAATTTCGCAATCGAGGAATTCTCAGATTGCGGGAATTCCACAGTTCGGAGCTTTGCAATCAGCTAGTCGACGCATTTTGGAATTCCATAGGCCAATACGGGGTTCTTCGTGACGACCAATCCACGTGGTCTTTCACAGGAAATCCAGTTTTGGAATTCCGGCCTCTGAAGAACGCGCTCAAGCGCACTAACACGGGCTTGCTTTACACAGCATCTCTAAGGGGGTTGGCTCAGGTTCTAGTTGGAGAGGACGAATTGACTGAATGGTCGGCGCAATGGCTTATTACATTTCCGCACCTTCCGTCCCGCTACCCCAACAAAGTTTGGGAAGTGCCGAGAACCATCTGGCATACGGATTGTCCGAGATTGCCCGAATCCAAAGCGCCAGGGGTCGTAGTCTTGAACTACTTGTCGGACGTCGAACCTTTAGGAGACGGCACCGTGGTCATTGCTGGATCGCACCGACTGTATCGCGATGAATTCCAGCGGGTCAGTTCGCGTCAGTTCAAAAAGAAGCTAAAACGCCACGAATTCTTCCAAGTTCTTTATTCGAAGTCTCCAGACCGACCTGCCGATCTACGTGGCGCAAAGGCAATTGTGGAAGGCGTCAACGTAGAAGTGACGGAATTGACAGGTGCCGCCGGGGATGTAGTGATTCTCGATGGGCGATTGCTTCATTCCATAGCAGAGAACGTGGGTACGTCCCCTCGCTTAATGGCGAGGACTTTTTTCGGCAGTCGTTCACTCTTTGAAAGCTACGCTCATCAGACGGATTGATTGAGCGTTGGCTAGCCGAACTAACATTTGTGATTCAACAATTATGATGTCGGAGGATTGACGAGCGACTGACGCATTACCTAACGTTTCTACAACTCACAGTAAGAGGATTTTCATACTAAATTGCTAAGTTCATCAGAAAACACTTTTCAGTTTCTACATACAGCGGACATCCACTTAGACAGCCCAATGAGAGGCCTGGCTCAATACGAAGGCGTAGCCGTGGACCGCATCCGTTCGGCAACCAGGGACTCATTCGCTGAGTTGATCGACCGAGTCGTAAGTACTTGTCCTAGCTTCGTAATCATCGCCGGGGACTTGTACGACGGCGATTGGAATGACTTCAATACAGGTCTGTTCTTCGTGGACCAAATGCGGAGGCTACGCCTCAAGAACATTGGTGCGTATGTGCTCTACGGCAATCATGACGCGCATAGCCAAATCACGAAACGGCTAGTGCTGCCGGACAACGTTCATGAGTTTAGCCATAGCAAGGTGCAGACACACTTGGTGGATGCGCACAACGTTGCACTGCACGGACGAAGCTATCCGAAGCGGGACGTCAATGAGAATTTGAGTCGAGACTACCCGACTCCTTTTGAGAGCAAGTTCAACATAGGAGTGTTGCATACGGGTCTCGGCGGCATGGGCGGGCATGCAAATTACGCGCCTTGCGGGCTGGAGGAATTGGTCAATAAAGGATACGACTACTGGGCGCTTGGGCACGTTCATACCCGCCAGATCTTGAACGCACATCCCCATGTTGTATTCCCCGGCAACCTGCAAGGGAGACACATTAACGAAGACGGTCCGAGAAGTGCCTCGCTGGTGACGGTTGAGAACGGAAGGGTTGAGGATATTGAAGAGTGGGAGTGCGACGTCGTGCGATGGCAGCGACTCGTCATATCCGTCGATGGTTTTGATAGTTACGACCAAGTCACCACCTCAGTCGGAGAAGTCTTGACAGAAGTGCTAGCCGATAACGACAGGAGTCGCGTCACAGCAGTACGCGTTCAATTGACTGGCTCTACACCGTTACATGGGAGACTCGTTTCCTCGACGGACGCTCACAAGGAAAACATCCAAGCGCTTTCGTTGGACATTGGGGGAGATGCGTTGTGGGTTGAAAAAGTGGAGGTTCAAACCCGTCCGCCAAAAGCGTCTAAGCCAGACTCAGACACACAGGAGACGATTGCTGATCTTGCACAACTTTTGGGCGCAAGCGCAAAAGACCCAGAACTATTTGAGCTTATTAGCAATGAGTTCTCCGATATGGTGTCGAAGCTCCACATTGATGTGAAATCTGAAATGGAGTCAAGTGAAGGAAGCTACTCGCAACTAGTGATGGAGCATCAACAAAGCGAGCTCCTGGAACGCGTGCTTGAACGAGTGAGCTATCAGCTTGCGGGCGAGAGAAAAGATGCGAGTTAAGAAACTTGAACTGTTGCGCTACGGACACTTGGAAGACACCGAGCTTCAGTTTTCAACGGGAAAAGGAAACCCAGACTTCCACTTGGTTTACGGTCCCAACGAGGCGGGCAAATCCACAACACGAATGGCATTGGAGGACTTTCTGTTTGGAGTTCCCAGAAGGTCCACGATTGGGTTCAAACATGGCAATGCCAACCTGCAAATTGGTGCACAGATCGAAACATCGCAGGGAGATTTTGTAGCCATACGGCGAAAAGGTACCTCCAACACTCTAAGGGATCGCCATACGAACGAAGCGCTTGCGGATGGTGAAGCCGACTTGCGCAGAGCATTGAACAACAACAGCTTGGAGTTCTTCAATTGCATGTTTAGCCTAGACCATGAACGTCTTCGGGAGGGCGCGAGAGCAATACTCGATGCCAATGATGACGTAGGCCGAGCGCTCTTCTCAGCCACGGCGGGACTGGTTGGGCTGCAAGATGTATTGGAAGGATGGAAGGGCGAAGCGAACCAACTGTGGGCTCCGACCAAAAGCAAAAGCCGCAAATACTACAGCGCTCGCGACCGATTTGAAGAAGCCAAGAAGAGAGTGGCGGAACTCTCAACCCAAGCGGCCGATTGGGAGAGTTGCCGCACGGAAGTTGAACGACTCGACGATTTGCTTGGCCAATTGAGTGATCAGATACAGCAGATGGAACCGCGACGGAGGAAGCTGGCCCGCATTCGCAGAGTGAAAGGAAAGGTGACCCAGTATTACGAGACTGCTCTTCAATTGGACCAGACGAAAGACTGTCCACGACTCCGGGAGGACGCTGAAGAACACCTCAGCAAGTTATTGGCAAAGCACAATTCAGTCAACGACAAGCTCGATCTGTTTGCGGAAGAAGCAAAGCAACTAGAAGCTGACGCTAGAGCAACAACCTACGATGAGCGAGTCATCAGTGATGCAAGTGAGATCGAAGAGCTCAACGAGCTAAGAGCCAAGATGGAACAGTCGGAGCGCGAGTTGGTTCGGAGACAGCAAGAGTTGAACCACAAGCAGGCCAGCCATCGGTCTCTTGCCCAAATGCTCGGTTGGGAGTCTGATTCATTTGAAGTGATTTCGCAGCGAGTTCCGTCGAGGCAGCGCAATCGTGTCCTCAAAGGTTTGGTGGAAGAGCAGCGCATGCGGCTGAACGCTCAGAAAAACGCAAGAGAGCAATATCTGAATGCCGAAACAAGGGAGCGTGAATTGAGCGAACAGGTGGAGCTTGCTGGTTCGATCATTGATCTTGGAGAGCTCCACGCTGCGATCGAGTACTCGCAGAAGGAGTCTGATGAGGTGGCGAATCTGCCTCGGCTTCAACTGGTTCTCAAGTCTCAGATCGAACAAGTCGAGCAGATCGAGCGTTCTCTATTTCCTTCTGTAGACATGCATACTCTCGAAACGTTAAAGACTCCTCCTCGCACGGTGATCCAAGCTACACGCGATGAACTCCGAAGGCTTTCAGAGGATCAGCGATTGGGCAATCACAAGGTGCTTGAGCTTGATTCCCGCGTGGCCAAGGCGCAAGCTGACATCGACAGCTATGCCAAAACCAAGGACTTTGTGACCGTGGAGAAACTGTCTGATCTCCGTCGAGTTAGGGACGAACACTGGTTCTCCCTAAGAGAACGATACTTTGATAGTCGGTCTGCCGGTGAATTCAACAAGGAATCGCCGAGCGACTTTAGTGTCCAGGCAGCGAATTACGAGCAGGAGGTTTCGGCTGCCGATGGGGCGGCGGACAAGAGATTTGAGAATGCTGAATCCGAAGCTCGTTACAACGAAATGCAGCTGAATTGCGAGAGATTGCGACGCGAAAAGGACAGTGCTGAGAAGTCGCTGCAAGCAATCGATAGCGAAATCGAAGACGTCAGTGTTCGCTGGCGAACGGAGTGGAGTAGCGCACCGTTCGACGTGGCGGATCCCGAAACCATGCTTGTTTGGGACGAAACCTGCGAATCGTTGCGTTCCGCCTTGACCCAGCGCAACGACACAGAACGTGAAGTCGAGCAACTAGCGCAGCGCGATAGCGATGCACAAGCACGACTTCATGATGTCTTGCGGAAGTTGATGAACGAACCTCGTCAATTGGATTTTGCGTCTTTAGCAGAAGCGATCGCGTTTGCCCGCAACTACGATGGAGAAATCAAAGAGCGTAACGCCCACAGCAAGGGATTGCGTGAGCAGCAAAGAGCGGCGATGATCGACAAAGAAAAGCAACAGAAATCGCTGCAAGGTATCGAGAGGCAGGAAATCGAGTGGAAATCCAGGTGGCAAGACGCCCTTGAAAGCACTGGGCTGTCGACAACCGAGAACCTCGAAAAAGTGGCTGAAATTCTAGTCGTATTCGACGATCTACGCGAGACCGCTAACAGCATTGAAGAGCTTGTAGAAAAAAGCATTAATCCCATCCAAGCAGAACTGTCTGACTTTAGGGACCGCGTCGAGCGCCAGATATCGATTTCCTATGAAGAATTGAAAGAAGGTACGGCTTTTGACAAAGTCCGCCTGCTCGTTGAGAAGTTGCGTTTCGCGCAAGACCGCAAGTCGAAACTGAAGAATCTAAACACGAGGGCGACTGATCTCAAGAAAAAGCAAGAGGAAGCCGTTCTGTTGCGCAATGAAATAGTTGCGGAGATTGACGAGTTTCGAGGTCAGGCCAATGCAGAAGACATCAACGCGCTGCGTGAATGCATAAAGAAGTCGGACGAACACAGGGCGCTTGACAAGGAGCTAAACCGTCTGAAAGAGGATTTGGAGAACGATGGCGATGGTTTTGCAATACAGGAATTGCGCGAAGAGTGTGAAACGGTTCAAGATCTGGATGCCGCTCGAAGTGAGGAGCTGGAGTTGGACAAACAACTTGCGCATCTACGAGAGAAGCAACAAGTAGTGCTGCGCGAACACACAACGGCACAGCAACGACTGGATGAAACGGCGGGCGCCGACGATGCTGCACAGGCTGAACTTGACAGACAATTCGCATTGGCGGACATGAAGAACGCCATTGAGGATTTCATTCCCATTAGAGCAGCGGCCTTGGTCCTCGACTGGGCTATTGATCGATTTCGAAAGGAGCGCCAGGGACCATTGGTCAAACGTGCAGGCGAGATTTTCGAGACTCTTACTCTTGGCTCGTTTTCTCAACTTGAAACACAGATGGGCAGCAAAGGCCCAACGCTTGTCGCCTATCGCGCCGGTGGCGAGGCGGTCGAACTAGACGGTCTTAGCGAAGGAACCGTCGATCAACTCTATCTGGCGTTGCGAATTGCGGCCATCGAAAAGCACGTTGCTGATACAGACACCTCACTACCGCTTGTGGTTGACGATCTCTTTACCAACTTTGACGACGAACGCGCCGCAGCGGGGGTTCGAGTTCTCCACGACCTCTCGCGCAATTGTCAGGTGTTGTTCTTTACCCATCATCGCCATTTGGTCGAAATTGCTCGAGATGTTGTGGGCAAAGATATCTCGCTATGCGAACTGCCAACTGGCGCAAGGGAAGCGCCGCAAGCAGCCTAGTGAAGCGGTTATTTTGCAGACCCTATAATCCCAAACCCAAGTGTAGATTTGCGAGTCCACCGTGTCCAAGAGTCCTAGAAAGTTGCTGCATGCAGCCGTTGCGGTTTTGGTTGTTGCCAGTTTGGCTGCGAGCGAAGAAATTGCCGATTACAGACATGAATCCATGGAAGCAATTGGGGGCCATTTCCAATCTGTTTTGAAAATTGTTAGAGGAGATGTGCCGTTCGAATCCCATCTGTCTATGCACGCAGACGCTCTTGCGGACTACGGGGAGATCATGGCTTCCCTATTCGAGGAAGGTTCAGAAGGCGGGGAAGCGCTGGACAAGATATGGGACGAACCCGAGGAATTCGGCGAGGTGGTGGAGAACTTCAAGGACGCCACCGCGGAGTTCAAGGAAGTTGTGGACAACGGTGGGGACGAAGGTGAGGTTTCAACAGCTTTTCGAGCGGTAGGCGCAGCGTGCAAGGGCTGCCACGACTCCTATCGCGAATAACTAAGCAAAATCCAAAAAACCGCTAGCGCAACTGACAAGCTAAGGATAGCTCTCCACAGCGAAAACTCGGTGGAATCTGCATGCACGGGCTTGCGCCCTGTGAACATGGAGAGTGGAATTGTACTCCTCAAAAAGATTCCATAGACCGCATGAGCAACCAAGTGGGTGCCTACTAGGACAACGATGAACCACCAAACCTGATGGTGCAGGTCCGTTGCGGTTTCTACAAGTTCGTCCGGAGCGAAGCGAACGAAAGGTCCCTCAATGAACACGTCGTCCGTTGTGAAGAGTCCCGCAGTGGCTTGAAGCCCAAGTGCAGCGAACATGCAGACAGCCAATGCCACGCCAGGCGGCGTGTGCGGCTGCGGTTCCAATCGTCCCGTGAAGTAGAGAAATACACGCGATGGCGTAGTGAAGTAGTGATTGAACCGAACATAGGTTCCGCCCCACAACCCCCACAAGAGACGAAACACCAACAACGCCACTACTGCCATTCCTGCCCAGCGGTGGAGATCCATCGCATCCCATTGCTTGACCAGCCCGGTGAGCAATGCAGTCGATGCGCAAATCGCTAGAAGCCAATGCCAAATCCTGAGAGGCCACTCCCAAATCACAGGGTTCATTGGCTTGGAGTTCACTCCTCCAATTCATCTGAAGGCATAGCTTGGTCGGTTGGAGACTCGACTTGCTGATGCCTCGATATTTGCTCCAAGACGTGGTGACGGAGCTTTTCGGCAGTGTCTGGACTTAGTCCTTGAATACTGAAAGCCTGACCGGCAGCCGTAAAGATGTTTAGTGTCGCAAGATCGAACATGCGATCGAATACACCCCGTACTGTGGTGGCATGTTGCATGCGCTTGAAGGGAGTGCTTGAGGTCCTAGTACGAAACAATCCGCGGTGGTAGTTGATGTCCTCCTCCCGTACT
Source organism: Gammaproteobacteria bacterium (assembly GCA_026707735.1). Taxonomy (GTDB): domain Bacteria; phylum Pseudomonadota; class Gammaproteobacteria; order Pseudomonadales; family Azotimanducaceae; genus Bin55. The sequence goes on along the minus strand of JAPOWH010000019.1, from coordinate 1,595 downwards.
GCATACCGACGCCGCGGCACTTCGAAGAACGGGAAAACAAACCACGACGTTAACAAAAAGACGATTAATAGTGAGAGAACTATTCTGGCCATCCAAGCGAGTGCGCTCCACATCCAGTAATCGTATTCGGACATTAGTTCGCGCTCTATCAGGTAGATAAACACGAATCCAAGGACAAGTGGAATTAGTAGCAATGAGGAGATTAAATTCCTCACCAGAATCAAGGACCTCAATCGAATCTCCACTCTTGTCCAGCAGATTTCGGTGGCTTTGGGAATCTGATCCAAGGGAACGGTTGGATTCTCGAATAGATCGGTCATTGCCATTCCTCATTGCTGGATTCAATCACGTACAGAATGTAGTCCCTGAACGCTTGGGCACGCTCCATGTCCAGGTAAGGAATTGTTACTTGCACAGTCGCCGCGCTTATGGTCAATGATGCCCTGTGCGTCCACTCTTGAACGAAACTCCTGGCAACTTCCACGGACTGAATCTTCTCGTACTTCATGCAAATCATGGCGTAGCTAAGTGCTCCCCTTCGATACACAATTGCATTCTCGTTGAACAAATATCCAGCCTTGCTCCAATTCAGGTAGCAGACTAAGCCAACCGGAATTAGCCAAGCGAGCACTAGAAGCGCAAACACGCTTTTGAACAGCAAAAGTGCAACTCCAGTACCTATAGCAGTAGGGATCAAGCCATTCTTAATAAAGGGAACCCAGAAGTACGCACTGGAAATCGATTGGAAATCCTTCGATCGCGGGTCGAACCGCAAATCGTGCACAGACTCAGGCATTAGACGGTCGCAGAGTTCGGAATTCATGCGAGTTGTCGAGTAGGGAATAGTGAGACGATGCCGTTCGTCGCTAGTCGATTGAAACACGTTGATGGTGAAGAAACCGAACCAGCGGCTTCGCAAGTTTTGCAGCACGCTAACCGATTGAATCTTGGGGATATCGAGCCTTACTTCATGCACCGTCTTGAGTCCGGCTACCGATTTGACTGAATCCTCGGTGGGAATGAGACGAAAATTGTGCCACTTGAAGAAGGCGGACGCGACTTGAAACAATAGAGTACCCAGTAGCAGCATGACTATCGCTGCCACAATGAAAATCGTCACGGCAAGTGCGTAGCTTGCATTCGGCAAAAACTGAGCATGAAAATCGACAATGGACTCAACAAATTGATATACACGATTTCGGCCTTCCGAATCTTCCATCATTTGCCCGGACATTTGGACCAGTGTTCCGACGATAACCGCGACGAAGGGAATCGCGAGCGCAATGTTGCCGGAGCACAGTCCGATTCGCAGGACTTGTGGCCACCGATAGGTAACAATCGCCTCTTCTGCCTGAGGCTCGTCCCGAATGGCGGTGGCAGGATCTGCATCCTCTGCAGCGACGCTATTTCGTCGCTCGTCAATTGTGGACCGGAGCGACGTCGCGAACTCCAAGGGAACCGCCGGAATCGTAGCTTCCGCTGATCCGCTGCCAGCGGTGTCGAAACTAATACCTGTAAGCCCCAGTAGCCGGTCTACGATCCCGCGTTCCAGGTTAACGGCTCGGATGCGCTCAAACTGCAAGTCAATGTGCTGC